>JBMFRA010000001.1:0-127700 GCA_049968315.1 Acidobacteriota bacterium
GCTCCGGTTCGGGGGGCGGGGCGACCAACTCCGGGGCCTCCGGCTGGGGGAGGGCCTCCAGCACCGCCCGGGCCAGTTTCTGGGCGTCGGGGGTCTGGGGAACCGCCAGGACGAGGTCTTGGAGCATGCTCCTCAGGTTGTCCAGGTTGTTGCGCAGCTTGTTGAAGTGGTCCGCGAGGACTTGGACGACGATCTCTTCCTGGCTCATGGCGCCCCCTTGTGCGATGCCCGTTTCGGCTCGACCCCAGTGTAGGGACAGGGGAGGTCCCCTGTCAACCCGGGTGGGCTTCAGGGCGACTCGGAAAAGAGGGAGGACCCTCCGCCGGCGGCGGGGAAGGGCCGCCCGAGGTGTTGGCAGGCCCGGGGCGTCACCATCCGCCCCCGGGGGGTCCGGTCGAGAAAGCCGATCTGCAGGAGGTACGGCTCGTAGATCTCCTCCAGGGTGTCCTTCTCCTCCCCCAGGGAAGCCGAGAGGGTGTTGAGGCCCACGGGCCCGCCGGAGAATTTCTCGAGAATGGTCAGGAGGATCCGCCGGTCCAGGTCGTCCAGGCCGAAGCGGTCCACCTCCAGCCGCTCCAGGCTCTCCCTGGCCAGGGCTTCGGTGACGCGGCCGTCGGAGAGGATCTCGGCGAAGTCCCGCACCCGGCGAAGCAGCCGGTTGGCCACCCGGGGGGTCCCCCGGGACCGCCGGGCGATCTCCGCCGCCGCCCCCTCCTCCAGGGGAAGGGCCAGGAGCCCCGCGGAGCGTGCGACGATGCGCTGGAGTTCCGCAGGGCCGTAGAAGTCCATGTGGAAGGTGATGCCGAAGCGGTTGCGCAGGGGGGAGGTGAGGAGGCCCATGCGGGTGGTGGCCCCCACCAGCGTGAAGGGGGGAAGGGTGAGGGTCAGGGTGCGGGCCGAAGGCCCCTGGCCCACCAGGATGTCCAGCTTGAAGTCCTCCATGGCCGGGTAGAGGACCTCCTCCACCGCCGGCGGCAGGCGGTGGATCTCGTCGATGAAGAGGACGTCCATGGGCTCCAGGTTGGTGAGGAGGGCCGCCAGGTCCCCCGCCTTCTCGATGAGGGGGCCCGCGGTGGTGCGGACCCCCACCCCCAGCTCGGCGCCGATGATGTGGGCCAGCGTGGTCTTTCCCAGGCCCGGCGGGCCGTAGAGGAGCACGTGGTCCAGGGCCTCCCCCCGGCGCCGGGCCGCCTCCAGGAAGACGCCGAGGTTCTCCGTGACCTTGGTCTGGCCGATGTACTCCGAGAGCCGCCTGGGCCTCAGGGCCTGTTCCCACTGGCGTTCCTGCGGGTCGGTGCTGCCCTGGACCAACCGTTCGCCCATCACGTCCCTCCCCGGAGGACCCCGGCGAGGCGCAGGAAGTCCTCCCCCTCATTGTACACGTGGGGAGAGAGGCGGACGCGCCCCATGCGGAAGGAGACGGAGACGCCGGCCGCTTTCAGCGCGGCAAAGGCCCGCTCCCCGTCGGGGAGGTCCAGAAGCACGATGGCGGTGGGGGGACAGGCCCCCGGGGGAACGAGGACCTTCAGGCCGTTCTCGGCGAGGGTTTCGTGGAGGCGGGAAAGGAGATACTCCATCCGCCGCTCCACCGAGGCGACCCCCGCCCCCGCCAGGAGGGCGAGCCAGGCCCTCAGGCCCACCAGGTTGATCCAGGGCGGGGTGCCGCCGTCGAAACGGCGGGCCGAGGGGAAGGGGGCGAGGTCCTGCCGGGTGAGGAGGGAGAAGTCCTCGCAGCAGGGGACCGAGTACCACGAGAGGGCGCAGTCCCGCAGGGAGCCCAGCACGCCGGGGCGGACGTAGAGGGCACCGGCGCCGTTGGGGCCGGCCATCCACTTCACCGCCTGGAAGGCGAAGAAGTCCACCGCCGTCTCCCGGAGGCGGGGGTTCCAGAGGCCGGCCCCCTGCATCCCGTCCACCAGGACGAACTCCACCCCCCGGCGCTTCAGCTCGGCGGAGAGGGCGGCGAGGTCCATCCGCCACCCGGTGGAGAAGGAGACCCACGAGAAGGCGGCGGCCCGGGTCCTGGGGGTGAGCGCCGCGAGGATCTCCTCCTCCCGGACGGGCCGCCCCTCCTCCCCCGCCAGGCGCAGGCTCGCCCCCCGCCCCTCGGCCATCCGGAGGGGGTAGGTCACCGAGGGGAACTCGTTCCGGGGGACGACCACCTCGTCACCCTCCCGCCAGCGGATGGCGTTCACCGCCTTGAGGAGGCCATCGGAGGTGGAGGCGGCGAGGGCCAGGTCCGAGCCCTCGCAGCCCAGCCAGGGGGCCAGCTCCTCCCGGAGGAGCCCCGGCAGGGCGGGGTCGTACAGGGCCTCGGGGTCCTCCTCCGAGGCCCGCCGGGCGAACTCCCGCACCGCCTCCGCCACGGGGACCGGCAGGGGCTGGATGGAGGCGTTGTTCAGGTAGGTCCGGCGGCGTAGGAGGGGGTAGAGGCCCCTCAGGTGCCGCCAGAAGGGGTCCTGCGGATCGAGGGGCGGACGGCTGGCCGGGGGCGCGGTCACGGGAAGAGAACCCCCAAGAGGCCCTTCTCCCGGACCGGCCCCGGAGGGAAGGCGCTCTTGGCACCCTCCCCTCCCGACTCCTTCAGGTAGACGACGATCCGGCGGTTGGTGGTCTTTCCCTTCTTGGTCTCCGTCCGGGCGATCTCCGCCCGCACCACCTTGAAGGGGGTCTCGTCGGAGAGCCAGTAGATGCCCGTTTCCACCGTCTTGAAGCGGCTTCCCAGCACCGAGCCCTCGATGGTGAGGGTGATCCGCACCTTCCGGCAGGGGTAGCTCCGGCCCTTGGTGGCGGTGGCCGTCTCCTCCCCCAGCGGCTCCTCCTGGCGCTGGACCCGAAGGTCCCGGGATTGGCGGTGAAGGAAGGAGAGGGCCCCTTCGGAGAGGCGGTAGGGAGGATCCTTCGGCGGGGCGTAGGCCACCTCCTCCGCCGCCAGGAAGGGGTTCAGCGCCTCCTGGGGGGTGGGCTCGGCGGGGAGGAGGAGGCGGAGGATCCCGTCCCGGTCGGAGGCGAACTTCGTGGGCCCCGCCTCCAGGCGGAAGTAGCGCCGCTTGCCCCGCTCCTCGCCGCCCGTCACCGACAGGTTGAAGGGCCGGCGCTTTAACTCCCCCCCTTCCTTGGTCGTCTCGATGCGGTACCGGGCCCACGACCCCTCGGGGGGCGGGGCCGAGAGAAAGGTGCTGAGCTCCTGGGCCGCGGCGGAGAGGCCCAAAACCAGGAAGAGGGTGGCGAGGAAGAGGGGGGACCGTCGCACGGGCGTACCTCCGGCGGCAAGCATAGACTCCCGCCCCTCCGGGGTCAAAGGGAGGGCGGGGCGGAACCGGTGGCGGTCCCGCCCCGCCGCCTCAGCGGAACCCCCTGTCACCGCTCGGGGCAGAAGGCCCCCTCGAAGCCCCGGGCCCGCTCCCTCCGCTGGAGCGGCGAGACCGTCCGCGGGGGAGGAAGGATGCCCAGCTCCACCAGCCCCTCCCGGAACTCGTACCGGATGCGAAGGTCCGCCGAGGGGAAGGGCTCCAGGTCCAGGTGGATCCGCGCCACGGGGTGCTCCGTCCGGCGCCCCATGCCGGTGGCGGCGTACTCGTCGGAGAGGGACTTGTTCTGGGACCGGGACTGGGGAGGGCTCGGGGCGGCCTCCCCCGACGGGGCCGGGGCCGGAGCCTCCCGCCCGCTGCCCGAACCTCCCAGGATCCCGCCCAGGACGCCGTCCTCCACCTCCTGTGGAGGCTCGGGGAGCCGCTCGGCGAAGAAGACCGCCTCCACGAGGCCCAGGTCCTCCGTCCGGCCCATGCGGGCGGCGTAGGAGCCCTTCTCGGTGGTGAAGAAGAAACGCCGGGCCTCCCGCCCGCTCACCTGCCACCCGGAGATCACGATGGATTGGTAGGGCTCCAGGACCCACTTGGTGGCCGTACGGGCGTCGGAGCGCCTCCCGTCCACGGTGTTGAGGCCGTCCACCGAGAGGGCCACCGCCACGCGCCGCCCCAGGGGGTTGGTGAGGCGCACGGCGTACTCCTTGCCCCGGAGGGCCTCCACGTAGGTCTTCCCCCGGGCGTTGTACTCCGCCAAGGGCTCGCCGTCCACCAGGATCTCCACGCCGAAACCGCACGGGCCCGCCGCCGCGAAGGGGAGCGCGAGCAGAAGGGCTGCCACCGCCATAGCCGTCTTCTTCCTGTCCATGGCCGCCTCCTCGTTCGAAGGGGTTGGACCCCGCCCAACGGGAAAGGTTCCCGGAAAAAGGGAAGGCCCCCCCGGGGGGGCCTTGGGAGGGGCTTAGGGGTTTGCGGAGCTTACTGGGGGGGCTCCAGGGAGAGGACGATGGTTTTGCCTCCGTCGGCGGAGAGGGCGGCCCAAAGGGCCTTCAAGTCCTCCCAGGAGGAAGCGGGGACGACGGCGGAGGGAAGTTCCGCCTCCGTCTCCCAAAGGACCTTGCCTTCGTGGAAGGCGGCCTGGCGGGAGAGGCTCCCGGCGGCGTTCTTCACCGATAGGGCCGGGGGCAGGTAGAGGGGTTCCTTCCCGGGGGGGAGTTGGAAGGCCAGGCGAATGTGCTCCCTGCCCGAATGGGGAAGGACCACCGGAAGGACGCGGCGGGAGGCGGCGGGGGTGCCGATCCCCTCCAGGAGGGAACCGCCGGGGAGGCCCAGCCGGAGCAGCCCCGGCCCCTTGGCCGAAGGCGCCGGGACGGTGAAGGCCACGTCGGCGACGAACTGGGAGGGTTCCAGCCGCCTCACCTCCGCCGAGGAGAGGGAGGCGCCGGGGAGGAGGCCCGAGAGGAAGCGGCCGAGGGCCTCCTTCTGGGCGTCGGTGCTTCCCTCCACGGCGAAGAAGGGGCAGTAGGGCCCCGAGAGGAGGAGCGTGCCCTTGCCCTCGAGGGAGAGGTCCCCCGAGACCTTGGCTTCGAGGTTGGCCCAGAGGAGGGGTTCCCCCGGGTAGGTGAGGGTGTGGAGTTCCGCAACACCGGGGACCAGGGGAAGGCCCTTCAGGCCCGCCAGCGTCCGCTGGGAGCTCTCCGAGAGGGGGGCGGCGGGGTCGAGCCAGAGGACGGAGGAGCCCGTTTCCACCCGCACCACGGGGGTGTCGAGGAGGGCGGCGCAGGGGACGGCGCCGGGCTCCACCGAGCCATCGGGAAATTTGGCCCCCAGGGCGATGTCCGCCGAAAGCCCCGCCCTTCGGAGGAGGCCCGTGAGGAGGACGGCCTTGTCCAGCGGGTGGCCGTAGCCGGAGTCGAAGGTCTCGGCGGCGGGCCGGGGGGTCTCGTCGAAGGCGACGAGGGGCCAGTGGACGGTGTTGATGGACTCGGCCACGTACCGGTGGAGGCGGAGGGCCTTCTCGTACGGGCTGGCGGCCCCCTCGAGGAGCTTCTTGGCCTTGGCCTCCAGGGCCGGGGAGGAGGCGGCGGCGGCCCGGTCCGCCAGCCGTGCCAGGATGGCGTTCTGGTGGCCCCAGTCGGGGCAGGTGGTGAAGACCAGGGTGGGCACGAAGGCGGCGGCCTCTCCGTGCAGCTCCCGCGGGGGGAGGCCGGGGAGGTCCTTCAGGGTCCAGGTGGTGGTCTCGACGTCTCCTTCCCGGCGGACCACCGGCTCCGCCGCCGCTCCGAAGAGGCGGGCGTGGAGGTCCATCCCCGCCGGTACGGTCACCGAGACCTCCCGGGAGAGGGCGGGGTAGGGGCCCGCCAGGGGGACGACCTCCTCCAGGAAGCGGCGCCAGGGTTTGCGGTCGGCCACCGTATAGGAGAGTTCCACCACGGCGCCCACGTCCAGGCCGACCTTGGTGATGACCATCTCCCGCCAGCCGGCGTAGGCGGGGGCCTTCTCCAGGGCGAAGGGGGTGCGTTCGTTGAAGGAGTTGGCCTTGGCGTCCACCACCCGCCCCTCGGGGTCGTAGGTGCGGCAGCGGGTCACGGAGAGGTCCTGGAGTTCTTTGTGGAAGGGGACGGCGGGGTCCCCCGTCTCGTCCATCCCCTGGTAGGTGAGGATCTTCTCCACCACATCCACCCGCTTCTCCACCCGCCCGTCCTCCAGGAGGGTGAAGGCGATCTTCTCGGAGAGGACCAGGACGTCGGCCTCGGGAAAGTCCCGGGCGGTGGGTGTCTTGGCGTACTCTGGCGGAAGTCCGCCGGCGAAGAGGGGTAGGGCGGCTGCGGCCAGCCAGGCCGCGGCGGCGAGGCGGAAGAAGCGCGCCGTCTTTCCAAGGGTTCGCGGGGTCGTCATGGGCGGCCTCCCTTCTCCACGGCGGCGAAGGCCTGGGCGAGGGTCTTCCAGCTCTCCACCGCCTTCCGGAGGTTCTCGTACTCCGCGGCGGGGACGATCTTTTTCTTAACGGAGAGGCGCTCCCGGAAGAGGAGGGCGCCGCCGTCCATCCGAGCCTCCGCCTCGAAGGCGGCGGCGGGGCCGTCCACCGCCGGCGGGAGGTCGAGGGCGACGAGGCGGCCGTAGCCCTTGGGAAGGGAGATCCGGTCCTCGTAGGTGAACTCCCGGGTGGCCCGGAGGAAGATGTCGTAGCTCCGCTCCTTGCCCTTCACGGCGTAGACGAAGTCGGTGAGCCTCCTCCCCTCGAAGAGGTTGCGGCTGAGGGGCGGTCCGAAGACCATGCCCTTGGGGGTCACCAGCGCGTAGCCGGGGACCTCCACCTTGAGCGTGATCTGGAAGGGGCGGGTGACGTCCACGGGGTCGGTGTAGGAGAGGCCGGTGAGGCGGGCCGAAGGGGAGATGCGGGCCACCGCCTGCTCGAAGCCGTACCGCACGTCGGCGGCGGGGCTGTTGACCACGGCCCATACGAGGTTGGTCTCGCTGTAGGCCCCGGCGGTGACGGTGACGACGGCGCTCAGGTCCCCCTTCTCGTTCAGCGTTCCCTGGGAGACGACCTTCACGAAGTTGTCCGACGGGGGGGCCGGAGGCGTCTCCATGAGGACCTCGCCGCGGGGCGATCCGATGACGTAGTTCTGGGGCTTCTCCGCCGAGGACCAGACCTCCCGGCTGAAGGGGCACCAGGTGGGGTCGTAGAGCTTGTACTGGTTGGGGGCGACCTCGGTGGCCACCACGCAGTGGTTGAACTGGTCGGCGGGGATGTCCTCCACCCGCGCCCCGGCCATGGTCATGGCGGGGTAGGTGTTCTTGAAGCCGGCGGCCCGGAAGAGGGTGATGCACATGCCGGCGATGTCCTTGCAGACCCCGCAGCGGTCGTGAAAGTCCATGGTGCCGGGGTGGAGGGTGTACCCCTCCCCCTTGCCCATGGAGATGCCGCTGTAGCGGATCTGGCGGGCGGTCCAGGCCAGGAGGGCCAGCCGCTTCTCCTCGTCGGTCTGGAGCCCCCTCGTGATCTCGTCGGCCTTGGCCTTGATCTCGTCGGTGAAGGCGAAGGTGTTCACGTCCTCGTTGACGTGGAAGAACCAGCGGCTCTTCTCCGGCCAGTCGGGGACCGTTGCCAGGACCACCTTGGGCAGGGCGTCGGTGTCCTCCACCATCCGCGGCTCCCGTTTCACCGCGGGGACGTTCTCCTTCCACCAGCGGTAGACCAGGCGGTCCCCCTCGAAGGAGGTCTCGCCGAAGAGCTCGCCGTTGTAGACGCGGGCCTTCAGCGGCTTGTCCCGGGGCAGGCGCACCGTGTAGCTCTTCTTCACGATGGGGGCGTCCCCCTGGAAGAGGACCACGTCGTAGAAGTGCCCCCGCATGGGCGGGACGTACCGCTCGTCCTCGGGGCCGCCGTCCTTGAGGTAGGCGATGACGAAGCCCTTGGAGTAGGTGCGGATCTCCACGGCGTCGCCGGGGTTCAGCTTGGGGACGGAGGCCACCTTCATCCGCGGCCCCCAGTAGATCATGAACTGGGGCTGGGGAAGGTCGTAGATCCGCCCGGCGGGAACCTCCTCCACCGTGCCGTCTTCGCGGAAGACGGTGAGGCCCCGGACCTCCGCCCAGGAGGAGGCGGGGTCGTAGTCGAAGCGCAGGGTGGCGTACTGGGCCGCCCCCTTCTCCGTCAGCACCTTGACGAGCTGGGTCCTCTCCACGTGGGAGAGGCCCGAATCCTCCACGTTCACGGTGGTCTCGTCGAGAACGACCACGGCGTCGGCGCCGGGGTACTTCTCGGCGGTCACGGCCTTCAGGGCCTCAAGAGTTGGGCCGCGGTCGGTGCCGGCCCACGCGAGGCCCGCCGACAGGGCGAGGAGGAGCACCCCCAGGGGCGCCCGTTTCATGACGTGCATCGCCGCCTCCTTCCGAAGCGGCCTTCCCGGCGGGAAGGCCAGGGGCGATTGTACCGGTCCATTCGCGGCCGGGAAAGGGGCCCGCGCCGAAGGGAGGCCCGGCGCCCGCCGGGCGGCCTCAGAGTTCGATCTGGGTCCCCAGCTCCACCACCCGGTTGGGGGGGATGCCGAAGAAGGCGGTGGCGCTCTGGGCGTTGCGGGAGAGGAGGGCGAAGAGTTCTTTGCGCCACCGGGGCAGGCCGGGGCGGGGGCCCGGCAGGAGGCTCTCCCGGCCCAGGAAGAAGGTGGTGGTCATGGTGTCGTTGGGAAAGCCCAGGTCCTGGGCCAGGGCCAGGAGCTTGGGGACGCTGGGGGTCTCCATGAAGCCGAAGCGCCCCGTCATGCGGAAGAGCCCCACGCCGAGAGGCTCCAGCGAGAGCCTCCTCTTGGGGGGAACGGCGGGGACGTCCTCCGTCACCACCGTCAGGATGGCCACCCGTTCGTGGAGGACGTGGTTGTGCTTCAGGTTGTGCAGGAGGGCCCCGGGGACGCCGGTGGGGTTTCCGGTGAGGAAGACGGCGGTACCGGGGACCCGCACCGGCGGGTTTTTCTGGATGTCCGCGAGGAAGATCTCCAGGGGCAGGGACTGCTCCTCCAGGCGGCGGGCCAGGATGGCCCGCCCCCGCTTCCAGGTGGAGAGGAGGAGAAAGACGCCGGCGCCCAGGGCCAGGGGGACGTAGCCCCCGTGCTCGATCTTGACGGCGTTGGCGCCGAAAAAGGAGAGGTCCGCCGCGAGGAAGGCCGCCGTCAGGGGCAGGACCGCCGCCCGGTTCCAGCGCCACCGGCGGGTTGCCAGGACGTGGAAGAGGAGGGTGGTGATCACCATGGTGGTGGTGACGGCGACGCCGTAGGCCGCCGCCAGGCTCTCGGAGTTCCGGAAGGCCAGGACCAAGAGGACCGTCGCCGCAAGGAGGGCCCAGTTCACCGAAGGAACGTAGATCTGGCCGATCTCCTCCGAGGAGGTGTGGCGGATGGCCAGGCGGGGGCAGAAGCCCAGCTGCACCGCTTGCCGCGTGAGGGAGAAGGCCCCGGAGATCACCGCCTGGGAGGCGATGACCGCCGCCGCGGCGGAGAGGAGGACCAGCGGGGTGAGGGCCCAGGGGGGTGCCAGCAGGAAGAAGGGGTTGCGGGAGGCCAGGGGGTCCCGGAGGAGGAGGGCCCCCTGCCCGTAGTAGTTCAGGAGGAGGGCCGGCTGGACGAAGGCGAACCAGACCAGCCGGATGGGGCCCTTCCCGAAGTGGCCCATGTCGGCGTAGAGGGCCTCCCCGCCGGTGATGGCCAGGAAGACGGCGCCCAGGACCAGGAAACCGTGGAAGCCGTGGGAGAGGAGGAACCGGAGCCCGTGCAAGGGGTTGAGGGCCATCAGAACCGCCGGGTTTTGGAAGACCGAGGCCCCCCCCAGAAGGGCCAGGACGCCGAACCAAAGGGCCATCACCGGCCCGAAGAGGGCCCCCACGCCGCCGGTGCCCTTGCGCTGGATCAGGAAGAGGCCGAGGAGGATCAAGAGGGCGAGGGGGACCACCGCGTGCTGAAAAAGGGGGGACATGACCTCCAGCCCCTCCACGGCACCCAGGACGGTGATGGCGGGGGTGATGATGCCGTCGCCGTAGAGGAGCGCCGCCCCGAAGAGGCCCAGGGCGGTGAGGAGGGCGGCCCGCCAGGGGGCGCTGGACTCCTCGGGCCGGCAGAGGGCCATGAGGGCCAGGATGCCGCCCTCGCCCCGGTTGTCCGCCCGGAGGATGAAGACCAGGTATTTGAGGGAGACGGTGAAGAGGAGGGCCCAGGTGACCAGGGAGAGGACCCCCAGGATGCTCTCCGGCGAGGGCGTGAGCCCCAGGGCCGGGCCGAAGCAGACCCTCAAGGTGTAGAGGGGGCTGGTCCCGATGTCCCCGTAGACGACCCCCAGGGCGGCGAGGCAAAGGAAGGCCAGGCGGCCCCGGCGGGCCCGGTGCGAACGCTCCTCATTCCGATCCATGCGCGACGCTTCCCCGAAGGGCCGCCCGAAGAGACCCCGGCGCGGGGCCCGAGGCCCCGGGGCCTTGTAGCACCGCACCCCCCCCGCCGTCAAGGGGAGTGGGGCGGGGGAAAAGGAAAAGGCCCCCCCGGGGGGAGGGCCCTTTCGCACCGAGGGATAAAGCCCGGTCACAGGCTCTTGAGCATCGCCTCGGCCTCGTCGCAGGTCTTCTTGACGCCGGCCACGGACTTCTCGAGGGCGGCCTTCTCCTCGGCGGTGAGGTCCAGCTCGATGATCTTCTCGATGCCGTTCTTGCCCAGGATGGCCGGAACGCCCACGAAGAGTCCCTTCACGCCGTACTCGCCTTCGAGCTTGGCGCAGACGGGGAGGATCTTGCGCTTGTCGAAGATCACCGCCTCGGCCATTTCCAGGGCCGCCCAGGCGGGGGAAACGAAGGCCGAACCGAAGCCCAGCAGGCCCACCACCTCGCCGCCGGCCTTCCGGGTGCGGGCCTCGATCTTGGCCAGCGTCTCGTCGTCGAGGAACTTGGTGACGGGGATGCCGGCGATCTGGCAGGAGCTCCGCACCGGCACCATGTCGTCGCCGTGGCCGCCGAGGACGATGGCGTTCACGTTCTCCACCGAGACGTTGGCCGCCTCGGCGACGAAGTACCGGTACCGCCCCGAGTCGAGGACGCCCGCCATGCCGAAGAGCTTGTTCTTGGGGGGGGAGAGGCGCTTGTCCAGCGTGTAGACGATGGCGTCCAGGGGGTTGGCGATGGAGATGATCAGGGCGTTGGGGCAGTACTGCTGGATCCCCTTGGCCACCTCGATGGTGACCTTGAGGTTGATGGCCAAGAGCTCCTCGCGGCTGGGGAAGGTGCCGTCGGGGCGGGCCTTGCGGGGAACGCCCGCCGTGTTGATGACCAGCTCGGCGCCCTGGAGGGCGGAGTAGTCCTTGGAGCCCACCAGCTTGATGTCCCGGGCGATGGTGGGGAGGCCCTCGGCGATGTCCAGGCACTTGCCAATGGCCACCGACTGCTTCTTGAGGACCTCCTGGCGCTCCGGCGGATCGTTGGGCCCGGCCATGGGCGCGGGGTCCACCAGCCCCACCTCCCGGGCCAGGCGCCGCTGGGCGATCTCCTGGGCGAGAACGCCGCCGATGTAACCGCCGCCGATGAGACCGATCTTCTTCAGCATGGGTCGCTCCTTTCGGAAATCCTCGGTTCCACCCCCAGGCGGTTCCACGGCGCCCCCTGCGCCCCGGTCCCGCCCAACTTGGAAGGACACTATACCACAGGGGGAGGGACCCCCGGGGAGGGTCAAGGGCCTGGAAAAACCTAGCGTTTTGGGAAGAGAAAGGGGGGAAGGCGTGGGCCCGGCGCCGCCCGCGGCCCCGGCGGGGTTCCCCGCCACCCTTGGCCGGGCACGGCTTCTCCCTGCCTCCTTTTCATTTTGCCTTCCGGGGGGTATCCTCTCGCCTTGAGGGTCCGAAGGGCCCTCCCTTTCCAGTGGGGGACGCCATGAGAACGGTCAAGGCCGAGGCGGTCACCGAGGCGCTGGCCAAGGTGGCCATGAACGCCAACTACGACATCGGCGAGGAGATGCTCCGGGCCTTCGACGAGGCCCTGGCGGCGGAGCAGTCGGAGGCCGGCAAGGAGGTGATCCGCCAGATCCAGGAGAACGCCCGGATCGCCCGGGCGGAGTGCGTGCCGTACTGTCAGGACACGGGCTTTGCCGTGGTCTTCGCCGAGGTGGGCCAGGAGGTGCACGTGGAGGGCAACCTCACCGACGCCATCAACGCCGGCATCCGCAAGGCCTACACCGAGGGTTACCTGCGCAAGTCCATCCTCAACGACCCCATCCAGCGCAAGAACACCGGGGACAACACCCCCGCCGTCATCCACTACGAGGTGGTTCCCGGCGACAAGATCCGCCTCACCTTCGGCGCCAAGGGGGGCGGCAGCGAGAACATGTCCCGCCAGGCCATGCTCAAGCCCGCCGACGGCCTCGAAGGGGTCAAGCGCTTCGTGGTCCAGACCGTCTCCGAAGGGGGCGCCAACGCCTGCCCGCCGCTGGTCATCGGCGTGGGGATCGGCGGGACCTTCGAGAAGTCCTGCATCCTGGCCAAGAAGGCCGCCATGCGCTCGCCCTACCACCGGAACCCCGACCCCTTCTACGCCGCCCTGGAGGACGAACTCAAAGATAGCCTCAACAAACTCGGCATCGGCCCCATGGGCTACGGCGGCACGGTGACGGTCCTGGGGGTCAACATCGAGACCTACCCCTGCCACCTGGTGGCCCTGCCGGTGGCCGTGAACGTGAACTGCCACGCCGACCGCCACGGCGAAGTCGAGATCTGAGGAGGGGACCATGGCCGAGTACACGCTGCGAACGCCCCTGACGGACGCCGACGTGGAGAAGCTCCGCATCGGCGACAGCGTCCGTCTCTCCGGTGTGATCTACACGGCGCGGGACGCCGCCCACAAGCGGATGATCGAGGGTCTCGACAAGGGCCAGCCGCTCCCCTTCGACATCCAGGGGAGCCTCGTCTACTACGTGGGGCCGAGCCCCACCAAGCCGGGCCGCGTCATCGGCTCGGCGGGCCCCACCACGGCCTACCGCATGGACCCCTACGCCCCCCGCCTCATGGAGATCGGCATGAAGGGCATGATCGCCAAAGGCAAGCGGAGCGACGCCGTGAAAGAGGCCATGAGGAAGCACAAGGTGGTCTACCTGGGCGCCACCGGCGGCGCCGCCGCCCTCATCGCCAGGTGCGTCAAGAAGTGCGACGTCATCGCCTACGAGGACCTGGGCCCCGAGGCGGTGCGGCGGCTGGAAGTGGAGGACATGCCCCTGGTGGTGGTCACCGACTGCCACGGCGGCGATCTCTACATCGAAGGGCGCAAGAAGTACGAGGTGAAATAAAGCCCGCCTAGGCCTTGCCACGGGCGCGGCTTCGAGGATCCTGAAAAAGGGGCGGCCCGCGGGCCGCCCCTTTTTCTTCGGAGCCGGCCGTCAGCCCCCCCGCCCGGAGGGCCCCTCCCGGTCCAACGCCTTCCGGACGGCGGTGAGGACCCCACCGATGGTGTAGGGCTTTCCCAGGAAGGGGATGCCCCCCTCCAGGACCCCGTGGTGGGCGATGACGTTGTCGGTGAAGCCCGAGGTGTAGAGGACCTTGAGGCCCGGCCGGAGGGGAAGGAGCTTCTCGTAGAGCTCCCGGCCGTTAAGGATGGGCATGACCACGTCGGTGAAGAGGAGGTCGATGGCGCCGCCGTGGCCCTCGGCCAGGAGGAGGGCGTCTCCGGGGGAGGGGGCGGCCAGCACCTTGTAGCCGTGGCCTTCGAGGATCCTCCGGGTGGCCTCCAGGAGCGGGCGCTCGTCCTCCACGAGGAGGACCGTCTCCCCCCGCCCGGCGGGAGCCTCCTCTGGGGCGGCCGGCGCCGGCGTGGCGGGGGCCTCGGTGCCGGTGTACCGGGGTAGGTAGACCTTGAAGGTGGTTCCCTTCCCCACTTCGCTGTAGGCGTTCACGAAGCCCCCGTACTGCTTCGCCAGGCCGTAGACCGTGGAGAGGCCGAGGCCCGTGCCCCCCTTTCCCTTGGTGCTGAAGTACGGTTCGAAGCAGCGGGCCAGGGTCTCCTTGTCCATGCCGCACCCCGAGTCGGTGACGGCGAGGAGGACGTAGTCCCCGGGGGTGACGCCGGGGTGGCTTTCGCCGTAGAGGGTATCGATGGCGCCGTTCTTCGTCTCCACCAGGAGGGAACCGCCCCGGGCCATGGCGTCCCGGGCGTTCACCGTGAGGTTGGCGAGGATCTGCTCCAGGTGGGAAGGGTCCATCCGCACCGGCCAGACCCCCTCGCCGGGGAGGAAGCGGTAGGCCACCGACTCGCCGAGGAGCCGCGCCAGCATCTTGCCCAGGCTCTCCACCGTGCCGTTGAGGTCGAGGACCTGGGGCGCGGCCTGCTGGCGCCGGGAGAAGGCGAGGATCTGCCGGGTGAGGGCCGCCGCCCGGAGGCCGGCCTCCTGGATGGTCCGCAGGTCCTGTTGGAGGGGATCCTCCGGCGCGGTCTTCCGGAGGCCGAGCTGGGCGTAGATGTTGATGACGTTGAGGAGGTTGTTGAAGTCGTGGGCGATGCCGCCGGCCAGGCGCCCCACCGCCTCCATCTTCTGGGCCTGGAGGAACCGCTCCTCCAGGGCCCGCTGCTCCGTCACGTCCCGCATGACGTGGACGGCCCCCTCCACCTCTCCGCCGGGGCCCAAGAGGGGGTCCACCAAGATCTCGAAGGTCCGCTCTCCCACGGGCATTTCCACCCGGTCCCGGTGTCCGCTTCGGAGGGCCTTCTCGAAGGGGCAGTGGGGGTGGGGGCTCTGGCTTCCGTGCACCGCCTCGTGGCAGAGGGTTCCCCGGAGCGCTTGGGCGCTCCGGCCGGTGAAGGCCTCCATGGCGGCGTTGCACTGCAGGATCCGGTGGTCCCGGTCCAGGACGCAGAGGGGGTCGGGGATGGCGTCGAAGGTCCGCTGCCAGGCCTCGGCGGCCAGCCGCACCTCCCGCTCCCGCGCCTTCTCCTTCGTGATGTCCTCGTAGGTCCCCAGGACCCCGATGACTTCTCCCCGCGCGTTGCGCAGGGGAACCTTGCTGGTGCGCAGCCACTTCGGCTGCCGGCCGGGGGATTTCTGGGGCTCCTCGTAGCCCAACTTGGGGGTCCCGCTCTCCATCACCGCCCGGTCGTCGGCCCGGTATCGCTCCGCCTGCTCCTTCCAAGAGAGGGCGAAGTCGTCCAGGCCCAGAAGGTCCTGGGGGTCCCGGCAGCCGGCGTCCAGGGCGAAGGGGAGGTTGCAGCCCAGGTACCGCGATTGTCGGTCCTTCCAGAAGATCCGGACGGGGACGGTGTCGAGAATGCTCTGGAGCATGGCCTCCGTCTCCCGCTGCGCCTCCTCGGCCTTCTTCTTCTCCGTCAGGTCCTCGATGAGGGCCAGGAAGACCTTCTCCCCCAGGAGGTCGAAGTACTGGAGGCGCACGGCCACGGGGTAGAGGCTCCCGTCCTTGCGGCGGTGCACCGTCTCGAAGCGCACCACCTCCTTCTCGCCGGAGCGCAGGGACTCGGTGAGGGCGGCGAAGTGCTCCTTGGTGACCTCGGGCTTGAAGTCCAGGGGGGTGAGCCGGAGGGCCTCCTCCGCCGTGTAGCCCAGGTTGCGGAGGGCCCCGCCGCTGAGGAAGCGGAAGCGCAGATCCTCCGCCCCGAAGAGGTAGACCTCCTCGGCGCTGCCGCGCAGGACGGCGGAGAGGAGCCTCCGCTCCCGCTGGGCGGCCCGCTCTCTGGTCTGGTCGCGGAAGACCAGGACCACCCCCGCCACGCGGCCCTCCTGGTCCCGGATGGGGGCCCCCGAGTCGGCGATGGGGATCTTCCGGCCGTCCCGGGAGAGAAGGAGGGTGTGGTTGGCGAGCCCCACCACCTCTCCTTCGCGGAGGACCCGGGCCACCGGATCCTCCGCCCGGCGGCCCGTCTCCTCGTTCTCGATGGGGAAGACCTGCGAGACGGGCTTCCCCAGGGCTTCGGCTTCGCTCCAGCCGGTGAGGGCCTCGGCGGCGGGGTTGAGGAGGGTCACCCGGCCTTCTTCGTCGGCCACGAGGACGGCGTCGCCGATGCTGCGCAGGGTGACGGCCAGCCGCTGGAGGTCCAGCCGCCGCTCCCGCTCCGCCCGGAGCTCCCGGTGGAGGGCCTTCTTGGTGAAGGCCTTGGAGAGGAAGGCCAGGAATGCGGCCAGGAGGGCCAGGAGGAGGAGGACGGCGAGGAGGGCCAGGCCCCGCCCCCGCAGGGGCGCCAGGGCCTCCCGCCGGTCCACCTTGGAGACGAGGAACCAGGGGGAGCCGGGGACGGGGCGAAGGTCCGCCACCACCTCCACCCCCCGGTAGTCCCGGCCCTCGAAGGCCCCCCGCCGCCCCAGGGCGGCCTCAACGGCCGGGATCCCCCGGCCCTCCAGGGGGAGGCGGAGGGAGAGGGCCGCCCCCTTCCGGAAGCGGAGGTCGCAAAGATAGAGGACGTCCCCGCCTTCCCTTCGGACGAGGAGGGTCTCGGCGCTCTCGCTCTCCGTGGGCCACCGCCGCAGGAGGGGGCAGAGCCTCCGCCGGGCCTCCTCCACGAGGACCACGGCGCCCCCCCCGCCGGAAAGGGGGGCGAAGACCGAGAGGTGGGGCTCCGGGGAGACCTCCTCCGTGTGCAGGTCCGAAAGAACGGGCTTCCCCAAGCGGAGGGCCTCTTCAAGGGCCGGGAGGCGTTCCGGCGGAAAGGAACCCTGCCGGGGCCCGCCCGCCAAGATGTGCCCCCGGGGGTCCACCAGGTAGGCCTCCGTGTAGCCCATGGCTACGCGGTAGGAGGCCAGCCGCTCGGTGAGGAGGGCTTGCCTTTCGGGGCCGGGGGCGGCCCGGAGGGCCGCCGCCTCCCGGGCGAAGAGGGGGCTTCGGGCCAAGGCTTCGGCATCCCGGGAGAGGTCCTCCCGGAAGGCGGCGGCCTGCTCCGCCTTGAGGCGGCCCACCGCCGCCAGGGAGCGGTGGGCCTGGGCCAGGACCTCCCGCCGCTCCCGCTGGAACTCCAGGGCGGTGCCGGCGGCGAGGAGCACCGCGCCCAGGAAAAAGGCCGCGTACCACCGCCCCCGCCCCGCATCGTTGCCGGCCGAAAGGTCCACCCGTTCCCCCTTTCTGGATAGGCAATCCACCGGTCCCATGGTAGGTCCTTTTTCCCCTCGGCGCAAGGAGGGCCGGCGCGCCGTTGCGGCACCGGCGGCGCCGTGGTAAGGTCTTCCGAGGAAGGAAGGCCCATGGCCCCGGAGAAGGCGACGCTCCAAGCGGAACCCCACCCCCTGCTCCGCCTCGTGGACCGCCAGAAGGTCCCCGCCCACGTGGCCATCATCATGGACGGCAACGGCCGCTGGGCCACCGCCCGGGGGCTGCCGCGGATCAAGGGCCACGAGGCCGGCATCGAGGCGGTGAAGGAGGCGGTGAAGGCCGCTTCCAGCCTGGGGGTCTCCTGCCTCACCCTCTACGCCTTCTCCATGGAGAACTGGAAGCGCCCCCAGGGGGAGGTCCAGGCCCTCTTCCGGCTCCTCCAGCGGTTCCTCACGGAACAGAAGGACGAGCTGGCCAAGAACCGGATCCGCCTGCGGACCATCGGCCGGATCGAGGACCTGCCGCCGCGAAACCAGAAGCTCCTGAGGGACCTCGCGGAGCAGACCCGGGACGGCAAGTGGACCCTCACGCTGGCCCTCTCCTACGGGGGCCGGACGGAGATCGCCGACGCCTGCACCGCCGTCTGCGAGGAGCGCCTCCGGAGCGGCGAAAAGGGCCCCGTGAGGCCGGAGGAGGTGGCCCGCCACCTCTACGCCCCGGACCTTCCCGACCCCGACCTCCTCATCCGCACCAGCGGCGAGTACCGGGTGAGCAACTTCCTCCTCTGGCAGATCGCCTACACGGAGATGGTGATCCTCGACGTCCTCTGGCCCGACTTCAAGGAGCAGCACTTCTACGAGGCGGTCCTCGACTACCAGCGGCGGGAGCGGCGCTACGGCGGCGTGGCCGGCGGAGGGAACGGGGGAGCGCGCCGGGAGGGGCCCCGGTGAAGCGCCTCCTCACGGCCCTCGTCCTCATCCCCCTCTTCCTGGGGGCCCTCCTGGCCCCCCAGCCGGGGTGGTTCGCCGCCCTGGTGACCCTGGCCATCCTGATCGCCGGGTGGGAGCTGGGCCGCATCGCCGCCGCCACCGGGCTGGACCCCTTTCGGAAGACCCTGGCCCTCTCGGCGGCGGCCTTCGTCCTCCCCGCCCTCTGGCCGGAGGTCTTCACCGTGGAGGAGGTCCTGTCGGGGAGCCTGCTGGTCCTCCTTCTCCTGGGCCTCTTCCGGCGGGCGGAGGTGGGGCGGACGCTGGTGTCGGTCTCGGTGACCCTCTTCGGGGCCCTCTACGCGGGGTTTCTCCTCGCGTACATCCTGAAGCTTCGGCTCCTGCCCGACGGCGTCCGGCTGGTCTTTCTCCTCGGTCTCGGCGTCTGGCCGGGGGACTCCCTGGCCTACTACGTGGGAAAGGCCTTCGGCCGCCACAAGCTCCACGAGCAGGTCTCTCCCAAGAAGACCTGGGAGGGGGCCTTCGCCAACGTGGCGGGGTCCCTCATGGGGGTGGCGGTTGCCAAGGGGTGGGTGCTGCCTTCCCTTCGCTGGGTGGACGTGGCCGTCCTCGGCCTCCTCCTTCCCCTCTTCGGCATGATGGGAGACCTCTTCGAATCGGCCCTCAAGCGGCGCGCCGGCGTGAAGGATTCCTCGGGCCTCCTTCCCGGCCACGGCGGGGTTCTGGACCGCCTGGACAGCGTGGTCTTCAACGGCCCGGTCGTCTACTACTATTGCCAGGTGTTCCTCTCATGAGCGTCGGCGTGGTGGTGTTGGGGTCAACGGGGAGCGTGGGGGAGACGACCCTCCGCGTCATCCGGGAGATGGGCGGGGCCTTCCGCGTGGTGGGCCTGGCGGCCGGTTCCCGGGTGGAGCGCCTTCTCGAGCAGATCGAGGAGTTTTCCCCCGACGTCGTTTCCGTGGCCCATGCGGAGGACGCCCGCCGCGTCTCCGCCCGCTTTCCGCGCCTCGAGGTGACCTTCGGTCCCCACGGGGCCTCCCAGGTAGCCGACGCCGAAGGCGCCCAGACGGTGGTCGCCGCCATCGTCGGCGCGGCGGGCCTGGCGCCGACCCTCAAGGCCGTCCAGCGGGGCAGGCGGGTGGCCCTCGCCAACAAGGAGGCCCTGGTCATGGCCGGCCGGCTGGTCATGGCCGCCGCCCGGAAGTCGGGGGCCGAGATCCTCCCGGTGGACAGCGAACACTGCGCCGTCTTCCAGTGCAGCAAGGGGGAAAGTCCGAAGCACATCCGGCGGATCCTGCTCACCGCCTCCGGCGGGGCCCTCCGGGACCTCCCCCTGGAGGAGTTGGAAGAGGCCCCCCCCGAGCGGGTGTTACAACACCCCACGTGGCGCATGGGGCGCAAGATCACCGTGGACTCGGCCACCATGATGAACAAAGGGTTGGAGGTCATCGAGGCCCACCACCTCTTCGGCCTTCCCCTGGAGAAGATCTCCGTCCTCATGCACCGGGAGAGCATCGTCCACTCCCTGGTGGAGTTCGTGGACGGGTCGGTCCTGGCCCAGCTGGCCGAGGCCGACATGGCCCTTCCGGTCCAGTACGCCCTGACCTACCCGGCGCGGAGGCCCGGGCCCACGCCGGCCCTGGACCTGGCCCACATCGCCGCCCTCTCCTTCGCCGAGCCGGAGCCCGGCCGGTACCCCTGCCTGGAGCTGGCCCGCCAGGCGGCCCAGACCTCCGAGGCCCACAAGGTGGCCCTCAACTCCGCCAACGAGGAGGCGGTCCGGGCCTACCTGGAGGGCCGGATCTCCTACGGGGCCATTCCCCGCCTCATCCGGAAGGTCCTGGAGGCCACCGTCCCCGCTTCCCTCGACTCGCTGGAGCACATCCTGGCCCTGGACCGCATGAGCCGCCAGGCCGCCCAGCGCTTCATGGCCCAAGGCCTTCCCGCATGATCCTCCTGGAGGGCCTCCTCACCGTGGCGGTCTTTCTGCTGGTCCTCGGGGGCCTCATCCTGGTCCACGAGATGGGCCACTACCTGGCCGGGAGGCTCCAGGGCTTCGCCATCGAGGCCTTCTCCATCGGCTTCGGCCCCCGCCTCACCGAGTGGAGGGGGGCCTACAACCGGTGGCAGATCCGCTGGGTCCTCATGGGCGGCTTCGTCAAGTTCCGGGGCGAGAGCGGGGAGGAGGAGGCCCCGGCGGAGGGACCCGGCGCGCCGTTCTACTCCATGGCGCGGTGGCGCCGGTTCCTGGTCCTGGTGATGGGGGTCACCTTTAACGTCCTCCTGGCCTACCTGCTCTTCTCGGGCCTGGCCTTCGTGGGGGTGGAGGAGAGCCTCCTGGCCACGGGGGAGGCCCGGGTGGGCTTCGTCGCGCCGGGGCTCCCCGCCGAAAAGGCCGGCATCCGGGCGGGGGACGTGATCCTGAAGGTCGGAGAGCGGAGGGTGCGCACCTGGGAGGAGATCCGGGAGGAGGTGGCCCTCAACCAGAGGCCCTACGACGTCACCCTCCGCCGGGGAAGCGAGACCCTGGTCATCCGCGTGGAACCGGAGGTGGTGGCCTTCCTCAAGCAGCCGGTGGGGGAGATCGGCGTCTACCCCTCGCTGCCGCCGGTCATCGGCGCCGTGGCGGACCCCTCCCCGGCCCTCTCGGCGGGCATCCGGCCGGGAGACCGCATCCTTTCCCTGGACGGGCAGTCCTTCGGGACCTGGGACGAATTCCAGCGGGCCATGGCCCTGAAGGGGGGAGAGCAGCGGCGCCTGGTCCTGGAGCGGGAGGGCCGGAGGGTGGAGGTGGAGGTGGCCCCCCGCTTCGACGAGCGGGCCGGCCGGTACCTCATCGGCGTCTCCCCCCAGGAGACGGTCTTCCGCCGGTACCCCTTCCCCCGGAACTTCGCCAAGGGGGCCGCCATGACCCTGGACCAGTCCACCTTGGCCTACCGGACCCTAAAACGCCTGGTGACGCGGCAGGTGGGGCTCTCGGCCCTCTCGGGGCCGGTGAGCATCGCCTACATCACGGGGAAGGTGGCCCGTACGGGCCTCTACAACCTGCTCACGCTGGTGGCGGTCATCTCGCTCCAGCTCGGCTTCCTCAACCTCCTGCCCGTTCCGGGTCTCGACGGCGGGCAGATCCTGGTGCTGGCGGTGGAGGGGGCGGTGCGGCGGGACTTCCCCATGGCGGTGAAGGAGCGGATCCTCCAGGTGGGCTTCCTCCTCCTCATCCTCCTCTCGGTGGTGGTCCTCCTGTTGGACGTGGCGAAGTTCGTGAGGTGAGCCTTGGCCGGCGACGACGACGGCCTCTTCGAACCCTACGGGAAGCTCCTTCCGGTGCGGATCCAGGGGATCCCGGCCCGGATCCCCGAGAACAACACCTGGCTGAGGGGGCTGCAGTTCCTGGACCGGGAGGAGGTGGGCCTGGGGGACTTCTGCTGGAACGGCGACTGCCGCCACTGCGAGTCCCTGTTGCGGCGCCGGGGGGAGGAGCGGTGGATCCTCTGCTGCCAGACGGAGGCGGAGGAGGGGGACGATCTGGTGGAAGTGCCGCCGGAGGTGGCCTACGCCCTCAGGCGGTGGCGGAAAAAAGCGGCGGGTGAGCGGGGGTAGCACCATGGATTTCGAGCTGAACGAAGACCAGAGGATGGTTCGGGAGATGGTCCGGGCCTTCGCCGAGGAGAAGGTCCGCCCCGGCGTGGCCAAGCGGGACGAGGAGGGCCGGTTCATCGAGGAGCTCCTGCCGGGCCTTGCGGAGCTGGGCCTTCTGGGGATGGTGGTCCCCGAGGCTTACGGGGGGGCGGGCCTGGACACCGTGGCCTACGCCGTCGCCGTGGAGGAGCTGGCGCGGGTCTGCCCCTCCACCGCCGTCACCGTCTCCGTCACCAACTCGGTCTGCGAGGAGCCCATCCTCCGTTTCGGGACCGAGGAGCAGCGGAGGCGGTTCCTGCCGCCGCTGGCCCGGGGGGAGCGCATCGGAGGCTTCTGCCTCACCGAGCCCGGTGCGGGAACCGACGCCGCCGCCATCACCACCCGGGCCGTCCGAAAGGGCCAACGGTACGTCCTCGACGGCGCCAAGGCCTGGATCACCAACACCCACTACGGCAAGACCTTCGTCGTGGTGGCGGT
The DNA here is from genome assembly GCA_049968315.1 of Acidobacteriota bacterium. Classification (GTDB taxonomy): domain Bacteria; phylum Acidobacteriota; class UBA4820; order UBA4820; family DSQY01; genus JBFLVU01. Next base: position 21,911 of record JBMFRA010000001.1, read on the forward strand.
GACGGACCCCGCCAAGGGCCGCCGGGGGATCTCCGCCTTCGTCGTGGAGGCGGGCACTCCGGGGATGACCTTCCTGCCGCCGGAGAAGAAGATGGGCCTCAAGGCCAGCGTCACCTCGGGGGTGGTCTTCGAGGGGTGCGAGGTCCCGGCGGAAAACCGCCTGGGGGAGGAAGGGGAGGGCCTGGCCATCGCGCTGAGAACGCTGGACGCCTCCCGCATCGGCATCGCCGCCCAGGCGGTGGGCATCGCCCAGGGCGCCTTCGAGGAGGCCGTCCGCTACGCCCGGGAGCGGCAGACCTTCGGAAAGCCGCTGGCGGAGCACCAGGCCATCCAGTTCATGCTGGCGGAGGTTGCGACGGAGATCGACGCCGCCCGCCTCCTGACCTACCGGGCCGCCGCCCTCAAGGACCAGGGTTCTCCCTCCCTAGGGCTCGCCTCCAGCATGGCCAAGCTCTACGCCAGCGAGGCGGCGAAGAAGGCCTGCGACGTCGCCGTCCAGGTCCACGGTTCCTACGGCTACAGCCGGGAGTACGCGGTGGAGCGCTTCTACCGGGACGTGCGGGTGACCACCATCTACGAGGGTACCTCCGAGGCCCAGCGCATGGTCATCGCCCGGGCCCTTCTCAAGAAGTAGCTTCGCCGCTTCTCAGCCGGGGTACGTGTCGGAGATGTAGTGGATCAGGTGCTTGATGGTGAAGTCCTGGTCCCGGGAGACCCAGCGGGTGCAGTCGCCGATGGAGACGAGGCCCGCCAGGGTCTTCCCCTCCATCACCGGCAGGTGGCGGTGGCGCCGCGTGGTCATGATGGCCATGGCCTCCCGGATGGGGGTCTCGGGCGTGATGAAGACCACGTCGGTGGTCATGACCTCCTCCACCTTGCACTGCCTGGGGTCCCGGCAGGAGAGGACGATCTTGGTCAGGACGTCCCGCTCGGTGAACATGCCCACGGGGACCCCGTCCCGCTCCACGACGAGGGCGCCGATGTGGCGGTCGGTCATGGTCTTCACGGCGTCGTAGACGGTGGCTCCGGGGGCGACGGTCACCACCTCCCGGCCCTTCTCGGCGAGCAGGCGTTCCACTCGGTCCATGGCGGCCTCCTTGAACCCATAGTACACCGCTTCGAGAAACGGGGCCAACGGGCCCCTCAGCGGCGGACCAGCCAGAGCTCCCGCTGGGGTTCGGCGAAGTAGCGGGCCCCACCGGGGGTGACGAGGACGTCCTCCTCGACGCCCACGGCGCCGAAGCCCGGCACGTTGAGGGAGGGCTCCAGGGTGAAGACCTGGTTCTCCCGCACGGGGAGGAAGGGGGTGTTCCGGTAGCGGGGCCACGGCGGCCCCAGCAGGCACCCGCCGTCGTGGACGTGGCGGCCCACCTGGTGGCCCAAGGCGTGGGGGTACTCGGGGAAGCCCGCCTCCGTCACCAGCCCCCGGGAGACGGCGTCCACGTCGGTTCCCCGGACGCCGGGGCGCAGGGCTTCGCCGGAGCGCCGGATGGCCTCCGCGATGACGGCGAAGCCCTTGCGGGCCGGTTCCGGCGCGTTGTCCTCGCCGGGGCGCAGCAGGTACCAGGTCCGCTGCATGTCGGAGGCGTACCCCTCCACGAAGACCCCCATGTCCACGTGGACGAGGTCCCCCGGCTCCAAGCGGTTGTCGGTGGCTTCGCCGTGGCCCATGCCCGCACCCCGGTCGCCGGCGAAGACCAGGGTCTGGAAGCTGGGGGAGAGGCCCCTGGCGGCCATCCGCTCCCCGATGAACCCGAAGACCTCCCGCTCGGTGAGGCCGGGCCGCAGGAAGGCGCTCACCTCCCCGAAGAGCTCCACCGTGTGGTCCACCGCCCGCTGGATGAGGGCCCGTTCTTGGGGCGTCTTCTGGGCGATGAGGGCGCCGATGACCGCCTCGGCGGAGACGATCTCCGCCCCCGGGGCGTGCCGCCGGAGGAGCTCCTCCAGGTGCAGGAACCGGCCGTGGGGGATGCCGTCGGCGGCGGGGTCGTTGAGGGAGAAGTTCACCGCCACCTTGCGGGGCGCCAGGCGCCGGAGGAGGGCGGAAAAGGGTTCCTCGAAATCCTGGACGTAGGTGATCACCTCGCCGTAGAGGCCGCTCCGCTCGAAGACCTGCTGGTCGAAGCGCCCGCAGACGAGGAACCGCTGGCCGCTGTCGGTCACCGCCACGAGGCTCTCCCAGGTGAGGTGGCCGGGGGAGATGTAGGCGAAGGCCCGCTCGGCGCCGGAGGCCGTTTCCTGGACGTAGGTGAGCCAGAGGTCGATGCCCTCCTGGGCGAGAACCTCCGCGGCCTGGGCGAGCTTTTCCGCAAGGATGCCGGGGGTTCCGAGGTCGTGGGCCATGGGTGCCTCCCAGAATGCGGGCGGCGGTGGGCCGCCGGAGGAACAAGAATACCACGGAGGCCCACCGGAGGCCCCGGGTCCCGCAGCCGGTGCCGAGCCTTGGCGGAGCCCCCGGCGACCTGTACAATGGGCTCCGGACAGGAAAGGACCGACCCATGCCGACCATCGACCCCAACATGCTGCCCGTGGACATCCTGAGGCTCGCCCTGGAGCGGGAGAAGGAGGCCCACGCCTTCTACACCGAGGCCGCCGGCCGGGTGAACCTCCCCGCCACCCGGGACGCCCTCCTGGAAATGGCCGAGGAGGAACGTTCCCACATCCGGAAGATCGAGGAGATCCTCGACCGGTACTTCTACCACGACAACTGAGGCCTCCGGTGGCCCGCCACCGGGAGCCGGAGGATCCATGGACGCTCCCCGCCCCTCCGCCAGGCGCCTCTACTGCGACGCCAACGCCACCACGCCCCTGCACCCCGCCGTGCAGGAGTGCCTCGCCGAGGCCCACGCCAGGCTCTTCGGCAACCCCGCCAGCCTCCACGGGACGGGGAGGATGGCCCGGGAAGCCTTGGAGGAGGCCCGGGGGCGGGTGGCGGGGCTGGTGGGGTGCCTGCCGGAGGAGGTGGTCTTCGTCGCTTCCGGCACCGAAGGAAACCACGGGGCCCTGCTCTCCGCCGCGCTGGCGGGTCCGGAGCGCCGGCGCATCCTCGTCTCGGCCGTCGAGCACCCTTCGGTGTTCGGCGCGGCGGAGATCCTCAAGGAGCGTGGCTTTGCCGTGGAGGAGATCCCCGTGGACGGGGCGGGCCTTTTGGACCTCGAAGCCCTGGAGGGGCGGATGGGGGACGACGTGGCCCTGGTCTCCGTCCTCTCGGCCCACAACGAGACGGGGGTCCTCCAGCCGGTGGAGAGTGTGGGGACCCTCTGCCGGCGGTACGGGGCCCTCTTCCACACCGACGCCGTCCAGGCCGCAGGGAAGGTCCCCCTCCGGTGGCGGGAGGCCCTCCCCGACTACCTGGTGGTGGCGGCCCACAAGTTCTACGGGCCCAAAGGGGTGGCCGCCCTGGTGGCGCGGCGGGGGGCTCCGGTGGCGCCCCTCCTCCGGGGGGGCGGCCAGGAGGCCGGGCGGCGGGCCTCCACGGTGGCCGTGCCCCTGGCCGTGGCCATGGGCCGCGCCGCCGGGGTGGCCCTGGCGGAGATGGGAGCCTGGAAGGCGGTGGAGGAGCTGCGGGACGCCCTGGAGGAGCGCCTTGGCGCCCGCTTTGGCGCCCGGGTCTTCGGCCGGGAGGCCCCCCGCCTCCCCAACACCTCCTTTTTCTCGCTCCCGGGGATCTGCGCCGCCCGGATGGTCGCCGAGCTGGACCGGCGCGGCATCGACGTCTCCACCGCCTCGGCGTGCCACAGCGGGGAGGGGGGACTCCCGCGGGTCCTGAAGGCGATGGGGGTTCCGGAAGAGGCGGCGGGGACGGTCCTGAGGGTCAGCCTGCTGCGAACCACCACCGCGGAGGAGGCGGCCTTCCTCACCAGGAACGCCGAGGAGGCCGCGGAGATCCTCCGGGAGGAGCCATAGGCCATGGCCGACGGAGAGCGCTGGTACATCCTGGTCTGCAAAGGGGACGACTGCACCAAGCGCGGCAACCCCGACCGCCTTCGGATGGCCCTCAAACAGGCCGCCCGGGACCTTCCGGCCAAGGCGGTGAAGGTCTCCTTCGTCTCCTGCCTGGGCATGTGCGGGGAGGGCCCCAACGTCCTTGTGTGCCGCGGGGAAGGGGCATACCATCGGTGTACCGGGGCCGAGGCCCAGAAGATCGTGGACGCGGTGAGGGGGAAGATTGGCCAGCCTGGTTCCTGACCCGACCTCCCGGCGGATTCTCGACGCCATGAGCGACGGCGTCATCGTCACCAACGCCGAGAGGAAGATCGTCTTCATCAACGAGACGGCCCGCGTGCTCCTGGGGTACGGGGAGGGGGAGGCCCTGGACCAGCGGTGCCGCCACGTGACCCAATCCTCCGAGTGCGACTACTCCTGCCCCATGACCCGCGCCATCCAGCAGGACCGGGACCTGGAGGGGATCTCCATGTTCTACCGCACCCGCTCCGGCCAGCTCCTCCAGTGCCGGACCCGGGTCCTTCTCCTCCGGGACGGGGAGGGGAAGGTGGTGGGCGGGGTGGAGATCTTCACCGACACCACCCAGGTCTCCCGCCTCCAGGAGATGGCGGAAGAGCGCTACTCCTTCGCCAGTATCATCGGAAAGAACGCCGCCATGCAGGAGGTCTTCGACCTCATCCGCATGGTGGCGGAGACCGATTCCACCGTCCTCGTCACCGGTGAGAGCGGGACGGGGAAGGAACTGGTGGCCAGCGCCATCCACTTCAACTCCCTGCGAAAGAACCGGGCCTTCGTCAAGGTCAACTGCGCCGCCCTCAACGAGGGCGTGCTGGAGAGCGAGCTCTTCGGCCACGTACGGGGGGCCTTCACCGGCGCCGTCGCCGACAAGATGGGGCGCTTCGAGATGGCCCACGGGGGAACCCTCTTCCTGGACGAGATCGGGGAGATTCCGCCCTCCACCCAGGTCAAGCTCCTGAGGGTCCTGCAGGAAGGGGAGATGGAGCGGGTGGGATCCTCCCGGACCCTCAAGGTGGACGTCCGGGTCATCGCCGCCACCAACCGGGACCTGGAGGCGGCCCTCAAGGCGGACCAGTTCCGCCAAGACCTCTACTACCGGCTGAACGTCTTTCGCATTCGCCTGCCGGCGCTTCGGGAGCGGCGGGAGGACATCCCCCTGCTGGTGGACCACTTCCTCCGGAAGATCGCCGCCAAGATGCCCCAAAAGCGCCTGGAGACCATCGAGGAGGAGGCCCTCCTCCGCCTGATGGAGTACGACTACCCCGGGAACGTGCGGGAGCTGGCGAACCTCCTGGAGCACGCCGCCATCCGCTGCCGGGACGGGGTCCTGAGGGCACGGGACCTTCCTCTCCCGGAGCGGGCCCCCTTTCCAGAGGCGGAGGCGCCCCTCTACCAGATCCGCTCCCCCCTGGAAACGGTGGAGCGGGACCTCATCCTCAAGATGCTGGAGGCCAACGGCTGGAAGATCAGCCGGACGGCGGAGCGCCTGGGGATCAGCCGCGTGACCCTCTGGCGGAAGATGCGGGAGTACGGCATCTCCAAGCCCGCGGAGAAGTAGGGGAGTGCCGGTGGGAGCGCCGAGGGTCCTCTCCATCGTGGGCAAGAGCGGGTCGGGGAAGACCACCCTCCTGGAGGCCCTCCTGCCCCGCCTGAAGGCCCGGGGGCTGAAGGTGGGCACCCTCAAGCACGACGTCCACGGTTTCCGCATGGACCACGAGGGGAAGGACACCTACCGCCACTTCGCCGCGGGGGCCGACCGGGTGGTCATCGCCGGCCCCGGGGAGACGGCCCTCCGGGAGCGTTGCGGGGAGCCGCCGGCGGCGGAGGCCCTGGTGGAGCGCTTCATGGAGGGGATGGACCTCGTCCTCACCGAGGGCTACCGCACCGGCTCCTGGCCCAAGGTCGAGGTGGTGCGGAGGGCCCGGAGCGAGCGCCCGCTCTGCGCCGGTGACCCGCGGCTGGTGGCCCTCGTCACCGACCTTCCGGGCCCCTGGGGGGTTCGGGTTTTCGGCCTCGGCGAGGCGGAGGCCCTGGCGGCCTGGATCGCCGAAGAGTTCCTCGAAAAGGGAGCGCCATGAAGCGGAATCCCTGCCCCACCTGCCAGGGAACCGGGTACATCGTGGAGGAGAAGGAGGGCCGCCCCGTGGCCCGTCCCTGCACCTGCCGCAAGCCGGACCGCGCCACCCGGCTCGTGAGCCGCGCGGGGATCCCCGAACGCTACCGCCACGGCTGCGTCTTCGAGACCTTCCGGCCCCGCACTCCCTCCCAGGAGGAGGCCCTCCTCCTGGCCCGCCGGTACGCCGAGGACTTCCCCGCCTTTCCCGCCGAGGGCCCCCAAGGCCTTCTCTTCATGGGCCCCTGCGGGGTGGGAAAGACCCACCTGGCGGTCTCCATCCTCCAGGTCCTTCTCCTCAAGAAGGGCATCGCGGCGAAGTTTTTGGACCTCAACGACCTCTACCGGGAGATCTGGGCCACCTACGGGCGGCGGGAGTCGGGGGAGACGGAGTACGACCTCATGGCGCCGCTGGTGGAGGCCCCCCTGCTTCTCATCGACGAGCTGGGGTGCCACGCCTCCCCCTGGGCCCAGGACACGCTCCTCTACCTCGTGAGCCAGCGGTACAACGAGAACCGGCCCACCCTCTGCACCACCAACTACCTGGACGAGCCCCGGGAGGGGGAGCCCTCCCTGGAGGGCCGCATCGGGGTGCGGGCCCGCTCCCGCCTCTTCGAGATGTGCCGGACGGTCCTCATGGACGGCCCCGACCACCGCCGGCGCTAGGGCCCGCCGGGCGGGGGGGCACCCTTCCCGGCCGGAGCCGCTCGAGGACCTTTTCGCTGGCCCACAGGCTGTGCCGGCCTTCCCGGAAGACCAGGCCGAGGCCCCCCAGGTCCCCCGCCAGGGTCTTCTCGCCGTCGTCGTCGGTCACCACCCAGAGGGCGGGATTCTCCGCGGCGAAGCGGGCGAGCTGGTCCCGGGTTTCCAGGATGTGCCCCGGCCGGCCCGCCACGAACTTCTTGCGAAGGAAGTTGTTGTCGTAGGCCGCCACCCGGTCCCGGACGTAGAAGGGGATGGAAAAGAGGGTGACCCGGTACTCCAGCACCGCCTCCCCCGGCCGGCGGAGGGAGGCCAGCTCCTCCCCCAGGCGCTTGACCGTCTTGGCGCCGTCGCCCATGGCCGCGGCGGCGTGGGGCAGGGAGAGGGCCACGGAGGCCATGGCCAGGAGGGCCAGGAGGAGGGCGGCGGATCGCCGGTTCCGGAGGGCCAGGAAGGCGCCCAAAAGGCCCGAGGCCGCCCCCGAGGCCGTCCAGATGAGGAAAGGGCCCCCGAGGCCGCCGGGGATCCGCTCGCCGGCGTACAGGGCCAGCGCTCCGGCGAAGAGCCCCGCCAGAAGGGGCGGCAGCGCCGAGAGGCCCCGGCCGCGGGAGGGGGCGAGGGCCTCCTCCCACCCCTCCGCCGCCAGGAGGGCCCAGGCGGGAAGGGACGGCAGGACGTAGGTGGGGAGCTTGGCGGGAAAGAAGGACCACAGGAGGGGCGGCAGGAAGGCCCAGGAGAGGAGAAGCACCTTTCCTGCGCCCTTGGGGCGCCCCAGGGTGGGCGGCAGGAGGCTCCACCACGGGAAGAAGCCCGCCAGGAGGACCGGGATGTAGTAGTACCAGGGGCCGGGGTGGAAGCGCTTGGCGGAGTAGGCCGCCTCCGTGGCCTCCCGGGTGGCCAGGAAGCCGAGGAGGCCCGGGTGGCGGAGTCCCACGGCCACGAACCAGGGGAGGGCCAACAGGAGAAAGACCAACCAGAGGAGGGGGTCGGCGAAGGGGCGGAGGCTCCGGCCCCGGTCCCGGGCCAGGGCGGCGGGCACCATCCCCAGGAACCAGAAGAGGAAGGCGATGGGGCCCTTGGTCAGGAAGGCCGCCGCCGCCGTGGCGGCGAAAAGGAGGGAGAAGGCGCGGGGGGAGAGCCGCCCCTCCCCCGCGAGGAGCCAGAGGAAGAAGCCGGCCGTCACCCACAGGGTGAGGAACATGTCGGTGGTCAGAACCTTCCCCATGGCGAGGAAGAGGAGGGACGAGGCCAGGATGCCCGCCGGGATCCAGGGGGGGCGCCGGGGGGCCAGGAGACCGTGGATCCCCGCCGTCAGGACGAGAACCCAGAGCGCCGCGATGGCGAGGAAAAAGCGGGCGCCGAAGGGGGTCTCGCCGAAGAGGGCGTAACCCAGCGTCGTGAGCCAGTAGGTGAGGGGCGGCTTGGTGAAGTGGTAGACGTAGTCGATCTGGGGCGAGAGGAAGTCGCCCGTATGGGCCATCTCCCGGGCCACCTCGGCGTACCGGGCCTCCGACGATTCGAAGAGGCCCACCCATCCGTTGCCGTAAAGAAGGACGGCGAGGGCCGCGGCCAGCAGAAAGGCGAGTGGTTTTCGGTGTTCCATGGCCTCACCCCAGCAAAGGGGCCATTCTACCCCGGCCGGCGGAACGGGAAAGGACCGGCAGGGCCGAGAGGGACAGGGCGGCCAGCAGCACCGCCGTAGAGGAGAGGCCCCAGAGGGGGAGGAGGAAGAGGCTGCCGGCCAAGGCCCCCAGGGCGCCCCCGCAGAGATCGGCGGCGTACAGGGCCGGCCCCCGCCCCTCCCCTCCGGCGGCCACGGCGCCGGCGAAGCCCAGCCCGGCCACGAAGCCAGCGGCCGTTTCCAGAAGGGACGAAAGGAGGAGCCCTCCACCTCCGGAATGGAAGAGGAGAGCCAGCCCCGCGAAGAGGAGCAGACCCTCCAGGGGCGCGGCCCCCCGGGCCGCCGCCCTCCTTCCCCCGGCGGCCGATCCGGCGGCCAGCCCTGCCATGAAGAGGCCGAGGAGGAGGCCCACGTCCCGGTAGAGGGCGCCCTCCACGACGACGTGGTGGAGGAGGACCGCCGTCTGCCCCACCATCCCCGAGAAGCCCCAGAGCCAGGCCAGCCAGGCCGCCGAAAGACCGGGAAACCGCTTCTGGGCGAGGGCCGATAGGGTCCCCAGGGCCAGAAGGAAGAGGGCCGCCCCCGCCAGGGCCCCCGGCCCCGGCGGCCCCGGGAGGTGCCAAGGCGCCGTAGCCAAGCGGGGGTGGGAGCGGGAGAGGTGCGCCAGAACCGCCAGCGGAACCGCGGAAGGGCGTCTGGCGCGGTTGGCACCGGCCCCCTCGGCTTCGAGGAGGGAGGGGAGGGTCCGGAAGCGGTCGTTGGTCAGGAGGTAGCGAAGGTAGGGTGGGCCCGCGAGGCGCGGCCTGGCGGGCCGGGCCTCCTGCCGTTCGGCGAGGAGGGTGGGATCCAGGACCAGCGGCGAGGCCGACCCCACGAGAAGGGTTTGGGGTCCGGGGAGGAGGAGGACGTGGGGGAAGGCCTCCCGCATCGCGTCGAAGAGGGAGGCCAGGAGGCGCCGTTCCAGCGGTGTCCAGAGGTTCTCGGGGGTGGGGAGGCTGGTGGCGAAGACGCCCCTCGGGGCGAGGCGCGAGCGGGCCCGCCTGAAGAACTCCACCGTCCAAAGGCGGCCGGTCTCCAGGGAGAGGGGGGGCGGCGCAGCGGAGAAGATGAAGGCGTAGCGGCGGTCCGTGCGCGTAAGGAAGGCCACGGGGTCGGCGTAGAGGAGGCGGACGCGCGGGGAGGCGAAGGCCCTCCGGGACTCCCTGGGGAGGAGGGGCCGGAGGGCGTCGAGGAGGCGCCGGTCCATCTCCACCACGTCCACCCGGGCGAAGCCCTGGGCCAACACCTCCGGCAGGAGCCCCTCCGCCGCCCCCCCCAACAGGAGGGCCGTGCGGGGGTCGGCCACCTGGAGGGCCGCGGGAACGATGCGGGCCTCGGCCTCCGCTCCCTGGCTCTCCCAGGCGAGAGCGTCGTTCCAGAAGACCACCGTCTGCCCCTGGGGGACCTCCACGGTGATCCTCCCGTAGGGGGTCTCGGCGGTGGCGGCGAGGTACGGGTGGCTCCGGGCCGTGAGGGCGCGGTCCGCCGCCTTCGAGAGGGGGAGGGCGGCGAGGGCCGAAGCGGCCAGGCCGAGGGAGAGGCCCCGGACCGATGCCCGCGGCGAAGCCGCCAGAGCCGAGAGGCCGCAAAGGGCCGCAACGGCCAGGGCCGCGGTGAAGTTGGGCAGGCCCCCAAAGGTGAAGGCCGCCGCCAGGAGGCCTCCCGCCACCGCCCCCAGGCCCTCCCAGGCGTAGGCCCGGGCGAAGGCGCCGGCCGGGCCGGACGGGCCGGCCGCCCGCCGGAAGAGGAGGCCCGACAGAAAGGCCGGGGGGAGGAGGAGCAGGGCGGAGCCGAGGAGCACCTTCCCCGGCGCGGGCAGAAGGCCCGGCAGGGGCACCGCCAAGGGGCGGAGGAGACGGGCCGCCGCCACCCCCAGGGGGAGGGTCAGCCCCAGGGCCAAAAAGGGGAGGGCCAGCCCCCCTTTGGAAGGGGCGGAGGGGCGGCATCCCCAGGCGGCCCCGGCCCCCGCCCCCGCCAGCCAGAAGGCGAGCCCCGCCAGGGCGAAGAACTCCACTCCGAAGGCCGCCACCAGCACCTCCCGGAGCAGAACCACCTGCCCCAGGAGGGAGAGGGTTCCCACCGCCACCAGGGCCCACGCCATGGTCCTCATTATCCCACGGCCCCTCGTTTCCTTGGGCAAGGGCGCCTTCGAGGCCAGAGGGAAGCCGGCGGGGAGCGGGGAGGCGAGGGGGGGCGAAGGGGCCAGGCCAGGAAGTCTCCGGGCGCCCTTCCCGGCGGCCTCTTTTCAGAGGTCTCCGGCGAGGCGGTCGGAGATGCGGGCGATGATGGCCTGGAACTCGGGGAGGGTCTCCTCGAAGGCCTCGACGAGGCGGGGATCGAAGGCCCGGCCCGAGAGGCTCCGGATCTCCTCCACCGCCGCCTCCATCCGCCAGGGTTCCTTGTAGGGGCGCTTGGACAGTAGGGCGTCGAAGACGTCGCAGAGGGCCACGATGCGCCCTTCCACGGGGATCTCCTCGCCGCGGAGGCCCTGGGGGTAGCCCTTTCCGTCCCACCGTTCGTGGTGGGTCAGGGCGATCTCCGCCGCCGTGCGCATGATGGACGAATCGTGGCCCGAGAGGAGGTCGTAGCCGATGCGGGTGTGGCGCCGCATGACCTCCCACTCCCCTTCGCTGAGGGGACCCTCCTTCAGGAGGATCCGGTCGGGGATGCCGATCTTGCCGATGTCGTGCATGGGGCTGGCGGAGAGGACCAGCTCCGCCCGGTCCCGGGAGAACCCGGCGCTCCGGGCCAGGGCTCCGGAGAACTGGCTGATCCTCAGGATGTGGAGGCCCGTGCCCTCGTCCCGGAACTCCACCGCACGGCTGAGGCGGTGGATGATCTCCAGCCGGGTCCGCCGGAGCTCTTCGGTGCGCTCCCGGACCTTCTCTTCGAGGATCCGGTTCTGTTCCTCCAGGTCCTTGTAGAGGAGGCGGGTTTCCAGGAGGATCCGGACCCGGGAGAGGACCTCCAGCCGGTCCAGGGGCTTGGTGAGGAAATCCCGGGCCCCCGAAGCCAGGGCCCTCAGCCGGGTCTCCCGGGAGACGTCGGCGGTGAGGACGAGGATGCCGAGGTAGCCCCCGCCCTCCCTCCCCTGGAGGGCCTCCAGCACCTCGAAACCGTTGGGGGGCGGCATATGGAGGTCCAGGAGGAGGATGTCGGGCTGGAAGGCGGCCACCAAGGGAACGGCCTCCCGGGAGTCGGTCAGGGACAGGGTGTGGGTGAAGCCCTCGGAGGCGAGAAGCCGCTCCAGCAGGCGGATGTTGGGCTCCTCGTCGTCCACGATGAGGATCCGCGCCTCCCGGAGCCGCTCCTCGGAGATCACGGGGCACCTCCCCCGGTCCTTCGGGCGGCCTCTACCTCCCCGAGGGCGCCGTCCAGGGCCTCCAGGAACCTCCCGATGTCCAGGGGCTTGGTGAGGTAGGCGGAGACGCCCCGTTCGAGGACGCGGGAGACCTCGTGGGGCATGGCGCTGGCGCTCACCACCACCACCGGCGGAACGGCCTCGCCTTCCTTCTGCAGGGCCTCCGGGATCTCGAGCCCGTTGCCGTCGGGCAGGTGGAGGTCCAGCAGGAGCACCGACGGCCGCTCCCGCCGGGCCGCCTCCAGACCTTCCCGGACGGTACCGGCCACGAGAAGCCGGAGTTCCGGGCGGCGTTCCAGGATCCTCCGGACGAGGGCGACGTTGGCCCCGTCGTCCTCCACGTAGAGGACGGTGCGCCTCGCGCCGGCCGCCGCTTCGGGGAAGGGGACCGTTCCGGGGGATGCCGCGGCGGATCCCTCATCCGAAGCGGCCGGTGCCGCGGGGAGAAAGAGGGTGAACCGGCTCCCCACCCCCGGGGTGCTCTCCACCTGGAGGTCGCCGCCCATGAGGCGGGCGAGGCGGCGGGAGAGGGAGAGGCCGATGCCGGTCCCCGGGATCCCCTTTCGGTCGGCGCCAAGCCGCTCGAAGGGCTCGAAGACCCGCTCCGCCTCGGAGGCCTCCATGCCGGGCCCCGTGTCGGCCACCGAGAGGGCCACCCGGTCCCCCTCCCGCTGGAGGGCCACCCGCACCTGTCCGTTCTCCCGGTTGTACTTCACGGCGTTGGAGAGGAGGTTGAGGAGGATCTGGCGGATGCGGACGGGGTCCCCCACCGCCGGCGGCACCCTCCCCTCGGGGGGCTCCTGGATCAGGCGGACGGAGCGCTCCCGGGCCGCCGGCGCCAGGGTCCGCAGGCACTCCTCCACCAGGGGGGCGGGGTTCAGGGGAACGGAGGCCACCTCCAGGCGCCCCGCCTCCACCCGGGCCAGGTCCAGGATCTCTCCGATGAGGCCCAGGAGGTGGCGGCCGGACCCCAGGACCGTCTCGAGGGCCTCCCGCTGGGCCGCCGTGGGCGGCTCCCTGCGGTCGGTGAGGAGGAGTTCGGTGAAGCCCAGGATGGCGTTGAGGGGGGTCCGAAGCTCGTGGCTCATGCGGGAGAGGAACTCGGACTTGGCCCGGTTGGCACGCTCCGCCTCGTCCCGGGCGCGCTCCAGAGCCTCCAGGGCCCGGCTCCGGGCCTCCGACTCCTCCGCCAGGCGCCGGGCGGCGGCGGAGATCTGCTGGTTCTTGCGGAGGAGGATCCGCTCGTAGTCCCCCCGCAGCACCTCGAAGGCGTAGATGAGCAGGGAAACGACCACGTAGCTCACCAGGCCCTGCCTGAGGACCGCCGGGGGGTAGGGAAGGACGAGCAGCCCGGCTTCCGAAAGCCCGTACGCTCCTCCCAGAAGGACCAGGCTTGCCCCCACCCAGGCCCAACCTCCCCGGCTGCCTTTGAGGTAAAAGGCCGCCGCCGGCATGCAATACCACCAGAAGAGCCCCGTTCCCGCCACCCCCCCGGAGAAGAGCAGGACGGCCAGGAGCCCCAGGGTCAGGAAGAGGGCGGTGTTGACGGCGAAGCGGAGGTTCTGGGTCAGGCGCAGGAAGAGGAGGACCCCGGCCGTGAGGGCGCCGAAGGCCAGCTCCACCACCCCCAGGACCGGTTTGACCTCCCATTCGGGGCCCAGGAGGTGGTAGAGGCCAAAGACCACCATGGCCAGGAAGCTGATGGCACCGAAGATGTTGAGGTAGGTACCCCGGCGGAGGCCGGCGCTCCGGCCGGAGGAAACGGTATTCCCCTCCAGCGGCTCCTGGGGCTCGCGGTCCTCCCTTTCTCCCGCCACGAGCTTCCTCCCGGCCCCGGCCCCGGCTCTGGGATCTCCGGCGCGGGCTTACCCGCGTTGCTGCAGCCAATGTAGGCCCTGTCACGAGACGGGTCAAGAAACAGGATACTTGGTTCACACACCCCTCCTTCCGCCGGGCCCGTGGTCCTCCGGGAGCCCCCGCCCTTGGCCCCCCGGGCGGAGAGGCTCCGCTGGCGCCACCCCCCTCCTCCGTGCCATGCTTTCGGGGAGACGAAGGTCGGTGAGGAGGGATCGGTGCCATGATCGCGACGGCTTTGGCCCTCTCCGGGGGCGGCTCCCGGGCGGCGGCCTTCCACCGGGGCGTTCTCCAAGGCCTCCGGGAGACGGGGCTCCTCGGGGAAGTGGGCGCCGTCTCCACCGTCTCCGGCGGGTCGGTCTTCGGCGCGGCCTGGATGGCGGCGCGGCTTCGGGGAGAGGACGACGGGGCCTTCCTGACCCGCATGGGGGAGGAGCTGGAGCGGGGCTTCATCGGGCGAACCTTACGCCCGCGGCTTCTCAAGACCCTGCTCCCGGGGTACACGCGGACCAACGCCTTGGCCGAGACCTTCGACGGGCTCTTCTTCGGCGGGCTCTCGCTGAAGGACCTCCCGGCTGCCCCCCGCCTCGTGATGAACGTAACCGTCCTCAACCACGGCCAGGTGGGCAAGTTCGCGAGGGAGGGCTTCAAGTGCGCCGGCCTCTCGCCCCCGGAGGGGGGAGACCCCTGGGCGCCTCTGCCCGGCTTTCCGCTGGCCCTAGCGGCGGCGGCCTCGGCGGCCTTTCCCGTGGGCTTGCCCCCCGTCTACCTCCGGCGGGGGGCGGGGGGAATCCCCGAGGGGTGGGGCCTCACGCCGGGCTTGAGGGAAGCGAAGACCATCGCCCTCACCGACGGCGGCGTCCTCGAAAACCTGGGGGTGCAGACCCTTCTCGACGACGGAGGGGACTTCGCCGCCTGGGACCTGGTGGTGAGCGACGCCGGCCCCCGGGAGCGGGAGTGGGCCCCCGGGGGGCTGGTCCCCCGCCTCCGGGGGCTGGTCATGGGGGCCGTGAGCGCCCCCGTGCTGGAGCGGATCAGCGTCCTGATGAACAACAAGGAGGACCGCCACATGCGCCACCGCCTCTTCGAGGAGCGGGAACGCTCCTGGCTGGTGGAGGCCCTCCGGGACCCCCGGGTGGCGGCCCGTCCCGACCTTCGGGCCCTCCTGGAACCGGAGCCTTCGAAGCCGGCCCGCCGGGTGATCATGGTCCGGGTCAGCCAGGACTGGGACCACTTCCTCCTCCGGATCCCGAAGTGGCGGCTTCTCGGCCTCGCCGCCTCTTTCGAGGCGCGGACCGGCGGCAGGGCCCCGGCCCTTCCCGCCCTGGAGGACCTTCCCGCCAAGGAGGCCTTCCTGAAGGCGGTGGGGGCGGACCTGGAGCCCGCGCGGCGGATCTGGGAGGAGATGGGGGGCGCGGCGGGGGTCCTCCGGGCCAACGCCGTCCCCACCTCCTTCAGCGCCCTCTCCAGGGAGGAGGTGGAGGTCCTTTACGGCCACGCCCGCTGGCAGGTCCTGTCCAACAAGGCGGTGTACTGGGATTGAAGGCCACCAAGCGCTTTCGGAGCCGCCTTCCGGTGGCGGCCGCTGGAATCACAAGGCGGGAAGGGCAGGCGGCCTAGGGGCCGCTCCTGCCTCTGCCGGCGGGGGGCGGAGGAGCGGCCGGAGGGAGCGGAGAAAAAGGGGGGAGGACCGGAGGCCCTCCCCCCACGGTGTCTTCAGACCCAACCGCGCATCTTGCAGGCGTCGGCGACGCGCCGGATGGCGATCATGTAGGCGGCGTCCCGCATGAACTCCTTCTTCTCCCGGGCCAGCTTGGAGACGGCCTTGAAGGCGGCGGTCATCTTCTGGTCGAGCTTGGAGAGGACCTCTTCCTTCTCCCAGAAGTAGTTCATGTTGCACTGGACCTGCTCGAAGTAGGAGCAGGTGACCCCGCCGGCGTTGCAGAGGAAGTCGGGGATGACGAAGATCCCCCGCTTCTTGATCACCTCGTCGGCCTCGGGGGTGGTGGGGCCGTTGGCGCCCTCGGCGATGATCTTCACCGTGTCCTGGATGCGGTTCACGTTGTCGGCGTTGACCATGTTCTCCTGGGCGGCGGGGACGAGGACCGTGACCTTCTGGTCGATCCAGGCGTCGCCGGGGAGCTGCTCCCATCCGTAGGACTGGGCCTTCTTCGGGTCGATGGTGCCGAACTTGTCCACCGCGGCCATGAGCTTGTCGAAGGCGATGCCCTCCAGGGAGCGGTAGGTGTAGGCCTTCTTGTCGTGGTTGTCCCAGCAGGAGATGGCGATGACCTTGCCGCCGTACTGGGTGAAGAGGTCCAGGGTGTACTGGGCCACATTGCCGGAGCCCTGGATGGCGGCGGTGGCACCCTTGATCTCGATGCCGAGCTCCTTCATGGCCTCGCGGATGCAGTAGACGACGCCGTAGCCGGTGGCCTCGGTGCGGCCCAGGGAACCTCCCATCCCCACGGGCTTGCCGGTGATGAAGCCGGGGAGCTTTTCACCGCGGATCTTCTCCAGCTCGTCCATCATCCAGAGCATGTGCTGGCCGTGGGTCATGACGTCGGGGGCGGGGACGTCCTGGATGGGGCCGACGTTGCGGGCCACCTGGCGCACCCAGCCGCGGCAGATGCCCTCCTGCTCCCGGTCCGACAGGTCGGGGGGGTTGCAGATGACGCCGCCCTTGCCGCCGCCCAGGGGGATGTCCACCACGGCGCACTTCCAGGTCATCCAGGTGGCCAGGGCCCGCACCGTGTCCACCGTCTCGTGGGGGTGGAAGCGGATGCCGCCCTTGCACGGGCCGCGGGCGTCGTTGTGCTGGACGCGGAAGCCGCGGAAGACCTTGTAAGATCCGTCGTCCATGCGGACGGGGATGAGGAAATGGTACTCCCGCATGGGGTTGCGGAGGAGTTCCCGGGTGCCCATGTCCAGCCCCAGCTTCTCCGCCACGCCGTCGAACTGCTTTTGGGCCATCTCAAAGGGGTTGAAGGCCTTCTTCTCCATCGGAAATCACCTCGCTCGCAAGGGCGCCCGCTCACGCTGGCCCGCCCAAAGACTGGAACTTTAGCAACGGCGGGCGGAAGTGTCAACGCGCCCAAGGGCTTCCCTCCTCGGGGGGGCAATTGGCCCACCCCAGGGCTTTGCGGTTTACAATGCCCTCCTGCGGAGGGAGACCATGGCGTCCGACGTCTTCTTTCTGACCTCCCGGGCGGTGGGGAACCGGTCGCTCCTGGAGGGGCTTCCGGCCCTCTACGCTTCTCTGGGGGAGGGGGTCGTCTCCGCCGGCGACCTGGTGGCGGTGAAGGTCCACGTGGGCCAGCCCGGCACCACCCGCTTCTTGAGGCCCCAGTTCGTCAAGGTCCTGGTGGAAGAGGTGAAGCGGCGGGGGGGGAAGCCCTTCCTCACCGACTCCAACACCCTCTACCGGGGCCCCCGGGACAACGCCGTGGACCACGCCCTGGCGGCCTCGGCCCACGGCTACGACGTCTACGGCACCGGGGCCCCCTTTCTGGCGGCCGACGGCCTCACCTCCAAGGAGTTCGTGGAGGTGCCGGTGAACCTCAAGCACTTCCGCACCGTCCGCTACGGCGCCGCCGCCCACCACGCCCACGCCCTCATCGTCGTGACCCACTTCAAGGGCCACATGGCGGCGGGGTACGGCGGGGCCGTGAAGAACGTGGGGATGGGGCTGGGGAGCCGTGCGGCCAAGCAGCAGATGCACGGCAACGTCAAGCCCTCCTACGAGGACCCCGGCCGGTGCACCCTCTGCGGGACCTGCGCCGCCGTCTGCCCCGCCGGGGCCGTGGAGGCGGAGGAGGCCCTCATGCGCTTCGACTGGGAGCTCTGCGAGGGGTGCGGCGACTGCATCGTCCACTGCCCCGAGGGGGCCCTCCGGATCCAGTGGGACGAGAAGCCGGAGATCCTGGGGGAGAAGATGGCGGAGGTGGCCTACGGGGTCCTCTCGGCCAAGGCGGGGAAGGCCCTCTTCTTCAACTTCCTCCTGGAGGTCACCCCCGACTGCGACTGCCTTCCCTGGTCCGACCACCCCCTCGTCCCCGACATCGGGGTCCTCTGCTCCCGGGACCCGGTGGCCATCGACAGGGCCTCGGCCGACCTGGTGCTGGCCTCCCGCGGCCTCCCCAACACCCGCCTCCGCCAAGCCTTCGGGGAGGGGAGCGACAAGTTCCGGGACCTCCACCCCAACGTGCGGTGGGAAGAACAGCTGGCCTACGCCGAGTCCATCGGTCTGGGCAGCCGGGAGTACCGCCTGGTGGACCTCCTGCGGGGCCGGGAGATCCCCCCCCAGGAGGCCCTCGCCCCCCCCTCTCGGAGGGAAGGATGACGGGGGCGGCGGACCGGAAGCTCGACCTGTTGCGCCGCCTCTACCGCCACGTCCGGGATACGGGCTTCGGCCGGGAGACGGAGGCGCGCCGCCGGGAGGTGGAGGAGCTCTTCGCCGAGTTTGCCGCGTACCTCAAGGGAAAGGCCCCGCAGGCCGAGGAGGAGCGGGTCCTCTTCCTCCACGCCGACGGAGGCAGCCGCGGCAACCCCGGGCCGGCGGGGGCCGGGGGGGTCCTCCTCGACGAAGAGGGAAGGATTCTGGCGGATTACGCCCTCTTCCTGGGCACCGCCACCAACAACGAGGCGGAGTACCGGGCGCTCATCGAAGGGCTGAAGCGGGCGGCGGCCCTCAAACCCTCCCGCCTCGTGGTCCGGATGGACAGCCTCCTCGTCGTCAAGCAGATGCGGGGGGAGTACCGCGTCAAAGACCGGAAGCTCCTGCCCCTCCACCTGGAGGCCCGCCGGAGCTTCCCCCCGTGCCCCGTCCTCTTCGAGCACGTCCCCCGGGAACGGAACGCCCTCGCCGACCGGCTCGCCAACCGGGCCATGGACCAGGGGGGGCAAGCGGCCCAGGATTCCTGACGGGACCTTTCGAGAGTTCCAGCGCCCTTTTGTCTCAAGCCGCTTTTCCGCTAAAATCCATCCCCGGGTGAACCATGGCCGAGGCGCGGGACTTCCGGAGCGACATGGCGAAGATGGAAAAGCTCTTCGCCACGGTGAAGCGGCAGTACGACCTCTTCTTCGCCGGGGCGGTGAAGGAGCCGCCGACGGCGGAGCACCAGGAACTCACCCGGCTGGTCCGCCACTGGGCTTCGGCGGGGGTCTCCCAGACGGCCCAGCAGTTTCTCTTTCAGAGTTTTCAGAGCCGGTATCTCGTCCACCACGAGCAGTGGAACAAGTGGATGCGCGCCCGGGAGGACGGCCTGGTCTCGGACCCCCGCCTGCCCATGGCCCTCCGGCGGGCCAAGAGCGCCTTCCAGGAGCTGGAGAAGGGGGTCCTCAGGGACGAACCCAAGCCCGCGCCCCGGGAAGCGCCCCGGGAAAAGGCCCCCCCGAAGGACCCCACCCGAAGGCTCTACGAGGAGTTCGCCGCCGCCAAGCGGAAGGCGGGGGAGGGGCTGAGCATGGATTTCGAGGCCTTCCGCGCCTTCGTGGAGAAGCAGAAGGCCTCCCTCGCCCAGAAGTACGGGGCGCGGAAGGTGGACTTCGCCGTGGCCGTCAAGGACGGCAAGGTCACCCTCAAGGCCAGGATGGTCAGAGAGACGTGAAGAGCGCGGCGCGGGACGGGAGGCGCCTCGGGGCGGCCCGTCTCCTCCGCCTCCCCGATTCCCTCTGGCGGGCGGGGCCTCCCGTGCCGGGCAGCACGGCGTTTCCCTTGACCGTAAGGTAGGTCGGTGGTATAACCCTGCCCTCTTTCGAAGAGAGGCGAAAGCCGGAAAGGAAACCATGGAGAGAGACTTCCTCTTTACCTCCGAATCGGTGACGGAGGGACACCCCGACAAGATCGCCGACCAGGTGAGCGACGCCATCCTCGACGCCATCCTGGAGAAGGACAAGGGAGCCCGCGTGGCGGTGGAGACCCTTCTCAAGACCGGCTTCTGCATCGTGGCGGGGGAGGTAACCACCCGGTGCTACGTCGAGATTCCCGCCACCGTGCGCCGGACCATCCAGGAGATCGGGTACACCAGCAGCGAGATGGGCTTCGACGGCGGCTCGTGCGGGGTCCTGGTGGCCATCGAGGAACAGTCCAGGGACATCGCCCAGGGGGTGGACGGGAAGCAGAACCGGAAGAAGGAGCAGGGGGCGGGGGACCAGGGGATGATGTTCGGCTTCGCCTGCGACGAGACCCCCGCCCTGATGCCGGCCCCCATCACCTACGCCCACGCCGTCACCCGGCGCCTGGCGGAGGTCCGAAAGAAGGGGACCCTCCCCTTCCTACGCCCCGACGGCAAGAGCCAGGTGACGGTGGAGTACCGGAAGGGGCGCCCCTCCCGCATCGCCAAGGTCGTCGTTTCGGCCCAGCACGAGAAGGGGCTTTCGCAGAAGGTCATCCGCGAGGCCATCCTGGAGGAGGTGGTCCGGAAGGCCCTTCCTCCCGAAATGATCCGTGGCCTCAAGAAAGACGACCTGCTGGTGAACCCCACGGGAAAATTCGAGATCGGCGGCCCCATGGGTGATTCGGGGGTCACCGGCCGGAAGATCATCGTGGATACCTACGGCGGCATGGGGCGCCACGGCGGCGGGGCCTTCTCCGGGAAGGACCCCTCCAAGGTGGACCGCTCGGCGGCCTACATGGCGAGGCACATCGCCAAGAACATCGTCGCCGCAGGCCTGGCCCGCCGCTGCGAGGTCCAGCTCGCCTACGCCATCGGCGTGGCGGCCCCGGTGAGCGTACTCGTGGAGACCTTCGGGACGGCGGCGGTTCCGGAAGAGAGGATCGAGGGGGCGGTGAAGGCGACCTTTGGCCTGAAGCCCGCCGAGATCATCGAGAACCTGGACCTCCTCAGGCCCATCTACAAGAAGACGGCGTCCTACGGCCACTTCGGGCGCACCGAGCCCGAGTTCACCTGGGAGCGGACCGACAAGGCGGCCCTCCTCCGCCAGCGCTGCGGCCTCAAGGGAGAGGGGAAGGGGAAAGCATGAACTGCGATATCAAGGACAGGAGCCTTCGGGCTCGGGGAAGGGACCGGATCCTCTGGGCGGACTGGCAGATGCCGGTCCTCGGCCGCATCCGGGAGCGCTTCGCCAAGGAGCGTCCCCTGGAAGGGATCCGGGTCGGCGCCTGCCTCCACGTGACCACCGAAACGGCCAACCTGGTGAGGACCCTGGCCGCCGGCGGGGCCCAGGTGGCCCTCTGCGCCAGCAACCCTCTCTCCACCCAGGACGACGTGGCGGCGAGCCTGGTGGAGGACTACGGCGTCTCGGTCTTCGCCATCAAGGGGGAGGACCACGCCACCTACTACGCCCACCTGGAGGCGGTGCTGGACACCCGGCCGGTTCTCACCATGGACGACGGGGCCGACCTCGTTTCCCTGGCCCACGGGGGCCGGAAGGACGCCTTGGAGCACCTCCTCGCCGGTACGGAGGAGACCACCACCGGCGTCATCCGCCTCAAGAGCATGGCGAAGCACGGCGTCCTGAAGTACCCGATCCTGGCGGTCAACGAGGCCATGACCAAGCACCTCTTCGACAACCGCTACGGGACGGGCCAGTCCACCCTCGACGGCATCCTGAGGGCCACCAACCTCCTCCTGGCCGGCTCCACCGTGGTGGTGGCCGGGTACGGCTGGTGCGGCAAGGGGGTCTCCATGCGGGCCAAGGGCATGGGGGCCCACGTGGTGGTCACGGAGGTGGACCCCGTCAAAGCCCTGGAGGCGGTGATGGACGGCTTCGAGGTGGCCCCCATGGCCGAAGCGGCCCCCCGGGGGGACCTCTTCGTCACCGTCACCGGCAACAAGCACGTTATTCGCATGGAACACTTCGAAGCCATGAAGGACGGCGCCGTGGTCTGCAACGCCGGCCACTTCAACGTAGAGCTGGAGCTGGAGGGCGGCCTCTACGAGAAGGCGGCGGAGCGCCGCCAGGTCCGGGATTTCGTGGAGGAATTCCGCCTGCGGAACGGGCGGCGGATCTACGTCCTGGCGGAGGGGCGCCTGGTGAACCTGGCCGCCGCCGAAGGCCACCCCGCCGTGGTGATGGACATGTCCTTCGCCAACCAGGCCCTCTCCGCCGAGTGGATGCTGAAGCACCACGCCGGTCTTTCCCGGGAGGTCCACGTCATCCCCGAGGAGATCGACCTGGAGATCGCCCGCATCAAGCTGGAGACCCTGGGCTACCGGATGGACACCCTCACGCCGGAGCAGGTGGCCTACCTCGCCTCCTGGCAGGAAGGCACCTGAGGCGGGGGGCGGGGCCCCGGGGAGGTTGCACCGGCGGAAAGAGGGGTTATAGTGGACCAAAGAGAGGCCCAGCGGGGCCTTGGATGGCGCGGTAACGGGGGGAGCCGGTCTCCCCCCGTGCCGTTTTCAGGGAGGTGCGGGTTGGGTCCAGGGGTTTCGCTTTTCGGGGTTGCGGATCGAGCGCCCGAAAGGAGGATGCCATGGCCAAGAAGGTCGTCCACGTCGTCGGAACGGGTACCATCGGAGAGCCCCTCATCGGCCTCCTCTGCCGGATGAAGGACCACTTCGGCTTCGAGGAGGTCACCTTTCACAAGCGGACGCCGCTGCTGGAGGACCGGGCCAAGGTCCTGGCGCTCCTGAACGACGGGGCGCGGCTGGCGGCGGACCCGGAGGCCTACGAGGGCTTCCACAAGCTGGGGATGGAGCCGAGCCTCACCGCCTCCGAGGCCCTCCAGCGGGCCACGGTGGTCATCGACTGCACCCCCGTGGGCAACCAGAACAAGGAGAAGCTCTACCTTCCCTACGCCAAGGAGGTGAAGGGCTTCCTGGCCCAGGGGAGCGAATTCGGCTTCGGCAAGATGTACGCCCGGGGCATCAACGACGAGGCGCTGGTCCCCGGCGAGGACCGCTTCGTGCAGATCGTCTCCTGCAACACCCACAACATCGCCGTGGTCATCCACACCCTGGGGATGGCCAACGGGGAGGACCGGGAGGCCTTCCAGGAGGGCCGCTTCCTCTGCATGCGGCGGGCCAACGACATCTCCCAGGACTCGTCGTACATCCCCTCCCCCCAGGCGGGGAAGCACGAGGACGAGACCTTTGGAACCCACCACGCCCGGGACGCCTGGCACCTCTTCAAGACCCTCGGCCTGGAGCTGGACCTCTACTCCTCCGCCGTGAAGATGAACACCCAGTACATGCACACCATCTGGTTCCAGCTCCGGCTCCGAAAGCCCACCACCCTGGAGAGGCTGGTGGCGCAGATCCACGCCAACCGCCGGGTGGCGGTGACCTACAAGAAGAGCGCCGGCACGGTCTTCTCCTTCGGACGGGACCACGGGTACTACGGCCGGATCCTCAGCCAGACGGTGATTCCCATCAAGAGCCTCGCCGTCTCCCGTGGGGGGACGCAGGTGACGGGCTTCTGCTACACCCCACAGGACGGGAACTCCCTCCTCTCCAGCGTCGCCGCCGCCACCTGGATGATCCACCCCGAGGACCTGGAGTCCCGGCTGGACTGCCTCCGCCCCTTCATCTTCCAGGAGGTGTGACGCGGGCCACTTGCGCCGGCCCGGTTCTTTCGGTAGAGTGGGACCAGGAAAGGGAGGTGACCATGGGCGACGCCGAACCCCCCGTCGGAAGCAAACCTTACGCGGACGAGGACAAGATCCACCTCTTCCTCGCCTACTTCTTCCTTCTGGCCTTGATCCCCTTCTTCATGTTCAAGGACAAGCAGGCCGATCCCCAGAAGGAGTACGTCTACTGGCACGGCCGGCAGGGGCTGGCCTTCGCCGCGGTGGCCATCGTGGCCTCGATCATCGGGTTCTTCGGCTCCATCATGATAAGCGTGCTGACCCTGGGGATCGGGGGTATTCTCCACCCGTGCATCATGTGCGTCCTCTTCGTGCTGTTCCTGGCCGTCAACATCGTGGCCTGGGTCAAGGCCTTCGAGGGCGAGAAGTGGGAGATCCCCCTGGTGCACAAGATCGCCGAAATGTTCGGTTGAGGCCGGGGAAGGGAACCGGCGGCAAAGAGGGGCCCCGGCGGGGGCCCCTCTTTCGCGTCGGCGCCGGAGGTGGCCCCATGGGCGTCGTTCTGGGACTGGACACGAGCACCTTCCTCCTGCAGGCGGCCCTTCTGCGGGAGGACGGCACGGTGGCCTCGGAGCTCCGGGAGGAGGTCCCAACCCACACCCCGCGGCTCCCCGGGGCCTTGGAGGAACTCCTCGGAGCCGCGGGCCTCTCGCCCGCCGGCCTCTGCGCCGTGGGGGTGACCCGGGGCCCCGGGTCCTTCACCGGCCTGCGGGTGGGTTTGGCGGCGGCCCTCGGCCTGGGAAAGGGCCTGGGCGTGCCCGTCTACGGCCTTTCGACCCTGGAGGCCGTGGCCTCCGCCTGCCCGGCGGAGGGGAGGGGGGCGGCCCTCCTGGATGCCCGGCGGGGGGAGGTGTACGTCCAGTGCTTCCTCCGGGAAGCCGGTCATCTTCGCCCCCTGGGGCCACCCCAGAGCCTGGTCCCGGGGTCTCTCGACCCCTCGGGCTTCGACTGGGCGGCGGGGAATGGCATCGCGCTGGTGGAGGGGTGGCCGCCCGCCTGCCGGCTCTTTCCCGGCGTGGGCGGCGCGGCGGTGGAGGCGGCCCGGCACGCCCTCTCGGAATGGGCCGCAGGCCGCGGGCCGGCTCCCCTTTCCCCCCTCTACGTCCGTCCCCCGGACGTGCGGGAGCCGGGGCGCTGAACGGCCGGCGGCCCCCGCCTTTCCTTCCGGGGGGCCACTGGGCGTACAATGGGCCTTTAGAGGTCCGATGCGCTATTTCGAGCCCGTCTTCCGCCCGCCCTCCGAAGCCGAAAGCCTCATCCTCCAGGTGACGGTGGGGTGCAGCCACAACGCCTGCACCTTCTGCGCCATGTACCGCAACAAGCGCTTCTTCGTCCGCCCCCTCGGAGAGGTCCTGGAGGAGATCCGGGAGGCCGCCGCCGAGTGGCCCTCATGCCCCCGCGTCTTTTTGGGGGACGGCGATGCCCTCGCCGCCCCGGCGGAGGTGCTCCTCGCCGTGCTGGAGGCCCTTCGCCGGTCCTTTCCCGCCCTCCGGCGGGTCTCCCTCTACGCCACCCCCATGAACCTCCTGGCCAAGAGCCCCGAGGAACTGCGGGCGCTCCAGGAGGCGGGCCTCGGCCTCTTCTACCTCGGGCTGGAGTCCGGCTCCGACGAACTCCTGCGCCGGGTGGGCAAGGGGGCCTCCTCCTCCGAGGCCGTCGAGGCCGTGCGCAAGGGACGGGAGGCGGGACTCCGGGCTTCGGTCATGGTCCTTCTGGGGCTGGGAGGGGTGGAGGGCGCCGAGGAGCACGTCCGCTGGAGCGCCATGGCCATCAACGCCATGCAGCCGGAGTACCTCTCGGCCCTCACGTGGATCCCCGTGGCCGGGGCGCCCCTCACCCGGGCCCTGGAGGCGGGGCGCTTTCGCCTGCCCGGCGACGAGGGGATCCTGGACGAACTGGAACTTCTTCTCCGCCTGCTGGACCTCCGCGACACCGTCTTCCGTGCCAACCACGCTTCCAACCCGTTGCCCATCGGGGGCCGCCTCTCCCGCGACCGGGAGAAGCTCCTGGGGGCCGTGGCCGCCGCCCGGAGGGGGGACCTGCCCCTCCGGCCGCTCTTTCTGCGAGGAACCTGATGGCCCCTTCCCCACGAACAATCCTGGCCGCCGCGGCGCTGGCCCTTGCCGCCGCCATCGCCCCCCGCGCCGACGCCTACGCCGACATGGAGGCCCGCTTCCTGAAGAGCCTGGAGGCCAACCGGAGAGACCCCCGCGGCCTCGTGGAGCTGTACCGGCTGCGCGCGCTCCAACCCTTCGAGGACGGAACGGCACCCCTGGAGGAGGGGCTCCGGGCCTTGCTGGCCGATCCCCGCACCGACCCCGAGGTGGCCGCCCACGGCGCTTACCTCCTCTCGGAGATCCTCCGGGACACGGGACGGGGCGCCGAGGCGGACCGCCTGGTGGAGGGGCTGGGCTTTCTTCGGAGGTGGCTCCTCCTGGGCCCCTTCGACGACGACAACAAGAGCGGCTTCGACGCCGCCTACCCGCCGGAGAGCGACCTTCGCCTGGACGCCACCTACGCCGGCAAGGTCCACATGGTGACCTGGCGGCCCCTTCCGGTGCCGGCCCCCGAAGGCGTCGTGCCCCTGGACGAACTGCTGGACCCCGTGGAGAAGGCCTGCGGCTACGCCTTGGCCTTCGTGCGGGTCCCCGCCGACCGCCCCTGCGTGCTCCGCGGCGGGTACAACGAGGCCTTCAAACTCTGGGTGGACGGGGAGTTGGTGGGGTCCGCCAGGACCTACGGCGGCCGCGCCCTGGACCAAGTGTCCGCTCCGTGCACCCTGCGGAAGGGGTGGAACACCGTCCTCGTCAAGGTCTGCAACCAGGAATCGGGGTGGAACTTCACCCTCCGCCTCACCGACGCCGAGGGGAGGGCCCTCCAAGGCTTCGAGTGCACCTCCGACGCCCGCCGCGTCAAGGAGCCCATTCCCGCCATCCTGGCCAAGGACGGTGCCGCCCCCCCGGGCTTCGCCTTCCGCGATCCCCTTCGGGTCCTGGAGGAGAGGGCGGCCTCCGGGACCCCGGAGGCTCTCGAGGACTGGGGCACCGCCCTCTTCCGGCTCCGCCTCTTCGACCGGGCGGAGACCAAGCACCTGGAGATCCTCCGGAAGGCCGCCGAGGGGGCGCCCGGCGACCCCGTGGCCTGGCTGACCCTGGCGGAGGCGGAGGAGGACCACAACCTCCGGCGGGAGGCCCTGGAGAAGGGCCTGGCGGCTTCGCCGCGCCACCCCCTCCTGCTGGCGGAGCTGGGACGCTACTACCTGGAGCGCAACATGCCCTTTCCTGCCCTGGAGTACCTTCGCCGGGCGCGGGAGGCGGACCGGGAGAGCCCCGCCCTGGAAGCCCTGGAGATGCGGGTCCTCCTGCGCTTCGCCAGCGACGGGGCGGGGGCCTCCCGCCTCTGGCGTCTGGCCAAGGAACACCCCCGGTGCTTCGCGGTGCTGCAGGGAGCGGCGGAGGCGGCCAGCCGCCTGGGCTCCCCCGGCGAGGAACGGCGGTGGTCCCGGGCCATGCGGGACCTCCAGCAGGGAGACCCGGGAAGCTGGGCCGACGGGGCGGAGGAGGCCCTGCAGCGCGGTGAGGTGGAAGAGGGGCGGCGCCTCTTCGAGGAGGCCCTCCGGCGCTTTCCGGTGAACCGCCAACTGGCCTTCACCTATGCCGGACGCCTTCTGGACCTCGGCAGGCCCCGGGAGGCCGAAGGGGTCCTCACCCGGCTCCTGGCCTGGTGCCCCGACTGGTCTCCCGCCCACGCCCTCCTGGGGGAGGTGCGGGAGTCCCTGGGAGACCGCGAGGGGGCTCTGGGGGCCTTCCGGCAGGCCCTGCTCCTCAACCCCCAGCAGGAGGACCTGAAGCGCCGGGTCGCCTTCCTGAGCCCCCGGGAAGAGCCCTTCTGGGGGCCCTACCGGGTGGCGCCGGAGGAGGTGGCCAAGGCCGCCGGCCGCTACCGGGAGCAGCCGGCGGTGGTCCTGCTGCAGAGCGAGGTGGTGGAGGTGCAGGAGACGGGCCTCTCCTCCCGGTACGTGCAGCGGGTGGTGGAGATCCGGGACCCCAAGGCCGCCCGCGGCTACGAGAGCGTAGAGGTGGGCTTCGACCCCGACCGGGAAGAGGTGAAGATCCTGGACGCCTCCCTGGTGAAGGCCGATGGAAGCCGGATCCACGCGGAGGTCCAGATCACCGACGCCCTCTCCGACCCCCAGGTCCGCCTCTACTACCGGAACCGGAACGTGGTCCTCTCCTTCCCGGCGGCCCAGGCGGGGGACGTCCTCTGGGTGGAATACCTTCTCTCCGATTCGGGGGCCGTCAACGACTACGGCCAGTACTTCGGCGACCTGGTGCCCTTCGGGGAGGGCCTCCCGGTCCTCTCCCGGCAGTACACCCTGCTGGCGAGCCCCCGGCTGCCCCTCTACCTGCACCAGGAACGCATCTCCGTCTCGCCGCTTGTGGTGACCCGGGGCGGGAAGAAGGTCTATCGGTGGAACGTCTCCGACCTGCCTCCCCTGGAGCGGGAGCCCCTCTCCCCCGGGTACACCGAGACCGGCCCCTACCTGCACCTTTCCACCTTCCCCGACCGGGAGGCCATGGGGCGCTGGTACGCCCGCTTCATCCAGGACCAGTGGGAACCCACCCCGGAGATGCGGGAGAAGGCCGCCGAGCTGGTCCGGGGGGCCAGCGACCCCCTCCAGCGGGCCCGGGCCATCCACCGCTGGGTGGTCCAGCAGACCCGGTACGTGGGGCTGGAGTTCGGCGTCCACGGCTACCGGCCCTATCCGGCGAGGCAGGTCTTCGCCAGGCGCTTCGGGGACTGCAAGGACAAGGCCCTTCTGCTGGCGGTCCTGCTCAAGGAGGCGGGCTTCGACGCCGCCATGGTCCTCGTCCGAACCCGGGACAACGGGGCCCTGGCTCCCGAGCCGGCCTCCCTGGCCATCTTCAACCACGCCATCTGCTACGTGCCCGAACTGGACCTCTTCCTCGACGGGACGGCGGAGTACGCCGCCCTCGGGGAACTCCCCGCCCTCGACCAGGGGGTGGAGGTCCAGGTGGTGTGGCCCGACGGCCGTACCCAGCCCCGCCGGACACCGGTCCTGGGCGCCGGCGCCAACACCTACACCGCCTCCTACCGCCTGGAGATCCAGCGGGAGGCCCCCGAGGCGCGGGGGTCGTTGGAAATCGCCGTCACCGGCCAGGAGTGCTCCTGGATCCGGGCCCGCTACCAGGACCCCGCCACCCTCCGGGAGAAGCTGGAGAAGGACCTCTCCCCCTCCTTCCCCGGCACCCGCCTCGATGCGGCCTCCTCCCAGGGAATCGCCGAGTTTTCCTCCCCGGTGAAACTCCGGGTGGAAGGCCGCTTCGGCCAAGCGGCCCGGCCGGAAGGGAAGGGGCGGGTGAGCCTCCCCCTGTGGATGGGGCGGCTGGATCTCTCCTCCTCCGTGGCCTCGCTGGAGGAGCGGGACCTGCCCCTGGTGCTGGACTTCGCCTGGGAGCAGGCCTACGACGTCTTCTACGCCGTTCCTGCGGGCGCCACCGCCGAGCCTCCGCCGGAGGTCCACGAGGAGACCCCCTTCGGCACCCTGGACCGCACCGTGACGGTGGAAAGCGGCGGGTTGCGGGCCGTCACCCGGATCCGGCTGGCGGTGACCCGGGTAGAGGCGGCGGACTACCCCGCCTTCCGCGCCTTTTGCCAGCGGGCCGACCGCCTCGCCGGGGAGCGGCTCCGGCTTCGCTTCGAGGAGAGCACGCCATGAACCTCGCCGTCCGCCTCCGCCGGTGGTCCTGCGCCGCCGCCCTCCTCGCCCTGCCGGTTTTCGGGGCCGCCCCCCCCGCCCCGGGCTGGCAGAACCTCCTCTCCGGGGACCTGACGGGGGCGCGCCGGGCCTTCGAACAGGCCCTGGCGAAGGACCCCGCCGACGCCGAAGCCGCCGCCGGCCTGGCCTTCGCCCTGAAACACGGCGGGGAACCGGAAAAGGCCCTCTTCGTCGCCGCCGAGGGCCTCAAGGCCGCCCCGGGGGACCCCTTGGCCTTTCTGTTGGAGGCGGAGGTCTCCGAGGGGGCCACCTTCAACGAGGCTACGGTCCGCCTGGTGGAGGACGCCCTCCCGATCCTCTCCGAGGCGCCGGAGATGGACCCGCTGGTGCGCCTCAACCTCCACTGGCTGGGCCTCAACCTCGCCTCCCGCCGGGGAGACGCCGCCGCCCGGCAGGCGGCCTTCCGGAGGGCCGGCTTCCTTCCGGGGGCCTTCTTCTCCCCTCCGCTCACCGAACGCCCCCGCACCGCCTTCGAGGAGGGGGCGGGGAAGGAACCGCCGGCCCTTACGGCGCTGGGACCCTGGTCCTACTCCTCCCTGGACGGGCCCCTCCTTCGGCCCCCCCTGTACGCCATGGCGCAGGACCGGGAGTCGCGGTACTACGCCGCCGTGCCCTTGGAGGCCGAAGCCGAGTCCGATGCCCTGGTGGCCGTCAACGCCGCCCGCTCCTTCCGGGTCTTCCTCGACGGGCACCCCCTGGCGGAGAAGGACGTCTTCCACCGCCAGGAGAACCCCACGGCCCTTCTTCGCCTCCGGCTGGCCCGGGGCCGCCACCTGCTCCTCGTCGAAGTGGCGGCCTCCGGGCCCGGAGACGGCGTGTACGCCGCCCTCCTGGACGGAGGCGGCCGGGCCCTTCCCGTGCGCTTCCTCCAAGACCCGGCGGCCCTGGAAGGTCCCTTCGCCGGCTTCTCGGAGGCCTCGGACTTCGCCGACGCCTTCACCGCCCGGTTCCCCAGGGAGGACCCCCGGTACGGCGGCTTTCTGGCCCTCTGGAACCGGTGGCGGGGCGACGTGGCCCTGGCGCGCCTCCAGATGGAGAAGGCGGCGGAGGGCCCCCAAGGCTACCTTTGGGGGCTGGAGGCGGCGGGCATGTACCTCTTCGAAGCCGACGACCTTCCCCGGAAGATCGCGGAAAGCCGCGCGGAGAAGGTCCTCGAGAAGGTTCTGGCCGGCGCCCCTTCCTGCCCCTCCGCCCGGTACCTTCGGGCCCTGCTTCTCTCGGAAAACTCCGAGGCCGACCAGGACCTGGACCTCCTCAGGAGCCTGATGGCGGAGTACCCCCGGGACCCCCGGTGGGGCCTCGCCCTGGCCGAAGGCCTCCACCGCCGCGGTTGGAACGCCGCCGCCCGGAGGGTGCTGGAGGAGGTCTCCCAGGCCCACCCCCAGTGCGAGGCGGTGGAGTCGGCGTGGGTCTCCCTCCTTCACGGGACGGGGGACCGCCCCGGCGAACGGGAGGCCATCCTCCGGCTGGAAAAGCTCCGCCGGGCCGACCCCGAGTGGGAGGCCTACCACAGGGCCCGGGGCGACTTGCCCGCCTTGAGGGCCCTCCTCGAGGAGGAGCGCAGTCGCTGGGGCGACCGGGACCTCCAGATCGCCCTGGCCATCGCCCGGGTGGACCTCGGCCTCCTGGACCTCGCCCGGGCCGAGGGGGAGTTCGCTGCCCTCGCGGAGAAGATGCCCGCCTCGCCGGAGGTCTTCCTCTCCCGGGCCCGCATCGCCCTTCTGGAAGGGGACGGGGAGAGGGCCCGGGCCCTCTGGAAGGCCCTCAAGAAGTCCCGCCCCGACGCCTTCGACGTGGACGTGGCCCGGATGGCCCTGGGGGAACCCCTGCCCTTCCAGGGGGAGTACGTGGATCTGGCGGCGCTTCTCAAGGCGGAGAAGGGCCGGGAGCCGGACTCCGCCCCCTCTTCCCTCCTTCTGGACCAGCTCTTCACCCGCATCGAAGAGGACGGTTCGTCGGTGGAGCGCTACCACACGGTCATCCGGATCAACGACAAGTCGGGGGTGGAGCGGGAGGGCGAACAGCAGATCCCCGGCCAGATCCTCCTCGCCCTCAGGACCATCAAGCCCGACGGGCGGGTGCTGGAGCCCGAGGTGATTCCCGAGAAGGACACCGTCAGCCTCCAGGGCCTGGAGCCGGGGGACCTGGTGGAATACGAGTACATCGGCTTGAGGCCGCCCAACCGGGTGAAAGAGCGTTCCTACATCACCACCCAGGTCTTCCTCTTCCAGGACATCGAGAAGCCCTTCCACCGCACCGAGTGGACCCTGGAGTACCCCCCCTCCCTGGACATGCACTTCCTGGAGAGAAACCTACCCGCCCCGGCGGAGCAGGGGCGGCGGGGGGACTACCTCTTCCGGCGCTGGGCCTACCGGGACATGCCCCGGATCGCCCCGGAGCCGGACCTTCCCAACAAGCTCCTCTTCGTCCCCATGGTGGAGGCCGCCGGGGGTCTCGGCTGGAAGGACGTCGCCCTCTTCCTCAAAGAAACGGTCACCGGGACCTTTCAGGTCACCCCCGAGGTGGAACGGCGCTTCGCGGAGGTCTCCCAGGGTGCCGCGGGACCGGAGGACCTCTTGGGCCGTCTGGTGGGGGCCTGCCTCTCGGACATCGAGGGGGAGGGCGGCGGCTGGCAGGATCCCACCGAAGTCCTCCTGAACCGCCGGGGAGCCCGCCTGCCCCTTCTCTGCGCCTACCTCACCCTGGCGGGGATCCCCTTCGACATCCTCATGGCCGAGCCCGTTCCCGAGCGGATCGCCCGCGAGTCCCTTCCCCGGTTGGGGCAGTTCCAGGTTCCCCTGGTGAGGGTTTATCTGCCGTCGGGGGCACGCTACCTCGCCCTGACGAGCCCCTACCGCGACCCGTCGGTGCTGCCCTGGTACCTCCAGGGGGCGGAGGCCCTTCCCGTGACGGCGAAGGAGCCCTGGCGGGAGGTGACCCTCCCCTTGGACTTCGGCCCCTGGCTGGCCGCCGTGGAGAAGGAGACGCGGGAGGTGGACCCCAACGGGGACCTCCAGGTCTCCTACCGGGCCCAGCTCGATCCCGACGGCGCCGAGGGCATCCGGGCCTCCCTGGCGCGGGTTCCGGCCGACCAGCGGCGAAAGGCACTCCAGATGGCCCTTTCGCAGCGCTACGGCAGCGCCGATCTCCAGGACTACGCCTTCGAGGGGCTCGAAGACTCCTCTTCGCCGCTGGTCTGGACCTATTCCGTGTCGGTTTCCGGGGCGGGGAGCGTGGAGGGGAACCGGATCACCCTCTCCGACCCCCTGCCGGCCCTGAACCTCGGCAAGGCGTACGGCAGCCTGGAGGAACGGCGCCTCCCCCTGGGGACCGGCGGCCCCGTCTTCCTTCACCAGGAGATCGTCTACCGGCTCCCCGAGGGGGCTTCGGTGGAGTACCGCCCGAAGAGCGCCTCGGTGAAGAGCCCCTTCGGGGAGTACACCCTGGAGGTGCACCGGCAGAAGGGGGAGGTGGTCGTCGAGCGCCGCCTCGTCCTGCCCAACCAGGTGGTGGAGCCGTCCCGCTACGGCGCCTTCCGCCGCTTCCTGTTGGAGGTGGACCGGGCGGAGTCTGGGCAGATGACGGTGATCCTGCCCGCTCCAGAGTCCCCATCCTGAAGTGACGGAGGGGAAATGGCAGGTACCCGTTCGGCTTTTTCCCGCCGCTCTTCCCAAGGGGCCCTCCGCGGGTTTCACCCCCCGAGGTCCCTAGAGTACAATTTCGTCCGACCGGACCGAGGTGGAGGGCCATGGCGAACCCGCTGAAGGACTTCGTGGTGCCCTACCGGAAGGGCGACGTGATCTTCCACGAGGGCGACCCGGGCTCGGAAATGTTCATCGTCCAGTCGGGCGCCGTGGAGATCTACCGGACCATCAACGGCGAGAAGTGCTTCCGCCGCCTCTTCGAAAAGGGAGACTTCTTCGGGGAGATGAGCCTCCTCGAACAGGTGCCCCGCTCCGCCACGGCCGAGGTGGTGGAGGACGCGGAGATCATCGTCATCAACACCTCCACCTTCCACCAGATGATCCAGAGCAACATCGAGATCGCCGTTCGGATGCTCCGCAAGCTCTCCGGTCGTCTCAGAGAGACCACCGACGATCTGGAGAACGCCCTCTTGCTCCAGGGCCTGACCCACATCCCCAAGCCTTCGGAGGTCCCCGCCGCGGCGCCCCAGGAGGCCACCGGATCGGTGACGCCCCCGGTACTGGCCCAGTTCCTCGTGGAGGGAACCCTCCGGGTCTTCAACATCACCAAGGACGTTTCCCTCATCGGCCGGAGGGACCCGGTGACGGGAATCGTGCCCGACGTGGACCTCACCGACGAGGACGTGAAGCGGAGCGTCTCCCGCCGCCACGCCAAGCTCATCCACAGCAACGGGCAGTTCTACCTGGTGGAGGAGGTGGGGACCCTGAACGGCACCTTCATCGCCGGCAAGCGCATCCCCACGGGGGTGCTGACACCCATCAAGTCCGGCGTCCAGGTGGGCTTCGGGACGCTGCGGCTCAAGTTCGTCGAGCGGACGTCCAAAGGGGGGAACGAATGAAGGAAGGCTTGGTTCTGGTGGGGGGGGCGAGGACCCCCATGGCGGAGTACAACGGGCACCTCAGCCACCTGTCGGCGGTGGACCTGGGCGTCCACGCCGCCAAGGCCGCCTTGGAACGGAGCGGTGTCCGGCCGGACCAGGTGGACCACGTCGTCTTCGGAAACGTGCTCCAGGCGGGAAACGACGCCATCTACCTCACGCGCCACATCGGACTCAAGGCGGGCCTTCCCGTGGAGGTCCCGGCCCTCACGGTGAACCGGCTCTGCGGCTCCGGCTTCCAGGCCCTGGTGAGCGGAGCCCACCAGATCCTCCTGGGGGAGGCGTCGGTGGTCCTCTGCGGGGGAACGGAGAGCATGAGCAACGCCCCGTACGTCGTGCGAGGGGCGAGGCAGGGGCTGCGGCTGGGCCACGTTCCCTTCGTGGACACCCTCATGGAGTCGCTCCGGGATCCCTACTGCGACCTTCCCATGGCGGTGACCGCCGAGAACCTGGCCCAGCGGTACGGAATCACAAGGGAGGAGCAGGACCTCCTGGCCCTGCGCTCCCAACGGCGGGCGGAGGAGGCCTTTCGGGCCGGCCGCTTTCGGGAGGAGATCGCCCCGATCCTCCTGGAAGACCGAAAGAAGGGGAGCTACGCCTTCGCGGAGGACACCCACCGGAAGCCGGAGACGACGCTGGAGGCCCTCTCCCGCCTGAGGCCCGCCTTCCGCAAGGACGGCACGGTCACCGGCGGCAACGCCTCGGGAATCGTGGACGGGGCCGCGGCCCTGGTCCTCGCCCGGGAGGACAAAGCCCGGGCGGAGGGCTGGCCCATCCTCGGCTACCTGCGAGGCTGGAGCTACGCCGGGGTCCCCCCGGAGATCATGGGTTTCGGCCCCGTTCCCGCCATCCGGAAGATTCTGGAAGCCGAAGGGCTTTCCCTCTCCGACGTGGGCCTCTTCGAAGTGAACGAGGCCTTTGCCGCCCAGTACCTCGCCTGCGAGAAGGAGCTGGGGCTGGACCCCGAGAAGACCAACGTCAACGGCGGGGCCGTGGCCCTGGGCCACCCCCTGGGCACCACCGGCACCCGGCTGACCCTCACCCTCCTGCTGGAGATGCGGCGGCGGAAGACCCGTTTCGGCATCGCCTCCGCCTGCATCGGCGGCGGGCAGGGGATGGCGGTACTCCTCGAAACCGGCCCAGCGGCCCCGTGAAGCCAGGAGGGAGACCATGACCTTCGAGAACCTGCTGTGGGAGGTGGCGGACGGCATCGGACTGGTCACGGTGAACCGTCCCGACAAGCTGAACGCCCTCAACCGCGCCACCCTGAAGGAGCTGGCCGCCCTTCTGCAGTGGGCGGAGACCGACGGGGAGGTGGGGGCCCTCGTCCTCACCGGCGCCGGCGAGAAGGCCTTCGTCGCCGGGGCGGACATCGGGGAGATCCAGGCCCTCGACGCCCAGTCGGGCCGGAACTTCGCCCTCTTCGGCCAGAACCTCTTCCGGGCCCTCGAGACCTTTCCCAAGCCGGTGATCGCCGCCGTGAACGGTTTTGCCCTGGGGGGCGGGTGCGAGCTGGCCATGGCCTGCCACCTCCGGGTGGCCTCGGAAAACGCCCGCTTCGGCCAGCCCGAGGTGAACCTGGGGATCATCCCGGGCTACGGCGGCACCCAGCGCCTTCCCCGCCTCATCGGGAGGGGGCCGGCCCTGGAACTCCTGCTCTCGGGGGAGATGGTCTCCGCACAGCGGGCCTACGAGCTGGGCCTCGTCAACGCGGTGGTTCCGCCGGGGCAGGCGGTGGCCCGGGCCCGGGAAATGGCCTCCAAGATCCTCGCCAAGGGACCCTTGGCGGTCCGGGCCTGCATCGAGGCGGTCGCCGCCGGGCTGGACATGCCCCTGGAGGAGGGGACCTACCTGGAAGCGACCCTCTTCGGCCTCCTCTGCGCCTCCGAGGACATGAAGGAGGGCACCGGGGCCTTCCTGGAGAAGCGCAAGGCGGCCTTCCGGGGCCGCTAGGCGGATCTCGGGAGGACGGGCCGTGGCAGGCGAAGGGAGCTGGATCCACGACTGGAACGCCCCCGAAGGGGCTCCTGCCCCTCGGGGCTTCCCCCCGCCGGAGCTCGACGACGAGACCCTGCGGGACGGCCTCCAGCACCCCTCGGCCAAGGCGCCCCCCCTCCAGGCCAAGCGGGAGTTCCTGCACATCCTCAGCGCCCTCGGCATCCAGGCCGCCGACATCGGCATGCCCGCCGCCAGCCTCCAGGCGCTGGAAGATTGCGTCTTCCTCGCCCGGGAGGTCTCCCGCCACCGCCTTTCCCTGAAACCCAACTGCGCGGCGCGGACCGTCGGAAAGGACGTCCGGGCCGTGGTGGAGATCTCCCAGCGGGCCGGGCTGGCGGTGGAAGTGGCCGCCTTCATCGGGTGCAGCGAGGCCCGCCGCAAGGTGGAGGGGTGGGACCTGGCCTACCTGCGGAAGATCACCCGGGAAACGGTCTCCCTCGCCGTGAGGGCGGGCCTGCCGGTCATGTACGTCACCGAGGACAGCACCCGGACTTCCCCCGAGGTGCTCCGGGAACTCTTCCTCACCGCCATCGAGAGCGGAGCCCGCAGGATCTGCGCCGCAGACACGGCGGGCCACGCCCTACCCCACGGGGCGGCGCGGCTGGTGGGCTTCCTCAAAGAAGTGGCCGGCCAGTCGGGGGAGGAGGTACAGGTGGACTGGCACGGCCACATGGATCGGGGCATGGGCCTGGCCTGCGCCCTCGCCGCCTGGAAGGCCGGGGCCGCCCGCATCCACGGCTCGGCCCTGGGGCTCGGCGAACGGGTGGGCAACACCCCCCTGGACCTCTTGATCGTGAACCTCAAGATGGAGGGCGCCTGGCCGCGGGACGTGCGGGCCCTCTCGGAGTACGTCGCCTGGACCTCCCGGTGGACGGGGGTGCCCGTTCCCTGGAACTACCCCGTCTTTTCGCCCGAGGCCTTTCGGACGGGGACGGGGGTCCACGCCTCCGCCCTCCTCAAGGCCCGCCAGATGGGCGACGCCGTCCTGGAGGACCACGTGTACTCCTCCGTCCCCGCCGCGTGGTTCGGGAGGCGCCAGACCATCGCCGTGGGGCCCATGTCCGGCGATTCCAACATCGTCGCCTGGCTTCTGGAGCACCGGGAGGAGGTGACGGAGGAGCGGGTGGCCGCCATCCGGGCCCTCGCCAAGAAATCCGACAGCCTTCTTTCCGACGACGAGATCCGCGACGCCCTGCAACGGCTGGAGGCGCCGTGACCCCCAGGAGGAACCGAAAGGAGTGGGAGGCCTTTCTCGAAGACCTGAAGGAGGGTCTCCAGAAGATGTCCATCGACTACCGGGAGACCTCGCGGATCCGGAGCCCCGGGGCCCTCTGCACCGTGCGGGGGCGCCGGGTCCTCATCGTCAACCGCTTTCTCGACCCCGACGAAAAGGCGGACCTCGTGCGCCGGGAGCTGCGGGGGGCCGATCTGGAGGGGGTCTTCCTGAAACCCGAGGTGAGGGAGTTCCTTGGCGGATAAACCCGTGATCCCCGTCCACATCGGCGAGTTCCGGGCGGCCTCGGAGAGCTGCACCCTGGCGGTGTACGGCCTCGGTTCCTGCGTGGCGTTGGTGCTCTTCGACCCCGAAGCCCGCGCCGGCGGGCTCGCCCATGTCCTTCTCCCCGGTCCCCGGCCGCCGGCGGAGCCTCCCTCCACCCTTCCCGCCAAGTACGCCACCGAGGCCCTGGAGGCTCTGGTGCCGGCGCTGGAGGCGTTGGGAGCCCGGCGGGCCCGCCTCCGGGCCGCGCTGGCGGGCGGGGCCCGCCTCTTCCAAGCCGCCGAGGAGATGGACAGCAACATCGGCCCCCGAAACGCCGCCGCCGTGAAGGGCCGCCTCGGTGAGGCGGGGATTCCGCTGGCGGCGGAGGAGTTGGGGGGAACCCAGGGCCGGACGGTCCTCCTGCACCTGCCCGACCTCCTCCTGGAGGTGCGCACCCTGAGGGGCGGGCGGACCACCCTACCCCTTCGCCCATGACCGCAAGCCCTCCGGGCCCCGCCGGGGAAACCTTTCCATGGTCGCGGGCCGTCGGGGCCCTCCTCTCCTGGTTCGAAAAGAACCGGCGGGACCTTCCCTGGCGTAGGGAGCGGGACCCCTACCGCGTCTGGATCAGCGAGGTCATGCTCCAGCAAACCCGCGTCGAGACGGTGGTCCCGTACTTTCGGGAGTTCCTGCGGCGCTTCCCCACGGTGGAGGCCCTCGCCGCGGCGACGGAGGAGGAGGTCCTCCGCGTCTGGGAGGGCCTCGGCTACTACGCCCGGGCCCGGCGGCTCCCCGCCGCCGCCCGGGCCGTCCTCGGCCGGGGCGGCTTCCCCCGGGAGGGGGCGTCCCTCCGGCGGCTCCCGGGCTTCGGCCCCTACACCGCCGGGGCGGTGGCCTCCCTGGCCTTCGGGCGGCGGGAGCCGGTCCTCGACGGCAACGTCAAGAGGCTCTGGTGCCGGCTCTTCGCCGTGGAGGAGCCTCCCACGGGAAAGACCCTCGCTCGCCTGTGGGACCTCTCCCGGAGGGCGGTGGCGGAGGGGCCGCCGGGCCCGGTGAACGAGGCCCTCATGGAACTGGGAGCCCTGGTCTGCACCCCCCGCAGGCCCTCCTGCCCCGCCTGTCCCCTGGCCTTCGCCTGCCGGGCCTTGGCCCTCGGTGAACCGGAGGCCTACCCGCGCCGGCCCCCCCGAAGGCCCCTGCCGGTTGTCCGGGCGGCGGTGGCGATCCTCTGGCGCGGCCCGCGTTTCGCCGTCGCCCAGCGCCCCGCCCACGGCCTTCTGGGAGGCCTCTGGGAGCTTCCGGGGGGGAAGGTGGAGGAGGGGGAGAGCCCTCGGGAGGCCGTCCTGAGGGAACTGCGGGAGGAACTGGGGGCCGAGGCGGAGGTTGCGGGGGCCCTGCCGGAGGTCCGCCACGCCTACAGCCACTTCCGGGTGGTCCTCTACCCCTTCGAGTGCCGCCTTCCCAGGGGCGCGGCGCCCCTCCGGCCATCGGCCCCCCTCCGGTGGATCGCCCCGGAGGAGCGGGGGACCTTGCCCCTCCCGGCGGCCACCCGGAAGATCCTCGACGCCCGCTTCGGTCCGGCCGCCGCCAGGGCCGCCGAGTCGGCAGGCTCCTGGGAGGGTGCGGGCGGAAAGGGAGGCGCGCCGTGAAGAGCGAAGCCCTCACCGCCGGGGAGAAGGTTCGGGCCCTCGCCGGGAGCCCCCTCTTCGAGGGCCTCGAACCGGAGGACCTGAAGGCCGTGGCCCTCTCCACAGAGGGCCGCTCCTACCGTTCGGGGGAGATGCTCTTTCTGGCCGGCCAGGAGGCCCAGGGCTTTTTCCTCCTCCTCGAAGGGCAGGTCAAACTCAGCCGCTTCGGGGCCGACGGGAGGGAGCAGGTCCTCCACATCCTGGGCCCGGGCCAGCCCTGCGGGGAAGTCCCGGTCTTCGAAGGCGGCGCCTACCCCGCCACCTGTACGGCCTTGGGGCCGGTCCGGGCCCTTCACCTTCCCCGGGCGGCCTTTCTCGACCTGGCCCGGAAGCGCCCCCAGATCCTCCTGGGCATGTTGGCCATTCTCTCCAGGCGCCTGCGGGCCCTCGTGGAGCTGGTGGACGACCTGGCCCTCAAGGAGGTGGCCCCCCGCTTGGCCCGGCACCTCCTCGCCGAAGCCGGTGGAGGGGACACCCTCCGCCTGGCCGTCTCCAAGGCCACCCTCGCCGCCCGACTGGGCACCATCCCCGAAACGCTGAGCCGGGTCTTCGCCCGCCTCCAGCGGGACGGCCTCGTCCAGGTGGAGGGCCGAACGGTGCGCATCCTCGACCCCAACGGCCTGCGGCGGCTTTCCGGGAGCGAGGAGGCGGAGTGAGGAAGGGGGCGGCGGGAAGGAAGGCCGGAGAGGCACGGGATGGGGCCTTCACCGCGGGGACGGTTGGGTGCCCTGTCCTTCAGAGCATCGTGACGCCGAGGAAGACGGCGTGGGTGGAGACGGCGAGGAGGAGGAAGAGGTTCCGGGCCCGGCCGGGGTCGAGGCCGGGAAAGCGGTAGCCGATCTGGCCGTCCTTGCATCGGCTCAGGCAGTCTCCGCAGAGGGTGCAGGAGAGTCCCGCCCGGCGGGCGGCGATGTCCTTCAGGGTGAGGGCCCCGTACCGGCAGACGGGCATGCAGGCGTTGCAGTCGGTGCAGAGGTCACCGATCCGCAGCCGGAAGGGGGAGACCTTCCCCC
The DNA here is from genome assembly GCA_049968315.1 of Acidobacteriota bacterium. Lineage (GTDB taxonomy): Bacteria > Acidobacteriota > UBA4820 > UBA4820 > DSQY01 > JBFLVU01. Next base: position 61,678 of record JBMFRA010000001.1, read on the forward strand.
CCAGGTTCGCCAAGAGGCCAATGGGGCAGAAGACCGTGCAGTGGGCCATGGTGCCGGTCCTCCGGGACCAGAGCACCATGAGGACGACACCCACCGCCCCGAAGGCGATCCCCAGGGCGGCGGCGGCCCAGCCTGGAATGCCGAGGGCCCGGAGGACCAGGGCCCCTGCCACCACGGCGGCGAGGATGGCCCACCGCAGGGCCCGGGTCCAGCGGGGAAGCTCCAGGGGGCGCTTGCGGGCGGTGGAGGCCCGCAGGTCCCACGCGCCGATGTAGCACAGGTGGCTGCACCAGGCGGGGCCCACCAGGAGGAGGGTGGCGGCGAAGAGGATGGGCATGAAGAGCCCCTCTCCCCGGTAGAGCGGAGCGGCGACGATGAGGGCCGGCACGGGGGGGTGGAGGCGCTCCGGGTTCATCAGGAAGCGGTCCCACCCCAGAAGGCCCAGGGCGAACTGGCCAAGAACCACGACGGAGAGAACCGTCCAGACGCGTTTCCGCCAGAGGGGCTGGCTCTTTCGGTCGGCCATACGGCCGGCCACCCATGCGGCGTAGAATCCCAGCGCCAGGGCCTCCAGGAGGCCGCCGCCGGGGAGGAAGCGGTTGAGGAGGAGCATCCGGGCGGGGCCCTTGAGGTGGAGGAGGCCGAGGCAGGCGGCCGTCAGCAGGAAGGCGGCGGTGGACAGGGGGGCGGCCCCCGGATTTTCCGTGAAGCGCCGCCGCAGGGGGCCCCTGTGGAAGAGCGCCGCCGCCCCGAGGGCCAGCCCCGCCACGGCGCCCAGGATGATTGCCATTCGGAGGTAGGGTTCCCCCGCCGCCCGCCGAAGGGCGCCGATGCGGAGGGCGGTGTCGATCCAGAGGCCGGCGGCCGCCAGGAGGAGCAGGGTCGCCACGCGGCGGACCCAATCCTCCCGGAGGGCAAGGACCAGGGGGGAGAGCAGGCAGGCCAGAAAGGCCCCCGGGGAGCCGGCCCTCAGGAAGTGGGCGCCGAGGAGCAGAGCCGAGAGGACGGCGGGGGCCAGGGCCGCCGCGGCGGCGAGGGTGCCCCGGGAAGGGACCTCCGCCGCCGGAGTGGCCGCCGCCGCCGGGATCCTGTCCTTGCCGCAGGACTCAGGGGCCAAGGAAGCTCCTCCTCACAACCACTCCTCGGAGAGGATCTCCCCTTGGAGGTTCACCACCACCCGCTTCAGCGGCACCTTCCGGCGGGAGCGGCGCAGCGCCTCCGCCGCCAGGTGGACGAGCCCCGCGCAGCAGGGGACCTGCATGACCAGCACCGTCAGCGACTCGATCCGCGCCTCCTCCGCCAGGGCGACGAGCTTGCGGAGGTAGACATCCTGGCCCTGGTCCAGTTTGGGGCAGGCGACGGCGAGGGACTTGCCGGGAAGCCAGCGGGAGTGGAAATCGCCCATGGCGAAGGCGGTGCAGTCGGCGGCGAGGAGCACGTGGGCCCCCTGAAAGTAGGGGGCGGCAGGGGAGACCAGGTGGAGCTGGACGGGCCACTGCCGGAGGGCGGACGGCGACGCCGCCATGGAGGCCGGTGGCTGGGGCGGGTTCAAGGTGAGGGTCCGGGAACCGGGGCAACCCCCGCCCCCGCCGTGGACGGGAAAGGGCGTGAGGCCCGGGGGCAAGGCGGAAAACGCCGGTTCCGGTCGGCTTGGGCCCCGGTGGGCCTCCACCGCCCGCTCGTCAAAGGGGGCCGCCTCCCGCTCCTCCACGGTGATGGCCCCCCTGGGGGCACTCGCCCAGGCAGGCCCCCAGCCCGTCGCAGAGGACCTCCGACACCAGACGGGCCTCGCCCTCCACGATGCGAATGGCCCCCTCGGCGCAGGAGGGCACGCAGAGCCCGCACCCGTCGCACTTCTCCTCGTCGATGCGAACCACCTTCCGGACCGCCATGGACCACCTCCAGGGGCGAGAGTGTAGGGCGCTCCCCGGCCCGGTGCCTTGACCCAGGTCAAGGGCCGGGCCCCGGTGGGTGCCCCGGAAGCCCACGGCTCACTCCGCGCCGCCCCTTTCGCTTTCACCGTTTTCGAAGGGGTGGCCCTCCCGGCCGAAGTCGGGGAGGTAGTTCTCGGCGCTGTCAAGGGCCTGGATGTAGCCCTCGGTGAGACCCTCCCGTTCCAGGGCCTCCACGGCGCGGGCGTACTCCCCGGCGCCCAAGGGCCGGGAGAGGAGGGGGTGGCTCCTGGCGCGGTGGCGCGGGAAGTACTGGGCCATGAGGCTCACGGCCACCTCCCGCCCCAGGGTGCGGGCCAGGAAGCGAAGGACCTCCGGGGTCTGGGAGAGGCCGTTGGGCAGGACGAGGTGGCGGACCAGAAGGCCCCGCACCGCCACGCCGCCGCCGTCTAGGCGAAGGGGGCCCACCTGGCGCCACATCTCCGCGAGGGCCGCCTGGGCGTTGGGAAGGTACCCCACGGCGTCGGAGAGCTCCCTGGCGGATCCCTCCTCGAAGTACTTGAAGTCGGGCATGTAGATGTCCACGATGCCGTCCAGGAGCCGTAGGGTGGAGGCGGAGTCGTAGCCGCCGGAGTTGTAAACGACGGGCAGCCGGAGGCCCCTCCGGGCCGCCAGGGCCAGGGCCTCCACCGCCTGGGGGACCACGTGGCTGGGGCTGACCCAGTTGAGGTTGTGGACCCCCTGGCGCTCCAGGGAGAGGTAGACCTCCGCCAGCTCCTCCGCGGTGAGGGCGCCCTGACCCGGCCGCCACTCCTGGCTGATCTCGTAGTTTTGGCAAAAGAGGCAGTGGAGGTTGCAGTGGGCGAAGAAGACCGTCCCCGACCCGTTCCGGCCGCTGATGCACGGCTCCTCCCCCCGGTGGACGCAGAAGGAGGCCACCTCGGCCCGGCGGCCGGTCCGGCAGACGCCCCGGCGGTCCCTCAGGCGCCGGGTCCGGCAGTGGCGCGGGCAGACGCGGCACTCCTCCAACAGGGCCAGGAGAGCCTCCACCCGGCGGTCCAACTCGCCGGATTCCAGCAGGGCCAGATAGGCGGGAGGGGCGCTCACGGGCTCAAGGGACGGGAAAGCCGCCGGGGGGGATGCGGTAGGCGCCGATCTTCTCCATGACGGCGTTGAACTCGGCGACGATGGCCTCGAGGATCTCCCGCACCGAGGCCCGGCGCTTCACCAGGCCGGCCACCTGGCCCATCATCACGGAGCCCCGGGTGACGTCACCCTCCATGACGGCGGCCCGAAGCCTTCCCACGGCCAGCCCCTCGATCTCTTCCCAGGGGGCCCCTTTGCCCTCCATCTCGTAGAACTCCTGGGTGAGCATGTTCTTCAGGGCGCGGACGGGCTTGTTGATGGAGCGGCCGGTGACGGCGGTGGAGCGGTCGGTGGCCTTGACGATGGCGTCCTTGTAGTTGTCGTGGGCCCTCGACTCGTGGGCCACCACCAGGGCGGTGCCGAGCTGGATGCCCTGGGCGCCCAGGGCGAAGGCGGCGGCCATGCCCCTGCCGTCGGCGATTCCGCCGGCGGCGATGACGGGGATGGAGAGGGCGTCGGCCATCTGCGGAATGAGGGGCATGGTGGCGGTGTCGCCGATGTGGCCGCCGGCCTCCTCCCCCTCGGCGACGATGGCGTCGGCGCCGGACCGCTCCAGGCGCCTCGCCAGGGCCACCGAGTTCACGACGGGAACCACGGTGCACCCCGCCTTCTTGAGCTCCTCGATGACGGGGCCGCTGTTCCCCGCCCCCAGCGTCACCACCGGCACCCGCTCCTCCTTGACCACCTCGATGCACTGCCGGAAGTTGGGGGAGAGGAGGATCAGGTTCACGGCGAAGGGCTTCTCCGTGAGGGTGCGGAGCTTGCGGATCTCCTCCCGGAGCAGCTCCCCCGGCATGTTGCCGGTGGCGATGCACCCCAGTCCCCCCGCCTCGCTGACGGCGGAGGCGAGGACGGCCTCCGAGACCCAGGTCATGCCCCCTTGGAGGATGGGGTAGGGGATGCCCAAGAGACGGCAGACGGCGTTGTCCTTCATGGTCGTTCTCCCCGCCCGGCGAGCCACCCCCCGCGCGCCAGGGCCGATCGAAAAGGTTCCAGAAGCGGTGATTCCGAAGGTCCCGCGTAACGGCCTTCCAGGGGAAGATACCCCAGACGGAGGCAGAGGCGCCAGGCCAGGATCTCCAGCTTGGGGTCCTCCATCTCTCCCGCGGCCGATTTCACAAGGATCTCCCGTACGGGAGAGAAGCGCACCGCCGGTGCGTCGGCCTCGTTGACCGACCCGTCCCCGGGGGCTTTCTCCCGGCGGGAGGGGGAGACCCGGACGGCGCAGAGGTGGATCTTCTCCGAGGACTGGCCGTGGGAGGGAAAGAAGCCCCCGCCCAGGGAGAGGACCTCCCCCGCCGCCACGCGGAAACCGGCCTCCTCCCAAACCTCCTCCACCACGCGCCTGAGGAGCCCTTCCACCCCCCGGTCCCCCTCCTCCACGCTTCCCGCCACCGCCTCGGGGGTGTGGAGGTAGACCCGGCCGTCGGGAACGGCCAGGGGGAGGTCCTTGCGGAAGTAGACCGGAACGCGGATCCCCGGCCGCCAGGCCATGTGGGGCTCCCCCTCCTCCTCGTGGAAGAGGGCGACGGCGACGGCGTCGTAGCCCCGCCGGTGGATGTACTCGTAGAGGTACGGCCGGGAGCGGCCGCCTCCCGGGTAGAGGTTCCGGTACTTGAGCCGCACGAGGGTGAGGAAGCCGCCCTCCCCCGGGGCCGCCTCCCCCGCCGGCTCGATGGCCACCACCTCCCGCCCCTCGGCCATCTCAGCCCTCCACGGGGTGGACGGCGAAGACCAGGGGCTTGGTCTCTTCCAGGCGGGCGGCGGGGACCTCGGGGTCGTGTTCGAAGAAGAGGGTCCAGCCCTCCCGGGCCGCCGTGGGGAGGAGGGCCCGCTTGGTCTCCAGGGTCAGGGTGGGGTGGAGGTCGTAGGCCATGATCCAGGGGAGGGGAACGTGGTGCCGGGTGGGGATCAGGTCCCCCAGATAGAGGGCCGTCTCGCCGCGGGAGCGGAGGAGCACCCCCTGCATGCCCAGCGTGTGGCCGGGAAGGGGTTTGAGGACCACGCCGGGGGCCACCTCCTCTTCGCCCTCGGCGAGCCTCAGCCGCCCCTGTTCGAAGAGAGGTTCGTAGTTCCAGGGGAGGTAAGAGGCGCGGTTGCGCTCGTGGGCCGCCCGGGCCTCCTCCCACTCCTTCCGCTGGACGACGTAGACGGCGTTGGGGAAGGCCGCCTCCACCCGGCCGCCCTCCCCCAGGCGGGTGTTGCCGCCGGCGTGGTCGAAGTGGAGGTGGGTGTTGACGACGACGTGGATCTCGCCGGGGGAGAGGCCGTGCTCCTGGAGGGCCTCGGGGAGCCGCCACGGGGCCACGGCGTAGGTCTCGCGGAACTTCTCGTCCTCCTTGGGGCCCACCCCCGTGTCCACCAGGAGGTTCACTCCCCCGGCGCGTACCAGGAGCACCCGCGTGTCCAGGAGGATTCGGTGCTTCTCGTCGGGGGGCGCCTTCTTCTCCCAGAGGAGGCGGGGAACGACGCCGAACATGGACCCGCCGTCCAGCCGCAGGGTTCCTGCGGAGAGGGAATGGACTTCGATGTCGCCGATTCTCACGAGGGCCTCCTCAACCCTCCGGGCCCGGCAGGGCGGAGGGAAACTGCCTCAAGGGGAGAACAACGGTGAAGGTGCTTCCCTTTCCCAGGGCCGATTCCACCTCGATGGTCCCGTCCAGGAGCCGGGCGCAGCGGTCGGCGATGGAAAGGCCCAGGCCCGTCCCGGCGTAGCGCCGGGAATCGGAGCCGTCGGCCTGGCGGAACTCCTCGAAGACCCGGGAGAGCTCCTGGGGCGGGATTCCGGGGCCCGTGTCGGAGAGCTGGAGGGAGAGCCTCCCTTCCCGGGTGGAGACCTTCAGGACCGCCCCCCCCTGCCGGGTGAACTTGGCGGCGTTGCCCAGGAGGTTCACCAGGATCCGGCGGAGGAGGTCGGGGTCGGTCCACAGGGTGGGGGGAAGGTCGCTGGAGACCTCCAGGGCCAGGGAGAGGCCCTTCTGATGGAAGAGGGGTTCGGTCTCCTCCGCCAGCCCCTGCAGGAAGGCCCGAAGGTCCACCTCCCTCTCCTTCACCTCGAAGCCCCCCCGTTTGAGTTTGGCCAGGTCCAAAAGGTCGTTGATCGTCTCCAGGAGCTGGCGGGCATTCCGGTGGAGGAGGGCCAGGTGGCGCTTGGGGGCGGGGCCCAGGGCCTCCGAGTGGGCCTGAAGCGCCTCGGCGGCGATGAGAATAGCCGTCAGGGGGGTCCTCAACTCGTGGGTGACGTTGGCCAGGAACTGCTCCTGGAGCCTCGTGGAGTCCTCCAGCCGGGCCACCGTCCGCTTGAGCTCCGAGTGCTGCTTCTGCAGCTGCTCCCGGGTGCGGTAGAACTCGCTGACGTCCCGGAGGATCCCCAGGTAGGTGGGCGGCCGGCCGGGAAACCTCGAAGGGGCGAAGGTCAGGAGGGACCAGAAGAAGGCGCCCGATTTCTTCTGGACGCGGACCAGTTTGTTCTGGATCCCTTCCCGGAGGATGCGGGCCGTTCCCAGGAGGCGGAAGCGCCGGATCTCGTCGGGGGGGAGGAAGTCCGAGGGGTTCAGGGTGCGGCCCAGGAAGTCCCCCGGCTCGTGGCCGGTGACCGTCCGGAAGGCGGGGTTCACGTAGGAGACCGAGAGGTCCCGCTCCAGGACGAAGATCACGTCGTTGGAGCTCTCGGTCAGGACCAGGAACTGGTTGCGGATCCGGTCGTAGTCCCTGACCAGCGTCTGGGCGGCGGAGGCAGCCAAGAGCCAGAGGACGCGCCCCCGGCCGTCGCCCAGGGGATCCTCCACGGCGAGGTAGGCGCGGGGGGAAATGCCGGGGCGGTCCACCACCACCGGCATGCCCGCCTCCCCTGGCGGCGGAAGGGGGGACGGGCCCCGCATCTGGTGCCAGAGGGAGGGGCAGGCCTCTTCCAGGGGAAGGCCTTCCAGGGGGGTCTCGGGGGTCTCCAGCAGACGGCGGGCGGCCGGGTTGGCGTAACGGACCCGGTCCCCGAGGTCCAGGACCAGGACCGCCTGGGGCAGGAGTTCGAAGTACCGCCGGAGGGGCTCCTCCGGAAGGGGCCGGCCGCCTTCGCCCACCGTCTCACCTCACCCCTTGGGCCACGGTTCCACGGGATTCTCCAGGCGGATCCCCGCCGTTTCCACCGCCACCACGTCCCCTGGAGAGAGGGGGCCGACGCCGGCGGGGGTACCCGTGGCGACGAGGTCCCCGGGAAGGAGGGTCATGGCCCGGGAAATGTAGCGGAGAAGAGCAGGGATGGGGAAGGCCATATCCGAGGCCTGTCCCTCCTGGACCAGGCGGCCGTTGAGGAAGGTCCGCACCTGGAGGGCTTCCCAGTCGGGGGCCGTCTCGATCCACGGGCCAACGGGGCAGAAGGTGTCGAAGGACTTGGCCCGGGAGAACTGCCCGTCCAGCTTCTGGAGGTCCCGTGCGGTGACGTCGTTGAGGGGGGTGACCCCCAGGAGGTAGGAGAGGGGGTCCTCCGCCTCGCCGAGGCGGTGGCAGGTCCTTCCCACCACCAGGGCGATCTCCCCCTCGTACTCCACGCGGGAGGAATCCTCGGGGAGCAGGATGGTTCCCCCGGAGGGCAGAAGGGCCGAGGGGGCCTTCAGGAAGAGGAGGGGCCGCTCGGGCATGGGGTTGCCCAGTTCTCGGGCGTGTTCCCGGTAGTTTCGCCCCACGCAGACGATCTTGGAGGGGCGGGCGGGGGGAAGGAGGACCGCCTCCTCCACCGGGATCGCCTCCCCCGCCGGGCCCCGGAGAAGCCCGGGGGTCTCCTGGCAGACGGCCACTTCCCGTCCTTTCCACAATACGCGGCCTATCCGCATGAGAGCGCCTCCTCCAGGGACTCCTGGGCGAGGAAGCCCCGGTAGACGGGGCGCGCCTCCCCCGTGAGCCGGCAGAAAGGAGACCGGCCGCCGGAAGGGGCCACCTCCAGTTCCTTTCCCGACCGCGGGAGAAGCCGCACGGGGCCGGAGACGAGCCTCCGGCTCCACAGGACGGAGGCCACCGCCACGGCCCCCGTGCCGCAGGCCAGGGTCTCGCCCTCGACCCCCCGTTCGAAGGTCCGCACCCCGTAGGGCGGTCCCCCGGCCAGGGAGACGAAGTCCACGTTGGCGCCTAAGGGCCCCGCCTCGGGTGCGCTCCGGAGGGCCGCCCCCAGGGAAGCGACGGGGAGGGCCGAGAGGTCCCGGACGAAGACCACCAGGTGGGGGACGCCCGCCAGGACCCGCAGGCCGGGCACGGTGCCGCGGGGCAGGGAGACCTCCACCGGCGCGGGCTCCTCGGGGGGAAGGGGAACCTCCACCTCCACCCGGCCGTCGGGGAGGACCCGGGCCGAGACGACGCCGGCACCCGTTTCCAGGGACATGGTGCGCCCCGCCGCCACCTTCAAGAAGGCGTAGCGGGCGGCGCAGCGGGCGCCGTTGCCGCAGAAGGGGCTCTCGGAGCCGTCGGGGTTGAAGAGCCGGAGGCGGAGGTGGGCCTTGGTGGAGGTCTCCAGAAGGACGAGACCGTCGGCTCCCACCGAGAGGCCGCGGCGGCAGAGCCCCCGGGCCAGCCGGGGAAGGGGCGCCGCGTTCCAGGCCCCCTGGCGGTTGTCCCCCAGGATGAAGTCGTTGCCCGCCCCCGAAAACTTGTAGAACTCCAGCGGTTCAGCCATGGCTCGAAGAAAGTGCCGCGGCCGGCGGTGCCGGAGAGGCGCCCGTCCGGCGGGGGTAGGGATCGCCCTTCCGCCCGCAGGCGAGAATGGCGGCGAGGAGGACGAGGAGCAGGACCAGCGGTGCGGTCTTCCGTGCCACGGCGAACCTCCGGGCCGATTCTACCACGTCCGGGGGCCCGGGGGGCTTTTCCCGGAGGGCCCTTTCCCTCAAAATGGGACCATGGAGAGGCAGCGGGAGACCCGGGCCTGGCGGGTGACGGGGCGGGTCCAAGGGGTGGGTTTCCGGTACTTCGTGGCGGCCCACGCGCGGTCCTTGGGACTCAAGGGGTGGGCCCGGAACCTCCTGGACGGGTCGGTGGAGGTCCAGGCGGCGGGGCCTTCGGAAGCCCTCGCCGCCCTGGAGGGGCACCTTCGGGAAGGACCTCCCCACGCCCGGGTGGAGGGGCTCCATCCCCTGCCGCCCTCCCCGAGGCTTGAACGGGCGCAGACCTTCACGGTAGAATCGGAGTTCGGCTGGTAGGGCGCCGCGTGTGTGCCTGTAGCTCAGATGGATAGAGCACCTGCCTCCTAAGCAGGGGGTCGTGGGTTCAACTCCCGCCAGGCACACCACACCGCCGGCGCCGCCCTTTGGGAAGGACCGGACATGGCATCGAGGAAGCTCACCAAGCAGCAGATGCGGGAGGACCAGTTCCGCGACGCCCTCACCGAGGTCTACGTCGGCACGCTCACCCACCTGGAGCGCCATTGGAGGGCGTACCTCCTGGGGCTCTTCGTGGCCGCCGCCGCGGGGGCGGGCGGGTGGTACCTGTGGGACCGCCACCGGGAGAAGGTCCAGGAACGCCAATACCTCCTCGGCCAGGTGATGGAGGCCCTCACCGCCCCCGTGGGCGAGAAGGCCGATCCCGGGGCCTCCCGGAGCCTCACCTTCTCCAGCGAGCAAGCGCGGCAGAAGGAGGTGGAGAGCCGGTTCCAGGCCTTCTCCAAGAACGCCTCCGGTGCCGCCCGCAAGACCGCCGCCCTGCTGGAGGCCGCCGTCCTCCTCCAGAAGGGGAAGGCCGACGAGGCCGTCTCCCGCCTGACCCCCCTGGTATCGGACGGGACCTACGGCCCCCTGGCCCTCTCCATGAGGGCCGCCGCCCACGAGGGGGCCGGCCGCTACGACCGCGCCGAGGCCGATTACAAGACCTTGGCGTCCCTCCAATCCCCCCTGCTGCCGCCGGGGGAGGGGGCCTGGCTCCTGGGCCAGTTCTACGAGCGGCGGGGCCAGAAAGACAAGGCGCTCTCCTCCTACCAGCAGGCGGAGAAGGCCCTTCCCCAAGGGGAAGAAGGCAAGGAGCCGGGGCTCCTACAGCGCGTGAAGAAGCGAACGGAGGCCCTCAAGGAAGGCGCATGACCCCCCCCGACGAGAAGCCCACCGCCGAGGAAGGGACCCCCATTCCCGCAGAGCGGCAAGACCTGGAGACGCTCTACAGGCTGGCGTACGTCGTCCACTCCTTCACGGACCTCCAGCCGCTTCTCGAGAACCTGGTGGACCTGGCCATCCAGCACCTCAACGCCGAACGGGGCGTCATCTTCCTCCTCAACCCCCAGGGGGAGCTCTACCCCACGGTGGCCCGCTCCCTCTACCCCGACGAGCTGGTGGACGTCCAGCGGGTGGCCCTCTCGGTGGTCCACGCCACCATGCGTTCCGGGGAGGGCATCCTCAGCGAGAACGCCCAGAGCGACCCGCGCTTCGAGAGCGAGAGCGCCATCCACTACAACATCCTCTCCGTTCTCTGCATGCCCCTGCAGTTCGCCGGGACGACCTTGGGGGCCCTCTACGTGGACCACGGCAAGCGACCGGGGGCCTTCACCGAGCGGGACCATAAGTTCCTCAAGTCCTTCGTGGACCTGGCCTCCTCGGCCATCAAGTCCGCCCAGGAGAAGGAGACCTACCGTCTGGAGAACACCTACCTGCGGCAGATGGCCTCCCAGGAGAAGGGCTTTCCCGAGATCATCTCCAACTCCCCCAAGATCATCTCCATCCTCGAGACGGTGGACCTGGTGGCGGCCAGCAACGTCTCGGTGCTGGTGGTGGGGGAGAGCGGCACGGGGAAGGAACTCATCGCCCGGGCCATCCACTTCAAGTCCGCCCGCCGGGAGAAGAAGTTCGTCGCCCAGAACTGCGCCTCCCTTCCCGAATCCCTGCTGGAGAGCGAGCTCTTCGGGTACAAGAAGGGCTCCTACACCGGCGCCAGCCACGACAAGCCGGGACTCTTCGAGGTGGCCGACGGGGGGACCCTCTTCCTCGACGAGATCGGGGACCTCTCCCTCTCCTCCCAGGCCAAGATCCTGAGGGCCCTTCAGGAAGGGGAGATCCGCCGCCTGGGCGACAACAAGCCCAGGAAGGTGGACGTGCGCATCCTCTCCGCCACCAACAAGGACCTCCAGGAACAGATCCAGAAGGGCCTCTTCCGCGAGGACCTCTTCTACCGCCTCAACGTCGTCACCATCAAGCTGCCGCCACTGCGGGACCGAAAGGAGGACATTCCCCTCCTGGCCCGCCACTTCCTCACCTTCTACGGCTCCCGGATGGGACGCCGCCACATGGGCTTCGAGAAGGAGGCGCTGGAGATGCTCTGCGCCTACGCCTGGCCGGGGAACGTCCGCCAGCTCAAGAACGAGATGGAGCGCCTGGCCATCCTTCTGGGGGACGGCGAGACGGTGGCCCCCGTCCACCTCTCGGAGGTGATCCAGCAGGCGGCGGTCCTGGGGGGTGCCGCCGGCGGCGCCGCCCGTCTCAGGGATTCCCTGGAGGCCATCCAGCGGAAGATGCTCCTCGAGGCGCTCCAGAAGTACCACTGGAACAAGACCCGGGCCGCGGAGGAGCTTGGGGTCACCCGGCGGGGGCTCATCAAGATGATCGAACGCTTCGACCTGGACCGCCGCCGGCGGCCCCGCTGACGGGAGAGGTGAGGCCAGCGTGCTTCGCAAAGGCATCCTCAACCTGCCCAACCTCCTGACCGCCTTCCGGATCTTCCTGGTTCCGCTGGTGGTGGTGGTGCTCCTCACGGAGTTCCAGTTCGAACGCTGGTTCTTCGTCACCCGGGAGGCCCTGGCGGTGGGCCTCTTCCTGGTGGCGTCCCTCACCGACCTTCTGGACGGTTACCTGGCCCGGCGGCGGGGGGAGGTGACGACCCTGGGGCAGCTCCTGGACCCCATCGCCGACAAACTGCTCGTTTCCTCGGTCCTCATCTCCTTGGTGGAGATGCAGCTCGTCCCCGCCTGGGTGGTGGTGGTCATTGTGGGCCGGGAGTTTTCGGTGACGGGCCTCCGGATGATCGCCGCCCTAAACCGGGTGCTGATCCCCGCGGGGCGCCTGGGAAAGTGGAAGATGGTGGTGGAGGTCATCGCCATCTGCTTTATCATCTGGGGCAACCAGAAGGAATGGGACTGGGTCCTCCTCACGGGGCGCTGGCTCCTCTACCTCGTGGCGGCGGTGGCCCTCGTCTCCCTGGCCGAATACTTCATCCAGTTCTCCCGGCGGATCGACCTCTTCCCCGGCGGGAAGGGACCGTGAAGAGACGCCCGAACACCGGCATAAAGGAAGGCGGGCTTTGAGGGAGACCCTTCTGGCCCGCCTCGCCCTCTTCTGCGCCCGCCACCACCGGGCGGTCTTCACCGTGGCGGTGCTCTTCGCCCTCCTGGCGGCGTCGGTCTTCGTCTTCAAGCCGGTGAGGATCGAGTCGGACGTCCTGGACCTCCTTCCCCGGAAGAACCCGGCGGTGCGGGATTTCCGGGAGGCCACGGAGGATTTCAAGAGCCTCGACTACCTCTTCGTCCTCCTGGAGACCCGGGATCCGGAGAACCGGCCCATCGGCGACTACGAGCCGGTGGCCGACGCCCTGGTGGAGGGCCTCAAGCAGACGGGCCTGGTGGAGGGGGTGGAGTACCGCCTCCAGGACTTCGAGCCGGCCATCGAAGCCCTGCTTCCCTACACCCTCCTGTACCTTCCGCCCTCGGCCCTGCCCGCGGTGGAGCAGCGCTTCTCCGACGCCGCCATCGCCCAACAGGTGGAAGCCAACCGGAAGCTCCTCTCCAACCCGGCCTCGCTGGTGACCAAGGACCTGGTCCAACTCGATCCCTTCGGCCTCCTGCCGGTCCTCAAGAACCACTTCGCCGGCAAGACGCGAAGGCTGAAGGTGGACCTCTCGGACGGCTACTACGTCTCGGTGGACGGGAAGGCCCTCCTGCTCATCGTGCGCCCCAAGCGTCCGGCCCAGGACATCCCCTTCGGCCGGAGGCTCATGGCGGAGGTGCGGCGGGTGGAGGGGGAGGTCCGGCGGGAATTCCAGGAGGACGATCCCCAGGCGATGGATGCCCTCGCCATCCGGTACGGGGGCGGCTACGCCATCGCCCAGGACGACGCCGACCTCATCCGGCGGGACGCCGTCGTCAACACCGCCGTCTCCGCCGTCCTCGTCCTCACGGTCTTCCTCCTCGCCTTCCGGAGGAAGAGCGCGCTGGCCTACGGGTGGGTCCCCCTCGTCCTGGGCATCTTCCTGACCTTCGCCGTCGCCCACCTGCTGGGCATCCGGCTCAACAGCGCCACCGCCGGTTTCGCCGCCCTCCTCATCGGCCTCGGCATCGACTTCGCCACGGTCCTCTACGGGAGGTACGTGGAGGAACGGAACGGGGGCCGGACGCTGGAGGAGGCCCTCCAGACCGCCATGGGGAAGACGGGGACCGGGGTGCTGGTGGGAGCCGTCACCACCGCCTGCACCTTCGGCGCCATGGTGGTGACGGAGTTCGAGGGGATGCGCCAGGTGGGGATCTTCACCGCCGCCGGCATCCTGCTGGCCGCCCTCACCGTCTTCACCCTCCTGCCCGCCATGCTGCAGTTCCACGAGCTCCACAAGCAAAGGCGGGAGGAGGAGCCCACCTTCCACATGCACGCCTTCTGGCTGGACGCCCTGGGCCGGTTCAGCGCCCGGCACCCGGGGCGGGTCCTCGCCGGGGCACTCTTGGGGACGGCGGTGATGGCCCTCCTCGCCACGGGGATAAAGCTCGACGAAAACATCAAGAACCTGAGGAGCGAGCGCAACGAGGGCCTCCGCACGACCCGGGAGATCGGCGACCGCTTCGGGGCTTCCCTCACCTACATGATGGTCCTCCTGGAGGGATCCTCCCCCGAAGAGGTCCTGGAGAAGGCCGACCGGGCCGCCGAGGCGGTCCAGCCCTATCTCCGCTCGGGGGACATCCTCTTCGCCGACAGCCCCTCGGCCTACGTTCCGCCGCCGGAGCGCCAGCGGGCGGTGATCGAGGCGATACGGTCCCACCCCGAGGCCTTTTCCTTTCCGAGGGTCCGGGAGGCCTTCCTCCGCGCCTGCCGGCGGGAGGGCTTCGACCCCGCCTTCTTTGCCCACTACCTCGAGGCCCTGGAGCGCATGCTGGAACCGCGGCGTCCCTTCACCTTCGAGGAGGCCCTCCGAACGCCGCTGCGGCCCCTGCTGGAGAAGTTCGTCGTCGAAAAGGCACCGGGCCATTACCGGGGTGTGGTGTACCTGTACGTTTCGGAGGAGTACCGCCGGGTGGAACCCCGGGGGCTCACGGAGGCGGTCCAGGCGGCGGTCCCCGGTGCCCGGCTGGCCGGTGTGAACGTCTTCTCCACGGCCCTCCGGGAAACGATCAAGCGGGACGCCCTGCTGGCCTTCCTGGTGGGGAACCTCGTGGTGGTCCTGATCGTCGCCCTGGACTTTCGGTCCCTGCGCCTGGGCCTCCTGGCCCTCGCCCCCCTGGTGGTGGCCCTGGTCTGGCTCCTCGGGGCCATGGTGCTCCTGGGCCAGCCCCTCAACCTGATGAACATCTTCGTGACGACCCTCATCCTGGGGATCGGCTCCGACTACGGCATCTATTTCGTCCACCGCCACGAGGAGCCCGACGGGCGGGACATGGACCGGGTGGTTCAGGAGGCCGGGTCTCCCATCGCCATCGCCGCGCTCACCACCATGGCCGGCTTCGGCTCCATGGTGACCTCCTCCTACCCCGGGCTGCGGAGCATCGGGTGGGTCTCCCTTCTTGGTACCGTCTTCAGCATGGTGGGGACCCTCACGGTGCTGGTGGCGGTCCTCACCCTCTGGGACCGCCGCCGGGCCCGGAAGGAGGGGGGGGCGGCCGGCGTTGAGCGGTAAGGGGCGAAGGGGTAGAGTGGCCTCGGTGGTGTCCATGGACCCGGTGACCGTCAAGCACGAACGGTTGAAGGACCTCCTCGGAGCGCTGGAGGGAGGGGCGCTGGTGGCCTTCTCCGGAGGCGCCGACTCGGCCCTCCTCCTCCACCGGGCGGCATCCTTTGCCCCCCGGCCCGTGGTGGCCGCCACCGCCGACACCCCCACCCTTCCCCGCTCCGAACTCCAGCAGGCCAAGGCCTTCGCGGCGGCCCTGGGCCTCCGCCACCTCCTCCTGGCCACCGGGGAGACGGAGGACCCCAGGTTCCTCGCCAACGACGAACGGCGCTGCTATTACTGCAAGGAGGCCCTCTTCAAGGCCATGGAGCGGGCGGGAAGGGAGGTGGGCGCCCGGTGGCTCCTCTTCGGAGCCATCGCCGACGACCTGGGGGACTTCCGGCCCGGCATGGAGGCCGCCCGGGCCGCCGGAGCCCGGGCGCCCCTCCTGGAGGCGGGGTTCACCAAGGCCGAGGTGCGGGAACTCTCCCGCCGGCTGGGGCTGCCTACCTGGGACAAGCCGCAGGCCGCCTGCCTCTCCTCCCGGTTTCCCACCGGGGTCCCCATCGCCGTGGAGACCCTGGGGCGGGTGGAGGCCGGGGAGGAGCTCCTGAAGTCGTTGGGATTCCGGCAGTGCCGGGCCCGTCTCTTCGGGGAGGGGGTGCGGCTGGAGGTGGAGGGGGAGGAGGTGGAGCGTGCCGCCGCGCCGGCGGTCCGCCGCTGCCTGGTGGAGGGCTTCAAAGCCCTGGGCTTCCGTTTCGTGACCCTGGACCTGGAGGGCTTCCGCTCGGGAAGCACCGGTCCTTCTATGGAGGAAAGCCCCCATGGGTTCCGTGGGAACACCTGAGATCCTTGTGGTCCTCCTCGTGGCGCTCCTCCTCTTCGGGCCCCAGAAGCTGCCCGAGCTGGGCCGCTCCCTGGCCAAGGCCATCAAGGAATTCAAGAGGGCGAGCGCCGAACTCCAGGAGACCATCGAACGGGAGGTGGAGGAGCTGAAGCAGGAGGGCCCGCCCGGCGGAACGGTGAAGCCCCTTCCCCGGGGGACCCTGCCGCCGCCGCCGCCCCGCCCGGCCGCCCCCCCTCCCGAGGCGTCGGCAGGGGCCGGGGAACTCTCTCCCGGGGAAAAGGGGGACCGGGAGTGAACGCCCCCAAGAGCCGGGGGGAGATGACCTTCCTGGAGCACTTCGAGGAGCTCCGGACGAGGATCACCCGCGCCCTTCTGGGCCTGGTGGTGGCCTTCGCCGCCGTGGTTCCCTTCATGGACCGTGTGGTGAAGGTCCTGGTGGAGCCCTACTACCGCTACCTGCCCGAGGGCCAGAAGAGCCTGGCCTACACGCAGGTGACGGAGATCTTCTTCGTGTACATGAAGGTCGCCATGGTCCTGGCGGTGGTCCTGGCGGCCCCTTGGATCTTCTACCAGCTCTGGGCCTTCATCGCCCCGGGCCTCAAGCCCCAGGAGAAGCGCTGGGCCATTCCCTTCGTACTCGCCACCTCGTTCTTCTTCGTGGCGGGTGTGGTCTTCTGCTACTTCGTGGTCCTGCCCCTCACCTTCCGCTTCTTCTTCCAGTTCAACGAGGGCTTCACCAACGTCGTCACCGTGTCGTACTTCTGGAACTTCGAGCTGGTCTTCCTGCTGGCCCTCGGCCTCGTCTTCGAGACCCCCGTCCTCATCTTCCTCCTCACCCGCCTGGGGGTGGTCTCCACCGCATTCCTCGCCAAGAACTTCAAGTGGGCCGTCCTCATCGCCTTCATCGTGGCGGCGGTGATCACCCCCTCGGGGGATCCGGTCACCCAGACGGCGGTGGCCGGCCCCATGGTGGTCCTGTACGGCCTGGGGATTCTCATCTCCTTCGCCTTCCGCAAGCGGTCCACCCCCGAAGCCGGCGGAGTGTGAGGGAAGGCGCTTTCCCGGAACGGGGGGATTTCCGCCTTCCATCCCCCTGTGGTAGGATTTCCGTAAGAGAGCGGGAAGATCGGGGTCCGTCGGCACGTTCCTGGCGGGAGGGGATGGCGGCGCGGTCCGCGGGGAGGTGCAGGTGAAGGCGACGGCGGTTCTCAGGGAGCCCGAACTGACGGAATTTCGAAAGGCCCTCAAGGCCTTCGCCGGAGGAGAAGCCAGGCTCTCCACCTTCGGAAGCGACCTGGAGGCCATCCAGGCGGTGTACATCGAGGGGATGCCCCAGGTTCTCGTGGTGGACCTGGACCTGGAGAGCGTCATCGGCCTGGAGTTCATCCGGACCTTCAAGACCCAGGGGGGCTTCGAGGGGCTTCCCGTCTTCGTCGTCTCCTCCGCCGACCGCCGGATGGAGGCCTACGACGCCCAGGCGGCGGTCTGCCTCGTGAGACCGGTCTTGGCGGGGCGGTTCCTGGAGGCCCTCAAGGCCTTCTGTGCCTCCGCCGCCGCTCCGGAGGCCCCGCCGGCCAAAGCCCCTCCGCCGAAGTTCGAGGGGCCCGAGACCCGGAGAGCCTCCCGAAAGCCCCTGCAGACCGCCTGCATCGTCGCGACGGCGGGGCAGAAGCTCAAGGGGCTCCTCAAGGACATCTCCCTGAGCGGCGCCCGGATCGAAGTGAACGGGAAGCTGGAGCAGGGGGACCTCATCACCCTGATCATCGGCGTGCCCGGCACCGTTCCCCTGAAGGTGGTGGAGTTCAAGGCGCGGGTGGTGAGACAGACGGGCCAGGGCTACGGCCTCGCCTTCCGCCAGATGGACCCCGACACCCGGACCTTCGTGCAGGCCTATACCCAGAAGGAGTGACCGAAGGGCCTACCCCAGGGCCATTCGGAGCAGTTCCCGGGCGTGGGTGACGGCCGTTTCGGTCACCGTCTCTCCCGCCAGCATCCGGGCCAACTCGTGAAGGCGCGCCTCCCCGCCCAGGAGGGAGGCCCGGACCGTGGTGCGGCCGCCCCGGGTCTCCTTGCGGACGAGGATGTGGTGGTGGGCGAAGGCGGCGATCTGGGGGAGGTGGGTGATGCAGAGGACCTGGCGCCTCCCCCCCAGCTCCCGGAGGCGGCGCCCCACCCGCTCCGCCGGCCTGCCGCCGATGCCGGCGTCCACCTCGTCGAAGACGAGGGTCTCGGGGCCCACGGCGGCTCCTTCGGTGAGCACCGCCAGGTAGGTTCGGCTGAGCTCTCCGCCGGAGGCCACCTTGGAGAGGGGCTTCAGCGGTTCGCCGGGGTTGGCGGAGAAGAGGAAGCGGACCTCCTCCTGGCCCCAGGGGGCGGCATCGGCGGGGGAGAGCAGGGGGCGTGTCCGCCGTTCCACCTCGAAACGGGCCTTCTCCAGGGCCAGGGGCTTCAGGGCCTCGGTCACCCTCTTTGCGAAGAGGGGGGCGGCGGCGGCCCGGGCCTCCGAGAGGCCATGGGCCGCCTCCCGGTACCGCGCGAAGGCCGCTTCCACCGCTTCCGCGGCGGCCGCTTCGGAGGTGGCGCCACCGGAGAGGATCGCCGCCTCCTCCCCGAAGGCCCGGCGTTTCTCCAGGACCTCTTGGAGGGATGGGCCGTAGCGCCGTTTGAGCCGGTCGAGGTCCTGAAGACGCTCCTCGACCCGTTCGAGGGCCGAGGGGTCGAAGGCTGTGTCGGAAGCGGTCCGCTCGGCCTCCGCCCCCACGGAGGCCATGACGGAGCTGGCCCCCTCCAGGTCCTTCAAGTACGGCTGCCAGGCAGGGTCCACCTCGCAGAGGCGCCTGAGGTGGCGGAGGGCCTCCCGGAGGAGGTGCCCCGCCGCCCCCTCCCCTCCGCCCAGGATGGAGGCGAGGCCCGCCGCCGCCTCGGCGATCTCCTCGGCGTGGCGCAGGCGGTCACGGGCCGCCAGCAGTTCCTCCTCCTCGCCTTCCCGGGGAGAGACGCGGTCGATCTCCGCCATCTTCTGGCGGAGCTCTTCCAGGCGCCGGGCCCGGTCGCTCTCGGAGCGGCGCAGGAAGTCGAGGCGGCGGACGGCCTCCTCCAGGAGGCGGTGGGCCTCCGCGGTCTCCCGGGCGTGGGGGGCCACTTCGGGGAGGGCGTCGAGGATCTCCCGCTGGCGGGCTTCGTCGGCGAGGTGCTGGCTCTGGTTCTGGCCGTGGATCTTCAGGAGGCGTCCCCCCACCTCCCGGAGGGAGGCCGCCGGGACCGCCGTCCCGTTGATGGCGGCCCCGCTCCGTCCTTCCCGCGGGATCCTTCGGAGCAGGCGGACCTCCCCGGAGAAGGGAATCCCGTGGGCCTCGAGGAGGCGCGCCAGGGCCTCCCCATCCTCGCTGGAGGGATGGAAGACCGCCTCCACCACGGCCTCCTTGGCGCCGTGCCGCACCATCTCCGGCTCGGCCCGTCCTCCGGCCACCTGCCCCAGGGCCTCCACCAGGATGGACTTCCCTGCGCCCGTCTCCCCGGTGAGCAGGGTGAGACCCTCCCCCAGGGAGAGGTCCAGGTCCTCCACCAGGGCGAAATCCTTCAGGCGAAGGGAACGGAGCATGGGGACCGGTGCGCCGTCAGCCGCGGAACCAGCAGGGTCCGTAACAGTCGGGCTGGTTGGTGATCCGTTTCACCCCCGAGCCGTCCCACCGCATGATGTAGATCTGGTAAGAGCCGGAGCGGTTGCTGGAAAAAGCCAGGTACCGGCCGTCGGGGGACCAGGAGGGCGATTCGCTGTTTCCCGGCCCGTCGGTGAGGTAGGTCACCTCGCCGCTGTTGAGGTCCATCACGGCGATGTCGAAGTGGCCGTTGCGGAAGGTGCTGTAGGCGATCTTGTCCCCCCGGGGGGACCAGGCGGGCTGGTCGCACCGCCCGCTTCCCTCGGGGGAGATCCGTTTCACGTTGGCGCCGTCCCGGTCCATCACGTAGATCTGGGGGGAGCCGGAGCGGTCGGAGGTGAAGGCGATCTTCTGGTCGTCGGGGGACCAGGTGGGTGCCGTGTCGATGGCCCAGGAGACGGTGAGGCGCGTGAGGGCGCGGCTCTCGAGGTTGAGGAGCCAGACGTCGGGGTTCCCCGCCCGGGAGGAGCAGAAGGCCACGAAGCGCCCGTCGTGGGAGAAGCGGGGATTGGCGTTGAGGCCCTCCCCTTCGCCGTAGAGTTTGGTCCTCCGCCCCTGGCGGTCCAGGAGGAAGAGCTCCTGGCGGTCCTTGAGGATGGAGGTGAAGACCATCCGGTCCCCCTTGGGGCTCACGTCGGGGGTGACGTTGAGCTGGCCCATGGCCGTGAGGCGGATGAGCCCCTTGCCGTCGTAGTCGCAGAGGAAGATGTCCTCGGTGGCCCCCAGGTGGGAGGTGAAGAGGATCTGGCTCGTGGGGAAGGTCCCGGCCCCGAAGAGGTAATCCAGGATCACGGCGGAGAGGTTGTGGGCCAGGGTTCGGAAGTCGGACTCGGGGCCCTTGATCCGCTTTCCCGTCACCATCTCCTTGCGCTTGACGTCGAAGAGGCGCCCCTCCAGGGTGAGCTGGCCCTCCTGGGCGTGGAGGGTGGAGAGGAGGAGGTAGTCGGCGTTCATGGCCTTCCAGGCGTCGTAGTCCACCCGGTCCTCGAGGTTCATGCCGGAAAAGAGCGCCGGGTCCACCAGGCGGAAGTAGCCGGAGAAGTCCAGGTCGTCGGCGACGATGGAGAGGATCTCCCGGCCCTGGACGGCGGTTTGCCCGTCGGTCTTGCAGGGGGGTACGGCGATGGCGGCGCGGGTGAAACCGCTCTCGGTGATGACGCCGGTGATCTGGTTCCCCTGGGGAACGGCCCCGGGGGCCGGCGGGGGAGAGGGCGGGGTCTGGGCCAGGAGTGCCAGGGAGGCCCCGAGGAAAAACGCGAGGGGGGCCGCTTTCACCATGGTGGCCGGCATCGGCGCACCGGGTGCCCGGTTTCCGTCGTTTCGCATCGTCGCTTCCCCCTCGGGCGGCCCGGAACTCAGAGGAGCCGGCCGCCCAGGATTTCCTTGACCAGCTCCTCTTTCGGAGCCGGTATCACCGCCCAGTTGGTGAGGAGGCCCTTCTCGCCGATGACCTCCTTGCCCGCGTCCACCGCCGCCCGAACCGCCGCCACCTCGCCGGTGAGGATGCAGAAGGCCTTTCCCCCCAAGGCCATGGCGATCCGAATCTCCAGAAGGCGGACCTCGGCCGCCTTGACGGCGGCGTCGGCCCCCTCGATGAGGGTGGCGACGTTGAAGGCCTCCAGGACCCCCAGGGCCTCCACCTTCTGGACCTCCGCCGACTGGGAGAGGGCCGGGAAGATCTGCTCGTGCAGGTGGGGGATGACGATGGCGTCGGCCACCGTCTCCATGCAGAGGTCTCGGCCGGCGGACAGCGCGCTGGTGCAGGCGGCCACGTCGCCCCGAACCAGAACCATGTACTTGCCGGAACAGATGGCCCGGCTAGTCAGGAGTTCCACGTCGGCGGCCTTCAGCATGACGTCCGTGGCCTCCACCCCCTTGGCGATGGAGGTGAGTTCCAGCAGCCCTATGGCGTCGCGGATCGGTCCCCGTCCAGAGGAGGGGAGGGCCTCCCCGCCCTTGGGAGCGGAAGGGGGGGCCTTGGCGGAACGTGCCTTGATCTGACGGATCTTGGGGCTCATGGCACCTCCAGGGAAATCCGGCCGTCCGTCGCCACGACCCGTCCGGCCCGCGGGGCGTGGAGCCGTGCCCCCAGTGCCCCCTCGGGAATTTCCGCCAGGAGCGCCCCCGCCGCCACCCGGTCCCCGGGCTTGACCACCGGAACCGAGGGGGCGCCGGCGTGTTGCTTCAGGGGAAGGGTGAGGCGCGGCGCCGGGACATCCCGGGAGTCGAAGCGGTGCGGGGCTTCGAAGCGCAGGAGGTCCAGCCGCTGCATCAGCGTGCGGGTGGGGGTGCGCCGGTAGGGGAAGAGGGGGGAGGGCGTCACCTCCTGCCTTTGGGGGCGGATGCCCCGGGCGAGCAGGGCCCGCTTGCTCTCCACCATGACCCGGAAGGGGTCCAGGTCCTCGGGGCAGGCGTAGAGGGAGCACAGGGCGCACTCGCAGCAGTAGAGGGCCGTCTCCTGCCAGGAAAGGGCCGCCTCCGGGGCGAAGGATACGGAAATCATCGCCTTGTGGGGCTTGACGAAGTGTCCCAGGAGGTCCCGCGGGCACAGGTCCGAACAGCGCATGCACTGGTCGCATGAGTAGGCGATCCGGTGGACCTGCCGGGGGGAGCGTCCCTTCCGGAGCAGGACCGAGTGGCCCTCCGGGAGCACCAGCAACCCCGAGGTGGTCTTGGTGACCGGGAGGTCGAGGTCCTCGGCCACGGTACCCATCATGGCCCCGTTGACCACCACCCCCACACCGTCGGTGGGCACGCCGGCGGCCTCCAGGACCGCCCGCAGGGGCGTCCCCACGGGCACCTTCAGCGTGAGAACCTCCGGGACCGCCCCCGAGACGGTGAGGAACTTCTCGGTGACGGGCTTTCGAAGGCCGACGTTGAGGACCGTCTCCACGTTCTGGACCACCACCCCGACGTCCAAGGGGAGCCCCCCTTTGGGGATGGGGCGCCCGGTGGTCTCGTAGACGAGGATGTGTTCGTCGCCGGAGGGGTAGGTGTCCTTGAGGGGGCAGACCTCCACACCCTGGAGTTCGTCCCGCAGCCGCTCCATGAGCCGCCGGTGTTTCTCCTTGATCCCGACGAGAACCCTCCGGGCACCCACCGATTCGGCGCAGAGGTGGAGGCCCTCGGCGAAGGGGGCGAGGAAGTGCTCGAGGATCTCCTGGTCCTTGTAGAGGAGCGGCTCGCACTCGGCGGCGTTGACGGCGAAGGTGTCGGCGGGGGACGACAGTTTGACGTGGGTGGGGAATCCTGCGCCCCCGGCTCCCACGACGCCGAATTCCCGCGCAATCCGAGCTCCTTCGCCCATGGCGCCTCCGCTTCCAAGGTAGCAGGGTTGGCCTCCCTCTTCAAGGCGGCGCGGGAAAGGAGCTGTGGTACCCTGACCACAGGGAGGTCTGGGGATGCGCATCCACATGATGGCGGTGGGTGGGACCGGGATGGGCTCGCTGGCGGGGCTCCTGAAGGCCCAGGGTCACGAGGTGACCGGGTGCGACGGAGCCCTTTACCCTCCCATGTCCGAGGCCATCGCGCGGTACGGGATTCCCGTCACCGAGGGATTCGACCGGGCCCACCTGGAGCGCTTCCGGCCCGATCTGGTGGTGGTGGGGAACGCCGTCCACCGGGACAACCCCGAGGCCGTGGCCCTTCTCGAAGAGGAGATCCCGTACTGTTCTATGGCGGAGGCGGTGCGCCGCTTCGCCCTGGAAGGGAGGCGGAGCCTCGTCGTGGCGGGGACCCACGGGAAGACGACCACCACAGCCCTCACGGCGTGGCTCCTGGAGGCGGCGGGCCTCAGCCCCAACGCGCTGGTGGGCGGCATCGTCAAGGGGTGGGAGAGCTCCTTCCGGTGGGGGGGCGGCGAGTGGACGGTGGTGGAGGGCGACGAGTACGAAACGGCCTTCTTCGACAAGGGCCCCAAGTTCCTCCATTACGACCCCGACCTCCTGGTCCTCAACAACATCGAGATGGACCACCTCGACAACTTCCGCGACCTCCCCAGCCTGGAGACGGCCTTCGTCCGGCTCTTCGGCGTCGTCCGCGAGGACGGGCTCATCCTGGCCGGCGGCGAGTGCCCCCGCGTGGCCCGCCTCCTGCCGCAGGCGGGGCGCAGGGTGCTGACCTTCGGCCTCGCCGGCGGGCAGGACTGGTCCGCCACGGAGGTGGCCTACGGAGAGGAGGGGACCCGTTTCCAGCTCCTCCACCGGGGACGGCGGGTGGGCTCCTTCCGGAGCCCCCTCTACGGCCCCCACAACCTGCGGAACGCCGTGGCCGCTCTGGCGGCGGCCCTGGAGGCGGGGGCCGAGGCGGCTCGGCTCCCCGAGGGCCTCCGGGCCTTCCCCGGTGTCCGGAGGCGGCAGGAAATCCTCCACGTGGGGCCCCGCTTCGTCGTGGTGGACGACTTCGCCCACCACCCCACCGCCCTGCGGGAGACCCTCAAAGCCCTTCGGCAGCGGTTCCCGGGGCGGCCGGTCACCGCCTTCTTCGAACCGCGCTCCTACACCTGCCAGACCAAGCTTCACGAGGAGACCCTGCCGGAGGCCCTCGCCCTCGCCGACGAAGTGGTTCTGGGCCCCCTGCCCGAAGCTTCCCGCATCCCACCCGAGAAACGCCTCGACCTTCAGCGGGTGGCCGGCGGGCTCGGGTCCCTGGGGCGGAAGGCGGCCGTGATCCGTACCTACGGGGAAGGGGCGGAGCTCCTTCGAACCGGGGCCCTTTCCGCCGGGGTGGTGGCCTTCTTCTCCTCGGGGGCCTACGGTGGCCTGCCGGCCCTGGCGGCGGCCGAGCTGGGGAACCGGGAAGAGGAGGGTCCGTGAAGATCCGCTGCGCCTCCTGCGGTGCCGACTTTCCCCTGGAACGGGACACGTCCTTTCAGGAATGTCCCTTCTGCCGCTCCCACCTCTTCCTGGACCGCGCCCGGACCTTCCTCCGATTCGCCCTGCGGCCCCTCCTGGACCCCTCCCGGGCGAGGCTCTCCCTCCTGGCTGCCCTGAAGCGGATGGAACTGCCGCTCCTGCCCATCCTGGAGGTCCGGCCCCGCTGGATCCCTTTCTGGAGCCAGAGGGGCCGGGAGAGCGAAGGGGCCGTCCCGGCCCTCTCCCCCCGCCCCCCCTGGCTCCGGGGCTACCACCTGCCGCCGGCGGAGGCCCGTGTCGCCGGCGGGGAAGAGGCCGCCTTCGCCCCCCTGGAGGGGGTGGAGGAGGTCTCCTCCGGCTGGATGGGAGAAGGCCAGGCGGGGGAGTACCGGCTCTTCCTGGTCCCTTTCTACCGGGTGGCCCTGGGGGGCGGGGAGGAACCCTACGTGGCGTGGGTGGAAGCGGTATCGGGGGCGGTCCGTTTCGAGAGAAGCCCGCTGCCTCTCACGGCGTCGGTTTCCAGGCGCTTCTGGAGCGCCATGGTGGGCCTCTTCACCCTATTCCTGGCCGAGTCGCTCCTCCTGCCGGCGGGCCTGGCCCTGGCGGCGGTCCTGCTTTCGGCACTGGCTTGCCTGCCGGTCCTCCGGAAGGTTGCGGGGGTGGACTGACCGTGGGCGCTACCCGGACCCTCTCCTGCCCCTCCTGCGCCGGTGCCGTGGCGCCGCCGACCGGTTCCCGGAAGATCCGTTGCCCTTACTGCGGCAAGGCCCTCTACTACGCGGGAGACGATTTTCTGCCGCGGATGGTCCTTCCTCCCGTCCTGGGGGAGCCCGAGTGCCGGGGCGTCCTGGAGGGGATCCTCCGGCAGCGGCTCCTCCCGCCGGGGCTGGCCGGGCGGGCCAGGGTCCTGGAGCGCCGGAGGCTCTACCTTCCCTTCTACCTGCTGACGGGGAAGCGGGGCGGGGTTCTGGAGACGGGGAGGGAGCGGGTGGTGAACGACGCCCTGGGGGCCCGCCTGCAGCGGTTCTCCCCCCTCAACCGGCTGGCGGCGGCCTCGGGGGACCCCGATCTGGCCTCCATGGCCGGAAGGGTGGAGCGCCCCCAGGTGGTGGTGGAGGAGGACAGCCGGGTGGTGCTGGGGGACTTCCGGTACTTCTACCCCGCCGCGAGCCTCTCCGCCTGGAGCTTCGACGACGGGGACCTCCGGGAGGCGGCCCTCTCCCGCTTGGAAACGGCCTTGCCCACGCGGGTGGAGGAGCTGGCGGTCCAAGGAGAAGTGGTGGACCCCACGGTCCCCTTGGAGACGATCCTGGAGAAGGGGGTGGCCGGCCAAGGCGGGAAGAGCGGGGAGGTGGCCATCCTGGAGGTCCAGCCGGTCCTCCTCTACCTCCCCGTGGCGGTCTATTCCCTGGCCTTCGGTTCCCGCGTCTTCGAGGTGGTGGTTTCCGAGCTGGACGGCAGGGCCCTATCCGGAACCCTGCCGGTGAGGCGGGACTGGCCCGTGGCGGCGGGAGCCCTCTTCACCGCCGGAGCGGGGTTCCTGTCGGGACAGCTCCTCCGGACCCTGTGGGCGGCATCGAGCCGGTTCTCCCCCGCAGAAGCCGAGGTGCTGAGGCCCTGGGCACTGGTCCTCCTCCTCCTGGGTCTCCTCCTGGCGGCGGGCGGCCTGGACGTCGCGTGGGCCCTTCTCCGCACCCCCTTCGTCCTCCGGCTCACGGGGGCCGGCCCGCGGCTGGACCGGGAAGGGCCGGTACCTCCCAGTCCCTTGAACCCCCTGCGCCGTCTTCTGGCGGCGGCCCTCGCCGAGGGGGCCGCCGGGGCCCTGGCGCCCAGGAGGCGGCGGTGAAGACCGGCCCCCTCCTGGTACCCCTCTCCTGTCCGAGGTGCGGCGGGGATCCGCTGGGGGGAGGCGCCGCCCGGGTCTTCCTCTGCCCATCCTGCCGCCTGGCGGTGGTGCCCGAGGAGGGGAACCGGACCTACCCCCTCCTGGCTTACCGGCCGAGGATCTCCGGGACCACCACCCTCCTCTTCCCCTTTTGGCGGGTTTCGGGGCGCCTGCTCCTGAGGGGGGGCGATCCGAAAAAGATGGCGGCGTGGCAACGGCTCAAAGCCCTCGGAGCCTTCTTCTTCCCCGCTTTCCTCACCCTCCGTCTGGGGTACTACGACGACCTGACCTTGCGGTACGGCCTGATGGAGGAGGGCCGCCTGGAGGAAGACGGCGGCTGGCGGGGCCCGGTGGCCGATGGGGTTCGCCTGCCGCGCGGCCTCGAAGAGCAGGCCCGTCTGGCCTCCCTGGCCTACCTGGACCGGGCGGCGGACGTCACGGGCGTGGAGGCGCGGTTCGTGGCGGAAAGGGTGGCCTACGTCCTGGTTCCCTTCCTCCTCGACGGGGAGGGGTGGGTGGACGGCCTTTTGGGGATCCGCTTCCCAAGGGGCCTGCTGGGAGCCCTGGCCGCCCCCGCAGGACCTTGACAGGGAGGGGGGGGCCGGTACACCATTCGGTACGATGTGAGACCGCGTGCGACCTCGGGGAGGAGGGTGCCATGGCCGAGATCAAGACCCTGTGTGACCTGTATTTCCACACCATCGAGAACCTCGCCCGCCCGGACCACTTGTTGAGAAAGCGGAAGGGGCTGTGGGAGGTGGTCTCCACCCAGGAGATCGCCGAGACGGTGGAGGCCTTCTCCTGCGGCCTCATGGCCCTCGGGGTCAAGCCCGGCGACAAGGTGGTCCTCATCTCCGAGGACCGTCCCAAATGGCTCCTCACCGACTACGCGGTGCTCACCGCCGGTGCGGCGGACGTGCCCATCTACCCCACCCTGAACGCCCAGGAGACGGCCTACATTGCCAACAACAGCGACGCCGAAGTGGCGGTGGTCTCCAACGAGGACCAGGCCAACAAGCTCCTCTCCCAGAGGGAGAACCTCAAGCGCCTCAAGAGCATCGTCGTCTTCGACCCTCCCACCGACGGCCACCCCGACCTGCTGACCTGGGACCAGGTCATCGCCTGGGGGAAGGACTACGCCGCCAAGAACCCCGGAATCCACCGCAAGGTGGCCTCGCAGGTGAAGCCGGAGGACCTGGCCACCCTCATCTACACCTCCGGGACCACCGGGGTTCCCAAGGGGGTCATGCTGACCCACTCCAACTTCGTGGAGAACTGCCGGGCGGGGATGGAGTACCTGGAGATCGACGCCACCGACCGGGCCCTGGTCTTTCTCCCCTTGAGCCACTCCTTGGAGCGGATGATCGACTACTGCTACTTCTGGCAGGGGCTCTCCATCGCCTACGCCGAGAGCATCGAGAAGGTGGCCGACAACCTGGGGGAGGTGAAGCCCACCTGCATGGCCGCCGTGCCCCGGCTCTACGAGAAGGTCTACGCCCGGCTCATGGAGCAGGCCGCCCAGAGTTCCGCCCTCAAGAAATTCCTCATCCACTGGAGCATCCGGACGGTGAGCGAATGGGCCGAGACCTACAAGGCCAACAAGGGCAAGGTTCCCATGGGCCTGGCCTTCCGCCGTGCCCTCGCCGACAAGATCGTTCCCAAGAAGCTCCGGGCCCGGGTGGGCGGCCGCATCCGCTTCTTCGTCTCCGGCGGGGCCCCCTTGCCCCGGCACCTGGCGGTCTTCTTCTACGGGTGCGGCCTCCCCATCGCCGAGGGCTACGGGCTGACGGAAACCACCCCGGTGGTTTCGGTCAACGAGTTCCACAAGGACGGGCGGGAGAACATCCGCTTCGGGTCCCCCGGAAGGCCGCTGAAGAACGTGGAGGTCCGCATCGCCGAGGACGGAGAACTCTGGGTGCGGGGGCCCAACGTCATGAAGGGCTACTACAAGATGCCCAAGGAGACGGAGGAGGTCCTGACCCCCGACGGGTGGTTCGCCACCGGCGACATCGCCACCCTGGATGAAGACGGCTTCCTCTTCATCACCGACCGCAAGAAAGAACTCATCGTCACCGCCGGCGGGAAGAACGTCGCCCCCCAGCCCATCGAGAACGAGCTGAAGTGCAACAAGTACGTGACCCAGGCGGTTCTCATCGGCGACCGGCGGCCCTACATCACCGCCCTCATCGTCCCCAACTTCGACAACGTCATCGAGTACTGCAAGAGCAAAGGGGTGAACAAGATCGACCCCCGGGACCTCTGCCGGGAGCCGGTGGTGGCCCACCTCTTCCAGAACGTGCTGGACCGGGTCAACGCCAACCTGAGCCGGTACGAGCAGATCAAGAAGTGCCGCCTCCTTCCCAAGGAGCTCACCATGGAGGAGGGGGAACTCACCCCCACCCTCAAGGTGAAGCGCCGGGTCATCAACCAGAAGTACGGCCACCTCATCGAGGAGATGTACGCCGAAAACGGGAATGGCTCCAAGAAGTGACGTCCAGCCGGAGAAGGCCCGCGCGGAGGTCCCCGGCGAACTCCGCGCGGTGCCGTCTCTGAAGGCGGCGACGGCCCGGAAGTTGGCCGCCCTCGGGGTTCGGGGCCCGGAGGACCTTCTCTGGCGCCTGCCGTACCGGTACGAAGACCGGCGGAACCCCCTGCCGCTCTCCCAGGCCAGGCCCGGCGCCGCGGCCCTCTTTCGGGTCCGGGTCGGGGCGGTCCGGGGGCGGCGGGCCTTCCGGCGGAGGCGCATGCACCTCCTGGAGGCCATCGTCTCCGACGCCACGGGGAGCCTCCACGCCGTATGGTTCAACCAGCCCTGGCTGGAAAAGGTTCTGCTCCCGGGGCGGGAGGTCTTTCTCTACGGGCGGGTGGGCCTCTTTTCCACCCGGAGCGGACTCCGGTTGCAGCTGGAGAGCCCGGAGGTGGAGGCGGCGGAGGGAGCGGGCCCGCTCCTGGAAGGCCGCGTCGTGCCGGTCTACCGCTGCGAGGGCGGCCTCACCCAGCGCGAGTTGCGCGGGCTCTTCGCCGAACTCCTCCTGGGCGGGAAGCTCGCGCTGGAGGAGGTCCTGCCGGAGGCCCTCCTCCGGGAGGAGTCCCTTCCGCCCCGCCGGAGGGCCTTCGAAGAGGCCCACTTTCCACCGGAACCCCCCGCCGGGGACCTCGCCTGGATCCCGGGGGAGGCCCGGCGCCGCCTCGCCTTCGAAGAGCTGCTGGCCTTCCAGTGGGAGTTGGCCCTCTCCCGAAGGGAAAGGGAGGAGAGCCCCGGCGTCAGGGTGAGGCCCACACCCGAGGCGGGACAGCTCCTCAGGCGCATCCTGCCCTTCCGCCTGACGGGCGCCCAGCGGCGGGTCCTGAAGGAGGTGGTGGCCGACCTGGAGGCCCCCCGTCCCATGTACCGGCTCCTCTACGGCGACGTCGGTTCCGGAAAGACCATCGTCGCCTTCCTGGCCATGGTGCTCACCGCCCACGCCGGCTACCAGGCGGCCTTTCTCGCCCCCACGGAGATCCTGGCCCTCCAGCAGTTCCAGCGGATGGAGGAGCGCCTCCGGGGAACGGGAATCGCCGTGGGGTACCTGGCGGCGTCGGTGACCGGCAAGGCCCGGAACCTCCTGCTCGGCGCCCTCTCCCGGGGGGAGCTGCCCCTGGTGGTGGGGACCCACAGCCTCCTGGGGGAGGCGGTCTCCTTCCGGAACCTCGGGCTCGCCGTGATCGACGAACAGCACCGTTTCGGCGTGCTCCAGCGGGCGAGGATCGCCGCCAAGGGAGAGAGCCCCAACGTACTGGTCATGAGCGCCACCCCCATCCCCCGGAGCCTCGCCCTCACCCTCTACGGGGACCTGGACCTCTCCCTCCTGGACGAGAAGCCGCCGGGGCGGCGGAAGGTCGCCACCGTCCTGAGGGGCGAGTCGGCCCGCAGGCGCCTCGAAGCCTTCCTCCGAAAGGAGATGGACGAAGGAAGGCAGGTCTTCGTGGTCTTCCCCCTCGTGGAAGGCTCGGAGGAGGCGGCCGCCGCCGAAGAGGCTTTTCGGAGGCTCACGGCGGGCCCCTTCCGGGGCTACCCCGCGGCCCTCCTCCACGGCCGTCTCAAGGCGGCGGAGAAGGAGCGGGTCATGGGGGCGGTGCGCCGGGGGGAGGTGAGGCTCCTCGTGGCGACGACGGTGGTGGAGGTGGGGGTGGACCTTCCCGAAGCCAGCGTCATGGTGGTGGAAAACGCCGAGCGTTTCGGGCTCGCCCAGCTCCACCAGCTCCGCGGGCGGGTGGGCCGGGGGGAGCAGAAGGCCTACTGCGTGCTCATGGCCTCCCCCAATGCCTCCCCCGAAGCCCTGGAACGGCTCCGGGTCCTCGAGCGCTTCGACGACGGCTTCGCCATCGCCGAGGAGGACCTGCGGCTCCGGGGGGCCGGCGACCCCCGCGGAACGCGGCAGTGGGGCGGACGGACCTTCCGGGTGGCCAATCCCCTTCGGGATCATGGTATCTTGCAAGGCGCCCGGGAGTGGGCCCGAAGACTCGCCGACCCTCGATTTCCCTGGGGACCCGGCGAAAAGGAGCGCTTTCTCCGATGGATCGAAAGACAGAAGGAGGGCTCGGCCCTCGACCTCTCTCGGATCGGCTGAGGTTTCCCCTGGCCCTCTTGGGAGGAGCCCTTCTCTGGGCGGCCTCCCTTCCTCCCTACGGCGTGCCGATCCTGGCGGTGGCCGCCTTCTTCCCCCCCCTCCTCTTCCTTCCGGAGGAGAGCCCCCGCCGGGCGGCGGCCTGGGGCTGGGCGGGGGGGAGCCTCTTCGAAGCGGCGACCCTTTGGTGGCTCGTCCCCACGGTGGTCCGCTTCGGCGGCATCCCCCTTCCCGTGGCCCTCCTGCTGATCGCGGGACTCTGCCTCCTTCTGGGCCTCTACTGGGCGGGCTTCTTCGCCACCGTGGCCCTCGCCGTCCGCCGCCGGGGAGAAGGGGCCCTCCTCGTGGCCCCCCTGGCATGGGTTCTCTGGGAGTGGCTTCGGGGAACGCTGCTCACGGGCTTTCCCTGGTGGGGGCCCGGGTACGCCCTTTCCCTCTACCCGGCCCTCCTCCAGTGCGTGCGGTTTCTGGGGATCCTGGGCCTTTCCCTCCTGGCGGTCCTCGCCGCCGCGGCGGTGGCCCTGTGGGTGAGGGAGCGGGAAAGCCCCGTGACCCTGGCGGCGGTGGCGGCCTCCCTCCTGCTCTACGGGGCGGCCTTTCTCTGGGGAACGGCCCAGGAGCGGAGGCCGGTCCTTCCCCTTCCCACCCTGGCGGTGGGGTACCTCCAGCCCCAAGTTCCCCAGGACGCCAAGTGGGACGAAGAGGAGGCGGGACGCATCGCAGGCCGCATGGAAAACCTCAGCCTGGCCTTTGAAAAGTACGGCCTCAAGTTGCTGGTCTGGCCCGAGTCCTCCACGCCCTCCGTCTGGGAGCGGGACCCGGCCCTCCAGCTTCGGGTGGCGGCCATCGCACGGCGAATCGGCGCGCCGGTTCTGGTGGGGACCACGCTGGAGGAGGCCGCCGGATTCCGCAACGGCGCCGTTCTCGTCACGCCCGAGGGCGGGGAGGGAGGCAGGTACGCCAAGACCCACCTGGTCCCCTTCGGCGAGTACGTTCCCTTGAGGCGCCTGCTCTTCTTCGCCCGGCCGCTGGTGGAGGCGGTGGGGGACTTCGTCCCCGGCAGCTCTCTGGCTCCCCTGGAGACGCCCGCGGGAAAGGCCGGCGTCACCATCTGTTACGAGGC
Source organism: Acidobacteriota bacterium (assembly GCA_049968315.1). Taxonomy (GTDB): domain Bacteria; phylum Acidobacteriota; class UBA4820; order UBA4820; family DSQY01; genus JBFLVU01. The sequence continues at coordinate 93,552 of JBMFRA010000001.1, forward strand.
CATCTTTCCGGGGCTCGTCCGAAGGCAGGTCCTTCAAGGTGCCGAGGTGCTGGTCAACCTGACCAACGACGCCTGGTACGAGGGGACGCCGGGGCCCTTCCAGCACTTCCTGATGGAGCGGGTCCGGGCGGTGGAGACCGACCGGTACCTCATCCGGAGCGCCAACGGCGGGGTCAGCGGGGTGGTGGACCCCCGGGGCCGCCTCCAGGCCCGGACGCCCCCCGGGGAAGCGGCCTCCTTCTGGGGCATCGTGGCCCCCCGAAGGACCTCGACCCTCTGGACCCGGGTGGGGAACGGCTGGCTGGGGATCGTCTTCCTGGCCCTGTTGGCCACCCTCCTTCCCACCCCTCCGCGGATACGGGTCTGGAAGGGAAGGGCGGCGGTCCCGGAGGCAGACTCTACAGAAGAATAGGGCCGGCCCGCCCTGCCGCGGAGGCGGCCTCCAAGGGAGCGCCAGAGAGCTCCGAAGGAAACGCCTTCGGAAACGGCTGTAGAATCACGATGGCACCCCTCGAAGGGCCGTCTCTTCTGAGCCTGTACCGAGGGAGCAATCGCGGCGACAAGTTGCTGTAGAGAGATGGCCAACCGGCTGTCCATGAAGGAGAAAGGCGCGTACCGGCCCGAAGCAGGGCAATGGCCGGGCCATGTAGCCAGTGGGGGGGGAGAAGGACCGAACCTGAAGTAATGAAGAGGGGCGCCTTGGCTGGGAGGGTCTTCCCAGGAGGGCGCGAAAGCCCCCTGCTCCCCACGCAAGGTTTTACCTCCCAGGTGAAGGAGTGGAATGGGCAACGGGAGGCGGTGTTGTCATTCGGGAGGCCTCTTCTATAATTAGCAATTTGGTTGGAGAAAGAAAGGAGCCGGTCGTGAGAGGACGCATTTACGACGGAATCGGCGAAACCATCGGCGATACCCCCCTCGTCCGTCTCAAGCGCCTGGTGGAGGCGGGGATGGCGGAGGTCTGCGTCAAGCTGGAGTTCTTCAATCCGGGAGCCAGCGTGAAGGACCGCATCGCCAAGGCCATGGTGGAGGCGGCGGAGGCGTCGGGCGCCCTGCGCCCCGGCATGGAGATCCTGGAGCCCACCTCGGGCAACACCGGGATCGGTCTGGCCATGGTGGCGGCGGAGAAGGGCTACCCGCTGACCCTGGTCATGCCGGAGACCATGAGCGAGGAGCGGCGGCGGCTGTTGCAGGCCTTCGGCGCCCGCTTGGTCCTCACCCCCGGCGACAAGGGGATGAAGGGCGCCATTGCCGTGGCCGAGAGGATGAAGGCGGAGAAGGGGCCCGGCGTCTTCGTCCCCTCCCAGTTCGACAACCCCGCCAACCCCTGGATTCACCGGAACTCCACCGCTCTGGAGGTCCTCCGGGACACCGGCGGGCGGCTGGACGCCTTCGTCGCCGGGGTGGGGACGGGGGGAACCGTCGCCGGCGTCGGGAAGATGCTGAAGACGGCCCTGGGGCCCGGGGTCCTCGTCGTGGCGGTGGAGCCCAAGGATTCTCCGGTCCTGTCGGGGGGCAGCCCGGGGCCGCACAAGATCCAGGGCATCGGTGCGGGCTTCGTCCCCGCCAACTACGACCCTGCGGTGGTGGACCGGGTGGTGGCCGTCGCCGCGGAGGACGCCTTTGCCGCCGCCCGCAGGCTGGCCGTGGAAGAGGGGATCCTGGTCGGCATCTCCTCGGGGGCCATTCTCCACGCCGCCCTGGGCGTCGCCCGCGAGCTGGGCCCGGGAAGGCGCGTCGTCAGCGTCGTCTGCGACAGCGGGGAGCGGTACCTCTCCACCCCCCTCTTCCCCTACGAGGAGCCGGAGCGCCGGGCACCCTGACACCCCTCTTGCCCCGGAGGCTTGCCGGAATTACACTCGGTCCAGGGCAGGATACTCCGCGGTGGTGGGGCCGGTGGGCCCCGTGCACGAGGGGGTGCCATGGGACAGCGGATCCTGATCGTCGAAAGCGGAATGCCGGTGGTTCCCTTCGACCAGAGCCTTCTCCTCCGGAAGGAGCACGAGGTCTCTCGCGCCGCCACCGGGGAAGAGGCCCTGGCCAAGATCCGGGAGCAGGCCCCCAGCCTCGTCATCACCGACGACCGCCTCCAGGACATGGAGGTGAAGGACTTCGTCCAGAAGCTCCGGAGCTCTCCGGAGGGTAGGAACGCCGCGGTGGTCCTCCTCTCGGGAAGTTCTTCTCCGGAAAAGCCCGAGGGCGTGAACACCGTCCTCAAGAAGCCCGTATCGGGCCCCGACTTCTACGAGGCCTGCCGCCGCCTCCTCTCCATCGCCGTGCGGAAGGACGCCCGCCTCCTCGTCTACGTCCAGGTCCAGGGCTTCGTCCAGTCCAGCCTCTTCCTCTGCAACTCCCTGAACCTCAGCGCATCGGGGATCCTCATCCTCACGGCCCGCCGGCTCAAGATCGGCGACCGGATCCAGCTGCAAATCACCCTGCCCATGGAGAAGGAGAAGGTCCGGGTCAACGGGGTGGTGGTGCGGGAGGCCAAGGAGGTGGACAGCCGGCTCAACGCCTACGGGATCCAGTTCGAAGACATCTCCCCCGAAGACCGGCGGCGGATCCAGAACTTCGTGGACGCGGGTCTGAAGGCGGGGGCCTGAGCCGGCGCCCCCTCAGGGGGCGAGGCTCTTCAGGGCCAGCCGGATCCAATCCTCCAGCGTACCCTCCGGTGCCCGGGCCCGGGCGGTCTCCAGGGCCTTCTGGGCGAGCTGGGTCTTGTACCCGAGGTTCTGGAGGGCCGCCACGGCGTCGGCGAGGTCGGGGGAGGGGGCCGGCTCCCGCGCCTCGGAGGCGGAGGCGGGCCAGAGGTCTCCGATCCGTTCCTTGAGCTCCAGGCAGATGCGCTGGGCCGTCTTTTTCCCGATGCGGGGGACGGCCTCCATCCGGCGTGTGTCCCCCCGGGCGATGGCGGTGAGCAGCTCGGGGAGTTCCATCCCCGAAAGGACCGCCAGGGCCGTCATGGGCCCCACCCCCTGGACGGTGGTCAGGCGCCGGAAGGTCTCCCGCTCCTCCCGGGAGAGGAAGCCGAAGAGGACGATGGCGTCCTCCCGCACGTCGGTGTGGATGAAGAGGTCCACCTCGCCGTCCTGAAGGCGCGTGAAGGTGGTCAGCGGAACCCGGACCTCGTACCCCACCCCCCCCGCCTCCACCACCAGGGCGGAGGGTTCCCGTTCCAGCAGGCGGCCCCGGAGCCTTCCGATCACGGCCTTCTCCGTGGCGCCAGGGGGGAGGTGGAGGCCGAAAGGGCGCAGAGGGCCAGGGCCAGGGCGTCGGCGGCGTCGGAGGGGGAAGGGAGGTCGGCGAGGCCGAGGATGGCCTTCACCATGGCCTGGACCTGGTGCTTCTCCGCGCGGCCGTAGCCGGCGACGGCCGTCTTGACCTCCGCCGGCGAGAACTCCAGCAGGGGAAGGCCGGCGGCGGCGCAGGCCACCATCACCGCCCCGCGGACCTGGCCCAGTTTTAGGGCGCTTTGCACGTTCCCCGCCACGAAGACCCCCTCCAGGGCCGCCACGTCGGGATGGTGCTCCGCGATCAGGTCCCGCAGCGCCTCGTGGATCCGGAGGAGCCGTTGGGGGTGGGGGAGGTCCCCCGGAAGGCGGAGGGCGCCGTAGGAGAGGGCCCGGTCCCGTCCCCCCCGGCGCTCCACGACGCCGAAACCGGTACAGCGGGAGCCGCTGTCCACCCCCAGGGCGATCATCCCGCCTCGAAGGCCTCGAGGTCTTGGTCGTCGATGTCGAAGTTGGCCCAGACGTTGGCCACGTCGTCGTTGTCCTCGAGGGCGTCGATGAGCTTGAGGAGCCCCCGGGCCTGGTCGCCGGTGAGGTGGACGGTGAGGAGGGGCGCCCAGGCCGCCTTGGCGCTGGAGACGGGGATACCGGCCTTCTGGAGGGCGTCGTTGACGGCGTTCAGGGATTCGAAGGTGGTGATCACCGTGTAGGTGTCCCCGTCGTTCTGGACGTCCTCGGCCCCGGCCTCGATGGCCGCCTCGAAGATCTTTTCCTCGCTGAGGCCCGCCGCCGGGACGGTGATCTGTCCCTGCCGCTGGAAGTTCCGGGAGGCGCACCCCGGCACGCCGAGGTTCCCGCCGTACTTGCTGAAGGTGTGCCGGATCTCCCCGGTGGTCCGGTTGCGGTTGTCGGTCTGGGCCTCCACCATGATGGCGACGCCCGCCGGCCCGAAGCCCTCGAAGAGCACTTCTTCGATGGCCTCGCCCGCTTCGGCCCCCGTGCCGCGGGCGATGGCCCGCTTGATGTTGTCGTTGGGCATGTTGATGGCCCGGCCCGCCTGGATGGCCGCCCTCAGCCGGGGGTTGTTGTCGGGGTCGCCCCCGCCGAGGCGGGCGGCCACGATGATCTCCTTGGCGATCTTGGTGAACATCTTCCCACGCTTGGCGTCCTGGGCGCCCTTGCGCGCTTTGATATTGGCCCATTTGTTGTGACCGGACATGGGTCCCTCACCTCCAGAAAGGCCCCCATTCTACCACGAACCGCTCAGTCCCGGGGGTAGGAGAGGGCCTCCTTCAGGCGGAAGAGGTCGCTCTCCCGCGGCACCAGGCGGACCACGGTGTGGAGGGTCTCGGGGTCCACCAGCTCCTGGAAGGGCACGGCCCGCAGGGTGAACTGCTCCCCCACGCTGACCATGCACCCGAACCGTCCCTCCTGGTAGAGCCGGAAGGCGCCGTTGCCCAGCATGGAGCCGAGGACCACGTCGTAGGAAACGGGAGGGGCCGTTCGCGTTTCGTAGCCGATCTGCTTGGGGTTGATCTTCTTCTCCCGGCCGGTCATTTCCTTGTATCGGGCGGCGGTCTTCTCCGCCAGGGTGCGGCAGAGTTCGGCCCGGCCGTAGTACACGTTGCCGTGGGCGTCCACCTCCCGGGGCCGGTGGGCCTCTCCCAGCCGGTCGGCGAGCCCTTCGGCGATGCAGATGAGACCGGCGGTGCGGCCGTCCCGTTCGCGGCGCACGATGAGGCCGGCGAAGCGCTCCGCCAGCGCATCGGGGTCCAGGTCCCCCTCCAGGTCCTCCGCCGCCACGATGTCGCAGGCCTCGGCGGCGATTCCGGCGGCGTAGGTGATCCACCCCGCCTTCCTGCCCATGAGTTCCACCAGGAAGTAGGCGTTGGTGGAATCGGCGTCGGCCTTGAGGTTGAGCAGGGCCTTCTGGGCGGCGTCCACCGCCGTCCAGAAGCCGAAGGTCCAGTCGATGCCGTAGTAGTCGTTGTCGATGGTCTTGGGGACGTGGATGGTGGGCATCCCCAGGAGGTGGAGGAAGTTGGCCGTCTTGAGGGTGTCGTCGCCGCCCATGGTGACCAGGGCCTCCACCCCGAGGCTCCGCAGGCCATCCACGATGGCCCTCAGCCGCCCGTTCTTCTCGGGGTCCCAGAGGTCCGCCTTGGTGCGGATGGGTTTTCCGGGGTTGGCCCGGGAGGAGCGAAGGAAGACCCCCCGCTGGTTCCGGATGGCGGAGACGGAGGTGTCCAGCCGGAGAAAGTCGCGGCCCTCCTCAAGCGGCGAGGCGGGGCCGAACTTCTCCAGGCGGGAGAATCCCTCCAGGAAGCCCAGCACGGCGACGCCGTGGTCCAGGAAGCCGAGGGCGGCGGCGGAGATCACGGCGTTGGCGGCGGGGGCCGGCCCCCCCGAGAAGACCATTCCGACCTTGGGACCGTTGGAAGACGTGGCAGCGGACATGGGCGACCTCCCTTGGACGCGTGCGGGTGTGTTCACGGACGGCGGCAGTATAGCGGTCCATCCTCCGCCCCCTCAAGCCCCGGCCGGGAAGAGCCGGCCCTTTCCCGGCGTTGCCCTGGTAGCCGGCCAGGTCCGGAATGGAGGCGTGGAGTGAACGCACCGCACCTGCACCTCGTGCTCAACCATTTCCCCGTGGTGGGGAGCCCATTGGTTCTGGCGTTGGGCCTCTGGGCCTTCTGGAAGCGGGACCCCTCCCTGGTCCGGGCCTTCCTGGTGGGCCAGATCGTACTGGGGTTCCTCGCCCTGGCGGCCTTCTTCAGCGGAAGCGCCGCCGAGGAGGGGGTGGAGGAGCTGCCGGGGGTCTCCAAGGGCCTCATCGAGGCCCACGAGGAGGCGGCCTACGCCGCCCTGGCCCTCCTGGTCCTGGGTGCCGCCACGGCCCTGGCCGCCCTCTGGCGGGCCCGGAAGCGCGGGGAAGCGGCCCCAGGGGCCCTCGCCCTGTCGTTGCTTCTCCTCGCGGCCTCGTCGGGTGCCGCGGCCTGGACCGCCAACCGGGGGGGGAAGATCCGCCACCCGGAGATCTCCGCTTCCCCGGCCCCTTCCGCCGCCCCGCCGTCGAAGGAGGGCGGCAGGGGAGGGGAGAGGGAGCGGGAGGAGCGGGGCCGGGAGGACCGTTAGGGGGCCTCGGAGGGCTCCGGGGGCCGCTCCCGCGGACCGGGGGCCTCACCGGCGAGGAGGGCGAGGTTCTCCGACACCTCCAAGGCCTTGGGGATCATCCGCCGGACCCTTTCCTTCGGGTAGTTGGCCTTCCGGAGGTCCTGCCCCAGGACGAGGAGGGAGGAGAAGCGGCAGGGGATGCACCCGAAACGGGTGGCCCGGGAGAGCCCCTCGGCGGCGGCGAGGAGGCTGGTTCCGTCTTCGTGGGGGAGGCCGTAGGCGGCCGAGGCGGCCAACAGGGCCTCCCGGACGGCCAAGAAGGCACGGCCGGCGGCGGCGTAGACCTCACCCCGGCCCAGCAGGAGCTGGGCCTCCCTCCGGGCCTCCTCGGCCCTTCGGATGCGCTCCGCGCAGGCGGGGGAGAGGGCCGGGGCCATTTCCCCTCAGCCGATGCGGGGGGGGAAGGCGCTGCGGAGTCGGTGGAAGACCCCCTGCAGGTCCTCGGGAATGACCCGCAGTTCGCCGAAGAGGGTGGTGAAGTTGGTGTCGCCGGTCCAACGGGGCACGATGTGGAAGTGCAGGTGGTCCAGGATCCCCGCCCCCGCCGCTTCCCCCAGGTTGAGGCCCACGTTGAAGCCGTGGGGGTGGTAGGTACGCCTCAGCACGTCCTCGCAGCAGGCCACCGCCTCGATGGCGGCGGCGCGGGCCTCGGCGGTGAGCCCCGAGAGGGAATCCACGTGGGCCCGGGGAACCACCAGCAGGTGGCCGTTGGTGTAGGGGTACTTGTTGAGGAGGATGGCGGTGGCCTCGTCCCGGTAGACCACCAGGTTGTCCAGGGAAGGCGTTTCCGTGAAGGCCCGGCAGAAGACGCAGCCCTGGCGCTGTTTGTCGGGGTCCGTCACGTATTGGAGACGCCAGGGGGAGTAAACGATCTCCATGGCCGCCTTCCCGCCGGGCGGGCGGGGAACCACCCCGCCCGGCCCTCCGGCGCGTTGCTTGTGCGGTCAGCGGTTGACCGCTTCCTTCAGTTCCTTGCCGGCGCGGAAGTAGGGAACCTTCTTCCGGGATACCTGGACCTTCTCGCCGGTCTTGGGGTTCCGGGCGGTGCGGGCCTCCCGGATCTTCATGCGAAAGGAGCCGAAGCCCCGGAGTTCCACCTTCTCCCCCTGCTCCAAGGCGTCGGTGACCGCCTTGAAGATGGTGTTCACGATGATCTCCGCCGGCTTCTTGGGCAGGTTGGAACGCTTGGCCACCAGTTCGATGAGATCGGCCTTGGTCATGCCCTACTCCTCGTCGTTCCTCTGAAAGCCGCTGAAGTCCACCACGTCCCCCAGGCTCACCCGCCCGTCTTCGGGAGAGGGGCGGTAGGAGCCGTCCTCGTCCTTGTCCCGCATCTGGCGCTCGCGGCGCTGGCCTTCCTTGAGGGAGAGGCCGATGCGCTTCTCGTGGGGCTCGAGGCGGATGATCTTGAAGGGGTAGGACTGGCCCACCTCCACCACCTCGGAGCAGGTGGTGATGTGCTTGTCGGAGAGTTCGGAGATGTGCACCAGACCCTCCACCCCGTCCCCGAGGTCCACGAAGGCCCCGAAGTCCACGATCTTGGTCACCGTTCCGGGGACCACGTCGCCCACGTAATGGGACTGGAAGAACTGGTCCCAGATGTCGGGCTGGAGCGCCTTGATGCTCAGGGAAAGGCGCTGGTTGACGGCGTCGATGTTGGTGATGACCGCCTCCACTTCGTCGCCCTTCTTCAGGATCTCGCTGGGGTGGCTGATCCGTTTCCAGGAGAGGTCGGAGATGTGGACCAGTCCGTCCACGCCGTCCAGGACCTCCACGAAGACGCCGAAGTCGGTGATGTTCCGGACCTTGCCCCGGACCCGGTCCCCCTCCCGGTAGGTTTCGGTGATGATGTCCCAGGGGTTGGGCTCGGCCTGCTTGAGGCCCAGGGAGATGCGCTGGGCCTCGGGGTCCACGTCCAGCACCACCACCTCCACCATGTCGCCCACGTTGAGGACGGCGGAGGGGTGCTTCACCTTCTTGGTCCAGGACATCTCGGAGACGTGGATCATCCCCTCGATTCCCGGCTCCAGCTCGACGAAGGCGCCGTAGTTGGTCAGGGAGATGACCTGGCCCCGCACCTTCATGCCGATGGGGTACTTCTCCGCCACGTTGGTCCAGGGGGAGGGCTCCAGCTGCTTGAAGCCCAGCTGGAGCTTGCCGGTCTCCTCGTCGAAGTTGAGGACCAGCACGTCCACCTGGTCCCCCACCTGGAAGATCTCGGAGGGGTGGTTCACGCGCTTCCAGGACATGTCGGTCACGTGCAGCAGGCCGTCGATGCCGCCGAGGTCCACGAAGGCGCCGAAGTTGGTGAGGTTCTTGATGGTCCCCCGGAGGGGCATGCCCTTCTGGATGGCCTCCAGGATGCGTTCCTTCTGCACGGAGACCTTTTCTTCGAGGTAGGCCTTCCGGGAGAGGACGATGTTGCCCCGCTTCCGGTTGACCTTGATGACCTTCATCTCGACCTCCTGGCCCTTGAGGGCGCGGAGGTTTCGGATGGGCTGCAGATCCACCAGGGATCCGGGGAGGAAGGCGCGGACCCCCACGTCCACCGCCAGGCCGCCCTTCACCCGGTCCAGGATGATGCCCTTGATGGGGCGGCCCTCCTTGTAGGCGCGCTCCACCTCTTCCCAGGCCTTCATCTTCTGGGCCTTGACCTTGCTGAGGACCACGTGGCCGTTCTGGTCCTCCAGGCGCTCGAGGAAGACCTCCACCTCGTCGCCGGGGGCAACGGTCATCTCGCCCAGGGCGTTGAGGAACTCCTCCTTGGGCACCACCCCTTCGCTCTTGAGGCCGACGTCCACCAGGACGTCGGTGGGGGTGATGGCCACCACCTTCCCCCGGATGAGGTGGCGCTCGCTGTGGTCCGCCGCCTGGCTCTTGAGGAGAGCCCCCATATCCACCCGGCTCTCTTCCCCGATGTTGTCGGAGCTGAGCTCGAGCCACTCCTGGGGCACCTCGAAGGGCGCACCCGGACCCTTCGGGTCCCTTTCTTCCGTAACCGACATGTACGTGTACCTCCCGGACTTGGATTTGGCTTCCCGCCCGAAGGCGGAAGCCTTGGGGAAGTCTACCGGAAAAGCGCCGGAAAGTCAACGAGATGGAGGGGGAAAAAGGGGAGAGGGGGGACGGGGGAGGAGCGAAGGGGAGGAAGGGACCAGCCTTTTTCCACCGGCGTTTTCGCCTCTTTCTTCCTTTTGCCCAGGCGCAGAGCCTGCCGGCGCCCGCCGGCTTCAGAACTCGATGCCCTCCCGGGCGGGGACGCCGGCGTCGAAGTAGTGCTTGATTTTCCGCATTTCGGTGACGAGGTCGGCGGCCTCGAGGACCGCCGTGAGGCGCGTCCTGCCGGAGAGCACCAGCTCGGCACGCCCCCGTTCCTTCCAAAGGCCGATGATCCCCAGGATCTCCTCCTCCCTAAGGAGCCGGTACCGTTGGGCCGAGAGGATTTCGTCGAGGATGACCAGGCCGAAATCGGGGGAGGCCACCGCCTCCCGGGCCAGCGCCAGGCCCCTCTGGGCCTCCGCCAGGTCCTCCTCCGTGACCCCGAAGCGGAAGGTGCCGTCGGGGCGGATCCGCTCGCAGCCCGTGGGATCGAGCCGCAGGCCGGAGAGGGTTCTCAAGACCTTCCGTTCGGCGTAGTGCTCGTGGGTCCCGTCGAAGCCCTTGTCGAACTGGATCATCCAGACCCGCCTGCCGGCCCCCAGGGCCCGCACGGCCAGCCCGATGCAGGCGGTGGTCTTCCCCTTCCCGTCCCCGGTGTAGACGTGGAGCCGCGGGGCATCGGGGTTCTCGGCAATGGGCCTCGGGGTCATGGCGCGCCTCTTTCACGAAGGGGGAGCGAAACGGGGCGGGATCCCCCCCACCACCAGGGTGTCCCCCCGGCGGACGCCGTGGCGCCGGCAGAAGCCGCCGTTCACCTCCAGGACGTGGCGGATGGGGAGGCCGGGGGAGTAGTTGGGGCAGGGGTCGGCGGGGCAGGGGGGGACCTCCTCCGAAATGTCGGCGATCCGGAAGGAAGCGTCCAGCCACAACAGGTCCAAGGCAATCTTGCAGTTCTTCATCCAGAAGGGTCGAACCTCGTCGGTGTCGAAGAGGAAGAGCATCCCCCGGTCCTCGGGGAGGTCCTCCACGAACATGAGGCCCCGGGCCTGATCGAGAGGCGTCAGGGCCAGGTCCACCCGGACGGTGGTGCCGTCGGGGAAGACCACCCAGGGCGAGGACACGGCATCCTGGGTGCCGGTGCCGGAAGGAGGCGGTGGGGCGGGAGAACAGCCCCCCGCCAGGAGGAGGGCGAGGAGGAGGGCGGCGGGCTTCACGGGAGCCTCGGCGCCTCGCGGATCCAACTCCGCATGCGGAAGAGGTAGTGAAACCCCGAAAAAACGGTGAAAAAGGCCACCGCCCCCATGAGGAGGCGGGCGGCCCCGCCGGGAAAGCCGAAGGAGTTCTGCAGAAGGACCGCCACGGCGTAGGCGATCTGCGCGAAGGTCGTACACTTCCCCGGAAGGGAGGGGGGGAAGGAGCGGATCCCGAAGGAGAGGTTCAGGATGAGGGAGAGGGTCACGATGATGACGTCCCGGGCGATGGTGAGAACGGGGACCCAGACGGGAATGGGGTGGGTGATGCCCGTCTCCGGAAGGGCCAGGGCCACGTAGGTGGCCGTCAGCATCAGCTTGTCGGCCATGGGGTCCAGGAAGGCGCCCAGCTCGGAGCGCTGGTCGAAGAACCGGGCGATGAAGCCGTCCAGTGCGTCGGTGAGACCGGCCCCCACGAAGAGGAAGAGGGCCGCGGTGGGGTGGCCGTAGACCACCGCCAGGATGAAGAGCGGGATCAGCGCGATCCTCAGGACCGACAGGAGGTTGGGAATGGTCATGCGCCCGGCCCGCTCCCCAATGGTGTCAAAGGAAGGGTCACTCCAGGGAGTCGCCCACCTGGGCTTGGCCCCCGCCCTCCACCACGCCGATGGAGAGGTGCTCGCCGATGATCTTCGTCACGGTGACCGTGCCGATCCGCGTCTTCTCCTGCCCCAGAACCTTGCCGGTCTCGGGGTCGGTGATGGTCTCCCCGACGCGGAAGAGCTTGAACTGCTGGCCTTCCTTGATCCCGTCGGTGCTTCCGAGGTTGAGGTAGACCTTGCCCTCCGAGACCTTCGCCACCTTGCCGGTGACCAGCGCCGCGGCCCCCAGCCCCTCCTTGAGGGCTTCGGTGCTCTGGACGATCTTCTGGGCCAGGCGGTCCACCGCCGGCTGGAAGATCTTCCGCGCCTGCGACTCGTCCCAGTCGGTTCCGCCGCCGATGCCGGCGATGCGCACCTTTCCGAAGGAGGTGGTCCCCGATTCACTCCCGGTGAAGAGAATCTCCCCCGTGGTGGTGTTCACCAGCCGAAGGCTCAACGTCCCTTCGGCGGTGGTCTTGCCAAAGTCCACGCCGACCTTGAAGAAGGCCTCCCCGCCGGACTTCCGGATGGAGAAGTCGGTGACGGCGCCCAGGACCACCAGCTGGCAGCCCAGCAGTTTCCCCACCTTGACGGCGGTCTTGTCGTCGATGGCCCCCGAGAGGGAGAGTTCCTGCTCCTGGAGGACCGACTCCAGCTCCTTGCGCTCGATGACCCGGAACTGCCCCGACTGGACCAGCTTTTCCACCAGCCAGTCCTCGATGGCCGGCCCCAGGCGGCCGTGGCCGTACTGGGACTCGTTGCGGATCTTGAGAACGGCGATCCTCGGCTTCTGGGCAAAGGCCGAGAGGGTAAGGGCGGCACAAAATGCGACCAGCACGAAAAGGCTGAGGCGCTTCATGGCTTACCTCCTCGAGAACCCAGGATACAGGCCTCAAAAGGCCACTGTCAAACGGTTGGCGCTCTGGGATACGATCTTGGCCCGGGGCCATAGCTTTCGGACCTCCTGGGCCAGGTCCGAGGCGTCGCCCTGCATGGAAACGCCCAGGGTGGCACCCTCGGGGGACGATTCCCGCACCACCGCCTCTTGAATGCCGCGGCCCTCCGCCAGGAGGCGCTTGGCCACCTCTTGGGCCTTCCCGCCGCCTCCCTGGATCTCCAGCGTGAGCATGCGGGTGGAGGAGGACTCCTTGGCCCACTGGGTGGTGATCTGCCGCACGAGGTCGTTTCCGGCCACCATGGCGGCCTGGCGGGAGGCCTCCTGGAAGCCGGCCTCCCCGACGTGGACGGCGGTGCCGCTGCCGGAGGCGGTGCCCAGGAGTTCCCGGGTATCGGCCTTGAGGGCCTTCAGGGAGAGGGCCGCCTGGTAGGAGGTGAGGTTGGACTTCCTCACCCTCCCGCCGGCGCCGCCGGAGACCTTCCCCAGCACCACCACCTCGGCGCCATAGCGCTTCAGGAGGTCGGTCTGGCCGCCCTCGCCCATTCCCCAGAAGGAGGCGCCTCCCGCGCTCTCCGGCGCCTCCACCACCAGGAATCCCTTGTCCCGGAAGAGGCGTTCCAGGACCGACTTGGCCGTCCCCTGGTCGTCCTCGACGGCAACCGCCAGGCGGGGCATCTTCATCCGTCTGAGGAGGAGCCCCAGAGAGCCGAGGTCATCGGCCAGGTTGCCCTCCCGGACCTCCGCTTCCACCGTGACGCTGTACAGGTTGGCTTCCAGGTCGGGCTTTTCCGAGAGGATCCGGTAGTTGGCCACGTACCCCCGGGTCTGGGTGAAGATCTTGTCCGCGAGGAGCGCATTGTTCTGCACCAGCGTCTCCGAGTCCACCAGGGTCCCGATGACCTGCTCCACGGCGTTGCGGAGGGCGCTCTCCAGGGCCCGGTCCCGCGCCTTGGCGGCATCGCCCCCGAGGACCGCCGCCGTTCCGGTGGCGGTGACGCGGCTCTGGGCCGGGGCCGCCAGCGACGCCGCGAGAAGGAGCATGCCGAAGAAAACCAGTCGGTGCTTCATGGACCACCTCCGTTCGTGAAGGTCGTTTCTTTTCATTCTACTCTCCTTGGATCTCCGCGGACCCCGCCGGCGGCTGCGGCCGGCCCCGCCGTCTTCCCCGGATCCGTACCACCGGAATGGGGTCGGCCTTCCCCTTGACGGTGACCGGATCCATGGGTTCCCAGTCGTAGGTTTCGTCGAAGCCGGGGATGGCGGCCCGCAGGCGGTCGGGAAGGATCACGTCGTCCCGTACCGCCAGCCCCTGCAGGCGGGAGGCGAGGTTCACCGTGTCCCCGATGACGGTGTAGGCGAAGTTGGTCTTGGATCCGTTGTTCCCGACCACCACCGGCCCCGCATTCACCGCCACGCCGATGTGGAGCGGGGGCTTACCCTCGGCGGCGAAGCGCTCCCTGAGGAGGGCGGCCCGCTCCTGCATGGACACGGCGCAGGAGACGGCGCGGCTCGTGTGGTCCTCCATGGCCAACGGGTCGCCGAAGAAGGCCAGGATGGCGTCGCCGATGAACTTGTCCAGGGTGCCGTCGTGGGCGAAGAGGACCTCGGTCATCTCGGTGAAGTACTCGTTGAGGAGGGCGCTCACCTGCTCCGGGGGGAGCCGTTCCGAGAGGGAGGTGAAGCCCCGGATGTCGGAGAAGAGGATGGAGAGCTCCTTGCGCCGTCCCCCCAGCTGGACGAGTCCGGGGTTCTGGAGGAGGGTCCTCGCCACGTTGGGGGAGACGTACCGGCTGAAGAGGCGCTCCACCTCCCGCCTTCCCCGGTAGTCGGCCACCCGGTGGTAGGCGAAGGACCCGGCGGCGTAGGCCATGGCCGAGAGGAGAAGGGCCAGCAGGGGAAGGGGGCGGCCGGCCCGCACGGCGAGGAGCCCCGCCCCCCCCGAGGATCCCCAGCAGCCCCATCCAGAGGGCGAGGGCGGTGAAGGGCCTCAGCGCCCATCCGGTGAGGAGGACCGCGAGGAGGACGAGGGCGGCCCACAGGAACGCCAGGGCCTTTCCTCCGAGGGGAAGGATCTCCTCGCCGTCGAGGAGCGCCTCCAGGGCCTGGCCGTGGACCTCGACCCCGGCCATGGTGTGGCTGCGCAGTTCACCGCTCCCGTGGCTCCTGGCGGGGAGGGGGACGGAGAAGAAATCGTGCTGGCTCGGCCTCGTGGAGCCGACGAGCACGACCTTGTTTCGCACCGGCTGGAGGGAGGGCCCGCCCTTGAGCACCTCCGCGAAGGAGAGGCGGGGCAGGGAGCCGTCGCCCCCCCGGAAGGGGATCCACCAGCCGGTGCCGTCGGTTCGGAAGGGGTGGTCCTCCAGCCAGAGGGTGCCCCCCTCCCACCGGGCCTGGGGGGGCTTCCCCGGGAACCAGAGGAGGCGGGCGCAGGCCAGGGCCAGGGGAAGGGGGCCCGTGCGCCCGTCCCCCTGGAGGTACGGAGGGGGCAGCCGGCGGAAGATCCCGTCGCGGTCCGAGAGGAGGTCGATGGAGCCCAGGGCCACCGCCCGGCGGCGGAAGCGCTCCAGCGGGTAGAGTCCGTTTCCGGGGCTGCACGCCAGCACCGTATCCACCCGCGCCAGGGCTGCCTCCAGGGCTCCGTCCTCCCCTTCCTCCCGGGGCTCCAGGAAGAGGACGTCCAAGGCCACCAGCGAGGCACCGGCGTCCCAGAGGCGCCCCAAGAGGGCGGCGTACTCGGAGCGGGTGGGGTTGCGCCCTCCCAGGGAACGGAAATCCTCGTCGGAGAGGGTGACCAGAAGGACCTTTCCCGAAGGGGGGCGGCTTCGGGCCCGGAGGAGAATGTCGTAGAGGCGCCCTTCCATCCCCTGGACGGCCCCGAAGGCCAGGGGGAGGACCACCCCGAGGGTCAGGGCGAGGCCCGTCAGCAGGCCTCCCCGGCGGAAGGGGGGAAGGGTCGCCATGGGCCCCTCAGCGAGCCGTGAGCCAGAGGTCCCCTCCGGAGGCGGGGGTGAACCTGCGGCCCTCGACGCCGCCGACGTCGGGACGAACGATGACCCGGACCTTTCCATCCCTAAGGATCCCCGACTGCCGGTCGGCCTCCTGGAGACGGGCGGCCTCCTCCTTCGTCACGACCACGTCGGCCCGCAGGGCTCCGCGGGCCGCGGCGGCCCGGACCACCAGGCCTTCCTCCCCCCGGGGGCGGGGCGAGGGCTCCCGCTGGGCCGTCTCCAGGGGCGGCCGGGCGATGAGGGCCAGGGTGAGGAGGGGAGAGGTGAAGAAGCCCGGACCGAAGGTTCCCTGGGGTTCCGGGGGGGCGGTGACGTAACGGGCGAGCATGGCCTCCCGGGCCCTCGAGGGCTTGACGGTCTTGGGACCGTAGACCTCGTTTCCCTGGGGATCGACGATCCGCATCTGGAGGGCCGGTTTGAGGCCCGCCTCCCGCCCATCCACCGTCACGGCCCCGAAGGAGGCGAGGGAGGAGGGGGCGGGGGCTTGGGAAGGGGCCGGCGGCGGAGCCGAGGATTCCCGGGAACGGGCCTGGGGGGGCGGCGGGGGAGGAGGCGCCTCCGGCTCGGGCGGAAGGGTCACCACCGCCACCTCGGAGGCGATGCCGTGGACCCCGTTGATGGGGACCTCCAAGGCCACGACGGTCCGGTCCCCCCGCGTCTCCTCCGAAAGGACCTTCCCTCCCTGGACGATCCCCCGGACCCGGACCTTCAGGGCCTCGAAGGACTCCAGGCGCCGCTCGGCGTCCACGGGGAGGCGCAGGGCCAGACGCAGCGCGGCGGCCTGGGCCTTGACCAGCGCCGTGCGGCGGGACTCCACCAGGGCCTGGGCCCGGGGAACCCCGGCGGTCAGAGGCACCGACGCCTCGGTGCGGATCCACCCGGCGTCCCAGTCCACCGTTCCATCGGGGAGGCTCTCCCGGTAGGGGGCCAGGGCGGGCTCCCCGGTGAGGGCCGTGAGGGCGATCAGAAGCAGGCCTCCAAAGGCCGCAGCGGATTTGATGCGAGGGCGCATGCCTTTCCCCTCCTTTTGGAGAGAGGGTATCACCTCTCCGGGGAATGGGAAGGGGCGGCAAGGGGCTTTGTGACGGAAATCACGCCCCGGGGGCCTGACGGCGGACCTCGCCGGTGAAGGTAATCAGAGAGGGCGCTTGTAGAGAAGGATCTTCCGGCCCACCAGCCGAAGGACCCCCTGGCTCTCCAGCTCCCGCAGCAGGCGGTTCACCGTCTCGCGGCTGGTCCCGATGATGTGGGCGATCTCCTCCTGGGTCGGGCGGTTGAAGAGGATGGAACCGTCGGCCAGCCGCCGTCCCTCCCGTTCGGCCAGTCCGTTGAGAAAGCGCGCCAGGCGGCCGAAGGTGTCCTCCAGCACCAGGCTGGCCAGGCGCTGGGAGGTGTCCCGGAGGCGGCGGGAGAGGACCTGGATCAGCTCCATGGCCAGGGAGGGGCTCTCCGCCAGGGCGGCGAGAAAGCTCTCCCGGGAGAGGACCAGGCAGACGGTGTCCTCGGCGGCGCTGACGTTGGCCGAGCGCCTTTCCTGGGGGTCGAAGAGGGCCAGCTCTCCCACGATCTCCCCCGGCCCCAGGAGGGCCAGGGTGACCTGGCGCCCGTCGCCCCCGTCCAGGTGGCACTTCACCCGTCCCGAGAGGACGATGTAGAGGCTGTCCCCGGGGTCGCCGAACCGGAAGAGGACGGCACCCTTGGGCCAGGACCGCTCTTCGGAGAAGCGTAGGAGGTTCTTGAGGTGGGGCGGGTCCAGCGCCGAGAAGAAGTCGATCTGCTTGAGAAAACGCAGCTGGGTCATTAGAGCATCCTCCATCGGTACACCCCCGGCCAAGCGAAACCGGGGGGGCGGCGGCCCCCCCGGCTGGACGCGGCGGTCACCCGAGGTCGTCGCCCTCGGGAGGCGTTTCCTCGCCCCCTTCGGCGGCGAAGTCGCCGGTGTCCGGCTCCTCTCCTTCGACCCCCGCCATCTTCTGCATGACGTGGCGCGGAACGGAGACGTTGGTGATGGCGTGCTTGAAGACGATCTGGTCGTAGTCGCGGCCGCGGATGTGGATGGTGTAGCGGTCGAAGCCGAGAACCTGCCCCACGAACTTCTTGCCGCTGACCAGGAAGATCGTGATGAGGGACCGGTCCTTCCGGACGAAGTTGAGGATCTGGTTCTGGATGTTGATCTCACGGTTGGCGGGGGGTCTCTTCGAGCCATCTTTCGATGCATTCAAGGGCATCATGGGTCCAGGCCTCCTTTTGAATGTCGAACCATTGGATTCCTTCTTCTTTCCTGAACCAGGCCAGCTGGCGCCTAGCCAGGTTCCTCGACCGCCTCTTGATAAGCCCGACGGCCTCCTCCAGGGAAAGGGAACCTTCCAGGAAAGCCGCCAATTCCCCGTAGCCGATGGCCTTGCGCACCGGCCCCTGGAGCCGCCCGTCCTGCCACAGGCCGCGGACCTCATCGAGGAGGCCTGCGGCCATCATCTCCTCCACGCGGCTCTCGATCCTATGGTAAAGGAAGGGGTTGGGAGCCGTCAAACCCACCGTGAGCCCGGGGATCACCCGGCTTCCGAAGGGGCTTTCGCGGATGAAGGCGGAGAGGGGCTTTCCGGTGGCGAGGCGCACTTCCAGGGCCCGAACGGTGCGGAGGAGATCCCGGGGACCGATGGTGGCGGCGTAGGCGGGGTCCAGCCGGCGCAGGAGCCGGTGGAGCCCCTCCGGTCCCCGGCGTTCCGTGCGGGAGAGGAGCCTCCGGCGGATGGCCTCCTGCCGCCCCGGTGCCTCCACCAGGCCCCGGGTGAGGGCCCGGTAGTAGAGCCCCGTTCCCCCGGTGAGGATGGCCAAGCGGCCCCGGGCGTGGATCTCCGAGAGGGCCTTCAGGGCCAGGGTTCGGAAGGCACCGGCGGAGAAGACCGTCCCCGGCTCCGCCACGTCCAGGAGGTGGTGGGGAACCCCCCGGCGTTCCGCCGGGGAAGGCTTGTCCGTACCGATGTCGAGGCCGCGGTAGACGGCCATGGAATCGCACGAGACGATCTCCCCGCCGAAGCACAGGGCCACCTCCACCGCGAAGCGGGACTTGCCGGCGGCGGTGGGGCCGACGATGGAAAGGAGCCGCGGGAACTCAGGCAGAGCCACGGAAGAGGTCTTTGCGGGTGTGGCGCAGGGTATCCAGGACGCGGCTCTCGTGGTCGGGCCCCAGGGTGCGGCGGATGGCCAGCAGCGCGCTGTAGAGGTACTCGTTGAGGGACTGGACCAGGAGGCTCCGGCGGTCCCCCTCCACCTGCCGCAGGTTCTCCAGGATCCGCTCCTCCGAGAGGGAGCCGTTGCTCCGGAGGGTCACCCTCCCCAAGACCTCCGGCTGGGCCGTCTTCAGTTTCCCCAGGTACTTCTCCAGGATGTTCTCCGCGATGGGGCCCACCTCCCGCAGCAGGTAGTGGTAGAGGAAGGAGAACATCTCGTTGTAGTTCCGGATGAGCTCGGCGAACTCCTGCAGCTCCCGCCGCTCTTCCTCGAAGCGGTCCTTGCGTCCCTTCACGTGGAGGTAGCCGATGGTGAAGAAGATGTAGAGCGTCTTCAGCGTCTCGAACTCGCCGATCTCGCTGAGGTCGCAGATCTCCCGTACGCTCCGGTTGCCGTCCACCAGCTTGAAGACGTGCTTCTCGTACTCCTCGAAGTGGAGGCCCTGGGGCCGGTGGGCGGGGAGGACCCTCTCGAAGATCACGTCCTCGTTGGGCATGGTCCTCTTGAAGAGGCCGGGGTCGTCGATGCGGCGAAGGCCCTCCAGCAGGAGCTCGGGGACGGAGATGGCGGTGGTGATGTTCTCCCCGGTCTTCTCCTCGCCCTCGAAGAACTGGAAGGAGCCCGATTCCCAGCGGAGGATGGAGTAGGCGATCTCCTGCACCTGGTGGCGGACCTCGTTCCAGAGGTCCTTGGGGGCCAGGGCCTTCATCTCCACGAGGATCTTCCCCAGGCGCTTGCCCCTGGTGACGCGGCGGCTGGCCTCCTCGAACTGTTCCTGGGTGATCTTCCCCTCGCGGAGGAGCATCTCCCCGAACCGTTCGTCCGGAACGTTGGAGGTGGCGAAGACCACCACGCCGTTCTTGAAGTGCAGGGTCTTGGTGATGGTGCCGTTGCGGACGAGGAGGACCCCCGTCTTGCCGGTGGTCTTCAGGAAGTCGAGGATTTCCGGCAGGCCGAGCTGGCCGTAGTCGCCCTGGAGGGGAAGGGCCGGAAGGCTCATGGGTTTCTCCCGGCAAGGGTCCCGGGGCCGCCGGCGGCGGCGGGGGACAGGGAGCCTTGCACCCAGGGGGCGGCGGCGGCCAGCACCACCCGGCCCACGAGGAGTTCCCCGGGGACGGGCCCCGTCCTGCGGCTGTCCAGGCTCTCCAGGAGGTTGTCCCCGACGCAGAAGAAGGCCCCCGGCGGCACGGTGACCTCTCGCTCCCGGCCTTGGCCGGGCGGAGATGCGAAAGGCGGCACGGGGCGGCCGTTCACCGCAACCCCGCCGTCGGAGAAGACCACCCGGTCCCCTGGAAGAGCCACCACACGCTTCACGGCCAGCCCCCACCCGGGGGTCCGAAAGACCACCACCTCCCCCCGCCGGGGGGAACGCCAGAGGAAGGCGGTGCGGTCCACGAGGACGACGCTCCCGTCGGAGAGGGTAGGGGCCATGCTCCGCCCCGCCACCCGGAAGGGGCGCAGGAGGGCCCCCACCAGCAGGGTGGCGGCCAGGACGGAAAGGCCCGCGGAGAGCACGTACGGGCGTAGGCTGCCGGGAGCCGCGGCCATGGGTCGTTCCCCTTCAGAAGGGGGATTCTACTGCCGTTCGGCCGGGCAGGCAAGGAGACGGCAGCGGCCTTCCGCCGGGCCGGGGAGGGAAAAAAGAACCGCCCGGAGGCGGTGGAGGGGGTTGGTGGGCCATGTAGGACTCGAACCTACAACCTTGGGATTAAGAGTCCCCTGCTCTACCGGTTGAGCTAATGGCCCATCCAGAAGGGGAATTATGCCCGAAACGCCCCGGAGAGTCAACGGGCCCCCGGCCACCTGGCCACGGCGGTGGCGTCCAGGCCGTACCCCGCCGGGGGTCCTTTCCGGAGGAGGTCCAACGCGCGGAAGGCCACCATGGCGGCGTTGTCGGTGCACAGGCGGGGGGAGGGGAGGCCGGCGGCAAGGCCGAGGTCTTCGGCGAGGCGCTTGAAGCGCTCCCTGAGGAGCCGGTTGCAGGCCACCCCGCCGGCGAGGACCAGGGAGGCGGGCCTGTAGCGGAGGGCCGCCTTCTTCAGGCGTCCGAGGAGGTGGTCCACCACCCGCTTCTGGAAGGAGGCCATGAGGTCGTACTCCCAGGCGGGCAGGGCGTCGAGGTCTTCCGCCGGGGCCGGCACGAGGCCCCCTTCGCGGATTCGGTGGAGCGCCGCCGTCTTCAGCCCGGAGAAGGAGAAGTCCAGACCGTTGCCCCCCGACATCCGGGGGAGGGGAAGGTCGAAGGCCCGCGGGTTCCCCCTGGGGGAGAGGCGGTCGATCACGGGGCCGCCGGGGTAGGGGAGGCCCAGGAACTTGGCCACCTTGTCCAGGGCCTCCCCCGCCGCGTCGTCCCGGGTGGCCGCCGCCAGCTGCGGCCCGTCGGGGCCAGGGCACCAAAAGAGGTGGGAGTGGCCGCCGGACACGACGAGCCCCAGTGCCGGGTAGGGGAGGGAGGGGTGCTCCATCCAGGGAGAGCGCAGGTGGGCCTCGATGTGGTTGACGCCCACCACCGGGATCCCCAGGGACCACGCCAAGGACTTGGCGTAGGAAAGTCCCACGAGGAGACTGCCCAGGAGGCCGGGGCCCGAAGAAACCGCCACCGATCCGATGGCCGAGAGGGGGGTCCCCGCCTCCGCCAGCGCCCCCTCCACCACGGAGGGCAGGCGTTCCAGGTGGGCCCGGCTGGCCAGCTCGGGAACCACGCCCCCGTAAGGGCCATGGACCTCCGCCTGGCCGGCGAGGACGCAGGAGAGGAGGAGACCCTCCTCCGTCACCACGGCGGCGGAGGAATCGTCGCAGGAGGTCTCGATGCCCAGAACGGGCCTCATGGACGGTTCCGCTGGAGGAAGTCGCGCACCGTCTCGGGGGTGACGGGGGAGATCTCGCCGCACTCGGTGAAGATGGCGGTCACCAAGTCGTGGGGGGTCACGTCGAAGGCGGGGTTGTAGGCGGAGGCCCCCCGGGGGGCCACCTCGTTCTTCTCGAAGGCCAGCACCTCCCAAGGCTCCCGGACCTCGATGGGAATGGCCCGCCCGTCGGGTGCCGAGGGGTCGAAGGTGCTCAGGGGGGCGGCGACGTAGAAGGGGACGCCGTGGCGCCGGGCCAGCACCGCCAGGGGGTAGGTGCCGATCTTGTTGGCCACGTCCCCGTTCAGGGCGATGCGGTCGGCCCCCACCACCACCAGGTCGATCTTGCCCGCGGCGAGGAGGGAGGCCGCCGCCGAGTCGCAGAGCAGCGTCACGGGGATCTTCTCCTCCACCATCTCCCAGGCGGTGAGGCGGGCGCCCTGCAGGTAGGGCCGGGTTTCGTCGGCGTAGAGGGTCACTTCCTTCCCCTCGTCCCGCGCCGCCCGCACGACACCCAGGGCGGTGCCGTACCCTCCGGTGGCCAGGGCACCGGCGTTGCAGTGGGTGAGAACGGCGGCCCGGTCGGGCACCCGCCGGCTTCCGACCTTCCCCATGGCCATGCAGGCGGCCACGTCGTCCCGGTGGATCTGGAGGGCCTCCTCCTCCACCGCCGCGGCCACGTCCTCCGGATCCGCCCCGCTGCGGATGAGGTCCAGGGCGAGCCGTTCCAGCCTGCGGACGGCCCACTCCAGGTTCACGGCGGTGGGGCGTGCCGCCAGCAGTGCGGCGGCCTCGGCGGAGACCCGGCGCTTGAAATCCTTCCGGTTGGCGCAGCCCCGGGCCGCCGTCTGGGCGGCGAGCGCCATCCCGTAAGCCGCCGCGACGCCGATGGCCGGCGCTCCCCGCACCACCATGGTTCGAATGGCCTCCGCCACCTGCGAGGCGGTCCGGCACTCGACGTAGCCGATCTCGCGGGGCAGCCTGCGCTGGTCGAGAAGTTCGAGGGCCCTTCCCGTCCAGCGGATGTGTGCGCGCATGGAGCCCCCCCTCAGGAACCCGATTCCTTTTCCAGGTGCTCCCGGATCAACCGGAGATCCTCCTCCCGGATCTTCTCCATACGGAGGTCCGTCTCCAGCTCCCGGACCGAACGGGCCACCGCCTCCTTCAGGAGGTCCGGCGTCCGGTGGTCGGGAATGG
Source organism: Acidobacteriota bacterium (assembly GCA_049968315.1). Classification (GTDB taxonomy): domain Bacteria; phylum Acidobacteriota; class UBA4820; order UBA4820; family DSQY01; genus JBFLVU01. The sequence goes on from JBMFRA010000001.1 coordinate 116,063, forward strand.
GCACCTTCTCTCCGAAGAGAGGCCAGAGGGCGAAGAGAAAGGAGCCGAGGGCCAGCAGGAGCGAGAAGAGGACCGCCGCCATCACCACCTCCGCATGGGCACGAGGGCCGTGAGGCCCCCCGCCAGGATGAAGAGGCCTCCCAGCCAGAGCCAGGCGACCATGGGGTTGACGTAGGCGCCCAGGACCACCGTGCCCTCCTCCAGGCTGAAGCCGGCGAGGACGGTGTAGAAGTCCTCCATGAGGCGGGAGTGGATGGCCACCTCGTAGGTCGGTTGCTGGGGGTTGGCGGCGTAGAAGACCCGCTGGGGACGGAGGAGGGAGACGAAGCGGTCTCCCTTGAAGACCTGGAGATCGGCCCAGACCCTGGCCTCGTTGACCTTGCGAAGGTCGGCGTTCAGGTCGTCGTGGCCCAGGGAAGCCAGGCGGACGGTGTAAGGGCCGAAGCGCACGGCGTCCCCGACCTTCATGGATTCCTGGTACTCCCGCTGGAAGGTCCCGGAGAAGGCCACCCCCAGAAAGAGGCAGACCACGCCGAAGTGGACCAGGTAGCCTCCGTACCGGCGCGGGTTTTCCCGGAAGGGGTGGAGGAGGGCCGAGGGAAGCCCCTTCCCGGCCCGCCGTGCGGCCCGGACCGACCGGGCGTACTCCTCCAAGAGGATGGCCGCCACGAAGAAGGAGAGTGCGGTGCAGGCGAGGAGGTACCAGAAGGTGAGGGGGCGGGCGGCCAGATCCGCCCGGAGGGCAGGTCCCCCTAAAAAGATGGCCGCCAACGAGGCCAAAAGGGCCGAAGCCCCGGCCAGGGCCGGGAAGAAGAGGTGCCTCCGGTAGGCCTCCCATCCGCCCCTCCGCCAGGGGGCGATGGAGGCGAGGCCCATGACGAGCAGGATCGCCAGGGCCACCGGAAGGACCCTCGGGTTGTAAAACTCCGGCCCGTGGCTCAACTCCTTGCCGGTGGCCATCCGGTAGAAGATGGGGCTGGTGACGCCGAAGAGGACGACCAGGGCCATGAGGCCCAGAAGGAGGTTGGCGTAGAGGAAGAGCCCCTCCCGGCTACCGGCGGATTCGAGGCGCTGGCCGCTCTCCAAAAGCGCCTTCCTCCTCAGGATCAGCACTACCCCGAGGACCAGCATGCCGGCCAGGAAGGCGATGAAGAGGGTTCCCAGCTGGAAGTACCAGGGGATGGACGGGTCCTCCTGGCCGAAGGTGTGGACCGACTGGAGGATCCCCGAGCGGGTGAGGAAGGTCCCGTAGATGCACAGCAGGAAGGTGGCGAGGATGAAGAAGACGTTCCAGAAGCGGTAGATGCCGCGCTTCTCCTGCATGAGGAAGGAGTGGAGGAAGGCCGTCCCCGTCACCCACGGCAAGAAGGAGGCGTTCTCCACCGGGTCCCACGCCCAGTAGCCTCCCCACCCCAGCTCGATGTAGGCCCAGTACCCCCCGAGGAGGATCCCGATGCCCAGGGTGAGCCACGAGAACATGGCCCAGTTTCGTGCGGAGCGCATCCAGAAGGTGTTGCGCTCCCGGTGGGCCAAGGCGCCCAGGATGAAGGCGAAGGGGATGGCGAAGCCCACGTAGCCCAGGTAGAGCATGGGGGGGTGGATGGCCATGTAGACGTTCTGGAGGAGGGGGTTGAGGCCGTTTCCCTCCACCTGGGCCAGGGCCTCGGGGGGATAGTCCTTGAGGGCCACGCCATTCCCGTCGAAGAGCGGTTCGAAGGGGCTGGCCTTGAAAACCAGGACCACCAGGAAGAAGAGGAGGGTGAGGAGCAGGAGGAAGGCGGTGAAGGGAAGAAGCCGCAGGTTGTTCCGGCGGTTGAGGGTGACCGCCAGGGAGGAGAAGACCGCCAAGAGGGTGCACCAGAAGAGGAGGGAGCCGCTCATGCCGCCCCAGAGGGCCGAGAGTTTGTAGACCAGGGGCTGGGTCGTGCGGGAGTACTCCCAGACGTACTTGAGGGTGAAGTCGTTGCGGAGGAGGGCCGCCCAGAGGGCGAGGACGGCCACCCCCGTCAGCAGGGTGACGCCGTGGATGGACCGGACCGCGCTCCGAAGGAGGCGGAGGTCCTGGGAGCGGTAGGCGCCCAGCGAGGCCACGGTGCCCCAGAGGGCCAGCGCCAGGGCGGTGAAGAGGGCGTAGGTTCCGACGGTTCCCATGGGTTACGTCCTGGCTCCCGGCCGGGGGTCGCTTCCCTGGGACTCGTACTTGGAGGGGCATTTCACGATCAACTCCCGGCCTTCGAAGGTTCCCGAGGGGCCCATCCGGCCGTCCACCACCACCTCCAGCCCCTCCTTGAAGGCGTCGGGGATGGCCCCCCGGTAGTGGACGGGCACCTTCTTCTCGCCGTCGGAGACCGCGAACCAGAGGTTCAAGCGGTCCTCCGACATCCGGACGCTGCCCGGCTCGATGACGCCCTTGAGGCGCAGGCGCCCCCCCTGGACGGCGGGGTCCGCCAGGAACTGGGTGGGGCTGTAGTAGTACACCGGTTTGGCCGTCCCGGCGCTGGAGAGGAGGAACAACGCCACGGCGCCGGCGACGATGATGAGCGCCACGGTGATCTTCACGCGCATGGTCACCTCCAGGGCCTTCCGCCCGGGGGGCCGAAGGCCCGACCTCTCACTGTACCTGGCAACGCCCCGTCCGTCAAAATATTCGGTGCCGTCACCGGGAAGACGCCTCTGCGCGGCGGCGGAGGGCCGGCACCTCCTGGAGGGGGTTTCCCATCTCGGCGAAGAGCCGGATGGCCGCGACCCCGGCGGCCCCCGCCCGGAGGACCGTCCCCAGCCGGTCGCGGGAGACCCCGCCCAGGGCCAGGACGGGGATGGGGCTCTGGCGGCAGGCCTCCTGCAGGGCCTCGAGACCCAAGGGGGGGCCGTAGGGAGCCTTGGAGGGGGTTGGAAAGACGGGGCCCAACGTCACCGCGTCCGCCCCTTCCTCCGCGGCCCTCTGGACCTCCGCCAGGTCGTGGCAGGAGCGGACCACCAGGAACGGAGGGGGACAGAGGCGCCGTACCTCCCCCGTGGGAAGCCCCTGGGCGGGGAGGTGGACGCCCGCCGCCCCCGAGGCCAGGGCCAGGTCGGGGCGGCCGTTGACGAGGAGGCGGGTGCCGAAGCGGAGGGCCTCCCAGCGGAGGGCCCGCAGCACCTCGAAGAGGGCCCGGTCGGGCAGGTCCTTCTCCCGGAGCTGGAGCCAGTCCACCCCGGCCCGGATGAGGGCGGAGAGCTGGCCCAGCAGGCCGCCCTCCCCCGCCAGGCGCCGGTCGGAGATGGCGTAGAGGATCACCGCCGCCGCTCCTCCAGGCGGCCCGCCAGGCGGGCCCCCCGCTCGATCCGCACCTTTTCGCAGCGCAGGCTTCCCTGAAAGTCCGCCCCCGGGAGAAAGACCGCCCCTCCGGCTTCCACCGCCCCCCGGTAGACGCCAGAAAGGGTGAAGGCCCGTGCCCGCACCTCGCCCTCCACCCTGGCGCCCCGGGCGACGGTGATCTCTCCCCGGCAGCGGACGGGGCCCTTCAGGCGGCCGTGGACCTCCAGGTCGGCGGCTCCCTCGAACTCGCCTTCGAAGGAAGTCCTCTCGGAGAGGAGGGAACGGGGCGGCGGAGGAGGCGGCGATTTCTGGAACCAGCCCATGGTCTTCTCCCTGCACGGGAGGCGGAGTGTACGGGAGTCGCGGGGGCATTTCAAGGGGAAAGGGAAGGGCCGCGGGAGGGAAGGGTTGCTGCGAAGGAAGCAGCGAAAGGAGGGAGGGCCGGAAGCCCTCCCTCCTTGCCAGCCTGGAGCGGGCGACGGGTTTCGAACCTACGCGCCGTAGCGTGCTCGCGGGCGTCGGAGTCCGCCCGCTTGCGCGCGCAACGGCGCCTACGGTTCCCGGGGTGGGTCTCTCCCCCACGCCGGCCTAACGGCGGCCGCTCCCTCTGCGGTCGCGGCCTCGTAACGGCCGGCGGGGGGCTCCCACCCTTCGAAACCCGCAGGATGCCGGCGGTGGGGTTTTGAGCCTCGTGATGGGAGAGGGAAAAGAAGTTGGAGCGGGCGACGGGTTTCGAACCTACGCGCCGTAGCGTGCTCGCGGGCGTCGGAGTCCGCCCGCTTGCGCGCGCAACGGCGCCTACGGTTCCCGGGGTGGGTCTCTCCCCCACGCCGGCCTAACGGCGGCCGCTCCCTCTGCGGTCGCGGCCTCGTAACGGCCGGCGGGGGGCTCCCACCCTTCGAAACCCGCAGGATGCCGGCGGTGGGGTTTTGAGCCTCGTGATGGGAGAGGGAAAAGAAGTTGGAGCGGGCGACGGGTTTCGAACCCGCGACCTCAAGCTTGGGAAGCTCGCGCTCTACCGGCTGAGCTACGCCCGCCTCCGAGGGGGGAGGATAGCAAAGGGCCAGGTGCGCCGTCAATAGGAGGCCCTGGTCCCACGTCGTGCCGGCGGCGCAGTCTTGCGGCACCGGTGGAAGGGCCGCCGCGCCGCGGGGGCGTTGCCAGGAAGGGCGGGCCTCTGTAGAATGGGCCGGCGCCGAGGCCCGAAGGCCTGCGCCGGGGGAGAGACCATGGCGAGACGAGCGGGGGTCCTGTTGGCGGGGTTGGTGGCCCTGGCCCTGCCCCTTTGGGGACTCGAGGTCAAGGGGCCGGGCGGCTCCTTCCGGCTCCGCGACCGCTCTTCCCAGGGGGTTCGGTGGGTCTGCGCCGACGAGCTGGCCCGCGCCCTGGGGGGGAGCACCTCCAAAGACCCCGTTTCGGCCTACCCCGTGCTCACGGTGGGAGGGAAGCGCATCCTCGTCTCCACCGCCTCGCCCATGGTGTCGGTGGAGGGAAGGATCGTTCGGCTCGGCAGGTCCGCCCGGGAGGCCGAAGGCTGCCTCTGGCTCCCCGAGGAGTTTCTGACGGCGGTGCTCCCGCAGGTACTGGGAGGGCCCGTTTCGGTGGGAGGGAGCCCCGACACTCCCCAATCCCAGCCCCCTCCGGAGGAAGCGGCGGCGGGGCGGGTCGCGGTGGAGGTCGCCGTGGGAGCGGACCTGGTGAAGGTGACCCTCGCCGGGCCGGCGGCTTCTCAGGCCCAGGTGGCGCAGAAGGGACGGGAGGTGGAAGTCCGGCTCCCCGCGGGGGCCTTCTCCGCCCCCGCCCGGGACCTGGGGAAGGGGATCGTGGAGCGGGTGGCTCCCGACCAGGAGGGGCGGCTCCTCCGGATTCGCCTCGGCGAGCGTTTCGGCGGCATGGAGACGGAGAAGAAGGCCACCCCCCCGGCGGTGACCCTCCTCTTCCGGGGACAGGCCCAGGAGTTGCCCGCCCCCGAGACGCCGGCGGTTCCGCCTGGAGTACCCGGGGACAATCCAACCCCCCCGCCGGTGGAAGCGGCGGCGGTGGCGCAAGGCTTCCCCGTGAAGACGCCCGCGGTGGACGTGGTGGTGATCGATCCGGGCCACGGCGGTTCCGACACCGGGGCCCTGGGTCCCAAGGGCGTCGCCGAGAAGGACCTAACCCTGGCGCTGGCCAAGAAGCTGGAGGTCCTCTTGGAAAAGAGGGGGTTCCGGGTGGTCCTCACCCGCGACGGCGACACCTCCGTGCCCTTGAAACAGCGGGCGGCCCTGGCCAACTTCAACCAGGCCGACCTCTTCCTCTCGGTCCATATGAACGCCTCCCCCGCGCCCTCCGCCAGGGGGCCGGAGGTGTATTTCATGAGCCAGCAGGCCACGGACCTCTGGTCCCGGGAGCTGGCGGAAAAGGAGAACGCCTCCGGCGGCGGCGCACCCCCGGGGGGCGGCGGCCTGGACCTTGTCCTCTGGGACCTGGCCCAAACGGCCCACCTCCAGGAGAGCGCCTTCCTGGCGGAGTCCATCCAGAACGCCCTCAACGGCCTCATGGGCACCGACCGGCGGGCGGTGCGGCAGGCTCCCTTCGCCGTGTTGGAGGGGGCCACCATGCCGGCGGTTCTGGTGGAGGTGGCCTTTTTGAGCAACCCCGAGGAGTCCAGGAAGGCCAGCGACCCGGCCTTCCAGGACCGGGTGGCGGAACGGCTCGCCGATGCCCTGTCCGCCTTCAAGGAGCGTTATGAGAGTCCCGCGGCGGTGTCCGGCGCTCCGTAGCCTGCCCTCGGCCCTGCTGGGGCTTCTCCTCCTCGCCTGCGGGCGGGGGGAGCCCTCCCGTGCCCCCGCGGGCGAAGGAAACCCCGGAGGGGCGGCGACGGTGGACCGCACCCTGCTCTACCCGGCGGAGGGGGACCTCCTCCTCCACGCCGTTCCCGTCCGGCTGGAGGCCGTGGGGACGGCCGAGGAGGCCATGGCCCTGGTGGCCCGGAGGTACGTGGAGAACCAGCCGGCCGAGGGGTTCTTCTCTCCCTTCCCCGAAGGGTGCACCGTCCGGGCCCTCTTCCTGCTTCCGGGGGGGCGGCTGGTGGTGGACCTGGCGGGGCCGGTGACCGCCGGGAGCGGAACCTCGACGGAGGCCCTCCGGGTCTACGGCCTGGTGGACACCCTCGCCGCCAACTTCCCGGAGGTCCGGTCGGTGCGGATCCTCGTGGAGGGCCACCAGGTGGAGACCCTCCTCGGGCACCTGGACGTGAGCGGCCCCATACCGCCCCAGGCGGAGTACCTGGGGCCCGAGCTTCGCGCGTCGGGGCTCCTTGCGGAGCGGCGCGGTGGTTGAGGGACCCATCGGCGTCTTCGATTCGGGGGTCGGGGGGCTCACCGTGGTGGCGGAGATCCTGCGGCAATCCCCCGGCGAGGAGATCCTCTACTTCGGCGACACGGCCAGGGTTCCCTACGGCAACAAATCCCCGGCGACGGTGGTGCGCTATTCCCTGGAGATCGGGAGGTTCCTGGAAAAGAAAGGGATCCGCCACCTCGTGGTGGCCTGCAACACCTCCAGCTCCGTGGCCCTCCAGGACCTCGCCCGGGCTCTCTCGGTGCCGGTCCTCGGCATGATCGAACCGGGTGCCCGGGCGGCGGTGGAGGCCACCCGAAACGGTAAGGTGGGCCTCATCGGAACCCGGGCCACCGTGGCCAGCGGCGCCTACCCCGCCGCCGTGGCGCGGCTGGACCCCGCCGTGAAGGTCTTCTCCGCCGCGTGCCCCCTCTTCGTCCCCTTGGTGGAGGAGGGCTGGAGCAGCGACCCGGTGGCCCTCCAGGTCGCCTCCCGCTACCTGGAACCCCTCCTGAGGGAGGGCATCGACACCCTGATCCTGGGCTGCACCCACTACCCCGTCCTGGTTCCCGTTCTCCGTCGGGTGGCGGGGGAGGGGGTTTGCCTCATCTCCTCCGCCGCCGCCGCCGCCCAGGCGCTGAAGCCCACCCTGGGGCGCGGGGAGGGCGGCGGAATCACCTGCTTCGTCACCGACCCGGGCACCCATTTCCGGGAGGTGGGGGAGCGCATCCTGGGAAGGGCCATCGGCGAGCTGGTGGCCGTTCCGGAAGAAAGGTTGAGAGACCCATGAGAAACGACGGAAGGAGCCCCTCCGAGCTGAGACCGGTGGTGATCCGGCCGAACTACGTGGACTTTCCCGCCGGCTCCTGCCTGGTGGAATTCGGCAGGACGCGGGTGGTCTGCACCGCTACGGTGGAGGACCGGGTTCCCCCCTTCCTCAAGGGGACGGGCCAGGGGTGGATCACCGCCGAATACGGGATGCTCCCCGGTTCGACCCAGCAGCGGACCCCGCGGGAGGCCTCCAAGGGGCGGCAGTCGGGCCGGACCCAGGAGATCCAGCGCCTCATCGGACGGTCGCTGCGCGCCGTCACCGACCTGGGGGCCCTGCCGGACCAGACGGTGTGGATCGACTGCGACGTGATCCAGGCCGACGGAGGGACCCGGACGGCGGCCATCACCGGTTCCTTCGTGGCGCTGCTTCTGGCCTTCCACCACATGACCGAGACGCGGCTCATCAAGGCCTTTCCCGTCCGCCGGCTGGTGGCGGCCATCAGCGTCGGGATCCTCCGGGGGGAGAAGATCCTGGACCTCAACTACGAGGAGGACAGCCTGGCGGAGGTGGACATGAACGTCGTCATGACCGACGACGGGAGGTTCATCGAGATCCAGGGGACCGCCGAGCACAACCCCTTTTCCAAGGGCGACCTCGACGCCCTCCTAGCCCTGGCCGCCCAAGGGATCGACCGCCTCCTGGCCTTCCAGCGGGAGGCCCTCCCCTTCGACCTGCAGAAGTACGGGCTGTAGGCCATCCCTGTCCCGCTCAGGGAGCGGGGGGCGGGGCGGGGACCTCCGGGGGAACGGCGCGGACCTCCCCCACCTGCGGGGGTGGCGGGGGGGCGGCGGCCTTGGGGGCCCGGGGCCGGTCGTCCCGGGTGTCACGGTCGTAGAAGTTGGAAGTGACCTTCCGGACCTTCTCGCCGGAGGGAAAGGCCGCCAGGTACCCCGTGGCGGAGGTCCCGTAGATCTTCAGGGTGGCCGCCACCCAGTCGTACCCCTTGAGGGGGCCCGAAAAGACGAAGACGATGGGGCCCAGGCTGGGGAACTCCAGCCGGCCGCGGCCACGGATGTCGAGGCGGGCGGAGGTGTCCAGCCAGCGGAAGTCTCCGGTGGAGGTATCGATCCAGACCACCGCCCTTCCGTAGTCGCTCTTGAGGAAGAGGTCGTAGGCCGGTTCGGCCTGGGGGGCGGCGGCCTGGGCCATCCCGAGGGAAAAGACTAGGCAGAGGGCCCGAAGGCTACGGCGCTTCATCGGAGAGGCGGCCGCCCTCGTAGAGGGAAACCTTCCGGATCCGGTTGGCGCCGTCCACCAGGACCACCCGGGGCTTGAAGGTCCTGGCCTCCCCGGGGTCCATGAGGGCGTAGGCGCAGAGGATCACCACGTCTCCTTTCTTCACGAGGTGCGCCGCCGCGCCGTTGATCTGGACGACCCCCGAGCCCGGGGGTGCCCAGAGGGTATAGGTGCGGAGCCGGGCCCCGTTGGTGACGTCGTAGATCTCCACCGCCTCGTGGGGGAGGATGCCCGCCGCCTCCATGAGCGCGGCGTCGAGGGTCACCGACCCCTCGTAGGAGAGGTCGGCGTCGGTGACGGTGGCCCTGTGGATCTTGCCCTTGAGCAGCGTCAGCAGCATGGTTCACGCTCCTGGGGACGGATTCAGTACGGTGTTGTCGATGAGGCGGGTGGAACCGAAGAAGGCCGCCAGGGCCAGCAGGGCGGGGGCCTCGACCCGCTCCACGGGGACCAGGCTCTCGGCGTCCACCAGCTCGACGTAGTCGATGGTGGCCAGGGGGGCTCCCGCCATCTCCCGGCGGACGGTGTCCAGGAGGACCTCCCCCCGGCGCTCCCCGGCGGCGAAGAGGGCCTCGGCGGCCTTCAGCGAGCGGAAAAGGACCGGGGCCTGCCTCCGCTCCTCGGGGGAGAGGTAGACGTTGCGGCTGGACATGGCCAGGCCGTCTCCTTCCCGCACGATGGGGCAGACGACGATCTCCACCGGAAGGTTGAGGTCCTTGGTGAAACGGCGGATGACGGCGGCCTGCTGGGCGTCCTTCTGGCCGAAGAGGGCGAGATCGGGCTCGCAGGCGGCGAAGAGCTTGGTGACCACAGTGGCCACCCCGGAGAAGTGGCCGGGCCTTCGGGCCCCGCAGAGCCCCTCCGTGAGGGGCCCCTCCACCGTGACCCGGGTGGCGAAGCCCCGGGGGTACATTTCCTCGACTTCGGGAGCGAAGAGGGCGTCCACCCCCTCCGCCTCCAGGAGGGCCGAGTCCCGCGGGAGGTCCCGGGGGTACCGGTCCAGGTCCTCCCGGGGGCCGAACTGGATGGGGTTCACGAAGATGGAGGCGAGGACGCAGGAAGCCCTCCGCCTGCCCTCGCGAACCAGCGAGAGGTGGCCCTCGTGCAGGTACCCCATGGTGGGGACCAGGGCCACCCGGTGGCCCTCGGCCTTCCGGGAGCGGCTGAAGCGCCGGATCTCTTCAACGGTCTTCAGGGTGCGCATGGCGGTGCTCGTACCCGAAGTGCTCCAGGAGCTCCTCGGGAAGGTGAAAGGCCTCGGCCTCGGTGGGGAAGGCCCCCGTTCGCACGTCCTCGGCGTAGCGGCGGAGCGCTTCGCGGATCTCCCGGCCGAAATCCCCGTACTTCCTCACGAAGCGCGGCAGCTTCCCCTCGTAGAGGCCCAAGAGGTCGTGGAAGACGAGGACCTGCCCGTCGCAGCCTGGCCCCGCCCCGATGCCGATGGTGGGGATGGAGACCGACGCGGTGATCTCCGCCGCCACCTCCGAGGGGATGCACTCCAGGACCATGGCGAAGGCCCCGGCCTCCTCCACCGCCTTGGCGTCCTCCAGGAGGGACCGAGCGGCCTCCAGGCTCTTTCCCTGAACCTTGAAACCTCCCAGAAGGTGGAGGGACTGGGGGGTCAGGCCGATGTGGGCCAGCACCGGGATGTCCGCGGCCAGAAGGCGCCGGATCAGGGAGGCCCGGCGGCGGCCCCCCTCGATCTTGACCGCCTGGACTCCCCCCTCCTGGATGCACCGGCCGCAGTTGCGGACGGCGTCGGCCCACCCGGTGTGGTAGGAGAGGAAGGGCATGTCGGCCACCACCAGGGCCCGGCGGGCGGCGCGGGCCACCATGGAGCAGTGGTAGACCATCTGGTCCAGCGTCACCGCCAGGGTGTCCCCCCGGCCCTGGACCACCATTCCCAGGGAGTCGCCCACCAGGAGGACGTCGGCGCCGGCGTCCTCCGCCAGGCGGGCGGTGGGGTAGTCGTAGGCCGTGAGCATGACGATGCGGCCCCCGGGGCCTTTTCGGGCGCGGAGGGAGGGAACCGTCACGGCCTGGGGGACGGCCTCGCGGATCTTGGACATGGGTCTCTCTCCTTTCTCCCCATCCCGGGACGTCGGTCCCTGGGCTTGAGGGAAAGCGACCGGTGGTGCCTTCGGCCCCGTACCGCTCCCTCAGCGGGATGCGGGCGGGGCGTAGAAGAGAACCTCCCGTTCGAGCCGGTTCACCTGGGCGATCAGGTGGTCCAGCTCGGAAGGCTCCCGCTCGAAGTCTACATCATTCGTGTTCACGATCAAGAGGGGGGTCTCCCGGTAGTGGAAGAAGAAGTGGTTGTAGGCCTTGTTGAGGGCCTCCACGTACTCGTCGGAGATCCGCTTCTCGAAGTTCCGGGCCCGGGACCGGATCCGCCGCTGGAGGACGGGGGTGGTGGCCTGGAGGTAGATCACCGCGTCGGGCTTGGGCAGGTTCTCCATGAGGAGGGCGTAGAGCTTTTCGTAGAGCACCAGCTCCGAATCGGTGAGGTTCAGGTAGGCGAAGATCTTGTCCTTCCGGGGCAGGTAGTCGGCCACCAGGCGGCTGTCGAAGAGGGAGCGCTGGACCAGGGATTGCTGCTGCTGGTAGCGGGTGAGGAGGAAGAAGAGCTGGCACTGGAAGGCCGCCCCCTTCCTTCCGGCGTAGAAGTCGGCCAGGAAAGGATTTTCCACCTCCTCCAGGAGGAGGCCGGCCCCCACCTTGCGGGCCAGGAGCTTGGCGAGCGTGGTTTTTCCGGCCCCGATGGGGCCCTCCACCGCCAGGTAGGGGTACTTGAGCTCCGGAACCGCCATTCCCTCTCCGAAGGCGGCAGTATGAACCATGCGCCGGCCCCCTTCAAGGGAGGGGCGGGGGACGGAAACCGGGGGAAGGGTGTATCGTACAACATTGCTGTCCAAGATCGTTTTGGGCAACGGTTTTCCGCATGTTGCCCAAGC
>JBMFRA010000002.1:0-99636 GCA_049968315.1 Acidobacteriota bacterium
TCCTCCTGAACAAGTACTACGTCGACGAAGTCTACTCCGGCGCCTTCATCCGGCCCTTCGTGGCGCTGTCGCGGATCGCCGCCGGCGTGGACAAGTGGCTCATCGACGGCACGGTGAACGTGGTGGCGTACAGCAACGAGGTCCTGGGCCTCATCCTGAGGTTCTTCCAGACGGGGTACATCCGCAACTACGCGCTGTTCCTGCTGGTCTCGGTCCTCGTCCTGCTGTACTTCTTCTCCTGAGGGGGGAGCCTTCATGGGTGACTTTCTCTACGGCGTCCTGCCGGTGGCCGGTATGGGCCTCGCCGCCTGCCTCCTCTTCCTGCTGGCGGCGTTGGTGAAGAACGCCCGAACCCTGGGCATCCTGGGCCTCCTGGCGGTACTGGGGCTGGGCGGGGTGCCGGTGGTCCTCCTCTGGGGCGACGGGGGGAAGGTGGTCCCCGCCACCCTCCTCTCCTCAGACCGCCTGGCCCTCTTCTTCGACGGCCTCTTCGTCCTCAGCGCCGCCCTGGTGGCGGCCCTGGCCATGGACTACTTCCGCAGGAAGGGCTCGGAGCGGGGTGAGTTCTACGGCCTGCTGGCCCTCTCGGCCACGGGGATGATGGTACTGGCCTCCGCCACCAACCTGGTGGCCTTCTACCTGGGCCTGGAGACCATGTCCATCTCCTTCTACGTCCTGGCGGCCTTCCTCAGGAACCACGAGAACGCCGTGGAGGCCTCCCTCAAGTACTTCCTGCTGGGGGCCTTCTCCTCGGCCTTCCTGCTCTTCGGCATGGCCCTCCTTTACGGCTCCACCGCCTCCCTCGACTTCGGCGGCCTGGCCCTGGCCCTGGGGAGCGGCGGCCCCCTCCTGGGACGCCCCCTCCTGCTGCTGGGCTTCTTCCTCTTCCTGGTGGGCCTCTTCTTCAAGCTCTCCCTCGTTCCCTTCCACTTCTGGGCGCCGGACGTCTACCAGGGCGCCCCCACCCCCGTGACGGCCCTCATGGCCGTGGGGGGCAAGACCGCCGCCGCCGCCGCCGCCGTCCGGATCTTCCTCTCCTCCTTCCAGGCCGACGGGGAGCTGGCCCGGAAATGGCTCCTGCTCTTCGTGGCGGTGGGACTCCTCACCATCTTCGCCGGGAGCATGATCGCCATCACCCAGCGCCACATGAAGCGGCTCCTGGCCTACTCCTCCATCGTCCACGCCGGCTTCATCGCGCTGGGGTTGGGGGCCCTGGCCCTTCCGGAACTGCGGGCCTCCATGGTGGAGGCGGTCCTCTTTTACCTGGCGGCCTACCTCTTCATGAACATTGGCGCCTTCGCCGTGGCCTCCGCCGTGGAGTCTCCCTCCCGGACCGACGAGCCGCTCTCCGCCTACGCCGGCCTGGGTACCACCGCCCCCTACGCCGCCGCCCTCTTCTCCCTCTTCATGTTCAGCCTGGCGGGGATCCCGCTGACGGTGGGGTTCCTCGGCAAGTTCTACGTCTTTCGGGTGCTGGTGAACGGCGGGCAGTACCTCGTGGCCTCGCTGGGCCTTCTGGGCGCCGTCATCGCCACCTACTACTACCTGAAGGTGGTGGTGGCGCTGTACTTCCCGTCCCCCGACACCGAGATCCCCCCGGCGCCGGACATGGGAGCCGTCACCGCCGTGGTCCTCACCCTCACGGGCTTGGCCACGCTGGTCCTGGGCGTCTTCCCCGGGTTCCTCTACGGGCTGGTGGCCGGACTGACCGTGGGCTGAGGCCCCGCGGCACGCTTCTTCCCAGGGGGCGGCGGGCCGCCCCCCGCGGCGTCTCGGAGGAAGGGGATCCGGCGTGGACAGAGGGAACGAGGCGCTGCGGCTGCACCTGGCCCTCCTCTTCGTGCAGGCGACCTTCGGCGCCTTTCACGTGGTGGGAAAGTTCGTCTTGAGGGACGTGGAGCCGCTGGCGGTGGCCTGCCTCCGGATCCTGGTCTCCACCCCCCTCCTCTTTCTCCTGGCCTACCGCTCGGAGCGGCGGCTTCCCGCCCCCGCGGACCTGGCCCGCCTGGCCCTCCTGGGCTTTCTGGGGGTCTTCGTCAACCAGGTCTTCTACATCTACGGCCTGAGGATGACCTCCGCCACCAACGCCGCCATCCTCATGCCCTCCATCCCCGTCTTCGTGGCCCTCCTCCTCTCCCTCTCGGGACGGGAGCGGCTGGGGGGCCGGAGGTGGGCGGGGGTCCTCCTGGCCTCGGGGGGCGCCCTGGTCCTCTTCGACTGGAGCCGGGCGGAGTTCGGCGGCGGCGCCATGACGGGAAACGCCCTCCTGCTCACCAACTGCCTGGCCTACGCCCTCTTCCTCGTCCTCCAGCGGGGGCTCCTCGCGCGGCTGCGCCCCCTCACGGTGGTGGCCTGGGCCTTCGGCTTCGGGGGCATGGGCGTACTGGCGGTGGGTCTTCCCGCCCTGGCCCGGGCGCCCCTCTCCGCCCTCTCTCCGGCGGTCCTTTTGGGGCTCCTCTACATCGCCCTCGTCCCCACCGGCATCAACTACGCCCTCAACACCTGGGCCCTGGGCCGCTCCTCTCCCGCGCTGGTGGCCGCCTACACCACCCTCCAGCCGGTGGCCGCCGCCATCCTGGCCGCGGCCTTCCTGGGGGAGCGGGCCGGCTGGCGGGAGGGCGCCGGATTCCTCCTCGTCACCGCCGGCCTCTTCCTGGTGAGCGGGCGGCGGGAAGGGTGACGGGGTCCCCCCGGCGGCCACCCTTTCGGAATGGCCCCCCCGCGCCAGGCGTTAGGGGGGTGTGCGAAACGGCGGAGAATCCCTCACCATCCACGCCTACCACCAGCGGACCAAGCACGGCTACGGGCGCTTCGCCGCCGGGCCGCGCTTTCTGGACTGGGCCACCCAGCCCTTTCCCTTCCGCCTCTTCGCCGGTGCGCCCACGGTGGAGCTTCCCTTCTCCGCCGGGTCCCTGCCGGTGGCCTTCCACACCCTCCACGCCCCAGGGGCCATCCCCCCCAAGGACCTGGGCCTCGAGGCCCTGGGAGCCTTCCTTCACCTGGGGCTGGGCCTGACGGCCGTCAAGGAGGGGGGCGGTGTCCGCTGGGCCCTGCGGGCCAACCCCTCCAGCGGCAACCTTCACCCCACCGAGGGCTACCTCCTGTGGCCCGGATCCAGGGGCCTGCGCCCGGGGGTCTACCACTACGTCCCCCGGAACCACCTGCTGGAGGGACGGGCCCTGCTGGAAGAGGGGACGGTCCTGCCGTGGCGGGGCTTCTTCGCCGGACTAACGGCCATCCCCTGGCGGGAGGCCTGGAAGTACGGCGAACGGGCCTACCGGTACGTCCTGCTGGACGCCGGCCACGCCCTGGCCTCCCTGCGGTACGCCGCCGCGGCCCTGGGGTGGGACCTCCGCACGGACCTTCGCTGGCCCGACGCCTGGGGCGAAAGCCTGCTGGGGCTGGACCGGGAGCGGGATTTTCGCGCCGCCGAGCGGGAGTCCTTCGAGCTCCTGGCCTGGGTCTCGCCGCCGGGGAGCCTGCCCCCCGACCCTTCGGAGGTGCGGCGGGCCCTGCAAGGCGCCGCCTGGAAGGGCCAGGCCAACCGCCTGAGCACCACACGCACCCCGTGGGAGGCGGTGGATAGGGCCCTGGCAGCGGCCCGGACCCCCGAGGGGCTCCAAGAGGAACCGGCCCCCCCGGCGCTCCCCCGCCTTCCGGCCCTCCTTCCCCCCGCCCGGGACCGCCGGGCCGCCGAGGTCATCCTGGGGCGCCGGAGCGGGGTCGCCTACGACGGCCGCACGGCCATCCCCCGCGAGGCCTTCCTGCGGATGGCCGATGCCCTCCTCCCGAGGCCCGGGGTGCCGCCCTGGGACGCCCTTCCGGGGGAGCCCCGGGTCCACGCCCTCTTCTTCGCCCACCGGGTGGAGGGCCTGGCCCCCGGCCTTTACCTGCTTCCCCGCAGGGCCTCGGCCCTGCCGCTTCTCCGGCGCGCGCTCCCGGAAGGCTTCTCCTTTCGAGAAGCGGAGGGGGCGCCCCCGCACCTCGGCCTCCTCCTCCTCCGGGAGGGAGACCTCCGGCGGGAGGCGCGCCACCTCTCCTGCGGCCAGGAGATCGCTTCCCATTCGGCCTTCGCCGTCTCCTTCCTGGCGGAGTTCGATCCCGGCGTGCGCGAGCGGCCCTGGACCTATCGGTGGCTCCACGCCGAGGCGGGGGCGGCGGGCCAGGCCCTCTACCTCTGGGCCGAGGCCGAGGGCTTCCGGGGCACGGGCATCGGGTGCTTCTTCGACGACGAGGTCCACCGCTTCCTGGGGCTCCGGGGAGAGGCCCTCCAAGTCCTCTACCACTTCACCGTGGGAACGGCCCTAGAAGACCCCCGCCTGGCCACCCTCCCCCCGTACGGGCACCTTCCCCCCCGCCCCTCCCCTCCGCTCACCCGCGGAACCCGTTGACGGCCCAAAGGATCCACGGCGTCCCCACGAGGAGAAAGACCCCCGTGTTGACCGCCGTGGCGAGGCCGCCGAAGCGGTAGATCTCCGCCGTGGTGAGGTGGCCGCTTCCCGCGAAGAGGACGTTGGCGCTGGATCCTTGTGGGGTGATGCAGGAGAAGAAGTTGGTGGCGAAGAGGAGCATGTAGGCCGCCAGGGCCGGGTTCACCCCCGCCGCCACCGCCACCTCCAGGAAGACGCCGTAGAGGGCGAAGAGGTGGGCCGACTGGCTCACGAAGAAGTAGTGGAGCAGGACGTACCCCACCACCAGGGCCAGGTAGGCCACCACCGGGTGGGACCCCTTCAGGGCCCCGGCGAAGAAGCCCCCCAGCCAGGCCATGAAGCCCTGGCGGTTCAGCTCGCTGCTCAGGGTGAAGAGGAGGGCGAACCAGAGCCAGATCTCCAGCGCCTCCCCCTCCTTCCGGAAGTCCTCCACCCGAAGGACCCCCGCCGCCATCAGGACCGCCAGCGCCAGAAGGGCCGCCGCCGTCCGGTCCAGGGGCAGGAGCCCCCCCAGCGCCCAGGCGGCCACGAGGGAGGCGAAGACGGCGGCGGTGGTCCACTCCTTCCGGGACGGCGGCCCCATCCTTCCCAGGGCCTCCGCCGCCAGGGCCGGGGCCTCCGGCGTCTTCTCCACCTCCGGCCGCACCGCCCGAAGCAGGACCCACGGCAGGAGCATCATGCACGCCGCTACCGGAACGACGGCGGCGGCTAACCAGGAGGCGAAGGTGACCTTCACCCCCGCCTGGAGCGCCAGCCCCGCCCCCGCGGGGTTGGCCGCCATGGCGGTGAGCCACAGCGACGAGGAGAGGCTGAGGGAGACCATGGAGCCCACCATCAGGTAGGCCCCCAGCCGGCGGCGGGGCCCCGCCGGGTCCGCCCCCAGCCCCTCGCAGAGGGAGGCGGCCACCGGAAAGAGCACGCCGCTCCGGGCCGTGTTGCTGGGGAAGGCCGGGGCGATGAGGGCATCGGTGAGAAAGAGGCTGGTCAAGAGCCCCCGGGGGGATCCGCCGATGCGCCGGATCACGTGGTAGGCGATGCGGGCCCCCAGCCCCGAGAGGATCACCGCCCGGGAGAGCAAAAAGGCCGCCACGATGAGGAGGATGAAATCCTCCGAGAAGCCCGCGAAGAGCCCCTTGGCCGGCAGGGTCCCCGAAAGGACCGCCCCCGCCCCCGCCAGGAGCGAGGCCGTCAGAATGGGCAGGCCTCTCAGCACCACCGCCAGGATGGCGAAGAGGAAGAAGGCGAAGAGGCGCCACGCCGCCACCGCCAGGCCCGGGGGGGCGGGAAGGAACCAGACCGCCGCCCCCGCCGCCGCCGCCACCAGCAGGCGCCACCGCCGTACCCCATTCCCCCGCTCCCGTCCCATGGGAGCCATTGTACAGGCGGGGGGAGTTGGGCGTACACTCGGCGTGGAAGAAAACGGAAAGGAGAGAACCATGGCCACCATCACCCTGAAGGGCCACCCCATCCACACCTCCGGAGAGCTTCCCCCCGTGGGCTCCCTGGCACCGGGATTCCTCCTCACCCGGGGAGACCTCACCGACGCCACCCTCGCCGACTTCGCGGGGAAACGAAAGCTCCTCAACATCGTCCCCAGCCTCGACACCGGCGTCTGCGCCGCCTCCGCCCGGCGGTTCAACCAGGAGGCCGCCGCCGTCCCCAACGCCGCCGTCCTCACCATCTCCCGCGACCTTCCCTTCGCCCAGTCCCGCTTCTGCGCCGCCGAGGGCATCGAAAACGTCGTCATGCTCAGCGAGATGCGGGACCTCTCCTTCGGCGAGGCCTACGGCGTCCGCATCGTAGACGGCCCCCTCCGCGGCCTCCTGGCCCGCGCCGTCGTCGTCCTCGGCGAAGACGACCGCGTCCTCTACACCGAGCAGGTTCCCGAGATCGCCCAGGAGCCCGACTACGCCCGCGCCCTCGCCGCCCTCCGGGGGTGAGAGGGAAGAGCCGGCCCACGGCGGGAGGGGCGAAGGGGCGACGCCAACGGGCCACCCCGCCCCCCCGCGCGGCCGTGGGGGTTCTGCTGGGATGGGCAAGGGAGACTGGTGTCCAAGATGACTTTGAGTAAGGATTCGGGCTCTCGCCCGGAGCGGGGTGGAGGGGGAGAGCCCGGCCGCCGGATTGGGCCTTGGGCGAAGCAGGAGCCCCTGGGGGGGTGGGTGGAGGGGCTGTTCCGGCTCTCGGAAAACGGGACGACGGTGCGGACGGAGGTGCTGGCGGGGGTCACGACCTTCGTGACGCTGGCCTACATCCTCTTCGTCAACCCCAACATTCTCAAGGACGCGGGGATGCCGGTGGAGGCCACCTTCGCGGCGACGTGCGTGGCTTCGGCATTCGCCACCCTGCTCATGGGACTGGTGGCCAACTACCCCATCGCCGTGGCCCCGGGGATGGGACTGAATGCCTACTTCACGTACACGGTCTGCATCGGCATGAAGCTGCCGTGGCAGACGGCGCTGGGGGCGGTCTTCCTCTCGGGTGTGGTCTTTTTCATCCTGACGGTGACGCGGGTTCGTGAGTGGATGATCGGGGGGGTGCCACCGGTGCTCCGCTCCTCCATCAGCGTGGGCATCGGCCTCTTCATCGCCTTCGTGGGCCTTAGAAACGCCGGCATCGTGGTGCGCAACGAGCCCACGCTGGTGGGGCTGGGGGACCTGCGGTCGCCGGGGGTCCTGGTGGCGCTGGGGGGATTGGTTCTGACCCTTCTGCTGGTGGTCCGGCGGGTGAAGGGCGGCCTGCTCCTGGGCATTTTGGCCACCACCGCCGCGGCGATCCTGGCGGGGGTCTCGCCGACGCCCCAGGGCCTCGGGAGCTTCGTCGCCCTCACCAATCCCTTGGAGGCCCTTCGGCCCACGGCCTTTCGGCTGGACGTGGGGGCGGCGCTCTCTTTCGGCCTCGTCTCCATCCTCTTTTCCTTCACCTTCGTGGACCTCTTCGACAACGTGGGCACCCTCATCGGCGTATCGCGGCGTGCGGGACTGCTGGACCGGAGGGGGGCCCTGCCGCGGATTGGGAGGGCCCTGCTGGCCGATTCGCTGGGGACCATGTTCGGCGCCCTGGTGGGGACGAGCACCGTCACGAGCTACGTGGAGAGCGCGGCGGGGGTGGAGGAGGGGGGGCGCACGGGACTCACAGCGGTGGTGGTGGCCCTGCTTTTTCTGCTGGCGCTCATCTTCGCGCCGCTGGTGGGGTTCATCCCGCCCCAGGCCACGGCACCGGCCCTCATCGTAGTGGGGGTACTCATGACGGGAGAGATGAGCTCCATCCGCTTCGAGGACTTCACCGAAGCCGTCCCCGCCTTCCTCACCATCCTGATGATGCCCCTGACCTACTCCATCGCCCAGGGGCTGGCCTTCGGCTTCACCTCCTACACCCTAATTAAACTCCTGGCGGGGCGGCACCGGGAGAACAGTGCCGTCACCTACACCCTGGCGGCCCTCTTCGTCCTCCACTTCGTCCTCTCCCGTTGAGCGCCGGAGGGGCGGAGGACCCCGGGGGGGCCCGCCGCCCACCAAGCCGGTGGCCGTGCCGGCCAGGGCCTGGTGTCCACCGCGCGGCCAGTGCCCCCATCGGCGGAAAAAATCGGCCTTTGCAAGCAAAGGCCGCTACGGTCGCAGGGGTGCCGTTGCAGCGGCTGGTGCTCGCGCCGGCGGTCCTCCTGCGTCGCCCTTTAGAGCCCTTAGGCCAGCATCCGGAAGGCCCAGACGGCGAGGATGAGGACGATGAGGGCGAGGAGGACGGGGAGGGTGGGTTTTAGGTCGAAGAGGTGGTCGAAGGGGCGACGCCGGCGCCAGGCGAGGGGCAGGTAGAGCCAGTAAGCGAGGGCGGCGGCGAAGACGGCAACGCCGGCGGGTTGGGTGGCGAGGGCCTTCAGGGGGTGGCCGTGGAGGAGCCAGGCGAAGGCGGTGGTCATGCCGCAGGAGGGGCAGGGCTTGTGGAAGACGGTGTAGAAGGTGCAGGGCGGCAGGTGGAGGGCGGTGTGGGTCCCCACGCCGGAGGGGTCGGGGGTGAGCCACCGGGCCAGGGCCAGGACGATGGCGAAGCCGAGCCAAGAGAAGCCGTAGAGAAGGTGGTCCAGGATGGAGAAGGCCCGGGGAGCCGGAGCCAACCGCCTTTCTTCCGCCGTCATGGCGCCATCCTCTCCCCAGGCCGCCCCGGGGGGTCAGGCACCGCCCCGCATCTTCCGGATGGCCCGGAGGATGGTCTCGATGGAGGCGGGATCGGGCAGGAGGAAGAAGTGGCCGGCGAAGGAGCGGTCCCGGGTGGAGAAGTCTGTCTGGATGACCAGGGCCTCGTCGGAGACCTCCGCCAGCTCGATGAGGAGGAGGTCCACCACCGCCTGGGCCATGTCCAGGGAGAAGGCGGGGATGGAGGGGATGAGGGGGATCTGGAGGAGACCGCCGACGGCGTTGAGGTAGGAGGAGGTCAGGATGTTGCCCACCTCCTTGAGGGCGGAGATCTCCATGTCGCCGAAGGGCCTGGCGGCCTCGCCGTCGAAGAGGGCCAGGAGGAGACGGTCGGCGGAGGGCTTGGGCATGACCACCAGCATGTTGCCGCGGGATCCCCCGTAGATCCGGAAGAAGAGGCCCACCACCTCCTCCTCGGGTCCCCCCAGGGCCTCCACCACCTTCCGGAAGGGGACCAGGTTCACCGAGGGGACCTCCAGGGTGATGACGCGCCGGGTCATCTGGTGGAGGGCGGTGACGGCGTGGCCGGCTCCGATGTTGCTGACCTCGCGGAGGGCGTCCAGTTCCACGGAACCGATCTCAGACAGCATGGCTCTCTCCCTCGCCGCGGCGGACCACCGCCCGGCCGTCGAGCACGTACGCCACCTCTCCGGTGGAAAGCAAAGCCGCCCCCATCCACTCGGGGACCATGTCCAGCGGAGGTCCCAGCGGCTGGATCACCACCCGCTCCATCTGGAAGACCGACCCCACCAGGAGGGCATGGTCCTGGCCTTCGAAGGCGAGGCGAAGGCCGTACCCCTCCCGCCCCACCTTTCCCCGGCGCCACGGCAGGACGGGGATGAGGGTGTCCCCGTCGGCCAGGAAGGGCCTGGGGCCGCCGGTGACGGGGAAGGCCGAAAGGGGGTAGATGCGGCTGACCTGGGAGACGGGGATGCCGAAGCGGGGCCCCGCCTCGCCGTAGGAGAAGACCAGGATGCGGGTCAGGGCCGAGGCCGAGGGAACCACCAGCGTGAAGGCGCTTCCCCGTCCGGAGGTGCTGCGGATCTCCAGGTGGCCTCCCAAGGCCTCCGCCGCCGTGCGCACCACGTCGAGGCCGACGCCCCGGCCGCTCACCTCGCTCACCTCCCGGCGGGTGCTGAAGGCCGGAAGGGTCAGGAGGTCGTAAAGCCGGTCCTCGGTGAGGAGCGCCGCCTCCTGGGGTGTGCAGAGGCGCCGCTCCACGGCGGTACGGCGGACCGCCTCGGGGTCGATGCCCCGGCCGTCGTCGGAGAGGGTGACCAGGAGGGCCTCCGCCGCCCGGCGGATCTCGAGGCGGAGCAGGCCTTCGGGGGCCTTGCCGGCCCGCCGGCGCTCCTCCTCCGGTTCGAGGCCGTGGTCCAGCGCGTTTCGGACCAGGTGGAGGAGGGGATCCTGGAGCCGTTCGAGGAGTCCCCGGTCGATCTTCTCCTCCGCCCCCGAGACCTTGAGGACCGCCCGCTTTCCCAGCCGCCCCCCCACCTCCCGGACCGTCCTCTGGAGGCGTTCCACCAGGGCGTCGAAGGGGACCAGGCGGACGGCCAGGACCCGGTCGGAGAGACGGCCCAGGTGGGCCCGGTGGGATTCGAGCCAGAAGCGGTGGCGCCGGCGCTCCTCTCCGTCGAGGGCGGCCTCCAGCTGGTTGAGGCTGTGGAGGAGCTCCGCCGCCCGGTCCAGGAGGTCGTCCAGGTCCCGGGCGGAGACCTTGAGGTCCCGAATGAGGGCCCGCTCGCCGGCGGGGGGCCGGGGGGAGGTCTCTTCCACCGTGACGGAGGCCACCTCCGGCAGGGCCAGCAGGAGGCGGGCCAGCTCCTTTAGGCCCCGGTTCTCGGGGAGGAAGAAGGCGGCCTTGCGGCCCTGGGTCTTTTGGAGGGTCACGAGGTCCGGCTCCATGCGGGCCCCGGGAAAGGCCTCCCGGACCTTCTGGGCCACCACGAGAAAGCGGGCGGCGGGAAGGGCCGAGGCGGCGTCCACGGTGACGGTCAGGGTGGCGGCGGCCGGCGGGGCCTCTTCGGCGGGGGCGGGAGCCTCGGAGGCCGGGGGGGCCGGAGGCGGCGGTTCGGGGGCGCCACCGGCCGGCGCCAGGAGCCCTTCGGCGGCGCGCCGGGCCGCAGCGGAGGCCCCTTCCTCCCCCCCCGTCTCCTCCACGGCGTCGAGGAGGCCCTCCAGGGCGTCGCTGGCGGAGAGGGCCGCCTCCACCTCCTGGGGGGCGGGGGCCGAACCCTTGCGCCACCGGTCGAAGAGGGTCTCCAGCCGGTGGGCCAGGGAGGAGGTCTCGGAGAAGGACATGGAGGCCGCCATACCCTTGAGGGAGTGGGCGTGGCGGAAGAGGTCGTTCACCGATTCGGGGGACGGTCCCTGGGGAGAGGCCTCCAGGAGCGCCCGGAGGCGGGAGAGGTGCTCCCGGCTCTCGCGGAGGTACAGCTCCCGGTAGCGGTCCAGCTCCACGGCGGCCTTCTCCCTCAGGAGGCCAGGACGGCGTCGAGGACCTTGAGGACCTTTTCGGCGGAGAAGGGCTTGACGATGAAGTCCTTGGCGCCGGCGGCGATGGACTCGATGACGAGGGCCTCCTGGCCCAGGGCGGAGCACATCACCACCCGCGCCTTGGGGTCGAACTTGAGGATCTCCCGGGTGGCCTCGATGCCGTCCATCTGCGGCATGACGATGTCCATGGTCACCAGGTCGGGCCTGACCTTGGGGTAGAGTTCCAGGCACTCCTGCCCGTTGGCCGCCTCTCCCACCACCTCGAAGCGGCCGGAGTTGACCAGGATGTCGCGGATCATGGCCCGCATGAACATGGCGTCGTCGACGATCAGGACCTTATGAGGCATCTTCTCTCCCCGGGGGGTGCGGATGGATGGCGTAGGCCATGGCGAGGGCCAACTCCCTCGACACGGCAGGGGGGTGGACGACGTGGATCCAGGCGCCTTCCAGAGGGTACAGGCCCGCCCAGACACCGCCGGCGCCCTCCTCCCGGAGGTCCAGCTTTTCGTAGTCGAGCACCGTTAGGATGGAGGGGATGGGGAAGGCCAGGTGGTCCAGCGGTGGGGCGAGGCGGAGCAGGAGCCGGCAGGGTTCGCCGCCGCCCTCTTCCCCCAGGAGGGAGAAGGTGTCCACCACCGTCACCACCCGGCCGCCGAGGAAGGCGGTCCCCGAGAGGAAGGGGTAGGGCTCGGGAAGGGGCGTCAGGGCCGGCATGGGGCGCACCTCCGACAGGTGGCCCGTGAGCCACCCGGCGTGCTTGGCCCCGATCGGCGCCACCACCATCCGCTCCACCGCACCCTCCTCCACCGCCCCCGGGGAGGCCGCCGCTGCGGCCAACCCGAAATTATAATTTGAATCGCTCCACCAGGGAACGGAGCCGGTTGGATTCGTCGAGGAGGGCCTTGGCCTGCTGGCTGATCTCCTCCATGCTGGCGGTGGTCTCCTCGGTGGCGGCCGAGACCTCCTGGGTCCCGGCGGCGTTCTCGGTGGCCACCTCCTGGATCTCCTCCACCGCCGACTTCAGTGAGGCGGCGCTTCCCGCCTGGACGGCGGCCTCTTCGGAGATCTGGCGCACCGCCTCCCGGGTCTCGGCGGCCTCGGCGCGGATGTGGGCCAGGGATTCGGAGACGGCGGCGGTCTTCTCCTGGGCGGCCTTGGCCGTCTCCTCCATCTGGTCCATCCGGTGGACCACCTGCTGGGTCCTTCCGGTGATGTCTTCCGAGAGGCGGGCGATCTGGGAGGCGAGTTCCCGCGTGCTCTCGGCCAGGCGGCGCACCTCCTCGGCCACCACGGCGAAGCCCCGCCCCGCCTCCCCCGCCCGGGCGGCCTCGATGGCGGCGTTGAGGGCGAGGATGTGGGTCTGGTGGCTCAGGGTGGAAATCCCCTCCACCAGGCTCTGGATCTCCATGGAGTGCTTCTGGAAGGTCCGGACCTCCGAGGCGGAGTTCGCCACGTGGCCGAGGAGCCCCCCCATGGCCCGGGCGGCCTCCTCGGAGGTGCGCACCCCCTCGGCGGCCCGGCCGGCGGAGGCGGTGGCCCGCTCCTCGGCGGCCCGGGACCGGCCGGCGATGGCCTCGGCGGCGGCGGCCACCCGCTGGGTCGCCTCCACCGCCCGCTCCACGGAGGCCACCTGGCTCTCGGCCCCCTTGGCGATGTTCTGGATGTTCCCGGCGATCTCGGCGGTGGAGGCCGTGACCTCGTGGGTGGAGACGGTGAGGTTCTGGACGGCGTCGTACATGAGGGCCGTGCTGGCCTGGACCTGGCGGACGATCTCCCGGAGGTTCCGGACCATGGTCCCGATGGACTCGGCCAGCTGGCCCACCTCGTCGCGGCCCGACACCGGGACCTCCCGGGAGAGGTCCCCCTCGGCCAGGAGGCGGCTCACCTCCGCCAGACCCTGGAGGCGGCGGGTGAGGAACTCTGCCACCACGAGGGCGGAGAAGGCCGCCACCAGGATCCCGGCGAAGATCTTGAGCCACATGGCCTGCCACTCACCCACGGAGGTGAGGTTGTCCAGGACGATCCCGAAGACGAGCGGCAGAAAGACGATGACGATGAACGCAAGACCGATCTTCAGCTTCATGGCCGACTCCCCGCCTTCCTTTCGAAGATCTTCCCCTCCCGGTCCACGGTTTGGAAGAGGCCCGAGGCCCCCCGCGGCAGGCCCTCCACCCGCCCCAGGACGAGGAGGCCACCGGGAAGGATGGCCCGGTGCACCTCCCGAAGGAGCCGTTCCTGGGCCTCCTCGGTGAGGTAGATGAAGAGGTTCCGGACCAGCGCCACGTGAAAGCCCCTCCCCGGAACACCCTGAGACAGGTCGGCGCACACCGGAAGCACCCGCTTCCGAAGGACCGGCGCCGCCAGGCCCTGGCCTTCCTCCACGGTAAAATACCGCGAGAGGCCTTCCCTGTCCAACGGCTTCAGCAGGCGGGCCGGGTACCGCGCCGCCCTCAGGGTCCTGAGAGCGGAGAGGGAGCGGTCCACCGCCAGGATCCCACCGGGCCAGGCGGCCCTCTCCAGGAGGAGGGCGAGGCTGTAGGCCTCCTCCCCGGTGGAGCAGGGGGCGCTGAGGAGGCGGAGGACCTTCCAGTGCAGGGCCTCCCTCCGCTCCGCCAGGAGGGCGGCCAGGCGGCGGAAGACCTCCGGGTTCCGGAAGAACTCGGTGGTGGGCACCAGGACCTTGTGGAGGAGGGTGCGGGCCTCGGCGGGGTGGTCCCGGAGAAAGTCCAGGTACGCCGCCAGCGAGGGACAGCCCGCCGCCTCCAGGCGGGGAAGGACGCGGCGCTCCAGGAAGGAGTCGCGGTAGGCCTCGGCCCGGAGGCCGAAGGCGGAGGCCAGATAGGTCCTCAGGGCGCGGAGGTCCCCCTCGGCGAGGCGGCTCACGGCACCGGGTCCGGAAGGGGGGCGGTCCGGCCGCCGAGGAGCCACCGGGGGTCGCCGGGGGAGGGGACTCGGTCCAGGAGGAGCAGGGCCGGCCGCCGGCAGGGGGCGCCGGGGGGAGGGGCCATGGCCATGAGGGCCCGGAAGAGGGGGAGGGCCTCCCCCTCCCGGTGGAGGACCGCCGCGGCCAGGGTTCGCAAGGGGTCGGCCTCTTCGATGGGAAAGTCCGTCCCGAAGAGGAGGGGGATTCCCGCCCGAGCCAGGCTGGCCACGCGGTAGGCGTGTGCCCGGCGCTCTCCCAGGCGGAGGGGGGCCCAGCCTTCGTCGGAGAGCCGGTGGCAGGGCTGGATGGAGGCGGTGGCGCCGGAGGCGGCCAGGAGGGCCACCTCCTCCTCCCCGGCCACCTGGACGTGCTCGATGCGCAGAGCGGAGCCCAGGTGGAGGGGGAGGGCGGCATCGAGGACCTGCCGGAGGGCCCGGTCGCCGATGGCGTGGACCGCCACGCGGGCGCCCCGGGCCGCCGCCCACCGGAGCCCCTCCCGGAGGGCCTCCGTCTCCCAGAGGAGGAGGCCCCGGCACCCCGGGGCGTCGGCGTAGTCCTCGTGGAGGGCCGCCCCGCGGCTTCCCAGGGCGCCGTCGGCGAAGAATTTGAAACCTTCGATCCGGAAGAGGTGTCCTTCGTTCGGGGGCGCCTCCGGCAACGGATCCCCGGGGGAGACCCGGAGGAAGCCCCGCACCGCGAGGGGAAGGTACCCCTCGTCGTCCAGCCGCTGGAAGACCTCCGCCTCCCGGGGTTCCAGGCCCATGTCGGTCACCCCCGAGAGCCCCCGCGCGGCGAGGGTATGAAGCCCCTGGAGGATCCACCGCTCGAGGTCCTCCAGGGACGGAGGGGGGACGGCGGCCCGAACCGCCTCCGCCGCGGCGTCCAGGAGGATCCCCGTCGGAAGGCCCTCCTCCCGCTGGATGGCGCCGCCGGGAGGGTCGGAGAGACCCTCCAAGAGACCGGCCCGCCGGAGGGCCTCGGTGCTGGCCCAGGCGGCGTGGCCGTCGATCCGCCACAGGAGGACCGGCCGGCCGGGGAGGACCTGGTCCAGGAGCCGGCGGTGGGGGAAGCGCCCTCCCCAGAGGTTCTGGTCCCAGCCGAAGCCCTGGACCCAGGCTCCGGCGGGCCGTGGGGCGGCCACCCGCCGGGCCTCCTCCGCCGCCGCCTCCGGGGAGGGGCAGCGGCGTAGGTCGGCCTCGTCGAAGGACCGCCCCAGGGGAACGACGTGGCCGTGGTGGTCCCAGAGGGGGGGCAACAGGACGGCGGCGGGGGCGCCCGCGGCCCTGGCCACCTCCCAAAGGCCCAAGCCCCCGTCGCCCGCCAGGGGGAGCAGGCCCACGCCGTTCGGGGCTAGGCGGTAGAGCCGTTCCATGGGCCCATTGTACAACCGGCGGCGGGGTGGGTTCCTCCCCGCTCCTCAGCCCAGGATGGCCAGGGCCTCCTCCAGGTCGCCCAGGATGTCCTCGGTGCGCTCGATGCCCACGCTGATGCGGATCCCGCCGGGGTCGATGCCCGCCGCCACCTGGGCCTCCACCGGAAGGGGGGCGTGGGTCATGGAAGCGGGGTGCTCGATGAGGGTGCGGATCTGCCCCAGGGAGACGGCGAGGGTGACGGAGAGGGCGTGGTCCGCCAGGTGGTCCATCATGCGGTGGCCCCTCTCCCGCGCCTCCTCCGGGGTACCCTTCAGCACGAAGTAGATCATGATCCCCGGGGCGAAGTTCCCGTCGGGGTCCAACATCTGCTTGCGCGCCAGGGGGTGCTGGGGGTGGCTGGGGAGTCCGGGGTAGGAGACCCGGGCCACGGCGGGATGGCCCTCGAGGAAGCGGGCGATCTTGAGGGCGCTCTCCATCTGGCGCCGGGAGCGGAGGGCCAGGGTGGGCAGGCCGTAGACCAGGGGGGGCCAGGCGTCCTTGGGGGCCAGGGGGGCGCCGAAGTCCTTCCGGAAGAGGAGGACGTCGGGCTCCAGGAGGCTGGGGCCCACCCAGACGCCCCCCATGTCGGTACCGAAGCCGCCGATGTTCTTCGTGAGGGAGGCCACCACCACGTCGGCCCCCTGGGTGAGGGGCCGCTGGCAGAAGGGGGTGGCGAAGGTGTTGTCCACCACGATGTAGACCCTGCGTTTCTTGGGATTCCGGGCGGCGTTCACCCGGTCCACCGCCTGCCGGACGGCGGCGATGTCCACCAGCTCCAGGATGGGGTTGGAGGGGGTCTCGAAGTAGACCGCCACCACGTCGTCGGCCATCATTCCTTCCAGGGCCTTCACATCCTTCATGTCCACGAACTTCACTTGGATGCCGAAGCGGGGAAGCCAGTTGGCCATGAGGGAGTAGGTGCAGCCGTAGAGGGTGCGGTGGGCGAGGATCGTGTCGCCGGCCTTGGCCAGGACGCCCAGGCTGGCGGTGATGGCCCCCATGCCCGTGGCGAAGCAGACGGCGCAGTCGCCCTCCTCCGCCGCCGCCAGGTGGTCCTCCAGCATGGAGCGGCTGGGCTCGTCCAGGCGGTCGTAGATGTAGATGGGGGGCTGGGTGTGGCGGTTGAACTCGGGGTTGGCGAAGGCCTGGAAGCCCCGGGCACCCCGCTCGGCGCTCTCCAGCCGGTAGGCGGCGGAGGCGGAGATGGGCGGAACGATGTGGTCGCGGTAGTCCCAGTGGGGGGAATGGAAGTCGCCGTGGATGAGGCGGGTCTCCTTGTGGTAGGTGCGGTCCTTTTCGCGCTTGGCGGCCATGGCCGTGCCCTCCTCCTCAGGCCATTCTACACGATGGAGGGCGGCGGGAAGGGGCCGGGGCCTCCCCCGGCGGGGGGGTGGGGCAAATGTGCTATCGTAGACCGCCGCGAAGCGAAACCGCGGCGGCGGAGACGGCATGGATCTTTCCTTTTTGAGGCGCGTTTCCAAGCCCACCCGCTACACGGGGGGCGAGGTGAACGAGGTGGTGAAGGAGGAGTCCCCCGGCCTCCTCCACGTGGCGCTGGCCTTCCCCGACGTCTACGAGATCGCCATGAGCACCCTGGGGCTCAAGATCCTCTACGCGCGCCTCAACGAGCGGGAGGACCTCTGGGCGGAGCGGGTCTTCATGCCGTGGCCCGACATGGAGGCCGAACTGCTGGCCCGCCGGATCCCCCTCTACGGTCTGGAGTCGGGGCGCCCCCTCTCCGCCTTCGACGTCGTGGGCTTCACCCTCCAGTTCGAGCTCACCTACACCAACATCCTCCACATGCTGCGCCTCGGCGGCGTTCCCTGGCGGGCCGCCGACAGGGGTCCCGGCCACCCGGTGGTGGTGGCCGGCGGGCCCTGCGCCGTCAACCCCGAGCCCCTGGCACCCTTCCTGGACGCCGTCTTCGTGGGGGACGGGGAGGAGGGGGCCCTGGAGCTCTGCGAGGCCGTGCGGCAAACCCGCGGAAGGCCCCGGAGCGAGGTCTGGCGGGCGCTGGCCGCCGTGGAGGGGGCCTACGTCCCCGCCCTCTACGAGACCCGGCGGGAGCCGCGGAGCGGCATGGAGGTGGTGGCGGGGCCGCGGGAGAAGGGGATCCCCTTTCCCGTGCGGAGGCGCCTCGTGGAGAACCTGGACGCCTACCCCTTCCCCCACCGGGTCCTCGTCCCCCACCACGAGGTGGTCCACGACCGCTACAGCGTGGAACTGGCCCGGGGCTGCGCCGTGGGGTGCCGCTTCTGCCAGGCGGGCTATATCTACCGGCCCGAGCGGCCCCGGGACCCGGAGGAGGTGCGCCGGACCGTGGCCCAGGGCCTCCGGGAGACGGGCTTCAACGAGGTGACCCTCCTCTCCCTCAACGCCGGGGAGTACCGGGGGGTGGAACGGCTGGTCCAGGCCATCGCCCGGGACGCCGGGGACCAGGGGGCGGGGGTATCCATGCCCAGCCTCCGGGTGAGCAGCCTGGACCGGGATCTGGTGGAGGCCCTCTCGGCGGGACGGAAGTCGGGCTTCACCGTGGCCCCGGAGGCGGGAACCGACCGCCTTCGGCGGGTGGTGAACAAGAAGATCTCCGAGGAGGACCTCCTCCGGGCGGTGGAGGTGGTCTTCTCCGCCGGGTGGAAGGTGCTCAAGCTCTACTTCATGCTGGGCCTTCCCACCGAGACCGACGAGGACGTGGAGGCCATCGTGCGCCTCGCCGAAAAGACCGTCGCCGCCGCCCGGCGGGCGGGGTGCCGTTCTCCCCAGGTGACGGTCTCCACCTCCTCCTTCGTCCCCAAGCCCTTCACCCCCTTCCAGTGGTTCGCCATGGAGAGGCCGGAGGTGCTCCGGGCCCGCCAGGAGATCCTCAAGAAAAGGCTCCGGCGGCCCGTCCAGTACCGCTGGCACGACGTGGAAGGGAGCCTCCTGGAAGGGGCCTTCTCCCTGGGGGACCGGCGGCTGGCCGCCGTTCTTCAGGAGGCCGCGGGGCTGGGGTGCCGGCTCGATTCCTGGACCGAGCACTTCCGCCCGGAGCTCTGGCGGGAGGCCTTCCGGAGAACGGGCCTCACCCTCGAGGAGTACCTCCACCGGCCCCGGGAGGTCGGAGAGACCTTCCCCTGGGAAGTGGTGGACGCCGGGGTGACAAGGGCCTTCCTCCGGCGGGAGTACGAGAAGGCCCTCAGGGCCGAGCCCACGGAGACCTGCGGCCCCGAGGCCTGCCACGGTTGCGGTTTTTTTGCCAAGGGCTGCCTCGAAGGGCGGTACCAGAAGGGGGAGCCGGAGCCCCCTCCGCCGCCCCCGAAGGCGGGCCTCTCCGCCTCCGCCAGGTACCGCCTGTGCTTTCGCAAGGAGGGTCCCGCCGTCTTCCTGGGCCACCTGGACCTCACGGAGGCCCTGGTGCGGGGACTCCGCCGGGCGGGCGCCGCCGTGGCCCTCTCCCAGGGCTTCCACCCCATGCCCAAGGTGGAACTCTGCGCCCCCCTTCCCCTGGGGGTGGAGGGCCGGGAGGAGTGGATGGACTTCGCCGCCAGGCCCCTGGACCCGGCCCTCCTTCTGCGGCGGCTCCAGAGGACCCTGCCCCGGGGAATCGTCCCCGAGCGTTTGGCGCCGGTCCCCGAAGGGGCGCCGGCCCTCTCCCAGCTCACGGTCCAGCGCTACCGCATCGGCCTCTCGGCCCTGCCGGAAGAGGGGCGGCGGGAAGTCCTCCGCCGCGCTGCCGCCTTCCGGGTGGCACCGCGGTGGCCCCTCCAGAAGGAGTCCAAGGGGAGGGTCCGGGAGATTGACCTCAAGGAGCGGGTCACGGCACTGGAAGAAAGGGCGGATGCCCTGGAGGTAACCCTCGTGCAGGGGGGCTTCATGGACCTGGTGGAGGTCCTCTGCCCGGAAGGCTGGCGGGAGGGCCTGGACCTTGTCCGCACCGGTCTCCACTTCCCGCCGCCGGAGGGGGAGGGGAAGGGCGCCAGCCGGTAGGGGAGAGAGGCTGGACGCGGCAAGCCCGTGGAGTACAATGGCCCTCCGGAAAGGAGGCCGTCCGAACGGCTTCATGAAGCTCGAACTCCTCGTCACGCGAGACCCCTGGCAGACGCAGGTGGCGGTCCTGGAAGACGGACTCCTGGTGGAGTTCCAGCAGGAGCCCCGCCACCTCGA
The DNA here is from genome assembly GCA_049968315.1 of Acidobacteriota bacterium. GTDB lineage: Bacteria > Acidobacteriota > UBA4820 > UBA4820 > DSQY01 > JBFLVU01. The sequence goes on from JBMFRA010000002.1 coordinate 19,598, forward strand.
CGGCCTCGTGGGCAACCTCTACGTCGGCAGGGTGAGCCGCATCCTCCCCGGCATGGAGAGCGCCTTCGTGGACATCGGCCTGGACCGGGACGGCTTCCTCTTCGAGGGGGACATGGGCCCCCTTCTGGAATTCGCCTCGCTCCCGAAGGGCGACGGGCGCTTCCGGAACCCCTCCATCGCCGACCTTAGGGAGGGCGGGCCCATCCTGGTCCAGGTGACGAAGGAACCCATGGGTTCCAAGGGCGCCCGGCTCACCACCCAGATCTCCATCCCGGGCTCCTACGTCGTCTACCTGCCGTACGTGGAGCACTTCGGCGTCTCCCGCAAGATCGCCGGCCCCGAGCGGAACCGCCTCAAGGAGCTGGTGCGCCGTTCCCGCGGGAAGGTGCCGGGCGGCTTCATCGTCCGCACCGCGGCGGAGGGGGTGGACGAGGAGGACCTCCTGCAGGAGATGCAGAACCTCGTGGACCTCTGGAGCCTCGTGCGGCTGAGGAGCCAGGTCTCGGAGCCCCCGGCCTGCGTCCACCAGGAGGCGGACCTCGTCACCCGTCTCATCCGGGAGGTCCTCCTCCGGGCCGACGGTACGGTGGTCACCGACGACCCGGAGGTGGCCCGGAAGGCCGCCGACGCCCTTTCGGCCATGGGCCAGTCCCCCGAGAAGGTCCGGCTCTGGCCCGACGGCGACGGCTCCCTCTTCGCCCGCCACCGGATCCAGGAGGAGCTGGAGAAGGCCCTCCGGCCGCGGGTCTGGCTGCGCTCGGGGGGGTGCATCGTCATCCAGTCCACCGAAGCGCTCGTCGCCATCGACGTCAACTCCGGGCGCTTCACCGGCAGGAAGTCGCTGGAGGACACGGCCTTCGCCATCAACATGGAGGCGGTGGAGGAGATCGTCCGCCAGATCCGGCTCCGGGGCCTGGGCGGCATCCTGGTCATCGATTTCATCGACATGGGCAAGAAGGCCCACCGCGAGGCCCTCTTCGCCAAGCTCCGCCAGACCCTGGAGCGGGACCGGGCCAAGTCCCGGATCCTCAGCATCTCCGAATTCGGCCTCGTGGAGATGACGCGGAAGCGCAGCCACCGGAACCTGGAGCGGGTCATGACCGCCGTCTGCCCCTGCTGTGAGGGCCGGGGCCGGGTGGCGGCCCCCTGGCGGGTGGCCCAGTCCATCGCCGAGAGCCTGCAGGGCACGCACGCCCCCCGGCGGGCGGTGGTGGAGGCGGCCCCCGAGGTGGTCCGGTTCCTGAAGGAGAACGCCGAGCGGTACCCCCTTCCCGAGGGGGTGAGCCTCGAGGCCCGGGAGCTTCCCCACCCGGCCCACTACGCCATCCGCCCCCTTCCGGCCAAGGGCTGAAGGGGCCCCCGCCTCAACCGGTCAGCTCGGGGAGGAGGGCCAGGAAGGCCTGGAGGTTCGTTTCCCGGAAAAACCGGTTCACCCGGGCCTCCTCCGCCAGGGTCCGGCTTTCCACCGTCCCGTAGTGGTGGCCGGGGTGGATCTTGAGGGCGGGATCGAGGGCCCGGAGGCGCCCGAGGCTCCGGTGGAGGGCTTCCCCGGAACCGCCGGGAAGGTCCCACCGGCCCACCCAGTCCACGAAGAGGGTGTCCCCGGTGAAGAGGCGGTCTTCGAAGCGGTAGCAGACGCCGCCGGGGGAATGGCCGGGCGTGAAGAGCACCTCCACGGCCGGGAGGGAGGGGAGGGGCCCCTCGGCCTCCAGGAACCTCGCCCCCGCCGGGGGGCCGCCCTCCGCGGGGTGGACGAAGACCCGGGGCCCGAAGGCCTCCACCAGTTCCGGCAGGGAGGCCCAGTGGTCGCGGTGGGAGTGGGTCAAAAGGACGTCGGTGAGGGCACAGCCGCTCTCCCGGCAGAGGCGCGCCACGGCCTCGGCGGCGTAGGAAGGATCGACGCAGAAGGCCCGCCGTTCCTCTCCCAGGAGAACGACGTAGGCCCGGTTGGCGTCGCCGCCGGCGTCGAGGACCACCACTTCCGCCACCCCAGCCCCCGGCCTGGCGCGGAACTCAGAAGGGGATGTCGTCGTCGGGGGTGTACTCGGGGGGGGCCGTCTCGGAGGCGGCCTTCCCTTCGGGGGGGCTTCCCTCGGAGCGCCCGCCCAGCATCACCATGTTGTCGGCCCGGATCTCGACGGCGGTCCTTTCGTTGCCGTCCTTGTCCTTGTAGGTCCGGCTGCGAATGCTCCCCTCGATGTAGACCTGCCGGCCCTTCCGGAGGTACTCGCCGGCGATCTCGGCCAGCTTCCCCCAGGCCACCACCCGGTGCCACTCGGTGTGCTCCTGCTTGGCTCCGTCCTTGTCCTTCCAGGTCTCGTGGGTGGCCACGGTGAAATTGGCCACCGCCGTGCCCGAAGGGGTGTACCGGAGCTCGGGGTCCCGGCCCAGGTTACCGATGAGGATCACCTTGTTCACGCTGGCCATCGTGCGCTCCTTGGATCTGTCCGCCCTTCGGTGGGCGGAGGATTTTCCCCTATAATACGGGCCGGCACGGAGGACGTCAACGTGCGGATCGTAGGCGGGGCGCTGAAGGGAAGGAAGCTGGCCTCCCCCCGGGGTGCGGGAACCCGCCCCACCGCCGGCAAGGTGCGGGAGGCGCTCTTCGACATCCTGGGGGAGCGGGTTCGGGGGGTGGACTTCCTGGACCTCTTCGCCGGGACGGGCGCCGTGGGCCTGGAGGCCCTGAGCCGGGGGGCCCGCCGGGCCGTCCTCGTGGAGAGGAGTGCGGGGACCTTCCGCATCCTCGAGGAAAACGCCGCCCGGACCGGCCTCGAGGAGCGGTGCCGCCTGCTCCGGGTGCCGGCGGCCAAGGCCCTCTCCATCCTGGCGGGCGAAGGGTGGCGCTTCGCCGTGGTCTTCTTCGACCCTCCCTACGCCGACCCGGGGTGGCCGGGCCTGCTGGTGCGGCTGGCCCAGACTCCCTGCTGGGAGGAGGGCGGCCTCTTGGTGGTGGAGGCGGCGGCGGGGAGAGCCTTGGAAGTTCCGCCCGGCTTCGAAGCCGGGCGCTCCTACCGGTACGGCGACACGGCCCTCCACGTCTTCCGAAAGGCGGAAGAAAGGTAGGGAGCGATGCGGGACGTCGTGGTGGGGACCGCCGGCCACATCGACCACGGAAAGACGTTGCTGGTGAAGGCCCTCACCGGCATGGACGCCGACCGGTGGGAGGAGGAGAAGCGCCGGGGAATCACGCTGGACATCGGCTTCGCCACCCTCACGAGGGAGCGGGGCACCCTCCACTTCGTGGACCTGCCGGGCCACGAGCGCTTCATCAAGAACATGCTGGCGGGGGCGACGGGGATCGACCTCTGCCTGCTGGTGGTGGCCGCCGACGAGTCGGTGATGCCCCAGACGGTGGAGCACGCGGAGATCCTGTCTCTATTGGGCGTTCAACGGGGTGTGGTGGCCCTCACCAAGGTGGACCTCGTGGACGCCGAGACCCGGGAACTGGCGCTCCTGGAGCTCTCGGAGTTTCTGGAGGCCCACGGCCTCTCGGCCCTGCCGGTCATTCCCGTGAGCGCCGTGACGGGGGAGGGGATCCCGGCGCTGGAGCAGGCCCTCTTCGATGCCGCCGAGTCCTGCCCCGAGGCCCCCGCCGGGCGCCCCTTCCGCCTCCCCGTGGACCGGGTCTTTCCGGTGAAGGGCTTCGGGACGGTGGTCACGGGGACCTGCATCGACGGCTCCCTGGCCCTGGGGGCCGAGGTGGAGGTCCACCCCGGGGCGGGCCGAAGCCGCGTCCGCGGCCTGCAGGTCTTCGGGCGCCCGGTGGAAACGGTCCGGGCGGGGCAGCGGGCCGCCGTCAACCTCCCCGACCTGGCCCACGAGTCCCTCCACCGGGGACACCTCCTGGCCGAACCGGGCACCGTCTGGCCCACCCGGCTCCTCTACGCGCGCTTCTCCCTTTTGCCTTCGGCTCGGAAGGCCCTCAGGACGGGGACCGTGGGAACCCTCCACGTCCATACCCAGGAGGTGGAGGCCCACGTCCACCTGGCGGGCCTTAGGGCCCTGGAGCCCGGAGGGGCGGCGGTGGCCCAGATCCGACTCCTCCAGGAGGTGCCGGTCTGGCCCGGCGACCGCTTCATCTTCCGCCTGCCTTCCCCCCAGCGGACCGTCGCCGGCGGGGAGGTCCTTCTGCCGGCGGCCCGAAGGGCGCGGTGGCGGCGGGGGAGGGAAGGGCGGATCCTGGAGGCCCTCCAGGGGGGCCGGCTCCTGGAGGCCCTCCTCCTGGAGGCGGGGCCCCTGGGGGTATCGGCCGCCGAGGTCCGTTCCCGCCTGGGCCTCCGGCAAGGCCAGGAGATCCCCCTGGAGGCCGGGGAGCCCTCCCCCGTCCGGTGGGCAGGGGAGGGGTGGTGGCTCCATCCTTCGGAGGCGGCGGCCTGGGTCCAGAGGGCCCTGGCCTACGTCGAGGCGCGCCACGCCGAGGCCCCCCTGGCCCTTGTCCCCCGGCGGGAAGCGGCGGGGCGGTGGCTCAGGGTCCTGGGCGAGGGGAGGGCGCTGGCCCTGGTGGAGGCGCTGGTCGCATCGGGAAAGGTGGAGGCCGAGGGCGAGGGTCTCCGTCCCGCCGGCCGGAAGGTCTCCCTGTCGCCGCCCCAGCGGGCCGCCTGGGAAGGGATCCTGGCGGCGCTGGCCGATCCCGGCAGCCCCGTGCGGACGGGAAGGGAGCTGGAGGAGCTCCATGGGCCCGAAGTCCGGAAGGTCCTCCCCCTCCTCGTCTCCGAGAGGCGCCTCGTCCGCTTCGGCGGGGACTACTTCCTCCTGCCCCGCACCCTCCACCGCCTGAAGGAGACCCTGGCGGAGCGCCGGGCCGGCGGGCGGGAGTTCATCGGCGTTCCCGAGTTCAAGGAGATCCTGGGGGTCACCCGGAAGTACGCCATGCCGCTCCTCGAATACCTGGACGACCTGAAGTGGACCCGCCGGGAAGGGGAGGGGAGGAAGATCCTCCTGTAGGATCGGCGAGGGCCAAGACCGGCGGGGCCAGGGGGGAAAAAGCCCTCCCGGTGACGCCGGATCAGGGTATACTCTCCCTTCCGCGGGGAGGCCGGTGGAAGGCCTTTCCCCTTCTGCGCCGGCCTTCCGGCTCCGGCGGGCCGAGGAGTTCCGTCCATGGTGAGCGTGATCCTGGCTTCGAGGGCCCGCCTCCTTCCCGCCGCCGCCCTCCTCCTTCCCTCGGCGGTGCAGGCCGCCGGAGAAGGAGAGGGGGCGCTCCACGGGACCCGGGCCATCGGGGAGGTCCTCCCCCTCTGGAGCGTCCTCCCCTTCGCCGGCATCCTCCTCTCCATCGCCCTCTTTCCGCTTCTGGCCCCCCACTTCTGGCACCGCCACTACCCCAAGGTGGCGTTGGCCTGGGGGCTCGCCTTCGCCGTGCCGTTCGCTCTCGCCTTCGGCGGGGAGGCGCTCCACGAGATCCTCCACATCGCCCTCCTGGACTACCTCCCCTTCCTCATCCTGCTGTGGGGCCTCTTCACCGTCTCCGGCGGCCTCCTCCTTCGGGGAAGCCTCCCGGGGACCCCCGGCGTCAACACCGCCCTTCTGGCGGTGGGGACGGTGGTGGCCTCCTGGACCGGCACCACGGGGGCGGCCATGCTCCTTATCCGGCCCCTCCTGCGGGCCAACCGCCCCCGGCGCCGCAAGGCCCACGTCGTCGTCTTCTTCACCTTCCTCGTGGCCAACATCGGCGGGTCCCTCACCCCGCTGGGAGATCCGCCGCTCTTCCTGGGCTTCCTCCACGGCGTGCCCTTCTTCTGGACCTTCCGGCTCTTGCCCATTGTCTTCTTCGTGGCCGGGGTCCTGCTGGGGCTCTTCTTCCTCATCGACCGCCACTTCTACGCCGAGGAGAAGGAGGCCCTCTCCCGGGAAGATCGCGGGGAGAAGTCTCCCCTGCGGGTGGAGGGGCTCCGGAACTTCCTCTTTCTGGGCGGCATCCTGGGGGCCGTCCTCCTGTCGGGAGTTTGGAAGGCCGGTTCCCTCTCCCTCTTCGGGATCCACCTGGAGGTCCAGAACCTGGTGCGGGATCTGCTGATCCTGTCCATGGGGGGCCTTTCCCTCGCCTTCACGCCCAAGGGCCTGAGGGAGGAGAACGGCTTCACCTGGGAGCCCATCCGCGAGGTGGCCATCCTCTTCGCGGGGATCTTCGCCACCATCATCCCCGCCCTCGCCATCCTCAAGGCCGGCGAAGCGGGGCATTTGGGGTTCCTCATCCGCTCCGTGAAGGAGCCCTGGCAGTACTTCTGGGCCGCCGGCGCCCTCTCCTCCTTCCTGGACAACGCCCCCACCTACCTCACCTTTTTCAACATGCAGCTGGGGCGCTTCTACCCCGGCATGCCCGAGGCCGCCGGGGTGGCCCGGTTGGTTTCTGAAAACGCGGTCTACCTCAAGGCGCTGGCGGCCGGTGCCGTTTTCATGGGGGCCAACACCTACATCGGCAACGCCCCGAATTTCATGGTCCGCTCCATCGCCGAGGAGGCGGGTGTGGACATGCCTTCCTTTGTCGGGTACCTCTTCAAGTGGGCGCTTCCCATCCTGATCCCGCTCTTCGCCCTCACGGGGATTCTCTTCTTCTGAGGAGGAGGCCATGGCCGAAGGCTTCGTCGAAGTGGTGGTGGAGGGTCCGCGGGGGTGGGACCTGGGCTTCATCCAGGGCTTCTTCCGGGCCCGGGGGGCCAAGGGGGCCGTCCTGGACGCCGAGTACGAGGGCTTCGACTGCAGCGGCTTTCGGGAGAAGCTCGCCGAACTGCTCCACCCGGGGCGGGAACGGCTCCACCTGATCGTGCCGGAATCTCTGGAGGCCCTCCTCGCCGAGGCGGTGGCGGCCTCGGGAGAAGGGCCCCACCCGCTCTCCATCGTGGCCCGCCGGCCCATCGGCGGGGCCGCCTTCTCCTTCTCCTTCCGGATCTTTTCCCGGGAGGTGGGGGAGCGGGTCAAGGATCTCCTCCTGCACCCACCGGAGGGGGTCCTGGTGGAGTGGTCGGGACCGCTGGAAGAGCGGATCGACCCCCGGGCCCGGGGGACCGAACTCTACGCCCCCAGCCACGACTACGAGCTGCGCGGGGAAGGGGCCTGCACCGGATCCCTGGAGGCGGTCCTCGCCCTCCACCAGCGCCTGAAACGGGAGGAGCCGGTGCACCTCCGGCGGCTGGAACTCCTGGAAGCCTGAGCCCGGAGAGGGCCACGGAACGCAAAGAGGCGGGGCCGGAGCCCCGCCTCTTTCTCTCGTGGGTCTCGGCGCTCAGATGAAGAGGGGCGCCAGCACCAGGGTGATGGTGGAGAGCAGCTTGATGAGGACGTGCAGGGAGGGCCCGGCGGTGTCCTTGAAGGGGTCGCCCACGGTGTCGCCCACCACGGCGGCGGCGTGGGTGGGGTTCTTGGACTTGGAGCCGTCGGCGGCGATGAGGTACTTGCCGCCGTGGGCCCCCGACTCGATGTACTTCTTGGCGTTGTCCCAGGCGCCGCCCCCGTTGTTCAGGAGGAGGGCGGTGATGATGCCGACGATGGTCCCCACCATGAGCAGGGCGGCCACCGCCTCGGCGGAGATCAGCTTGTCGGCTTCCGAGGCGAAGGCGAAGCGGAAGACGAGGCCCACGGCGATGGGCATGAGAACCACGAGGAGGCCGGGGGCCACCATCTTGCGGAGGGCGGCACGGGTGACGATGTCCACGCAGGCGCCGTAGTCGGGCTTGAAGTCCTTGGGGAACTGGATGATGTCGTTGACCCGCGGAAGCTTGGCGTACTGGCGGCGGACCTCTTCGATGATGGACTGGGCGGCCGATCCCACGGCGCGGATGGCCATGGCGGAGAAGAGGAAGACCAGCATGGCGCCGAGCATGGCCCCCACGAAGACCACGGGCTTGCCGAGGTCCACCTTGAAGACGAAGTCGTGGCCGAGGCCGGCGTACTGGATGACTTCGTCCATGTAGGCCTGGAAGAGCAGGAAGGCGGCGAGGCCGGCGGAGCCGATGGCGTACCCCTTGGTGAGGGCCTTGGTGGTGTTGCCCACGGCGTCCAGGCGGTCGGTCTTCTTGCGGATCTCCTCGGGCTGTTCCGACATCTCGACGATGCCGCCGGCGTTGTCGGTGATGGGCCCGAAGGTGTCCATGGCCAGGATGTAGGCGGCGGTGGCCAGCATCCCCATGGTGGCCACGGCGGTTCCGAAGAGCCCGGCGTGGGGCAGGCCGGTGCTGTACCCGAGGTAGTAGGAGGCCAGGAGGGCGGCGCCCATGACCAGCGTGGGCATCCAGGTGCACTCGAAGCCGACGCCGATGCCGGCGATGATGTTGGTGGCGGGGCCGGTCTTGGAGGCCTCGGCGATGGACTGGACGGGGCGGTACTTGTACTCGGTGTAGTACTGGGTGATGTAGACGAAGGCCACCGAGGTGAGCACGCCCAGGATTCCGCAAAGGAAGAAGTGCCACCACGCCGTGGGGGCCTGGGGGCTGTGGAGGAGCCACTTGGAGGCCACGCCGAAGAGGACCATGGCCAGGACCACCGCCACGTAGTAGCCGCGGTTCAGGGCATCCATGGGATCCATCTTCTCTTCCTTGTCCATCTTGACGGAGAGGATGCCGATGATGGAGGCGATGATTCCCAGGGCGCGGGCCACGAGGGGGAACATCATCACCCCCACCACGCCGGCGGAGAAGGCCATCCCCGCCTTGTCGGCGGCGGCGGCCAGGCTGGCTCCCAGGATCATGGCCCCGATGTTCTCGGCGGCGGTGGACTCGAAGAGGTCGGCGCCGCGGCCGGCGCAGTCACCCACGTTGTCGCCCACGAGGTCGGCGATAACGGCGGGGTTCCGGGGGTCGTCTTCGGGGATGCCCGCCTCCACCTTGCCCACGAGGTCGGCGCCCACGTCGGCGGCCTTGGTGTAGATTCCGCCGCCCAACTGGGCGAAGAGGGCCACGAAGGAGGCGCCGAAGCCGTAGCCGACGATGAGGAGCGGGATCTTGGTGGGTTCGACGACACCGGTGGCGTTGATGAGGGCGTAGAGGCCCGCCACGCCCAGGAGGCTCATGGCCACCACCAGGAGGCCGGAAACGGCGCCGCCCCGGAGGGCGATGCGAAGGGCGTCGTTGAGGCTCTTGAGGGCCGCCGAGGCCGTGCGGATGTTGGAGCGGATGGAGACCCACATGCCCACGTACCCGGCGACGACGGAGCAGAGGGCGCCGAAGACGAAGGAGAGGGTGATCCAGAAGGCGAGCTGGAGGGAGCTGGGAACGGGGTCGAAGTCCCGGTGGCTGCGGACGAACCCGTACCCGATGAAGAGGGCCACCGCGAAGAGGCCCGCCAGCATGATGATGGTGGAGTTCTGCCGCCGGAGGAAAGCCTCGGCCCCCTCCTTGATGGCGTCGGAAATCCGCCGCATTTCCGGAGATCCGGTGTCCTTCGCCAGCACCCAGCGCGCCAGCAGGAAGGCCACGAGCAGGCCCAGAACGCTCATGCCTAGGGTGAGTGCCATGAGAAACCACAATTCGTTCATGCGCATCCTCCTCCCGAACGGGTCAGGGTCTTGAAAACCTTGCGCCTACGGTATCGCCATACCCCCCGGAACCGACAGGCGGCCAAGCCGCTTGGGAAAAGGATGCCACAGGGAAGAGGCCGCCGTCCAGCGGCGGAGGGTGCCGGAGGCGGGGTGGGGCACCTCGCGACGGCGGGGGACCCCATGGGCTTAGAAAAAGGAGGCGCCCTCCCCCATCCTTGGGGAAGCCTCGCGGGAAAATGCCTTAAAATCAACGGGGAAGAAAAAACCGAAAGCCGCCCTTCCGGGCGGCTTTCCGCTGAAGGTGTAACAAATTGGTTCAGTCCCGGGTCCCGGCCTCAGTTCAAGACGAAGCCGATGGTCTCCACCTTTCCAGGGCCCCGGGCCACGTCCAGCGCCTTCACCACCGTCTCGTAGGTGGCCTTGTCGTCCACGTCCACGAAGAGGATCTTGTCGGCCCGGGTGGCGTAGATGGCGCTGAGCCGCTCGGGGAGTTCCTGGAAGGTCACCGGCTGGCGGTTGATGGAGAGGTTGTTGCCCGCGTCGATGGCCAGCACGATCACGTTGCTCTGGCTGGGGTTGCTGGTGGGCGGCGCCTTGGGCGGGACCTGGCTGGTGAAGCCCTTCTGGAGGATGGGGGTGATCACCATGAAGATGATGATGAGCACCAGGAGGATGTCCACCAGGGGCGTGACGTTGATGTCCGCCATCGCGCCCCGGCTCTTGCCGACGTTCATAGCCATGGCGGGTCCCTCCTACTTGGTTCCGCTGGCGATGGTCCCCGCCGCGTTGCCGGTGACCGGGTTGCCCTTCTCGTCCACGTGCTGGGCCACGAGGCCTACCCCTTTGAAGCCCACCGACTGGACCACCTTGAGGACGTCCTTCACGTAGGAGAACTCCACCCGCCGGTCGGCCTTGATGTACACCTCGCGGCCGGGGTTGCGGGCGTAGTCTTCCTGGAGGTTCTCCCGGAGGACGTCCCCGGGGATCCACTTGGAGCCGTAGTAGAGCTTTCCGTCCTGCTGGAGGGAGATGTTGATGTTGCTCTCCTTCTCCGGCTGGGGCTCCGGGTTCCTGGCGGTGGGAAGGTTGACCGGGACGCCTTTCTGCAGCAGGGGGGTGACCACCATGAAGATGATCAGGAGCACCAGACACACGTCCGCGAAGGGCGTGATGTTGATGTTCGCGTTCATCTCCCCCTTGCCGCTAACATTCATGCCCATGGCATCCTCCCGGGAGGGTTACTTCTCCTCGATGCCCGTGATCTTCACGAAGTGGTCCACCAGCTCGGAGGCGGCGTTGCTCATCTCGATGGAGATGAGGTCGGCCTTGTCGGTGAAGTAGTTGTAGAACCACACCGCGGGCACGGCCACGAAGAGGCCGAAGGCCGTCGTGATCAGCGCCTCGGCGATACCGCCGGCCACCGCGCCGATGCCGCCGGAGCCGGTGAGGGCCATGCCGCGGAAGGCATTGATGATGCCGACGACGGTTCCGAAGAGGCCCACAAAGGGGGCGGTGGCGCCGACGGTGGCCAGGGTGCCGAAGCCGCGCTTCATTTCGGAGGCGGTCTTCACGGTGGCCCGCTCGATGGCGCGCTTGGAGGCCTCGATGACGTTGTAGTCCACGCTGGCCGCCGTCTCGGCCTTGAACTCCAGAAGGGCCGCGGAGAAGACCTTGGCGAGGTGGCTGTCCTTGAACTTCTTGGCGAGGTCGATGCACTCGTCAATCTTGTTCTGCTTCAAAAGGCCACCCACCTTCGTGATGAACTGCAGCGACTGCTTCTTGGCCGACCGGAAGAGGATGAACCTGTCGATGAAGACCCAGATGGACAACAGGTTCATGGCCATGAGCAGGAACGCCACGCCCTTGGCCAGCCATCCCATTTCATGCCAGAGGTCGATGATATTGAAACTCATTGCGCGGACTCCTTTCTGACGAACGCCAACCGCAACCCTACCTGCTCGCCGAGAAGTTGATCGTCACGATCCAGAACACCGACACCCGCTGACCGGCCTCGGTCGTCGGGGGAGAATACTTCCACTTGCGCACCGCCTCCAGGGCGGCCTCGTTGAAAATGGGGTTGTTGGACTGGATAACGCGGGCGTTCTCCACGTCGCCGTTTTCGTTGATGATGATCTCCAGGACCACCCGGCCCGAGAGGCCCATGGCCTGGGCCGCCGGTGGGTAGGTGGGGTTGATCTGCCGGAGGAGCTTGGGCTGCCGGATGGAGCCCATGGGGAGGATCTTCTTCTCCTGCTGGCCTCCCAGGGGACCGCCGCCCAGGACGCCGCCCACGACGCCGCCCTCGACGCCGCCCTCGACGCCGCCCTCGACGCCGCCCTCACCGCCGCCGGAGGTGGCGGGAGAGGGCGGCGGAAGCTTGTCAGGAACCACGGTGGGGGCCACCAGCTTGTTGGGGTCCATGGGGGGCGGAGCCTCCACCTTGGGAGCCGACACCTTCGGGGGAGCCGGGGGCGGAGGCGGCGGGGGCGGAGGCGGCGCCGAGGAGAAGAAGGAGACGACGATGGGCGGGGGCTGGAGGACGTCCTCGGCGTAGATGCTGTACAGGACGAGGCCCGTGATGAGGAGGACGTGGAAGAGGACCGCCACGGGGAAGGAGTAGACCTTCACCTTGGACGGTTTGGGCTTCTTGGTTTCGACCAGGGATTCCTCGAACATGCGGCACCTCGTCAGTTGGCGGCCGGTGTGGTGGAGGACGGCGGAGGGGGGGTACCGGGCTTGTAGGTGCCCTTCCGGATGTTCAGAGCCGTCTCCTTCTCCCGGTCGGCCATCTTGATGAACTCGTCGGCCTGGGCCAGCAGTTCCTTCTTGAGGCGGCGGTCCTTCTCGTTCTCCGCCGCGTTCTTGGCCAGGTCCGCCTTCTGCCGGTACAGAAGGTTCTTGAAGAGGTGGCCGTTGAAGTTCAGCGGGTCGATGGCCAGGGCCCGGTCCAGGGCGCCCATGCCCGTCTCCACGATGCCCTTCCGCTGTTCGTCGGGGGCGTCCTTCCGGTAGGACTTGTCCCAGCAGAGGGCGCCGATCATCAGCCACCCGTTGACGTCGTTGGGGGTGAGCTCGGCCTTCTTCTTGTAGTACTCCAGGGACTTCTCGAAGTTGCCCATCTTGGCGTACATGGCCGCCAGGGTCTGGATGACGCGGCCGTCCTTGGGGTCCTTCTTGAGCTCGCCCTCGTAGAACTTGATTCCCTGCTCCAGGCGGTTCTGGTTGATGTAGAGGTTGATGATGTAGTCCTGGATGGTGTCGTCCCGGCCCACCAGGCTGAGGTACTTCTGGAAGGCCTCCAGGGCCTTGTCGGTGTACATCTCGTCCTTGGGGGCCTTGGAGCCCGGCTCCACGAGGCTCCAGTAGGAGAAGGCCAGGTACTTCCAGTTGACCTCCCGGCGCGGGTTGATCCGCAGGGCGGCCTGAAAGTTCTTGGCGGCTTCTTCGTATTTGCCGGCCTTGTAGGCCTTGGCGGCGTCCTTCATGAAGAGGTGCTCCTTCAGGGAGGAGCATCCGATGGCCGAGGCGGCCACCGTGAGGACAAGCCCCAGCACCGCCGCCCTTCTCGCCCAGCCTCGTCCTTTCCAATGGCCCCAAAGCATTGCATTGGCCTCCAGGAGGGTTCCCTCGGAAGGGAGTTGCGCCATGTACGACCCCTCGGCCTTCCAGGGGATTCGGACTGAACGGGCTGCCGTCTTTCTCAACGGGGTGTCCGCGGGGGTCCGAATCGCCGAAAGCCGCCCGACCGGGTGCCGCTTGCCGCGGCCTGCCCAAGTCGGTCAATAAACCACATTTGGGAGCGTTTGGCAAGAGGTGGAGAGCCCGCCCCAACCTTGGGGGAATTCCCCCAGGGGTGGCCTGGAAAGGGTGCCTTATGGCGGGTCACGGCGGCGGCCTCCTGTGGTACGGTGGACCCGGTCCGCCCGGGTCGCCGAAGGGTGAGACCGGAGAGCGCGATGAAAGTTCCCCAGCCCCCCGAGGGCTTCTACTCTTCCGACGACCTTCACCGGGCCGTCTACAGCCGGGCGGCCTGCCTCTACCTCCGGAGGCCGGTGGGTGTTCTCTTCCCCCGGGGAGAGGCGGACTTCCATTGGGCCCTGGAGCGGGCCCGGGAGTGGGGGGTGGGCCTCACCCTCCGGGGAGGGGGCTCGGGGCTCGCCGGGCAGACGGTGGGGGAGGGCCTGGTGGCCGACGTCTCCCGGTTCCAGAACCGTTTGCTTCGGGTAGACCTGGAGGCCCGCACCGCCCGGGTCCAGCCGGGCCTCGTCCTCTCGGACCTCAACCGCGCCCTCGGTCCCCGGGGCCTTCGCTTCGCCCCCGATCCCTCCAGCCAGGACTTCTGCACCTTGGGCGGGATGCTGGCCAACAACTCCAAAGGGGCCCGGTCGGTGAAGTACGGCCCCACCGCCGCCCACACCCTCTCCCTCGGCCTCCTGCTGGCCGACGGGACCCCTCTGGAGCTCTCCCGGGGGGCCCGGGCCCCCGGCGAGTACCCACACCCGGCGCTGCGGGCCGCCGCCTCCCTCATCGAGGAGCACCGGGCCGAGATCCTGGCCCGCTGGCCCAGGAGCCGCTCCAACACCTCCGGCTACAACCTCAAGGACTGCCTGGGCCCCCCCGGCCGGGTGGACCTCCTGCCCCTCTTCGTGGGGTCGGAGGGGACCCTGGCGGTCTTCCTGGAGGCCACGGTGGCCCTTTCGCCCCTTCCACGGGCACAGGAGCTTTGTCTGCTGGAGTTTCCGTCGGTGGCGGCGGCGGGGGATGCGGTCCTGCGCATCCTGCCCGCGGCGCCGTCGGCCCTGGAGATCCTCGACGAGACCTTCCTTAGCATCATTCGCAAAGGGTGGGGTGCCTTCCCCCTGCCCGTGGGAGAGCGGGCGAAGTGCCTCCTCCTCGTGGAGACCGACGGCGAGCCGGAGGAGGCGGCGGAGGCGATGGAGGCGGTCCTCGGCGCCGCTTCGGGAACGGGCCTCCTGGCGGCCCGCCGGGCGGCCTCGCCCGAGGAGAAGGCCGCCATCTGGTCCTTCCGGAAGGCCGCCAGCCCGCTCCTCAACCGGGGCCGGGGCCGGCTCAAGTCCGTCCGCTTCATCGAAGACGGGGCGGTGCCTCCGGAGGCCATTCCCGCCTACCTCGAGGGGGTCAGGAGGATCCTGGCGGGGCGGGGCGTGGAGGGGGTGATCTTTGGCCACGCGGGGGACGGGAACTTCCACGTCAACCCCTTCATGGACCTCAAGGACCCCCGCCACTTCGGCGAGGTTCCCCGCATCGCCCGGGAGACGGCGGAGCTCCTGGCCTCCCTGGGGGGGACCCTGTCGGGGGAACACGGCGACGGCCGCCTCCGCACCCCCTTCCTCCCCCTCGTCTACGGCCCCCTCACCGCCCTCTTCCGCGCCATCAAGCGGGCCCTGGACCCGGAGGACCTGCTCAACCCCGGCATCCTGGCCCCCGGGGAGGCCGAGCCCATGGAGAAGGGCTTCCGCTTCCACCCGGGCTACCGGGCCGTGGCCCTCCCGGGCCGGCTCGCCCTGGCCTCCTGGGTGGAGGAGGCGGAGCGCTGCCACGGTTGCGGGACCTGCCGGGACTTCTGCCCCACCGCCCGGGCCACCTCCCTGGACCTCATGGCCAGCCGGGGCAGGGCCCACCTCCTGCAGGCGCTCCTCGGCGGCGAGCTTTCCCGGGAGGATGCCCGGAGGCCCGAGGTGCGGGAGGTCTTCCAGTCGTGCCTCGGCTGTTCCCTCTGCGCCCTCCACTGCCCCACGGGGGTGGACGTGGCCCCCCTGGCGGCGGCCTTCCGCGAGGCCTTCACCCCGCCGGGGGAACGCCTCAAAGACCGGCTCCTGGCGTCGGTTCCCACCCTGCCGTACCGCCTCGGATCGGAGGGAGCCCGCCTGCTGGCCCGCCTCCAGGGGTCCCCGGCGGGCCGGCTCCTGGCCCCGCGGGTGGCTGGCCTTCGGGCCGACCTCTCCTCCCCCCTTCCCGCAGAGGAGGCGGCCTTCGACCCCTCCCGGCTCTACCACTTCGTCCCCCCGCGCAACGGAAGGGGAAAGGCGGCGTACTTCTACGGCTGCTTCGGAAACACCTTCAACCCTGCCGGGGAAGCGGCCCTGGCCGTGGAGGTCCTCCTGGCCCTCGGGGTGGAGGTGGCGGTGCCCCCCCAGGCCTGCTGCGGCGTCTCCAAGTTCGCCCGGGGCCTCTTCGACCAGGCCGCCGGGGACGTGGCCTTCAACCGGCGCCAGTTCCTTCCGTGGGTGGAGAGGGGCTTCACGGTGGTCGCCTCGGCCCCCTCGTGCCTCCTGGCCCTCACCCGGGAGGCGGGCCGCCACTTCCCCTCTACGGAGGCGGAGGCCCTCGCCAAGGCCTCCCGAGGCCTCTTCGGCTACCTGGGAGAACTCCTGGAGCGCTCCGCCGTGCCTCTCCGCCCCGTTCCCCTGAAGGCCGTCTACCAGACGCCCTGCCACGGGGCCGTCCTGGGGACGGCAAAGGAGGAGGTGGCCCTCCTCCGGAAGATCCCCGGCCTCTCCCTCGTGGACGTCACCCAAGAGTGCTGCGGCCTGGCCGGGTCCCACGGGGCCGAAGGCCGCCACGCCGGCGTCGCCGAAGCCGTGGCCTCCCGCCTCTACAGGAGAATCCAAGGGGCCGGGCCCGAGGCCGTCGTCACCCCCTGCGGCTCCTGCAAGGTCCAGGACGAGGCCCATCTCCCGGGCCTCCCCGTCCTTCACCCGCTGGAACTGCTGGCGCGGGCCCTCGGAATCGGGGCCGGCCTTCCCTAGCGACCCCTGGGACCGGCCTTCACCTTCCGCCCCTCACCCCCCCTTCCCCAGGGTGTTGAGGGCGCTCCCCGCCCGGAACCATCCGATCTGCTCCTCGTTCAGCGTGTGCTTCAAAAGGATCCGCTCCGCCGTGCCGTCGGCGTGGTGCAGGACCGCCTCCACGGGCCGCCCGGGGGCCAGCTGGGCGAGCCCCAGGATGCTCACGCGGTCGGTCTCCTCCACCTTGTCGTAGTCGGCGGGGTTGGCGAAGGTGAGGGGGAGGACCCCCTGCTTCTTGAGGTTGCTCTCGTGGATCCTGGCGAAGGAGCGGGCGATGACGGCGGCGGCGCCGAGGTGGCGGGGGGACATGGCGGCGTGCTCGCGGCTGGAGCCCTCTCCGTAGTTCCCGTCCCCCACCGCCACCCACCGGAGGCCCCGGGCCTTGTAATCCCGGGCGATGGCGGCCAGGGGCTGGCCCCGCTGGCCGGTGAGCAGGTGGGTTCCCTTGCCGGCCTCGCCGGTAAAGGCGTTGACCGCGCCCGAGAAGAGGTTGTCGCTGATGCGGTCCAGGTGGCCCCGGAAGCGCAGCCAGGGGCCGGCGGGGGAGATGTGGTCGGTGGTGCACTTGCCCTTCGCCTTGAGGAGCACGGGCAGTTCGAGGAAGTCCTTCCCGTCCCACGGGGCGAAGGGCTCCAGGCGCTGGAGGCGTTCGCTCCCTGGAGCGATCTTCACCTCCACCGAAGCGGGGTCCTCGGCGGGGGGGACGTACCCGCGGAGGTCCCGCACGAATCCGGCGGGGGGAAGATCGGGGGCCGGCCCGGGCGGCGGGAGGCGGACAGCCTCCCCTCCGGGGCCCTCCAAGGCGTCGGTGCGGGGGTCGAAGGAGAGGCGCCCCGCCAGGGCGTAGGCGACGACCAATTCGGGGCTGGTGAGGAAGGAGAGGGTGGCGGCGTTTCCGTCGTTCCTCCGGGGGAAGTTCCGGTTGAAGGAGGAGACGATGGTGTTGGCCTCGCCCGGGGCGATGTCGCTCCGCTTCCACTGCCCGATGCAGGGGCCGCAGGCGTTGGCCAGGACCTCGGCGCCGATGGCGGAGAGGGCGGCCATCTGGCCGTCCCGTTCGATGGTGGCCCGGACCTGCTCCGAGCCGGGGGTCACGAGGAGAGGGACGCGGGCCTTCAGCCCCCGGGACGCGGCGAAGGAGGCCACCTCGGCGGCCCGGCCCATGTCCTCGTAGGAGGAGTTGGTGCAGGAGCCCACCAGGGCGGCCCGGATCCCATCGGGGTAGCCCTCCTTCGCCACCGCCTCCTTGAGCTCCGAGACGGTCCGGCAGAGGTCGGGGGAGTGGGGGCCGGTGACGTGGGGTTCCAAGGTGGAGAGGTCCAGGGTGATCACCTTCTCGAAGAAGCGCTCCGGCTCGGCCTCCACCTCGGGGTCGGCGGTGAGGAGGGCCCGGTGCCGGAGGGCCAGCTCCGCCGCCTCCCCGCGGCCGGTGGCCCGGAGGTAGGCCGCCATTCGGTCGTCGAAGGGGAAGAGGCTGGTGGTGGCCCCCAGTTCGGCGCCCATGTTGGTGATGGTGGCCTTTCCCGTGGCGGAGAGGGAGCGGCAGCCGGGGCCGAAGTACTCGATGACCCGGTTGGTCCCTCCCTGGACGGTGAGAAGCCCCAGGAGTTTGAGGATCACGTCCTTGGGGCTGGTCCAGCCGGAGGGGGCTCCCAGGAGCCGGACGCCGAGGATCTTCGGGTGGAGCACCTCCCAGGGGAAGCCCGCCATGACGTCCACGGCGTCGGCGCCCCCCGCCCCCGAGGCGAACATCCCGAGGCCGCCGGCGTTGGGGGTGTGGCTGTCGGTGCCGATCATGAGGCCGCCGGGAAAGGCGTAGTGCTCCAGCACCACCTGGTGGATGATGCCGGCCCCGGGTTCCCAGAAGCCGATGCCGTACTTGCGGCAGGCGGTGGCCAGGAAGTCGTAGACCTCCCGGTTCTCCGAGAGGGCGGCGTGGAGGTCCGGCCCGGCGCCCCTCTCGGCCCGGATGAGGTGGTCGCAGTGGACCGTCGTGGGGACGGCCACCCGAGGGCGGCCCGACTGCATGAACTGCAGGAGGGCCATCTGGGCGGTGGCGTCCTGCATGGCCACGCGGTCGGGCCTTAGGGCCAGGTAGCTCGAACCGGCCTCCAGTTCCGCTTCTTCCGGCCTGTCGAGGTGGCCGTAGAGGATCTTCTCGGCCAGGGTGAGGGGTCGTCCCAGCCGCTTCCGGACGACGGCCAGGCCGAAGGAGGTCCGTTCGTAAACGCGGGCGATGAGGGAAGGGGTGGTTTCGATCTCAGCCATCTCCGGCCTCCGAAGGGTCTCCAACCATTGTAGAACCCCCGCCATTCCCGGGGAAGGTCCCGAGTCCCTTCACGAGGGGCGGGCTCTGTGGGGGGCGGCCGCACCCAGGGGTCCGGGAGGGAAGGGGCCGGCCCCGCACCAGCCCCAAAGGGCCGGGAAGCCCGGCGGGGAGCACGGGCGGGACGGGGGCCGCGCCTGCGCCGCGGCGGGGGAGGCCTCGGCCGGTCCCCGGCGCCCAAGGGCGCCTCCCCCGGCCTTCCCCCTGGCGGCGGGCGTCACGGCGGCAGGAGTTGGACCCCCAGCTCGGCCATCAGAACCGAGGCGTAGGCTCCCGGGGGAAGGGTGAAGGCGAGCCAGGCCGCGTCTCCCTCCACCGAGAGGGAGATTGGGCCCGCGGGAAGGCGGAAGGGTCTTCGGGCACCGGGTACCCGCACCTGGGAGAGGGACCGGAAGGAGAGGCCGTGGCGGCGGAGAATCTCCTCCTCCAGAGCCGCGGCCTCGGAGGCGGCCCGGGCCATCTTGCGGCCGAAGAGGGGGCCCGCCGGGGAGACCTCCAGCTCCCGGACCCTTCGGAGGAGCTCCTCGTCCACCGCCTCGGCCAGAAACTCCCCCCCGGAATCGTGGCGCTTGAGGACGTCGCCGGAGACGGGGCCGGGCCACAGCCCCCGCCCCCTCCGGAGCTCCAGCCATTCGTTGAAGAGGAAGGCCTGGTAGACGGAGATGAGGAAGCGGGCCCTCCGGAAGGGCCCGCGGGGGCGAAGGCCCAGAAAGAGGCGCCTCCCCTCCTCGAGCCCCGACTGGTCGGCGAAGCGCTGGGGGCCGAAGGCGTTGGCGAAGCCCTCCCGCTCGATGCGGGCGGCGGAGGCGGCCAGGAGCGAGGCCTCCTCCGGTCCCTCCAGCAGGATTCGGGCCTCGAAGCGGTTGCCCCGCAGTTTGCCGGTCCTCAGCTTGTGGGGGTGGAGGCGCACCTCCAGCACCTCCGCCCCCCCTTCCTTCAGGAGGGCCTCCGCCCGGCGGGCCAGGGCCGCGGGGACGGAGAAGGTCTGGACCGCCACCGCGTCCCGGTCCTTCATGCCGGCGCACCCGATCTCTTCTTCGGGGACCCTGAGCCCCCGCTGGAGCAGTCCCAGGAGGTGGGGGGTTCCCAGGGAGGCCCGGCGGACGCGGAGGTAGGCGTGGCCGCCGTGGCCCGCCGGTTCGAAGAGGGGGATCTCCTCGACCCGGAAGGTCTCGGGGGAGGGGCGGAACTTCACGGCAGGAACCGGGAGAGGCCCTCGGCCACCTCGAGGGCCGGGCGGCCGGCCCTCCGGGCGGCGGCCTCCAAGTCCTCCCACTCGGGGTGGAGTCGGGTCCGGCCCGAAGGCAGGGTGATCCGCTTGCAGCGGATGACCCCCCAGGGGGTCTCCACCGCCACCACCTCCCGGGGTGCCTCCCGCCGCTCCCACCGGCTGAGCCGCACCCCGGTGGTGGTCGTGGTCTCGAGGATCCGCCGGGCCATCCGCTCCTCCTCCGCCGGGGGGCAGAGGAGGGTGAGGAGCCAGGCGCCGCGGCCCTTCTTGGCCTGGACCGCCGTGAGGGTGACGTCGAGGGCGCCGCCGGAGCGCAGCTGCTCCACCGCCCCGGCGAGGAGTTCGGGGGTCATGTCGTCGATCTGGGCCTCGAGGACCGACACCAGGCCCTCCTGGGGCCCCTCCGCCAGGAGCAGGAGCCGGAGGACGTTGGGAACCCCTGGAGAATCGTGGGTGCCCGCCCCCAGCCCCGCGGCCTTCAGCGTGCCGGAGGGCATGGGGCCGAAGCGGGAGGAGAGGACGCGGGCCAAGGCGGCCCCGGTGGGGGTGGTGCGCTCCAGCGGCGGGCCGAAGGAGAAGACCGGCAGGCCCCGCGTCAGCTCCACCACCGCCGGCGGGGGGACGGGGAAGGTCCCGTGGGCCATGGTGGTGAAGCCCGATCCGAGGTTGAGCGGTCCCGAGACCACCTCCGGCATGCCCAGGTCCTCCCAGGCGGCCAGGGCCCCCACGACGTCGCAGAGGGCGTCCAGGGCCCCCACCTCGTGGAAGTGGACCTCCTCGGGCGCGACGCCGTGGACCTTTGCCTCGGCCTCGGCGAGGAGCTCGAAGACCTTGAGGGCACGCTCCCGGGCGGGGGGTGCCAGGGAGGAGGCTTCGACGAGGCGCCGGATCTCCGGCAGGTGCCGCGGGTGGTCCTCCTCCGGCAGGGAGGGCTCGGCCAGGGTGGCCTTCAGCCCCGCCCTGCGCACCGTTCGGAAGCGGAAGCCGAGCCCGCCCCCCGGGACGGAGATGGAGCGGAGGGCGTCGTTCACGGCCCGCCCGTCGGCCCCGGCGTCCACCAGGGCCGCCACGGTCATGTCGCCGGCGATGCCGAAGGCGGGGTCCAAGTACGCGATCACGGGGAAACCTCCCGGGGGGCGGGCGCCCCCTCTGTCTTGGCCAGGGCTTCCAGGAGGACCCGCCGGGTCTCGTCCCGGAGCCGGTCCCGGTGGTCGTAGGTGAGCCCGTCGGTGGGGATGGGGGGGTGGAAGACGATGCGGACCGTCCCCGGCCGGAACCAGAAGGCCCGCCGCGATTGGATGGCCCGCGCGCCGTGGATGGAGACGGGCAGGAGGGGGGCCCCGAGGTCGAGGGCGAGGACGAAGGGGCCCTTCTTGAAGGGCAGGAGGACGGCGTCGCTCTTGTTGCGGGTACCCTCGGGAAAGGTGATGATGCAGAGGCCCGTCCGTCGCATCCGTTCCGCCAGGCGCTTCAGCGTCTTCCTGGCCTTGGGGTTGTTCCTCCGGTCCACGAAGGGAAAGCCCCCCGCCCACAGGGCCCAGCCGAAGATGGGAAGGTAGAGGACCTCCTTCTTGGCCAGGAAGCGGTAACGCCGCCCCCGGATGGCCAGGATGAGGCCGTAGACGTCGAAGTTGCTCCCGTGGTTGGGGAGGAGGACATAGGGAATGCCCGGCTGGAAGTTCTCCAGCCCCTCCACCTCCAGGCGGGCCCCGGCGGCCTTGAAGATGGCCCAGGTCCAGATGCGGCCCAGCCAGATGACGATCTCCCCCCGGGTGAAGGGGCAAAGGACGATGGCGATGGGGCCGAAGAGGAGGACCCCTCCCCAGATGGCGGCGTGGACCAGCAGGCACCGGAAGGGGCCGTGGCGGCCCTCCGCTCCCGGTTCCACCCACCGCGGCTCCTCCATCGCTCCTCCCTTGAATATTCTATCCCAGCGGGCTTCTCAGGCCAACGGTGCCGCTCACGGGCCCGCAAAGACCGAGAAGAACTCCAGGGGCAGGCGGATGAAGCCCAGGTAGAGGGCGAGGTAGACGGGCCGGAGGAGGGCCGAGAGGGGGGTGAAGAAGAGGAGGAGCAGGAGGATGGGGCCCACCGCCCGGAGCCTTTCGTAGAGGGCGTACCCGCTCGGGGGCAGGAGGGCGGAGAGGACCCACGAGCCGTCCAGGGGCGGAATGGGAATGAGGTTGAAGCCGGCCAGGACCACGTTGATGACGCCGAGCTGGGAAAGCCACCAGGCGGCGGAGTAGGGGGTCTCGAAGGCCGTCCAGAAGCGGGCCGTCCCCCACAGGAGGAGGAGTCCCCCGAGGAGGAGGGTGGCGGCCACCGCCAGGGTGAGGTTGCTGAGGGGGCCGGCGGCCCCCACAAGGGCCTCGTCTCTCCGGGGTTTGCGGAAGTGGCGGGAGACCATGGGAACCGGCTTGGCCCACCCGAAGACGGGGGCCCCCAACAGGGAGAGAACCGCCGGCATCAGGAGGGTGCCCACGGGGTCGATGTGGGGAAGGGGGTTGAGGGTGATGCGGCCCAGCATCCGTCCCGTCGGATCCCCCAGCCGGTCTGCCATCCAGGCGTGGGCGCTCTCGTGGACCGAGAGGGAGAAGAGGATGAAGAGGAGGTTCAAAAGGAGGGCCAGCAGGCCCACCGGCGAGAGGTCTACTCCACCCATGGCAGATGCGCTCCTTCATCCGGCCCCCAACGGGCCGGGGGGGGTCAGAGCCTCATGGGGCCGAGGCGCCCCTCGTCCCACAGCGGCTCCACCTCGTAGGTCCGCGGGGGGGCTTCCCCCCCGGCCGCTTCCACCGTGACGGCGGGGAGGTTCCGCCCGTCGGAGTATCGGGCCACGATGGCGGCCATGAGCCTCTCCTCCTCGGGGGAGGGGAGGGATTCGTCCGAGAGCCCCACGGGGCCGGGGACACCCACCGCCTCGAAGCGCACCCGCCCTTGGGCGAAGCGCTCCAGGAAGGCGTTCTCCTCCGCCCGCCTTCCGACGACGAGCTTGAGGTGGGGGCCGATGCGGAAGTGGCGCCCGGCCTTCAGCAGGGTGACGTCCTCCCACCCCATCCGGCCCTTGGGGTGGTGGGCCATCTTGTCCCGGAACCTCCGGGCGTAGTTCTCGTCGGTGAGGTAGCAGCAGCCCCCCGCCGGGCTGGGGTAGTCGGTGATGCCCCTGGCCTCGATGAGGTCCATCTGCGCCCGGCGGCTGCGGCCCTGAAGGCCCAGCAGCCTCTTCCGGTCCACGAGGCCTTCCCGTTCGGGCCGGGTCGGCGGAAGGAGGTGGGCCGAGAGGGGCCTTAAGAGGCGGTCTTCGAGGCCCGACTCCCGTTCGATGATCCGCATGGGGTCCCGCCGCTGGCTCATGGGCCGCTGGCCCAGGACCTCCCCGGTGGCGACGAAGTCGGCGCCCACCTCCTCCATGATCTCCCGGGCCTTCTTCAGCATGAAGGCCCGGCAGTCGATGCAGGGGTTCACGTGGGCTCCGTAGCCGTGCTTGGGGTTGAAGACGATCTCCAGGTACTCCCGGGAGATGTCCACGATCCGCACGGGAACCTGGAGGTCCGCACCGGCCCGCAGGGCCTCGTTGCGGAGCCTGCGGGGGTCTTCCTCCGGGGAGGCCGTGGCCCGCTTGTGGTCGCTGAGGCAGAAGCCGGTGGAGAAGTGGACGCCGATGACCTCCACCCCCTGCTCCTGGAGGAGGCGGGCGGCGAGGGTCGAGTCCAGCCCACCCGACAGGAGGACCACCGCCCGGGGGCGGCGCTGTGCGCCGGAGGGTTGGGGCCGTTCCATGGGTGCACCTCCCGGCCCGCTTCCGCGGGCGGAGGTACCTTACCACAGGTGCCCGGGCCCGGGGGAAGGGGAGTGGGAGAGAGGCGGGAGACGGGAGGAGCCGCCGGCGGGGGCCGCGGGCGGGAAGAGCGGGTGGCAAAGCTTCCCGGCCGCCCCCTCCCCGCGTTGACAGGAAGGGCCTGGGATGCTAGACTTCCTATCCCGTGCAGGCGCGTAGCTCAGATGGGAGAGCGCTACCTTGACACGGTAGAGGTCAGCGGTTCGATCCCGCTCGCGCCTACCACCCCACGGGATTCGGGGTCACAAGGGAAGGGCCGCGCTGGGGCCCCGGGCCCCGGAAACGGCGCATGAGCGCTCGAGGGAACTCCGTGGCCGAGATCCAGGTGACCCTGCCCGACGGTTCGGTGAAGGCCTTCCCCCCGGGGAGCACGGCCCTCGACGTGGCCGCATCCATCTCTCCCCGCCTGGCGGCGGCCTCCCTGGCGGCCCGCTGCGGCGAGCGGCTCCTGGACCTCACCGTCCCTCTCCCCGGGGACTGCCGGCTGGAGCTGCTCACCGACAGGAACCCCGAGGCCCTGGAGGTCTACCGCCACAGCTGCGCCCACCTCCTGGCCAACGCCGTGAAGGAGCTCTTTCCCGAGGCGAAGATCGCCATCGGCCCCGTCATCGAGGACGGCTTCTACTACGACTTCGACCTGGACCGCCCCTTCACCCCCGAGGACCTGGCCGCCATCGAAGAGAAGATGGCGGAGATCGCCGGGCGGGACGTGCCCATCCGCCGGGAGGAACTGCCCTGGGAGAAGGCCCGGGCCCTCTTCGAGGCCGAGGGGGAGCCCTACAAGGCCGAACTGGCCTACGAACGGGGCCAGAACGAACCGGTCTCCATCTACCGCCAGGGGTCCTTCAACGACTTCTGCCGGGGGCCCCACCTCCCCTCCACCGGCCGGATCAAGCCGGGGACCTTCAAGCTGCTCTCGGTGGCCGGCGCCTACTGGAAGGGCGACGAGCACAACAAGATGCTCCAGCGGATCTACGCCACCGCCTTCTTCACGAAGAAGGAGTTGGAGGAGCACCTGAGGCGCCTGGAGGAGGCGAAGGAGAGGGACCACCGGAAGCTGGGGAAGGAGCTGGGGCTCTTCCTCCTCCACCCCTGGGCCCCCGCCTCGCCCTTCTTCACCCCCAAGGGGACGGTCCTCTACAACGCCCTCTTGGAGCTCATGCGGGAGTTCTACCGGGAGTACGGGTACCTCGAAGTGGTGACCCCGCAGGTCTTCGACGTGGACCTGTGGAAGCGTTCGGGCCACTACGACCACTACCGGGAGAACATGTTCCTCTCGGAGATCGACGGCCGGGAGTTCGGACTCAAGCCCATGAACTGCCCCGGCCACTGCCTCCTCTTCGCCAGCGAGAGCCACTCCTACAGGGACCTGCCGCTGCGCATCGCCGATTTCGGCCGCCTCCACCGCTACGAGCGGAGCGGCGTCACCCAGGGGCTCACGCGGGTCCGCTCCTTCGCCCAGGACGACGCCCACATCTTCTGCCGGGTGGACCAGATCGAGGGGGAGATCGCCGCCCTCTTCGAGCTGATCCGGAAGGTCTACCGCATCTTCGGCTTCACCGACCCCCACGTCTACTTCTCCACGAGACCCAAGGATTCGGTGGGTTCCGACGAGGTCTGGCGGCGGGCGGAGTCGGCCCTCCAGCGGATCCTGGACGGGGGCGGCCAAAGGTACACGGTGAACCCCGGCGACGGGGCCTTCTACGGGCCCAAGATCGACTACGTGGTGAAGGACGCCATCGGGAGGGAGTGGCAGCTGGCCACCATCCAGCTGGACTTCAACCTCCCCGAGCGCTTCGACCTGGCCTACACCGGCCCCCAGAACGCCCCCGAGCGCCCGGTGATGATCCACCGGGCCATTCTCGGGTCGGTGGAGCGCTTTCTGGGCGTCCTCATCGAGCACTTCAAGGGGGCCTTCCCCCTCTGGCTGGCGCCGGAGCAGGTCCGCCTACTTCCCATCTCCGACCGACATGTGGCATACTGCGAAGCCGTGGCCGCCCGCCTCAAGGAGGCGGGGCTCCGGGTCTCGGTGGACTCCCGGCCGGAGAAGACGGGCTACAAGGTCCGGGAGGCCCAGCTCCAAAAGGTTCCCTACATGCTGGTGGCGGGGGACCGGGAGGTGGCCCAGGGAACGGTGGCCGTGAGGACCCGTTCCGGGGGGGACCGGGGGGCGGTGTCCGTGGAAGCCTTCCTGGAGGAGGTCCTCCAGGGAGTGAAGGCGAGAAGCCTGGACAGGATTTGAGGAGGACGCTATTCGAGAACCCGTCAGCAAAGGACCGCGGCTGAACCGCCAGATCCGGGTGCGGGAGATCCGGGTCGTCGACGAGGACGGAACCCAGCTGGGGATCATGACCCCCGAGCAGGCCCTGGCCATCGCCGAGGAGCGGGGCCTCGACCTGGTGGAGGTGGCCCCCCTGGCCCAGCCGCCGGTGTGCCGGATCATCGACTACGGAAAGTACCTCTACGACGAGAAGAAGAAGGCCGCCGAGGCCAAGAAGAAGCAGAAGCAGGTCGTCATCAAGGAGATCAAGCTCCGCCCCAAGATCGAGGAGCACGACTACCAGGTCAAGCGCCGCCAGGTGGAGACCTTCCTCGAAGAGGGCAACAAGGTGAAGGTCACGGTCCGCTTCCGGGGCCGGGAGATCGTCCACCCGGAGATGGCCCAGAAGCTCCTGCAGCGGATGGCGACGGACGTGGTGGCCAAGGGAAAGATCGAGCGGGCACCGATGATGGAAGCGAGGACCATGGTCATGCTCCTCATGCCCGCCAAGAAGTGACCGGAGGAACGCACGCCATGCCGAAGATGAAGACCCACAGCGCCGCCGCCAAGCGTTTCAAGGTGACGGCCACCGGAAAAGTGAAGAGGGCCAGGGCCTACCACCGGCACATCCTGACCTCGAAGGACCGCAAACGCAAGAACCGCCTCGCTTCGCCAGCCCTCGTCCACGAGGCCGACGCGCGCAAGGTGAAGCGCCTCTTGCTCGTGTAAGGAGCGGAAGATGGCCAGAGTCCGACGCGGCCACCACAAGGTGCAGCGCCGCAAGAAGCTCGAAAGACTGTCCAAAGGGTACTACGGCGCCAAAAGCCGCCTCTACCGTTCCATGAAGGAGCAGGTGGAGCGGTCCCTGGCCTTCGCCTTCGTGGGGCGCAAGGTCAAGAAGATCGACTACCGCCGCCTCTGGATCGTCCGCATCAACGCCGGGTGCCGCCAGAACGGCCTTTCCTACAGCGTCTTCATGGACGCCCTGAAGAAGGCCGGGATCCTCCTGGACCGCAAGGTCCTGGCGGACATGGCGATGAACGACCCCGCCGCCTTCTCCGCCCTCTGCGCCCAGGCCAAGGCCGCCCGGGCCTGACCCGGAGGCGGTTCTCCAAAGGAAGCCCGCGCCCGCGGCCTCTCGGGGCCGCGGGCGCCGTTTTTTCCCTACCGCCGGGACGGGGGGAGGCCCCCTCCGCCCCCCTTCTTCGGCTTCCGGGTCTTGAGGCGCCGGAGGCCGGGGCCTTGGGCCTCTCCCTCCGGAGGCGGCGGGGCCCAATTCCAAGAGGCGGGGTCCAGGGCGAAGTACTCGGAGAGGACGCGGTAGAGGCCCGGGTGGTGGTGCCGGAGTTCCAGGGGCCGCTCGAAGAAGGCCTCGGTGGCCACGGCGAAGAACTCCGCCTCGTCCTCGGCTCCGTAGGGGTCCAGGACGCGGACCTTCTTCCCCGAATCCACCGCCTCGGCGAAGGCGCCGTAGACTTCCAGGAAGCCCCGGCGCCAGGCGAGGAAGCGCTCCCGCTCCCTGGAGAGGAAACCCGCGGAGGCGACGAAGTCCAGGAGGTCGAGCTGGTGGGCGAACTCGTGGAGAACCAGGTTCCGGCCGTCGCACCGCTTGGCGTCGGCGAGGACCTCGGACCAGGAGAGGACGACGATCCCCCGTTCCCAGGCCTCCCCCTCCCGCTCGTCCACGTCCTCCGTGACCACGCCCCATTCATCCTCGTAGGCCTCGGGGGCGGCGTACCGTGTGGGGTAGAGAAGGATGGACCGGACGTGGTCGTAGGCGTCCACGGAACGCCCGAGGGTGAGGATGCAGGCCTCGGCGGAGACGAGGCGCCGCATCTCCTCCCGAAGCCGCAGCCCGCCGCAGGGTTCCCAGGTCCGCTCGGCGTCGAAGACCCGGAGGTCGTCCTCGAGGCGCTTCCAGAGCGGCGGAGGAAGGGCGCGCAGGAGGGCGCACTGCCGAAGCAGCTCCCGGCGGTGCTCCTCCGGAAAGGGCCGGGAGAGGATCCGCTCCCGCTTTCGCCGCCGGAAGAAACGCCACATGGGTCCCCCCTTGGCCGGCGGGGTCCCCGGGGCCCCCTTGACAAACCGGCCCATTCATGCTACCTTTCAACCGTTCCCTCATCAACAAATGGTTTGTTGATCAGGTGACGGAAAAGAAACAGGAGTTTGCAGTGGTCAACGGCACAGTGAAGTGGTTCAACGAGAAGAAGGGTTACGGATTCATCACGCTGGAAACCGGCGGGGACGCCTTCGTGCACTTCTCCGCCATCGAAGGCCAGGGCTTCAAGACCCTAGCCGAGGGCCAGAAGGTCCAGTGCGAGGTCGTCCAGGGCCAGAAGGGCCCCCAGGCCGAGCGCGTCCGCGTGGTCAACGGCTGATCGTACGTTCAACCGCACGCAGGAAGGGGCCTTCGGGCCCCTTTTTTTTCGCTTAGGATGGAGGGGGGAGGAGGGACCATGGGGCGCATGGCGGCAGGGGCGGCGTGGGCGGTTCTGGCGGTGGTCTGGGGCTCGACCTGGCTCTTCATCAAGGTCGGCGTCGAGACCCTGCCCCCCCTGACCTTCGCCGGCGTGCGGTTCGTCATCGCCCTCGTGCCCCTGGGACTCTTCCTGGCCCTCCGGAGAAGCCCCCTTCCCAGGGGAGCCGCTGCCTGGCGGCTGCTTTCCGTCACGGGGCTCCTCTCCTTTACCGCCAGCTACGGCCTCGTTTGCTTCGCGGAAAAGCACATCTCCTCGGGCCTCACCGCCGTCCTCTTCTGCACCTACCCCCTCTTCGGCCAGCTCTTCGCCCACTGGCTCCTCCCCGCCGAGCCCTTCCGCCTCCGGAAGGGGGTGGGGGCCCTGATGGCCCTGGCGGGGGTATTCTTCCTCTTCCGGGAGCAGATCCGCGGGGGGGACGCCCTGGCTCCCTGGGGGGCGGCGGCGGTCCTCTTTGCGGCGGCGGTCTCCGCCGTGACCGGCGTGTGGGTCAAGCGGAGCGGGGGAGGGCTCGACCCCGTGAGCCTCACCTTCTGGCAGATGGCGCTGGGGACGGTGCCCCTGCTCCTGCTGGGGGCCCTCTTCGAGGGGAACCCGCTGGCCATGGACTTCACGCCCCGGGCGGTCTTCGCCCTCTTCTACCTGGCCCTCGTGGGGACCTCCCTCGCCTTCGTCCTGTGGTACCGGCTCCTGAAGCAGATGGAGGTGACCCGCCTGCAGACCATGCCCCTCTTCAACACCCTGGTGGCGGTCCTTCTCGGGGCGGCCTTCATGGGGGAGCGCTATGGCGCCGGGGCCCTGCTGGGGAGTGCCGTGGTCCTCTGGGGAACGGCCCTGGCGCTGGGCCGGGGGGCGGGCAGGGCGTCGCCGGCGGAGCCCTGAGGGGCCTCAGGAGACGAGCCGGCCCAGGAGGCTGTTGACGTTGGACTTCGTGACCTCCACCTCCACGAACTCTCCCACGGCCACGGGGCGGGCGGCGGTGAAGTTCACCACCTTGTTGTCCGGCGCACGGCCGCTGAACTGCCCCCCCTTCTTGCTCTCCCCCTCCACGAGAACCTCCACCCGCCTGCCCACGAAGGCGGCGAAGCGCTCGGTCTGGAGGACGAGCTGGAGGTCCAGGAGCCGCTGGTGGCGCTCCTTCGCCGCCGCCCGGGGGACGGGGGCCAGCCGGGCCGCCGGCGTCCCCGGACGGGGGGAGAAGACGAAGGAGTAGAGGGTGTCGTAGCGGGCCTTCCGGACCACGTCCAGGGTCTCTTCGAAGTCCTCCTCCGTCTCCCCGGGAAAGCCCACGATCACGTCGCTGGAGAGGGCGACCTCCGGTACGCGCTTCCGGATTTCCGCGAGGAGGTCCAGGTAGAAGGCCCGGTCGTACTGCCTCCGCATGGCCTTGAGGATCCGGTCGGAGCCGGCTTGGACCGGCAGGTGGAGGTACGGGCAGAGGTTGTCCCGCTCCGCCATGAGGTCCGCCGCCGCCAGGGGGAAGTGGCGGGGGTGGCTGGTGGTGAAGCGGAGCCTCCGGACTCCGGGGACGTCGCTCACGGCGGCCAGGAGGTCGGGAAAGCGGAGGCGCCGGCCCTCCTTCCAGCAGTTGACGTTCTGGCCGAGGAGCTCCACCTCGGCGTAGCCCCGGTCCACCGCCCGCCGGACCTCTTCGAGGATGGAGGCGAGGGGACGGTAGACCTCGGCCCCCCGGGTGGAGGGGACGATGCAGAAGGCGCATTTCTTGTTGCACCCCTCCATGACGGTGACGTAGGCCTTGGTGGGGCTCGACCGGGCGATGAGGCGGTCGTCGAAGAGGATCGAGTCGGCGTGGAACTCCGTGTCCAGGGCCCTCCCCTGCATCTGGGCCTGGCGGACCAGTTCGGCGAGGTGGGGGACCCCCCGGGGCCCCACCACGAGGTCCACCCAGGGGGCCCGCCGGAAGACCTCGGCCTTTTCCTGCTGGGCGACGCAACCCGTGAGGCCCAGGATCGTACCCCGTCGCTCCTTGAGGGCCCTGAGGCGCCCCAGCTCGGTGAAGACCTTGTTTTCGGGGCCCTCCCGCACGGAGCAGGTGTTGAGGAGGATGAGGTCGGCCTCCTCCTCCCGCTGGGCGGGGGTGTAGCCCTGGGCCTCCAGGATGCCGGCCATCTTGTCGCTGTCCAGCACGTTCATCGGGCAGCCCCAGGTCTTGATGAGGAACTTCACGGGGGGCCGCCTCCCGCCGGATCGCCGGCCGCCTCGAAGGGAAGCGGGGGGGAGGCCTCCCGTTCGCGGCGCTTGACCTCCTCCCAGAGGGCGTCCATTTCGGCCAGCGTCATGCCGTGGATCTCCCGGCCCTCCTCCCGGGCCGTCCGTTCCAGCGCCTGAAAGCGCCGCATGAACTTGGCGTTGGCCCCCTGCAGGGCGTCCTCCGGGTCCACCTCCAGAAACCGGCAGAGGTTGGTCAGGGCGAAGAGGAAGTCGCCCATCTCCTCCCGGATCGCCTCCTTCTCTCCCCGGGCGACGGCTTCCCGCAGTTCCCCCCACTCCTCCTCCACCTTGGCCTCCACCTGCCGCCGCTCCTCCCAGTCGAAACCCACGCGGGCGGCCTTCTGGCCGAGGCGGTAGGCCTTGAGCAGCGCGGGGAGGACGGGGGGAACGCCGTCCAGGGCGCTGGGGTCCCGCTGGCCGTTGTCCCGCTTCTCCTCCTTCTTGATGGCCTCCCAGTTCTGCAGGACCTCCCCGGGGGTGGTGGCGGTGGCCCCGCCGAAGACGTGGGGATGGCGCCGCACCAGCTTCTCGTTGATGGCCCGGGCCACGTCCTCGATGGTGAAGGCCCCCTCCTCCTCGGCGATCCGGGCGTGGAAGACCACCTGGAGGAGCAGGTCCCCCAACTCCTCCCGAAGCTTGGCGGGGTCCTTGGAGTCGATGGCGTCCAGGACCTCGTAGGTCTCCTCCACGAGGTACGGCTTGAGGTCCTCCCGGCTCTGGGCCCGGTCCCAGGGACACCCGCCGGGGGAGCGGAGGCGGGCCATGATGGCGACGAGGCGGGCGAATTCGCCGTAGGAGGGCTCGGCCATCTCAGGGGGCCCCGAGGGTGAGGACCGACGGGGAGCCCGCCCGGGCCCTCACAGGCCCGGCGGAGAGGTCGCCCTCCTCCCTCGTGGAGATGTCGCCGTCGCGGTCCAGGCGGACGAGAAGGTCCACCTCCGCCGGAAGGGGGTCGCCCATCATGGAGTCGGCCTGGGTGAGGGAGAAGGCCACCGGAAAGGCCGAAGGCAGGATCTTCTGGGCCGCCACGGGCCTCCCGTCGCCCCCCAGGGACCTGGCCACCACGAAGAGGGTGGAGCCGGGGACGAAGCGGGCCTTCAGGGAGTCGGGGAGGACCACCTCCCCCTGAAAAGCGCCGCCGGCGGGGGCCGTGGAGGCGGGGGGCGGCGGGGGAGGGGCCTCGGGGGCCGCGGCCTCCTCCTTGGAGACGGGACTGGCCGCGCGGGCCTGCCGGGGGGCCTCCGGGGCGGGGCCCTTCCAGGGCGCCTCGTTCTGGGAGCAGGCGGAGAGGAAGAGGAGGGTCCCCAGCAGGCAGGGGCCGAAGAGGAGGGAGGTTCGGGCCATGTTTCCTCCGGGATCGGGGTGTCCGGTTACTTCCGTCCAAACCGACCGAGGATCTCGGAGGTCTGGAGGGTAAAGACGATAGGCCTCCCGTGGGGGCAGGTCAAGGGGCACCCCAGGGCGAAGAGGCTGTCCAAGAGGTACTGGATCTTTTCGAGGGCCATGGGTTCGTTCACCATCACCGATCCCCGGCAGGAGCGGAGCACCAGGACCTCCTTCCAGCGGTCTCGGGGAGTCTTGAGGAGTTCGCCGGGGGAGGCGAAGAGGTCCTCGAGGAGCTCCTCGGCCTCCCGGGGGCCCAGGAAGGCGGGGGCGGACCGGACGGCCACCGTACCGTCGTCCCAGGCCTCGGCCTCGAAGCCCTGGGCCGAGGCCAGGGCGGCCACCTCCTCGGTGCGGTGGTGGAGCTCCCGGGGGAGGCGGAAGAGGTGGGGGGCCAGGAAGCCCTGGCGGGGTCCGGGGTTTTGGAGAAAGCGCCGGAACTGCTCGAAGCGCAGGCGCTCGTGGGCCACGTGCTGGTCCACGATGGAGAGCCCCTCGGGGCCGTCGCAGAGGGCGAAGGAGCCCCGCCACTGGCAGAGGACCCGGAGAGGGCCCGGCGGCGGGTGGCCCCCGGAGGCGGGGGCGGAGAGGCCGGGTAGAACCGCCGGCGGGGCCGTCCAGGGGGTGGGAGCGGGCTCCGAAACGGCCGGTGGGAAGGAGGGCGGTGCCACCGCGGGGCGGGGGGCCGCCTCCGCTCGGCCCGGAAAGAGGGCACGCCGGAAGGCCGCCACCACGGCGCCGTGAACGGCGGGTCCCTCGGCGAACCGCACCTCCCGCTTGGTGGGGTGCACGTTGACGTCCACCTTGTCGAAGGGAAGGGTCACCACCAGCAGGTAGAGGGGGAAGCGGCCCCGGGGCAGGGTGTCGGCGTAGGCCTCCCCCACGGCGTGCTGGACGAGCCGGTCCCGAATGAAGCGGCCGTTGGCCAGGGTGAACTGGTAACGGGCACTCCCAAGGTTTCGCTCGGGCTTTCCGGCGAGGCCCCGGATCTGGAGGTCGCCGGCGTCCAGCCGGAGGGGCAGAAAATCCTCCCGGGGAAGGTCGGGGAAGAGGTCGAAGAAGCGCTCCTCGCGGCTGGCGGCGGGGGCCAGATTGAGGAGGTCCCGCCCGTCGGCCCTGAGGCGAAAGGCCACGTCGGGCCGGGCCAGCGCGTAGTGCTCCAAAAGGAGCACCACGTGGCTCAGCTCCGTGGCGGGGGCCTTCAGGAACTTGCGGCGGGCCGGCACGTTGAAGAAGAGGTTCCGGACCTCCGCCCGGGTGCCGGGGGGAAGGGCAGCGGGTTCGTGCTCCTTGAAGCGCCCCCCCTCCACCCGTACCCGGTGGCCCGAAGGGGCCTCCCGCGGCCGGCTCTCCAGGGTGAAACGGCTGACGGAGGCGATGGAAGGCAGGGCCTCCCCCCGAAATCCCAGGGTGGCGATGGCGAAGAGGTCCCGTTCCTTCTCCAGCTTGCTGGTGGCGTGGCGCTCCAGGGCCATGAGGAGGTCGTCGGGGTCCATGCCGCACCCGTTGTCCTCGCAGAGGATCCGGGTGCGTCCCCCGTCGTCCACCTCCACCAGGATCCGCCCGGCCCCGGCGTCGAGGGCGTTTTCCAGGAGTTCCTTCACCACCGACGCCGGGCGTTCCACCACCTCGCCGGCGGCGATTTTGTTCACGAGGGCGTCGGGAAGGAGGCGGATGCGGCCCATGGAGGCGAGAATACCACGGATAGGCCCCTTCGGGGGTATCATGCCCCCTCGGAGGGAGCGAGAGATGGAGAATGGCCGGTGGTGGAACGGAAGGGCGGGCCGAAGGACCGCCGGGGCCTTGGCCCTTCTGGCATGCGCCCTCCCCTTCGCAGCGGCGGCGGCGGGGGAGGAAAAGCCCTGGGTGGTGCCCGTTTCCCTCAGGGTGGACGCCGTGGAGGTGGTGCTCCAGCCGGGGGACCGGGCCGGCCGGTACCCCTTCGAAGGCGGGGTGGCGGGCCTCCTGGCCCTGCCGGGGGGAAAAGAGGAGGTGCGGCTGGTCCTGGCCCACGACCGGCCCTCCGGGCAGGGTTCCGGCAACGGTTCCTTTCTTTCCGAGTGGCGGATCGGCCTGCACCGGGACGCCCAGGGGTTGACCCTCTACCCCCGTTCGGGGCGGGATCTTCTGCGAAAGCTCCCGGCACCCCGGGGGGACAGGGCGGGAACCCAAGGGGGGGGCTTGGACGGCCTCGCCGGAATCCTTCCCCTCGTCCCCTCCGGTGAGGCCCTCCTGGCGGGAGAACGGCGGGGGGGGCGGGTTCTGGAGGTCCGGGGAGGCGATGCCCGAATCCTGCCCGGCCTGGGGAGGTGGCCCCGGGAGGGTTTGGCCCAGCTTTCCGGCAGGGACCGTCCGGTCCTCCTCGCCGTGGGAGGGGGGGCGGAGGGCCCGGCGGGCCGGGTTTTCCTCTTCGTCCCCGACGGGGGCCCGCCGGGGTCCTCCCTCGCCGGGGCGGAGCGGGGCTCCCTCTACGCCTTGGAGGTGGAAGGCGGGGTTGGCGAGGAGGCCCTCCGGCAGAGGGGACGCAAGGTCCGTTTCCGTTGGGTTTCCCTGCCCCAGCCCCCCGAGGTCTTGGCCGGGGCCGAAGGGCCTCCGGGGACGGCCTTCTCCTGCCCCCGGGCGGCCCTCGCCGACCCCCGAAGCCCCGCCAGCTTTTACCTCCTCACCGGCGGAGACGAACGCCGCGCCCCGTCGGGGCGGCCGGTGAACCACAACGGGCGCCTCTACCTCCTCACACTGGATTCACCGGAAGACCCCCGGAGGGGCGGCACGCTGGAGGTCCTTCTCGCCGGAACCGAGGGGCCTGCGGGGCTCTCCTGCCTCGCCGCCCTCCCCGGGGGGGGCCTCCTCCTGGGCGAAGCCCCCGCCTTTCCCATCCCCGGCCGGGAGGCGAGCCTCTGGAAGCTGGATCCGGCCACCGGCGACCTCGTCCGTCTCCTGGAGGCCAGCCCCGCCGCGGCGGGGGAAGGGGCCGAGGCCGGAGAATGGGGCATCACGGCGGCGGCCGATGGCTCCCCGTACCTGGGGAGCGGTTGGATCTTCGTAGCGGTGGGAGCTTTCGGCTACGGGGGGAGCGACCGGCGCTCCCAGATCCTGGCCGTACACGTACAGTGAGGCACGCGATGGCAAGAGACATTCGGGAAAAGGCGTTCATGCCCGAACCGGAGCGGGCCCTGGCCATGCTGGGGCGTCTCATGCTGGCCTGGGACGGGCAGTGGTTCCTCAAGACCGCCGAAGCCTGCGGCCTTCAGAAGGCGGTGGAACTCAACGCCCGGGTTCGCCGCAGCTTCGCACGGATCGAGGTCCGGGAGTATCTGGCAGCCCTAGGCCGCGGCCCGGCGTCGGACCTCGAAGAGGCCGCCCGCCTGCTCACCGCCTACAGCCGGCTCTTCCTCGGGGACGGCATGGACGGGGAGTGGAAGGTGGAGGGCGGCACCGCCGAGATCGCCGTCACGCTCTGCCGGCCCCAGGACGGGGCCCGCCGGGCGGGGCTCAAACTCGACACCCCCTGCATCGCCTGCGAGGGGCTCTGGGGGGCCTGGCTGGAGGCGATCCTCCCCGGAACCGCCTGGGAGACCCGGATCGAGGCGGCGAGGGGGCGGGGCGCCGACACCTGCCGCATCGTGGTCCGGCAAAAGGAGCGGGATCAGCCGAAGCGGGAAGGATCGTAGGGAGAGGGGTCCAGGGGGGGCGTCTTCCCCAGGACCAGCGCCGCCGCCATCTCGCCCACGGCGGCGGAGGTGGTCATCCCGTGGCCGCCCAGCCCCGCCACCCAGAAGAAGTTCTCCAACACGCCGTCCCTTCCGATGACGAAGCGGCCGTCGGGGCTGAAGGTCCGCAAACCCGCCCACACACGGCCCACCGGAAAATCCGCCATGCGCGGCGCGGCGGCTTTGAGCCTCTCGGCGAGCCAGAGCGGCGCGTCGGGGTGGGCCGCCGGCGCCTCCGGCGGGTGCGGCTCCTCGTCGCAGGGAGAGAGGAGGAGCCCGCCGCTCTCCCGGCGGAAGTAGACCTCCGGCTCCAGGCACCAGGCGTAGGGCAATTCGGGGGCCAGGCCGGGAAGGGGACCGGTGTGGAGGAGGTGGCGCCGGCGGGGTTGGAGCCGGAGGGGGCTGGCCCCCGCCAGGGTGGCCACGGCGGAGGCCCACGGCCCCGCGGCGTTGACCACCGCGGCGGCCGGGAAGCGCTCCCCCCCGGCGCAGACGGCCCGGATCCTCCGGCCCCTCCTCTCGAAGGCCGTCACCTCTGCGCCGGTCTTCACGGCGACCCCCTGCAGGTAGGAGGTCAGGAGCATGTGGATATCCACCAGCCCGTCCAGGGGGCAGGCCAAGGCCGAGAGAAAGGGCGCCCCGTCCAGGAAGGGGATGCGCTCCACCACCTCCCCCCGGGGGGCGGGGTAGGTGTAGACGCCGGCGGCCAGGGCGTTTCGCCGGAGAAGGGCAAGGCGGCGGTCTTCCGCCTCCGATCCCAGGAGAAAGCCTCCCGTGGGCTGGAGGAGGGGAGAACCGGCGAAGCCCGGAGGCGGGTTCCGCAGGAAGGCGGTACCCCGGGCGGCCAACAGGGTGGTGGAGCCGTCCAGAATGGCCTGGCGGGCGATGCCGGCGTTCCTGCCGGAGGCGTGGCTCCCCGGAAGGTCCTCCCGTTCGAGGATGGTGACCTCCCCGGCGCCGAAGCGGCGGAGCCAGTAAGCCGTGGCCGCTCCCGCGAAGCCTCCCCCGATGACCACGATCCCCCCGTTGGGCACCGCACACCTCCCGGGGGGGGAATTGTAGCACCGCCGGGGATCCGGCCGCGGGAAATAGCCCGCCACCTCTTCCCCCGAGAGGCCTTTCCTCCCCATGGCCGGCCTTTCCCCCTCCGCTCGCCTCCGGGCGAAGGCCCTGAAACCTTGCTCAAAAACGTTATGGTCCGTAGCGGCCGATGCTGGCACCGGCCGAAAAAACCGGCCTTTGCCAGCAAAGGCCGCTACGAAAACCTCGGACTGTGGGGGGTCAAGGGCGCGGGCGCCACGGCGAGAGGGGCCGGGAAAAGGCCGGGTTCCCGGGCGGTGGAACGGGGCCCGCCGCCCCCTGGGCGGCCCCCCGGAATTCGCGGAAGGGAGGCTGGGGAGGTATCCTCTTCCGGGGAGGTTCCCATGGGGTTCACGGGGAAATGGCCGGCCGTCTGGGCACTCTGCGTCTTGTCCCTCTCCTGTTGCGATTTTCCCCCTTCGCCCGACCGGCGGTTTCGGAAGGAGATGGAGTGCGCCGAGCGGATCACCGACGCCAAGTCGGTGGAAATCCTGCAGAAGGGGGCCTTCTGCTGCGAGCCCCTGCCCCCTTCCGTGAAGAGCCTTCCCGAAGCTCGCCGTTTCTACTACGAAAGGGCCCTCGCCCTACGCCCCCAAGAGGCGGCGCCCCTGCTGGGGCTGGCCCGGGCCCTCTGGGAGGGGGGGGACTACGCCGGGGCCCTGGAGGCCTACCAGAAGGCCCGGGGGCTCTTGGAACGGCCCATCTATGCGGAAATCGGGGCCTTCACCATGCTGAGGCTCCTCCGGCGCTTCGACGAGGGCCGGGCTCTGGTCGAGGAGATCCGCCGGGAGAAGGGGGTGGACGGTGCCAAGGTGGCCGCGTACCTCCTGGGCCGGCTGGAGTACGACGCCGGGAACCTGGACGCGGCGGAGGGGCACCTCCGAGAGGCCCTGGAGAGGGCCGCCAAGGGAGGCTACGGCCTCGGCGGGACTCCCTTCTCCATGAAGGACGCCCACCTCTACCTGGCCCTGGTCCTCGAGAAAAAGGGAGACCCCCAAGGGGCCTACCGGGAGTTCCTGGCCTTCCACAAAAAGATGAGCGACCCCGAGTACCAGATCTTCTACGCTTACTGGCTCCCCCGGCTGGAGAAGGACCAAGGGGCCCTCCTGGAGAAGATCGAGGCGGAGTGGGCCCACCTGCGCCAGTGACCCCCGCCTCCAGAGGCCGGTGACGGCGGCCCCGGCGCGGCGCCGGGAGGGCTCAGGCCAGGTCCTTCAGGAGCTCCAGCAGGAACCTGTAGGTGCTCCCGACGGAGGGGATGTGGACCTCCTCATCGGGGGAGTGGGCGTTCCGGATGGTGGGGCCGAGGGAGACCATGTCCATGCCGGGGTACTTGCTCCCGATGATGCCGCACTCCAGGCCGGCGTGGATGGCCTTCACCAGCGGATCCTTCTTGAAGAGCCTCCGGTAGGTCTTCTTGGCTTGTGCCAGGACCTTGGAGTCCAGGTTGGGCTGCCACCCCGGGTAGCCGAAGGAGTGGCGAACCCGTGCCCCGGCCAGCCGGCCCACGTTGGCCACCCACCAGGCCGCCCAGTCCCGCTGGGATTCCACCGAGGAACGCTGGGAGGTGAAGACCGACAGGGTCCTCTCGGCGGTCTCCACGATGGCGAAGTTGGTGGAGGTCTCCACCAGGCCGTGGATCTCCCGGCTGTAGGAGATGAGGCCGTGGGGGACCGCCCCCAGAAGGTGGAGGACCTTCTTCTGGGCGGCGGCGGTGAGGGGGGGCCAGGGGGCCTCCCCCTTCTCCAGGGCCACCGAGACCCCCTCGTCCACGCCCTTCAGTTCGGCGCGGACGGTCTCCTGGAAGGAGGCGAGGAGGGGGGCGGCCTTCCGGGCGGCGGCGGCGTCGAGGTGGAGGGTGGCGAAGGCCTCCCGGGGGATGGCGTTTCTCTTGGAGCCGCCGCTCACCGAGACCAGGGCGAAGGGAAGCCCGCCCCCCTCCAGGACCGCCAGGGCCCTCGCCAGGATCCGGTTGGCGTTGCCCCGTCCCTCGTGGATGTCGCCGCCGGAGTGGCCTCCCCGGAGCCCCTTCACCACCAGCGTCCGGGCGGGACGGGGGTCCAAAGCGACCTGGCGCCGGATGGGGAGAACCATCTCCGTGTCCTTGCCGCCGGCGCATCCGACGTAGAGCTGGCCGTCCTCCTCCGTGTCGAGGTTGAGGAGGATCCGGCCCTTCACGAAGCCGGGCTGAAGGTTGTTGGCGCCGTTGAGGCCCGTCTCCTCGTCGATGGTGAAGAGGAGTTCCAGGGGGCCGTGGACGGCCTTCGGCTCGTCCAGGAGGGCGAGGGCCATGGCCACCCCGATGCCGTTGTCGGCGCCGAGGGTGGTCCCGGTGGCCTTCACCACGTCTCCCACCACCCGGGGCCGGATGGGGTCCTTGAGGAAGTCGTGCTTCACGTCCCGGTTCTTCTCGCAGACCATGTCGGTGTGGCCCTGGAGGACGACCGTAGGGGCCTTTTCCTTGCCCTTGGAGGCCGGGACCCTCACGACGATGTTGCCCACCCGGTCCCTCTCCCAGGGGAGGCCGTGGGCCTTGGCGACGGAGATGACGTAATCCCCCGCCGCCTTCTCCCGCCCCGAGGGGCGCGGAATGGCGCAGAGGTTTTCGAAGTGCTCCCAAACCTTTCGGGGTTCGAGCTTCAACATGGAGTGCCTCCTCGTCGGACGTGGGGCGGCCACCGGGCGGCCGCACCGGGTACGGATCAGGGGTGGGTGAGGGCCTCGAAGGCCTTGATGGCCATCCACGGTTTTCCAGACCTCAGGGGATCGAGGCCCATCCAGAGCCAGAGGGTTTCGTCGGAGAGGACCCGGAGGCCCAGGAGGGGGGTTTCGGGCACCTCCCCGCCCTCCAGTTCCCCCCACGACGATCCCTCCAGCACCCGGAAGGGGCCCCGGGCGCCGGAAAGGAGGGCCTGCTCCGCCTCCAGGGCGTCCCCGACGGAGAGCAGGGCCGAGAGGGAGGCCCCATGGAAGAGGGGCGTCTCGACCCGGGCCCAGGAGAGGGAAAGGGTCCGCCCCGCGACGCGGCAGACCTCCCGGCCGAAGCCGTCCCGCTCCGTTCCTCCCTCCTCGGGGTGGAGGGCGAAGGCGAGCCTCCGGCCGGAGGCCGGGGTGCCGGAGCCCTGAAAGGAGAGGAGGGCGGCGCTCTGCCGCATGAGCTCGCGCACCGCCTCCTCGCCCCTCCGGGAGGCGGAGGCGAGGAGGTGTACCTGGACGGGGCCCAGGATGCCCTCCGGGACGCCTCTCAGCAACAGGCCCAGGAAGAGGCTCTCCGGTTCCGGGAAGCGGAGGGGCCGCCGGCGGGCCTCCGGAGGCAGTGGGCCCGAGAAGGGGTCGAAGAGGAGGTCCCCTTCGCCGGGAGGGGTTCCGAGGTCCAAGAGGAGGGCGCCGGAGGCGGAGGCCCACCCACCCACCGCCTCCCGGGCCGCGGGGTCGCCGGTGCAGAGGAAGACCGTGCCGCAGCCCTCGAGGTACTCTCCCGTGAGGGGGAGGAAGAGGTCCCCCTCCTCCTCCGTCACAGCCACCTCCCAGCCCCCCGGCCGTTCTCCGAAGGTGAGGAGGTCCTCCTTGGAGAGGCCCCTCTCCAGAAGGCCCCGGTAGACCTCCCGGGCCAGCAGGGTCCCCGCCCCCACCAGGGCGATCCGTGGGGCGGCGCTCACAGTTCTTCCTCCACGTCCAAACCTTCCTGTTGGGCCTCCTTCGGCGCCTTCTTCAAGAGGCCGGCCTTCTCCAGAAAGTGGGTGAGGGGGCCGGAGAGGGCGTAGGTCACCGCCACCGCCAGCAGGACCGCCGGCGGGTGGAGGGCCACCAGGACGAGGACCAGCGCCACCAGGAAGATCACCTTGGGGGAGCGCCGCTCCCGAAGGTCCATGTCCTTGAAGGAGCGGTACCGGAAGGTGCTCACCATGAAGAAGGAGAGGAGGACCACGTAGGAGAGGGCGACCCACTTGAAGGGGCGGGGCAGCCCCTGGGGAAGGAAGTAGAGCGGAAGGACGGCGGCGGCGGCGGCGGCGGGGATGGGGAGGCCCACGAAGAATCGTTTGTCCGCCTTGCCCGCCTGGACGTTGAAGCGGGCCAGGCGCATGGCGCCCGCCACCGGAAGGAGGAAGGCCAAGAGCCACCCCGTCCGCCCCAGGTCCTTCAGCCCCCAGTGGTAGAGCACCAGGGCGGGGGCGAGGCCGAAGGAGAGGAAGTCCGACAGGGAGTCCAGCTCCTTCCCGAAGTCGCTGGTGGTCCCCGTCATGCGGGCGATGCGCCCGTCCAGGCTGTCGAGGATCCCCGCGATGACCACGAAGGTCACCGCCCATTCGAAGGAGCGCTTGAAGGCCAGGATGATGGCGCAGTAGCCGCAAAACATGTTGGCGACGGTGAAGAGGCTGGGCAGGATGGCCACCCCCCGCCGGAAGGGAATGCGCCGGGGGGCCTCCACCAGGTGCCGGATGGCCCGGGGGCTCA
Source organism: Acidobacteriota bacterium (assembly GCA_049968315.1). Taxonomy (GTDB): domain Bacteria; phylum Acidobacteriota; class UBA4820; order UBA4820; family DSQY01; genus JBFLVU01. The sequence continues at coordinate 60,874 of JBMFRA010000002.1, forward strand.
CCGTGGCCTCCAGCGGGCGAGGGGCGTGACCCCCGCCCGGACCCGGTCTCCCGGGGCGGCCAGGACCTCCACCTCCTCCTCCGGGAGGTAGAGGTCCACCCGGGAGCCGAAGCGGATGAGGCCCAGGCGCTCCCCCCGGGAGAAGGCCCGGCCCGGCAAGGCCCAGCAGACGACCCGCCGGGCGATGAGGCCGGCGATCTGCACCACCGTGAGGGGTCCCCGCTCCGTATCCAGAAGGATCCGCACCTGCTCGTTGTCCAGGGAGGCCTTGTCGCTCCAGGCGGCCAGGAAGCGCCCGGGGTTGTACCGCACCTCCCGGACGACGCCGGAACAGGGAAAACGGTTCACGTGGACGTTGAAGACCGACATGAAGACGCTGAGCCGCACCGTTCCCCCTTCCCGGTGGAGGGGCAGGAGGCGTCCGTCGGCCGGGGAGAGGAGAAGGCCGGGGTCGGGGGGCGGGGTGCGCTCCGGGTCCCGGAAGAAGGCGCAGACGGCAGCGGAAGCGAGGCCGAGGGCGGCGGCGGGCCATGGGACCCCCGCGACGGCCAGGGCGGCGCCGGCGACGGCCAAGGGTGCGGCGAAGGGAAAGGCCTCCTCCCGGACGACCATGGGACCTCCAGGGGTCAGGATAGCGGCATTGAGGGCCCTTCGCAAAGGCCCCCCGTTGCCCGGGTGACCCTCCCAGGCTTGACGGAAGGGCCTAACTATGCTATTCTGAAAGCCTTACGAGAGGGTGCCGTGGACTTCCTCCGCCTTTCCGACATCCTGGAGCCCATGGAGATGGTGGCCCACGTTCCGGCCCTCTCCGTCGAGGTGGGGTACCACTACACCCTGGAACTCGAGCCCCTGGACCTCCGGCTTTCGGTGGCCCCCGCCCCCAAGGGGTACCGCCTGAAGGGGGGCTTCCCCTTCCAGGGCTCCCTGCCGTGCTCCCGGTGCCTCCGCCCCGTGGCCCTCTCGGGGGAGGCCTCCTTCGACCTCGAGTTCCGCCCCTCGGCCTCGGAGGAGAAGGTCTCCCTCGGAGGCGAGGCACCCGGCGAACCGGACGTGGTCTACTACGAGGAGGACAGGGTGGCCTTCGCCTTCCTCGTCCAGCAACAGATTTTTCTGGAGATCCCCGAAAAGGTGCTCTGCCGGGAAAACTGCCCGGGACTCTGCCCCCGTTGCGGGAAGGACCTCAACGAGGGACCCTGCGGGTGCCCGCCCGAAGGGGACCCTCGGTGGGATGCCCTCTCCCGCCTTTCTTCCCCTCAATAGGAGAACGCCATGCCCAACCCGAGACGCCGCCACTCCCGGACCCGCCGCGACAAGCGCCGCACCGGCGACGCCCTCGCTTTGCCCAAGACCGTCGAGTGCCCCCAGTGCCACGAGCCCAAGCTCCCCCATACCGTCTGCAAGGCGTGCGGGACCTACGACGGAAAGCGCGTTCTGAACGTCGAAGAGGCCTGAGGACAAGATGACCGCCCGCATCGCGCTGGACGCGATGGGGGGAGACCGGGCCCCCCTGCCGGAGGTCGTGGGGGCGGTGGAGGCCTACCGCCGCTTCGGTGTGCCCGTGGTCCTCGTGGGCGACGAAGCCCGCCTGCGCCGCGAGCTGGATCACCTCAAGGCCGGCGGCGGCGAGATCCCCGTGGTGCACGCCGAAGAGGTGATCACCATGGAGGACCCCCCCATCACCGCCGTCCGGAAGAAGCGGCGGAGCTCCCTCCGGGTGGCCGCCGACCTGGTGAAGGACGGCCAGGCCCAAGGGCTCGTCTCCGCCGGAAACACCGGCGCCGTCATGGCCACCGCCAAGCTGGTCATCGGCGGCATCGAGGAGGTGGAGCGGCCCGCCCTGGCCACGTGGATCCCCCACGCCAAGGGGGTCACCCTCCTCCTGGACGTGGGCGCCAACAGCGACTGCCGCCCCTCCCACCTCCTGCAGTTCGCCGTCATGGGCTCCACTTACTACAGCCAGATGACCGGGGCGGCGGAACCGCGCGTGGGGATCCTCTCCATCGGGGAGGAGGAGATCAAGGGGAACGACCTCACCAAGGAGGCCTTCCGGCTCCTCCAGCAGTCGGGCCTCCGCTTCATCGGCAACGTGGAGGGCCACGGCCTCTTCCGCGGCGAGGCCGACGTCATCGTCACCGACGGCTTCACCGGCAACGTGGTCCTCAAGACCGGTGAGGCGGTCTACGAGTACATCGGCCACACCCTCAAGGCGGGCTTCCGGCGCAGCCTGGCGGCTCGCCTGGGGTACCTCCTCTCCCGGGGGGTCTTCGAAGAGCTCAAATCCAAGATGGACTACGCCGAATACGGCGGGGCCCTCCTGCTGGGGGTGAAGGCCGTGACCATCATCTGCCATGGCCGTTCCCAGCCGAGGGCCATCACCAACGCCCTCAGGCTGGCGCGGGACTTCTGCGAGGCCGGCCTCAACGACCGCATCGGGACGCAGATCCACGCCCGTGTGAAGGAAGCCGGCAATGGCAAGAACGCTCTCGCGAATTGAGGGGACGGGCCACGCCCTCCCCCGGCGGATCCTCACCAACGCGGACCTCGAGAAGATGGTGGATACCACCGACGAGTGGATCACCACCCGGACGGGGATCCGCGAGCGAAGAATCGCCAACGAAGACGAGTACCTCTCCCTCTTCGCCGCCGAGGCGGGCCGGAGGGCCCTCCAGATGGCGGGGCTGGACGCCGCCGACCTGGATCTCATCCTTGTGGCCACCGTGACGCCGGACCAGCCCATCCCTTCCACCGCCTGCTTCGTCCAGGCGGCGCTGGGCGCCTCCCGGGCGGCGGCCTTCGACCTGGCCGCCGGCTGCTCGGGCTTCCTCTACGCCCTCCAGGCGGCCGACGCCCTGCTCCGCACGGGCTACGGGAAAAAGGCCCTGGTCATCGGCGGGGAGATCCTCTCCAAGTTCCTGGACTGGAAGGACCGCTCCACCTGCGTCCTTTTCGGTGACGGAGCGGGGGCGGTGGTCCTTACCGCCGGGGAAGGGGAGCGGGGGCTGCTCTCCACCGCCGTCCACGCCGACGGGACCATGGCGGACTTCATCACCCTCCCGGGCGGGGGCTCCCGGATCCCGGTGAGCCACGCCATGATCGACGCCAACCTGCACACCATCAAGATGAAGGGCAACGAGACCTTCAAGATCGCCGTGCGCTCCCTCGAGGCGGTGTGCCGGGAAGCCATCGAGCGGGCGGGCCTCACTCCCCAGGACGTCCGGTGGTTCGTCCCCCACCAGGCCAACACCCGGATCATCGACGCCGTGGCCAGCCGGCTGGGGTGGCCCCCCGAGACCCTCTACCTGAACATTGACCGCATCGGAAACACCTCCGCCGCCTCCATCCCCATCGCCTTGGACGAACTGGTCCGGAGCGGCCGGGTTTCCCAGGGGGACGTCCTCCTCTTCGCCGCCTTCGGCGCCGGGCTCACCTGGGGGTCGGCGCTGGTCCGCTGGTAGGGGACGGGGGGGCCCGGGCCGGGGCGGTCCTTTCTCCGCTCCCACCCATCGGCTATACTCCTCCTTCGCCCGCCGGTCCTCGGTGCAGAGCATGGGAGTCGGACCATGAAGTTGGCGCTTCTCTTTCCCGGTCAAGCTTCGCAGTACGTGGGCATGGGACGGGATCTGGCCGAAGGCTTTCCCCGGGCGCGGGAGGTCCTCTCGGAGGCCGACGCCGTCCTCGGGGAGCCCTTCGGCAGGCTCCTGTTCGAGGGCCCCGCCGAGACCCTCAACCTCACCGCCAACACCCAACCGGCGGTTCTCACCGTCTCCACCGCCGCCTTTCGGGTGCTCGAAGCGGCGCGGCCGGGCCTCTCCCCCGCCTTCGTGGCGGGCCATTCCCTGGGGGAATACAGCGCCCACGTGGCGGCGGGCTCCCTGTCCTTCGCCGACGCGCTGAAGACCGTGCGGCAGCGGGGCCTCTTCATGCAGGAGGCGGTGCCGGTGGGAGAGGGGGCCATGGCGGCCCTCATGGGGATGGACCCCGCCGGCGTGGAGGCCGTCTGCCGCGAGGCCTCCGCCCAGGGGGAAGTGGTTCCCGCCAACGACAACGCCCCCGGCCAGGTGGTCATCGCCGGCCGCGCGGCGGCGGTGGAACGGGCGGTGGAACTCGCCAAGACCCGGGGCTGCCGCAAGGCGGTGCTCCTTCCCGTCTCCGCCCCCTTCCATTCCCCCCTCATGAAGCCCGCCCGGGAACGCCTGGAACCGGTCCTCCGCGGACTCAGGTTCCAGGATCCCCGGTGGCCGGTGGTGGCCAACGTGGACGCCCGCCCCGTCACCACCGCCGCCCAATCCCTCGACCGGCTCGTCCGCCAGGTGGACGCCCCCGTGCGGTGGCGGGAGACCCTGGAGTTCCTGAAGGCCCAGGGGGTGGACACCCTGGTGGAGGTGGGCCCCGGGACGGTCCTCACGGGCCTCTCCAAGCGGGTGAGCAAGGAGTGGAAGCTCCTCCACGTGGAAGACCGGACCAGCCTGGAAGAGGCCCTCGCGTCCCTGGCCTGAGGGCCGCCCGGGCCGGCCGTACCGCCAGACAAGGAGGAAAGCCATGCCCCGTTTCACCAACCGCGTCGCGCTGGTCACCGGTGCCGCCCAGGGCATCGGATACCGCATCGCCGAGCTTTTGGCCTCCGAGGGGGCCTGGGTCTTCGCCGGCGACCTGAACCGGGAGGCCCTGGACCGTTCGGTGAAGGCCCTGGAGGAGAAGGGCCTGAAGGCGGAGGCCCTCGCCCTGAACGTCGCCGACCGTGCCTCCTGCGAGGCCGCCGTCCAGGAGATCCTCCAGAAGGCCGGCCGGCTGGAGCTCCTGGTGAACAACGCCGGGATCACCCGGGACGCCCTCCTGATGCGCATGAAGCCCGAAGACTGGGAGCTGGTGCTGGCGGTGAACCTCACCGGTGCCTTCCACCTCACCCAGTTGGCGGTGAAGGCCATGGCGGCCCAGCGCTTCGGCCGGATCGTCAACCTCGCCTCGGTGGTGGGGCTCATGGGGAATCCCGGCCAGGCCAACTACGTGGCCTCCAAAGCCGGTATCGTCGGCCTCACCAAGGTGGTGGCCCGGGAGATGGCCTCCCGGAACATCACCTGCAACGCCGTGGCCCCCGGCTTCATCGTGACCCCCATGACCGACGTCCTCACCGACGCCCAGAAGGAGCAGATGGCGGCCCTCATCCCCCTCAAGCGCTTCGGGACCCCCGACGACGTGGCCCGGGCCGTGGCTTTCCTCCTCAGCGAAGACGCGGCCTACATCACCGGCCAGACCCTGTCGGTCAACGGCGGCATGTACATGTAGGAGGCCTCCATGACCCCCCGCCCGATGGTGTTGGCCCTCGTCCTCGGCCTCCTGGCCCTCTCCCCCTTGGAGGCGGCCCTTCCGGAGACCGGTCCCTGCCGCCCCGAGGTGCAGGCCTTCCGGAAGGCCGAGTCGGAGCGGGCGGCCAGGCTGTTGGCGGTGCTCTCGGACCCCCTCAAGTACGGCGTCCAGCCCCGCCAGGAGGTGGACATCCTCCTCACCGACCTGGACCTCCGGCTGGACCCCGGCGCCCGCCGGATCGCCGGGACGGTGACCTTCACCTTCCGCCCGACGGCCTCCCTCTCCCGGCTGAAACTGCGGCTCCACCGGGCCCTCTCCCTGGGGCCCTGCCGCCTGGACGGCGCCCTTCAGGCGGTGAAACGCAAGAAGGACGACCTCACCTTCGCCTTCACCCCGGCCCTGCCCGCCGGCACGGAGCACACCCTCTCGGTGGCCTACCAGGGTACCCCGGTGGTCTCCGGCGCCCTGGGTGGAGGAATGTTCTTCTCCGAACACGACGGCGTGCCCTCGGCCACCACCCTTTCGGAGCCCTTCGATTCCTACGCCTGGTGGCCCTGCGTGGACGACGTGGCCGACAAGGCGCTGGCCCGCATCCGGCTCACCGTGCCTTCGGGGATGGTGGGGGCCTCCAACGGGACCCTGGAGTCCCACACCGTCAACGGCGACGGCACGGAGACCTGGACGTGGTTCGAGGGCTACCCCATCGCCAACTACCTCATCGCCGCCAACGTGACCAACTACGCCCTCTTCACCGACGTCTACACCGCCCTGGACGGCCTCACGGCCATGCCCCTCCTCCACTTCGTCTACCCCGAAGACGAGGCGGCGGCCCGGGTCAACTTTTCCCGGGTACCGGAGATGATCGGCTGGATGGCCCAATCCTGCGGCGAATACCCCTTTCTCGCCGAGAAGTACGGCATGGTGGCCTTTCCCTGGGGCGGCGGCATGGAGCACCAGACCCTCACCAGCATGGGGGACCGCTTCGTCGGGGGCTTCGGGAACTACGACGAGATCTACGTCCACGAACTGGCCCACCAGTGGTGGGGGGACGACGTCACCTGCGGCACCTGGAACGACGTCTGGCTCAACGAGGGCTTCGCCACCTACTTCGAGGCCCTGTGGATCGCCCGGGAGGAGCACCGCTCCATGGGAGAGGTCATGGCCTACTACGACGACGGTCGCTACGACGGCTACCTCGGGGGGGCCGTCTACCTGAAGGACGGCGACACCGCCTTCACCGACACCGGCGCCATCTACGACAAGGGGGCCTGGGTCCTTCACATGCTCAGGTACGTCGTCGGGGACGACGCCTTCTTCTCGGCCCTCCGGGCCTACCGGGCGGCCCACGCGTACGGAAACGCCACCACCGAGGACCTGAGGGCCGCCTTCGAGGCCGCCGCCGGGAGGGACCTCTCCTGGTTCTTCGAGCAGTGGGTCTACACGCCGAAGCGCCCCGTCTACCGCGTCTCCTGGAGCCCCGTCTCCGGCGGGGTCTCCGTCACCGTGGAACAGCGGCAGAAGCACAGGATCGCCCGCCGGACGACGCTCAGGGACACCTACATCATGCCGCTGGAGGTGACCCTCCACTACACCGACGGCAGCGCCGAGACCCTCTCCGTGTGGAACGACCAGCGTTCCCAGACCTTCACGCTGCCCGCCTCCAAGGCCGTGGCCTCCGTGGGCCTCGACGAGGGGAACCACCTCCTCAAGGTCCTCCAGTAGGGCCCTTCTCCCGGGCCCCGCGGGAGGACGGGCTTTCCGGGAAGGCGAAAGGGCAGGGGGAACCGGGGGAAGGGCCGGAAGGGAAGGCCGGAGGAAGCGAGGCCCCTCGCCGGAGGCGGGGGGTGGTGCCGAAGGGGGGACTCGAACCCCCATGTCCGCAAGGGACGGCGGATTTTGAGTCCGCTGCGTCTGCCGGTTCCGCCACTTCGGCCCGGGAGCCAGTCTAGGCCGCGGATGCTTTGAAGTCAAGGCGGAATGGAGGCGAGAGGGGCTTCACCCCGTGCGTTCGAGGAGGACGACGGTGATGTTGTCCTCGCCGCCCTTTTCGTTGGCGAGGTCCACGAGGGCTTGGCAGGTCTCGGGAAGATCCAGGTTCCGCCCGAGGACGGCGGCGATCTCCTCGTCCCGCACCATGCTGTTGAGGCCGTCGGAGCAGAGGAGAAGCCTGGCCCCCAAGGGGAGGTCGATCTCCAGGATGTCGGCCTGGGCCTGCTCCCGGGTGCCCAGGGCCTTGGTGATCACGTTGCGGAAGGGGTGGTTGAGGGCTTCGGCCTCGGTGAGAAACCCGTGGCGGACCTGTTCCCCCACCCAGGAGTGGTCCAGGGTGAGGAGCTTGAGGCCGCCGGGGACGAAGAGGTAGGCCCGGCTGTCCCCCACGTGGCCCAGAACCAGGCGCTCGCCGTCCACCAGGGCGGCCACCACGGTGGTTCCCATCCCCCGGGATTCGGGGTGGCCGGCGGCGTAGGCCTGGATCTTCTCGTTGGCGAGGGCGATGGCGGTGAGGAGCTTGTTGGCGGCGAAGGAGAGGCTCTCGTCGTAGGGGTAGGGCCAGGTGGAGTCCTCGTTCAGGTTGCTGCTCTGAATGAAGGAGAGGATCTCCGACACGGCGAGGTTGGCCGCCACCTCGCCGGAGGAGTGTCCCCCCATGCCGTCGGCCACCAGGTAAAGGCCCCGGCTCTCTTCGATGGCGAAGGCGTCCTCGTTGTTGGTCCGCTTCCGTCCGACGTCGCTCAGGCCGTGGGATCGGATTTCCATGGTCACTTCTTTCCGAAGAGGGAGAAGCCGCCCGAGGGCTTTTCGGCCCGGGCCTGGGCCAGGAGGGTGAGCAGGCGGTCGTCGGCGGGGGCGTTCTCCAGGGCCTTTTCGAGGAGGCGCTGGGCCCTGAGCTTCTGGTCGTTCTCCAGGAGGAACTGGGCGTAGGCCGCGGCATAGGCGGAGGAGAAGGGGTCCAGGGCGATGGCCTTCTCCACCTGGAGGCTGCCCTGGGCTCTCCACCGGGGGTTCTTGAGGCGGACCATACCGGCCAGGAAGAGGGCCTCGGGGTGTTCCGGCTCCAGGCGGAGGGCATGGTCGAAGCAGGCCAGGGCCCCGGCCAGGTCCCCCTGCCGCTGGCGGGCTTTGCCTTGCTGCAGGAGCTCCCGGACCTGTTCCTGGGGAGATTTTCGGACGGCCTCCGTCTGGGGGGAGGAGAGGCTCTCGTCGTACCGGGCCCGGAGGGCCGGGCGGCTCAGGGTGTTGAAGGCCTCGGTGATCTCCTTGAGGAACCGTTCGGCCTCCCGCTTCCTCTCCTCCTCCGGAAAGCGGTCGGGGTGGCCCTCCTTCACCAGGCGGCGGAAGGTCTCCACGATCTCCGCCTGGGTGGCCTTGGGGGAGACGCCGAGGATCTCGTAGAAGGTCTTTCCCGAAATCATGGCCCTAGGATAGCCCAGGGGGCGGTGCGGTGCAAGAAGCCCCCCGTCACTTCTTCATGGGTTTGCTCTTCTGGCTGTGCCGGGCTTCGTAGACCTTCCGGGCCTCCCGCCGAAGGAGTTCGCTCACGTTGCGATCCTTCACCAAGAGCTTGAGGTCCAGGTCCGTGAGCCGGGGCAGGTACTTGAGGGAGAGGCCGGGGGGGACCTTGGGGTTGGTGAGAAAGCCCTTCAGGACCGAGTAGCGCTTCATCCACTCGTGGTTTCGTTCGATCTTCCGGAAGAGGTCCTCCGGAAGGTTCCGCATCCGCACGAAGCCGTCGATCTCCACGTCGGTGAGCTTCGGGGAATCGAGGACCGCCTCCTGGACCACCTTGTTGCTGTCCCGGATGAGCAGGCCCCGGGCCTCCTTGTTCCCCTTGAGGGCCAGCTCGATCTTGGCCGGTACGGACATGGTGAGGATCTGCTGGTAGAGGTTGCGGAACTTCTCCGCCGAGAGGGGTTCCTCCGTAAAGGCGAAGTCGGGAAGGGCCTCCAGGCCCGCGGTCCCCTCCACGGGCGGCAGGGTCTCCGGTGGCTCGAAGCCCTCCGGGGCCGGCTCCGCCTCCTCCGCGGCGGCCGCCTCCCCGGCCTCGGCCGCCTCCGCCTCGGGGCCTTCCATGGGGGCGGCCTCCCGCCGAAACTCGCCGCCGGCCATGCCCACCTTGAGGCCGAAGCGGAGCTCCAAGAGGGAGGTGATCTCCGGCCGGTCCCGGAAGAACTGCTCGGCCATGTCGAAGAGGCGCCGGGCCTGGCCCGCCGCGAGGGCCGGGTTGGAGAGGAGGGCCACGGCGATGGAGGGGGCGGCGATGAGCCGCACCTGGTTGTCCAGGATCCGGTCCAGGATCTCCCCGGAGGCCGTCTGGGCCAGCCAGGAGAGGGTGTCGTCCGAAACCCCCCGGTTCCGCAGGGCGGCATCCAGGATCTTGGGGTTCTTCCCCAGGACGCGGACGGCGAAATCCAGGACCGGCGCGGGGAAGGGGTGGTCCGGCAGGAGGGTGATCCACTCCTCCTCCGGGACATCCGCCAGGTTCTCCTTGGAGGCGAGGCGGACCTCGGGGTCGGCGTCGTTGCGGAGGTGGACCCAGAGTTCGAGGAAGTCCTCCCGGGGAAGGGGGAGGGCGCCGCGGGCGGCGGCGAGCTTGACCGGCGGGGGAACCTCGCCGGAGAGGATCCGCTCGACGAGGGGGTGGCTCATGGCGCCTCTCCGCCGGCGGGAGGCGGGATCAAAACCCCCTTGAGGGGCTTGCCGGGGGCGCCCCGGAGGGGAAGGGGCCGGCCCCGGAAGAAGACCTCCACGGCACCGGAGTTTCCGAAATCGGCCCGGAAGCGTTCCCCCGCGAAGGCCACGGCCTCCCCGGGGGCCAGCTCCCGCCTGAGGAGCCGCTTCTCGCCGCTCCAGAGCTCCACCCAGCAGGGGCCGGAGGTGCGGAGGACCAGGTCCCCGGCGGGAAGGGACGGCGCGGAGGCCGCCGCCGGGGAGGTCTCCATGGGTGGGGAGGACGGCGGAACGGTGGCCGATCCCGGAGGGGAGGGCCTTTCCGCCGGGGGAGGCGAAGGCTCCCGCGTGGGTTCCGGAGCGGAGGGGGGCGGGGGCGGTTCCTGGGGAGCGGCCGCCGGCGGCCCCGGTTCCTTCTCTCCTCCGAGGGGGGGCGAAGGGGTGGAGCGGCCGAGGAGGACCCAGAAAGCGACGGCGGCGGCGGCGAGGATCCCTAGGAGGAGCCAGGGCAGGGCCCGCCGCGCCGGCGGTGCCTTCTCCGGTGCCGGAAGGGGGGCCGGCGGGCGGAGGATCCTCTGGAAGCGGGCCACGAGAGGACCGGGAGGGGCGCCCAGCCGCTGGGCGTAGGCCTTCAGAAACCCGGTGGCGAAGACTTCGGGGGGCAACTCCTCGAAACGTCCTCCTTCGAAGGCCTCGAGGACGACCTTCCGGATCTTCGTCTCCCGGGAGATCTCCTCCAGGGAGATCCCCCGTTCCGTTCGCAGGCGCCTCAGCTCCTCGCCGAAGGCGCGGGCCTCCTCCCGGTTCATCCCGGCCTCCCCAAACGGGTCTGGATCATGCGGCGTACGGCCACCGGAACCTTGGGGTCCGAGGCCAGGCTTCGCAACTCGGTGGTGCTCAGGGCGGTGATGAAGGGCAGCACCGCCGAGAGGGGGGTGGACGGGTTCCGGAGGAGGGCCACCCGCACCTCCACCCGGCAGGACCACTTGGGGTCCCGGGCCACGGTCTCCAGGACCGGCCGGGGGGTCCGTGGCTGGTTGACGAGGAAGAGGACGTCCTCCTCCACCAGCCGGCTGTTCTCCAGGAGGGCCTTGACGACGCCCGGGTCCTTCTCGCTCCGGAGGGCCTTGAGGGCCTGGCCCGCCGCCGTCCGGGCGAGGGTCATCTTCTCGCCCAGGGCCATGGCGGGGAGGCGCTGGAGGAGAACCGACTCGGCCCGGTGGCGGACCTCCGAGGCCAGGCGGAAATTCTGCAGGGTCAGGTTCAGGTCCCGCCAGGAGAGGAACTTTACGAAATTGAGCGCCTCCCCCAGAGGCGTGGCGGGGTGGTTCACGAGGCCGAACTGCACCCTCACCGAGGAGGCCCAGCGGCTCTTGGCCAGCCGCGCGAGGAAGGCCTCGGGAAGGTCCGAACGCATGAGGACCTTGACGATGTGGCGCTCCTTGGCCGCCGGATGGTCGAGGAGCCCCTCCACCTCGCCGGGGGTGAGGGTCGGCAACCGGGCGAAAAGGGCCTCCTCGCTGAGAGAAGGATCCAGCATGGCGTCTCCCGCCTTGGGATTGTAGCGCCGGAGCGGCGGGAAATGAAGGCAGGCAAGAGAGGGGAAAGGCCAAAAGGGAGGAGGGGGAGAAGGCCTCGGGGAGGCCGGAAGCGGCGGGGCGGTTTCCGCTCCCCCCGCCTTGCCCCCTCACCCCAGCCGGGCGAGGAGGTCTCTCCGCTCGGCGGGGCTCAGGAGGGACGCCTGGGCGGCCAGCCGCTGGGAGCGCAGGGCGTCGGCGGGGCTCCAGCCCCTGCGGAGGGCCCAGGCGATCTCCCCGTTCAGGGTGGTGGCGAAGAGGGCGGGGTCGTCGGTTCCCAGGGAGAGGGAAACGCCGGCCCTCCAGAGGGCTGGAAGGGGGTGGGAACGTCCCCGGGGAACGGCCCCCGTCTTCCGGTTGCTGGTGGGGCAGACCTCCAGGTGGACCCCCTCTTCCGCAAGCCTTGCGAGGAGCTCCGGGTCGGAGGCGGCCGCGATGCCGTGGCCGATGCGGAAGGGAGCCAACTCCAGGGCCCGCCGAACCTCGCCGGGGCCCGTCACCTCCCCGGCGTGGGGAATGAGGGGCAGGCGCCGGCGCCGGCACTCTTCCGCCAGGTCCCGAAAGAGGCCGGCGGGGGCCGCCCGTTCGTCCCCGCCGAGGCCCAGGGCCGCCACCCCTTCCTTCTGAAAGCGGAGGGCGAGGCCGAGGTCCCGCTCGATTCCTGCCCGGTCCCACTGGCGCACGGCGTCCACGATGAAGAGCACGGAGAGGGGGAGGGTCCTCCGGGCCTCCAGCAGGGCCTTCAGGCAGGGGAGGGGAGATAGGCCGTGGCGTTCCCACACCGAGGGGGAGATCCGGAGCTCGGCGTGGAGGATCCCCTGGCGCGCCAGGCGGCGCGCCGTGCGGTGAAGCAGCCAGACCAGGTCCTCGGGGCCCCGAAAGAGATCCAGAAGGGCGCCGAAGTGGGCGAGGAACTCCCCGAAATCCCGGTGGCGGTACAAGGCCAGGATCCCGTTGCGGGAGAGCCCCGCCCCGTTCCGGAGGGCCAGCCGGAAGGCGTCCCCGGGGTGGAGGCACCCCTCCAGGTGGAGGTGCAACTCGACCTTGGGGAGCCCGCGGAGGGAGGTCCCGCCGGCGTCCGTTCCCATGGGGGGCCGGGGGAGGGGGCCCCTCAGTACCGTTCCGCCGTCTGGCGGAAGTCGTAGTGGAGGACCAGCTTGTGAACCTTGAGGTCCACCGGGACGTCGAACTTGGCGACGATCTCGATGGTTCCGCCGCCCTTGTTGATGGTGAGGTTCTCGGCGGTGATGGGCAGGTTGAGGATCCGGGCCTTCTCCAGAAGGTCCTTCTGGATCTGCTCGGGACTGCGGGTCCAGGATTCGGCCCGGGCGTAGGTCTCCATGTAATCCTTGAACTCGTAGGCGTTGATCCGGGCCGGCACCACCTTCACCAGGACGAAGATGGCCGCGGCCAGGATGAGGATCATGACGATCAGGCCGATCTTCCCGTCGCCTCGCTCGCGGTTCTTCATGGCCTCCTCCTCGGGAGAGTCCAGCCTACCCAAAAGGCGGAAGGGACGTCAAGCGCCGCGGCCTCGAAGGAGGGCCTCCACCTCCCGGGCCCTTCGCTCGTAGTCCTCCAGGATAGCGCGGTTCTTGGCCACGACCTCCGGGGGGGCCTTCTCGACGAAGGCGGGGTTCTGGAGCTTGGCGGCGAACTTGTCCCGCTCCTCCCGGAGTTTCTTCAGCTGCGCCTCCAGCCGGGCCGTCTCCGCCGCCGCGGCGGCCCCGTCCTCCTCCGGACGTTCCAGGTGGAAGCGGAAGGAACCGGCCACGCCGGGGAGCCAGCGCTCCCCCCGCGGGGCGTCGTTCCCCACCTGGACGGGGGAGACCCGGGCCAGGGCCGAGACCTCCCCCAGGGCCTCCTCGTCGAGCAGGGAGGCCGCTTCCCGGTCCAACGGCACCACGTGGAGGGCCAGGGGCCGGCCCGGCGGCAGGTTCTTCTCCGTCCGGAGGGTCCTGACCGCCGTGACGAGGTCCATGAGCCGTTCCACCGATCCGTCGGAAGGCGGGGCGGAGGCCGGGACGGGGTAGGCGGCGGCCACCAGGCGGCCCTCCCGGCCGGGCATCTTCTCCCAGAGTGCCTCGGTGACGAAGGGCAAGAAGGGGTGGAGGAGCCTCAGGATGCCGTCGAGGACGGAGAAGAGGACGAACCGTGTGGCCTCTCTCCGCTCCTCCGGGCCGCCGAGGCCGACCTTGGAGACCTCCACGTACCAGTCGCAGTACCGGTGCCAGACGAAGTGGTACAGGAGGTCCGCCGCCTCGTAGAACTTGAAGTCCGTGAGGGCCCGGTTCACCTCCAGCGCCGTCCGGTCCAGTTCGGCGAGGATCCAGCGGTCCCACCGGGAGAGGTGTTCCGTGCGGGGCCTCTCCGGCACCCGGTCCCCGCACTGGAGCAAGACGAAGCGGCCGGCGTTCCAGAGCTTGTTGGCGAAGGCCCGGTAGCCCTCCATCCGCTTGGTGTCCAGGGCGACGTCGGTTCCCGGGACGCAGAGGATGGCCAGGGTGAAGCGGACGGCGTCGGCGCCGTAGGTCTCGATGAGCTCCAGGGGGTCCACCACGTTCCCCAGGGTCTTGCTCATCTTTCGTCCCTTCTCGTCCCGCACGAGCCCGTGGAGGAAGACGTCCCGGAAGGGGACCTCACCGGTGAACTTGAGCCCCGCCATGATCATCCGGGCGACCCAGAAGAAGAGGATGTCGTAGCCCGTCTCCATGACGGTGGTGGGGTAGTACCGCCGAAAATCCTCCGTCTCCTCGGGCCATCCGAGGGTGGAAAAGGGCCAGAGCTGGCTGGAGAACCAGGTGTCGAGGACGTCGGGGTCCTGTTCCACCGCCCCCCCGCAGTAGGGGCAGGCCGAGAGGTCTTCCATGGAGACGAGGAGGCGCTCCGGGTCGTTCTCGCCGGCGGCCTTTCCGCAGGCCTTGCAGGAGAAGGCGGGGATGCGGTGGCCCCACCAGAGCTGGCGGGAGATGCACCAGTCGTGGATCTCCCGCATCCAGTTGAGGTAGACCTTCCGCCAGTGGTCGGGGATGATCCGGATCCGGCCCTCCTCGACGGCGCGGCGGGCCGGCTCGGCCAAGGGCTCGATCCGCAGGAACCACTGGGTGGACACCGCCGGCTCCACGACGGCGTTGCAGCGCTGGCAGTGGCCCACGGCGTTCTTGTGGACGGAGGTCTGGACGAGGAGCCCCTCCTCTTCCAGCCGAGCGAGGACCGCCTTCCTCGCCTCGTACCGGTCCAGGCCGGCGAAGGGGCCCGCCTCGGCGGTCATCTTGCCGTCGAGGCCGATGACCACCACCCGGGGCAGGCCGTGGCGCTTTCCCGCCTCGAAGTCGTGGGGGTCGTGGGCGGGGGTAATCTTCACGGCTCCGGTGCCGAAGTCCCGGTCCACCATGGTGTCGGCCACCACGGGGATCTCCCGGTTCATCAGGGGCAGGACGACCTTGCGGCCCACCAGCGACCGGTACCGCTCGTCGTCCGGGTGGACGGCCACCGCCGTGTCCCCCAGCATGGTCTCGGGCCGGGTGGTGGCCACCACCACCCCCTCTCCTCCGCCGGCGGCGGGGTAACGGATGTACCAGAGCTTTCCCCGGCTCTCGGCGTGCTCCACCTCCAGGTCCGAGAGGGCCGTCCCGCAGCGGGGGCACCAGTTGACCATGTACTCGCCGCGGTAGATGAGTCCTTCGCGGTAGAGGTCCACGAAGGCCTTCCGCACCGCCCGGCTGAGGTCGGGGTCCAGGGTGAAGCGGGTGCGGCTCCAGTCGCAGGAGGCCCCCAGCCTCCGGAGCTGCCGGAGGATGGTATCGCCCTTCTCCCGCCGCCACTGCCAGATCTTCTCGACGAAGGCCTCCCGGCCCAGATCCTGCCGCCGAATGCCGTTCTTCTCCAGCTCTTTGGCCACCACCATCTGGGTGGCGATGCCCGCGTGGTCGGTGCCGGGGAGCCAGAGGGCGTCGTAGCCCTGCATCCGCCGCCAGCGGATGAGGATGTCCTGCAGGGTCACGAACATGGCGTGGCCGGTGTGGAGGGCTCCCGTCACATTGGGCGGAGGAATGACGATGACGAAGGGCGGCTTGCCCGAGGCGGGGTCGGCCCGAAAGTGGCCCTCCCCCTCCCACAGCGCGTAGATCCTCTCCTCCACATCCCGAGGAACGAACTGCTTGGGTATCTCCATGGTGTCCTCTTTCGCCTTTCACGCGAACGAGGCCTTTCGGCCCCGATCGCACACGCCGGTTGTGGTGGGGCCGGGGGATTTTAGCCGGCTTCGGCCTCCAGCTCCTGGATGCGCCGCCGGATGAGCGATTCGGCCAGTTCGGGGATCACCTCCCAGGCGATCTCCCGGACGATCTTCTCCACCTGGGCCTTGACCTCCTCGGCGGCCAGCGGGGGAAGGCTTCGCCCCACCTCCTCCCGGACGAGGGCGGGGAGCATCTCCTCCAGGGCCTCACGCACCAGCGCGGGCCCCTGGCTCTCCAGCGCCTGCCGAAGGGCCGGCGGCACCAGGGCCGAGACGGCCTCCGAAACGGCGGCGGCGGTCCTCGACTCGGCCTCCCGGGCCACGGCGGGGGCCACCAGGCGCTCCGCCGCTTCCTGGACGGCGGCGGAAACCGATTCCTCGGCGGCCCGCCGGGCGGCGAAGGGAATCTCCTCGGAGAACCGCCGGCGCACCTCCGCCTCGGCGGCCTCGGCGGCGGCGGAAGCGGCCCGCGGGGGCAAGGTCTCGGCGAGGGAACGCTCCAGTGCGGCCGGTAGGGCATCTTCCACCGCCCCGCGGGCGGCGGAGGGCAGGACCTCCCGGAGGGCCTCCCCCAGCGCGGCGGGGACGGCTTCGGCCAGGGCCTCGCGCACGGCCCCGGGGAGGAGTTCCGCCGCCTTCCGGGCCACCAGGCCGGGAACCAGAGATTCCGCGGCCGCCCGGATGGAGCCCTCGATGTCGGGGGGCGGAGCCGCCTCTTCCCGGATGACGGGGAAGGTGCCCGCCGCCGCCAGCGGTTCCACGCCCTCCGCCTCCTCTACGGGCTCGAAGGGGGGGGTAGCCTCCTCGGCGGCTTCGGAAGGCGGCGGCTCCACGACCGCGGCCTCCCCGGCGGAGGGCTCGGCCACCACGGGAAAGGCCCCCGTCACTGGCTCCGGCGGCGGGGCGAAGGCCTCCTCCGGGGAAAGGGGAGGCGGGGCCTCTCCAGCGGGGGTCCCCAGGAAATCGGGCTTGTGGTCGAGAAGGTCGTGGGCCTCGGAGACCATCTCCTGCTGCTCGGTGAGGGTATGGACGATCTCCACCGTCTCCGATTCGGCGGCGCCGGAGAGCTCCGGCGCGGCGGGGGGCTGTTCGGAGATGGGGACGGCGGTTTCCAGCTCGGCTTCGAAGGGCTCCTCCTCGAATGGGGGAAGGGCGGTGACCGCCTCTTCCTTGGCCTCCGGCGGCGAAGGGGCAGCCTCCCCAGCGGGCAGGGGAGGACCCAGGTCCACCGAGGGTTCCGGCGGCGGAAGGACCTGCTCGATGGCCGCTTCGGAGACCGGTTCTTCGGTGATGGGGCCAAGGTCCACCCCCTCGAAGGGCTCCAGTGGGGCGGGGGAAACCGCTTCGGCCGGAGGGGATGGAGGTGCCGGCGCCTCGGGGGGGGCCTCCGTCGGGGCCTCCAGCGGCTCGAAGACCGTGGTGGCCGGCGGGGGGGCTCCGGCGCCGGAGGATGTGGCCGTATCTTCCAGGAGGGGGAGCTCCGGCTCCGGGGGCATGGCGAATTCCGGTTCCCCCGCGACGAAGGGGGCCTCCGCCGGAGGGGGGGCGGCGGGGGAAGCCGGAGGGGCGACTTCCGCCGGCGGCCCTTCGAGGGTGAACTCCTGGCGGCTGTGGAAGACCTGGACCGGCCCGGCCCCTTCCTCGGGGGAGAACATCATCCGCTTGCGGATGAGCTCCTCCACCTTCTCGACGAGCATCTTGGAGTCGAAGGGCTTGGTGATGGTGAGGTCCGCCCCGGAGGCCCGGGCCTTCTGCTCGTCGAAGGGCTCGAAGGTTCCCGTGAGGAGGATGACCGGGATCCCGGCGTAGGCGGGGTTCCTCTTGACGAAGGCCGCCACGTCGTAGCCGTTCATCTCCGGCATGATGACGTCGCAGAGCAGGATGTCGGGGCGGTCCTCCTTGAGCTTCTGGACGGCGAGCTTCCCGTTGGAGACGGAGGTGACCTCGTAGTCCCCGTCCACGAAGGTGAGTTCCACCACCTTCTGGATGGTGACACTGTCGTCCGCGAGAAGGATCTTCTTCGGCATGGCGGCCCCCTATTCCATCCCCGGCATTCTACCGAAGCCCGCAGGCCCTGTAAAGCCTTTCCACGTCCACCCGGCCCACCCCGTCTTCCGCCCCGGAGGGAGAGGCCTCAAGGACGGCTCCCGCACCCGGCAAAGCCAGGGGGATCCCCTCCCGTTCCAGAACCACCAACAGGCGGGGAGGCGCGGTCCTTCCGAAAAAGAAGGAGGGGTCCGCCACCGGAAGGGCCTCCCCGCCGGCCACCAGGATCCCCATCAGCCAGGAGGCCCCCCGGGGAAGGGGAAGGGGAGGCTCGAAGCTCCGGATCTCCCGTACCGCCTCGGCGGGGATGGCCCAGCGCCCTTCCCCCGTGTCCAGGATCACCCGGGGGGGCACGCCAGCGCCTCCAAGGCCTCGGGATCGGCGAGAAAGGCCCCCCGCCTTCCGTCCCAGAGCAGGGCCCGCGCCCAGGGGGGGCGTTCGGCGAAGCAGGCGGGGGGGAGGGGAAGGTAGTGCCACGGCCGGCCGGAGGAGGGGGCGGCGTCCTCCAAGAGCCAGGCCCGGCCCGTATCCAACAGGACCAGGATGCCCGGCGACGGGCCGCCGCCGGGACGGCCCAGAAACCTCCCCACGTCCACCGCCGACGGAAGGTGGTGGGGAAAGTCGGGGGCCTCCCGGTGCAGCACCCGCACGACCCGGGGAAGGGGAAGGGCCACGAGGAGATCCCCGGAGACCTTCGCAAAGAGCCACGGCTCGGCCACCTCTACCTCCCTGCCGCGAGGATACACCTTTTGCCGGAGGGGCGGGGCCTCCCCGCGGTGCCCTTTCCATGGGGCAATTCCCCCAGGATGGAGCCTGCCGCCCGGCCGCGGCGGTTGTGAGGAAAGGCTCCGGCGGCCTATAATGGCCCCTTCGAGGTTCCGTCGGCACGCATCCTCGAACGGTGGACGAAAGCGGAGGGCGTCCGCAGGGGGACGGAACGGCAAGCCACGGACGCAGCCCGGGGGCGCCCTCCTTTTCTTACGGAGTCCCGACATGTCCAGACGCATGGTGACCATCGACGGAAACGAGGCCGCGGCCTACGTCGCCCACAAGGTCAACGAGGTCTGCGCCATCTATCCCATCACCCCCTCCTCCCCCATGGGGGAGTGGGCCGACCAGTGGTCCTCCGAGGGCAAGAAGAACATCTGGGGCACCGTCCCCGCGGTGGTGGAGCTGCAGAGCGAAGGCGGGGCCTCCGGCGCCGTCCACGGTGCCCTTCAAACGGGGGCCCTCACCACCACCTTCACCGCCTCCCAGGGCCTCCTGCTGATGATCCCCAACATGTTCAAGATCGCCGGGGAGCTGACCTCCACCGTCTTCCACGTCTCCGCCCGGACGGTGGCCACCCACGCCCTCTCCATCTTCGGAGACCACAGCGACGTCATGGCCGTCCGCTCCACCGGTTGGGGCCTCCTCTGCTCCAACTCCATCCAGGAGATCATGGACCTGGCCCTCATCGCCCAGGCGGCGACCTTGGAAGGGCGGGTCCCCGTCCTCCACTTCTTCGACGGCTTCCGCTCCTCCCACGAGGTTCAGAAGATCGAGGTCCTCTCCGACGAGGTCCTTCGGGCCATGATCGACGACGACCTCGTCCGGGCCCACCGGGCCCGGGCCCTCTCCCCCGACCGGCCGGTCCTCCGAGGGACGGCCCAGAACCCCGACGTCTTCTTCCAGGCCCGGGAACGGTGCAACCCCTTCTACGACGCCTTCCCGGCGGTGGTCCAGCGGGCCATGGACAAGTTCGCCTCCCTGACGGGCCGTTCCTACCACCTCTTCGACTACGTGGGGGCCCCCGACGCCGACCGGGTGATCGTCATGATGGGATCCGGCGCCGAGGCGGCCCACGAGGCAGTGGAGTACCTCTGCGCCCGCGGGGAGAAGGTGGGGCTTCTCAAGGTCCGCCTCTACCGGCCCTTCGACGGGGAGGCCTTCGTCAAGGCCCTGCCCTGGACCGTCAAGACCCTCGCCGTCCTGGACCGCACCAAGGAGCCCGGCTCCGCCGGGGAGCCCCTCTACGAGGACGTCCTGACGGTCCTGGGGGAGGGCCAGGCGGCGGGCAACCTCCCCTTCCGCTTCCCCAAGGTCATCGGCGGCCGCTACGGCCTCTCCTCCAAGGAGTTCACCCCCGCCATGGTGAAGGCGGTCTTCGACGAGGCGGCCAAGGAGAAGCCCAAGAACCACTTTACCGTGGGCATCGAGGACGACGTGACCCACAGGAGCCTCCCCTACGACCCCTCCTTCACCACCGAGGGGACCGACGTCATCCGGTGCCTCTTCTACGGCCTCGGCTCCGACGGAACGGTGGGGGCCAACAAGAACTCCATCAAGATCATCGGCGAGGAGACGGAGAACTACGCCCAGGGCTACTTCGTCTACGACTCCAAGAAGTCGGGCTCCATCACCGTGAGCCACCTCCGCTTCGGTCCCCGGCCCATAAGGTCCACTTACCTGGTGAACCGGGCCAACTTCCTGGCCTGCCACGCCTTCGTCTTCCTCGAGAAGTACGACATGCTCAAGGATTTGGAAGAGGGCGGCGTCTTCCTCCTCAACAGCCCCTTCGGCCCCGGCGAGGTCTGGGACAAGCTGCCCCGCTCCGTCCAGGAGCAGATCATCGCCAAGAAGCTCCGCTTTTTCGTCATCGACGGGTACAGGGTGGCCAAGGAATCGGGGATGGGCGGCCGCGTGAACACCATCATGCAGACCTGCTTCTTCGCCATCTCGGGAGTCCTCCCCCGGGAGGAGGCCATCGCCGCCATCAAGAAGTCCATCGAGAAGACCTACGGCAAGAAGGGCGAGGACGTGGTCCGGAAGAACTTCGAGGCGGTGGACCGCACCCTGGCCAACCTCTTCGAGGTGAAGGTCCCCGAGAAGGCCACCAGCACCTTCGACCGGCCCCCCGTGGTCTCTCCCGAAGCCCCCGAGTACGTCCGTACCACCCTGGCCAAGATCATCGCCAACCGCGGGGACGAGGTGAAGGTCTCCGAGATGCCCCCCGACGGGACCTTCCCCACCGCCACCGCCCGGTGGGAGAAGCGCAACATCGCCCTCACCATCCCCGTCTGGGACGAGAAGATCTGCATCCAGTGCGGCAAGTGCGCCCTGGTCTGCCCCCACGCCGCCATTCGGATCAAGGCCTACGACCCCCTCCACCTGCAGAAGGCCCCGAGGACCTTCAAGTCCATGGACTACAAGGGCCAGGAGTTCAAGGGGTGGAAGTACACCGTCCAGGTGGCCCCCGAGGACTGCACCGGATGTGGCCTCTGCGCCGCCGTCTGCCCGGCCAAGGACAAGAGCAACGCCCGCCACAAGGCCCTGGACATGGCCGACCAGATTCCCCTTCGCGAACCGGAGCGGGAGAACTTCGCCTTCTTCCTCTCCCTGCCGGAGGTGGACCGGGCCGCCGTCAAGACGGACACCGTCAAGGGCTCCCAGTTCCTCGAACCCCTCTTCGAGTTCTCCGGTGCCTGCGCCGGTTGCGGGGAGACGCCCTACGTCAAGCTCCTCTCCCAGCTCTTCGGGGACCGCGCCATCATCGCCAACGCCACCGGCTGTTCTTCCATCTACGGCGGCAACCTCCCCACCACCCCCTGGGCGGTGAACCGGGAGGGCCGGGGGCCGGCATGGTCCAACTCCCTCTTCGAGGACAACGCGGAGTTCGGGTACGGCTTCCGCCTCACCCTCGACAAGCACAACGAGTACGCCCGGGAACTGCTCCAGAAGCTCGGGGGAAGGCTGGGGGACGAGCTGGTTGAGGGGCTCCTTCGGGCGGAGCAGAAGGACGAAGCCGGCATCGCCGCCCAGCGGGCCCGGGTGGCCGAGCTCAAGAAGCGCCTTGGGGAGATGGACGATCCCGACGCCAAGAACCTCCTCTCCGTCGCCGACGCCCTGGTGAAGAAGAGCGTGTGGATCGTCGGCGGGGACGGCTGGGCCTACGACATCGGCTACGGCGGGCTCGACCACGTCCTGGCCTCGGGAAGGAACGTCAACGTGCTGGTCCTGGATACGGAGGTCTACTCCAACACCGGCGGCCAGTGCTCCAAGGCCACCCCCATCGGCGCCGTGGCCAAGTTCGCCGCCTCCGGAAAGCCTCTTCCCAAGAAGGACCTGGGCTTGCTGGCCATGACCTACGGCAACATCTACGTCGCCCGGGTGGCCATGGGGGCCAGCGACGCCCAGACGGTGAAGGCCTTCCTGGAGGCCGAGGCCTACGACGGGCCTTCCCTCATCATCGCCTACAGCCACTGCATCGCCCACGGCTTCGACCTGGTGGAGGGCCTCCTGCACCAGAAGGACGCCGTGGAGAGCGGGGCCTGGCCCCTCTTCCGGTACAACCCCGACCTCCTGAAGGAGGGCAAGAACCCCCTGAAGCTGGACTCCAAACCGCCCAAGATCCGCTTCGCCGACTACGCCCTCAAGGAGACCCGCTTCCGCATGCTGACCAAGAGCCACCCCGAGAACGCCCGGCAGCTCCTGGAGGCCGCCGACGGCCAGATCCGGTGGCGCTTCAAGATGTACGAACAACTGGCCGCCATGGCCGTGGACGGAGGAACTCCGGCCCCGGCGGCGGAAGGCGAAAAGGAGTGAACCGGCGGGAGGGGCGGCCCCCCGCCCCTCTCCCTTTTTCCGGGGGATGACCATGGACCTTTCGACCAGTTACATGGGCCTGAACCTTCGCAACCCGCTGGTGGCCTCCGCCAGCCCCCTCACCTCCGATCTGGACACGTTGAAGCACCTGGAGGACAAGGGCATCGCCGCGGTGGTTCTGGAGTCGGTCTTCGAGGAGCAGATCCGCAAGGAGACCGAGGGGCTGGACCACTTCCTCACCTACGGCGCCGAAAGCTACGCCGAGGCCGTCTCCTACTTCCCCTCGCCGGGCAGCTTCTCCTACGACCCCGACGAGGTCCTGGAGCACATCCGCAAGGCCAAGGCGGCCCTTTCCATCCCGGTCATCGCCAGCCTCAACGGCGTCTCCGCCGGCGGCTGGATGGACTACGGGCGGAAAATGCAGGAGGCCGGCGCCGACGCGCTGGAGTTGAACATCTACTACATCCCCACCGACCCCTCCATTCCGGGGGCCGAGGTGGAGCGGATGTACGAGGAGGACGTGAAGACGGTGAAGGCCGCCGTCACGATCCCCGTGGCGGTCAAGTTGAGCCCCTACTTCAGCAACATGGCCCACATGGCTAGGCGGCTCGATGAAGCGGGGGCCGACGCCCTGGTCCTCTTCAACCGCTTCTACCAGCCGGACATCGACCTGGAGACCCTGGAGGTGGTCCCCAACCTCGTCCTCTCCACGCCCCAGGAGATGCGCCTTCCCCTCCGGTGGATCGCCATCCTCCACGGGCGCATCCGGCCCGACCTGGCCGCCACCAGCGGCATCCACCGGGCGGAGGATGTCCTCAAGATGCTCATGGCCGGGGCCAACGTCACCATGCTGGCCTCCGCTCTCCTGCTCCACGGCGTGGGCCGCGTCGCCGAGATTCTGCAAGGAATGCGCACCTACATGGAGGAAAAGGAGTACGTCTCCGTCCGCCAGATGATCGGAAGCCTCAGCCAGAAGTGCTGCCCAGAGCCGGCGGCCTTCGAGCGGGCCAACTACATGAAGACGCTCCAGAGCTACCGCTAGCGCCAGGGGGAGGGGGACCCCTCCCCCCCGCCGCTTCCTCCGGAAGATCCCCCTCCCTTCCGGGTACGCTCCGTGCGCGAGGGGGAACGAGTGGGTGGGCCATGCCGGAAAGCCCGGTCTTTGCACTGGATGACGGGGAACAGCGGGAGCTCCTGGAGCGCTTTCTCCGGTACATCGCCATCGATACGCGCTCCAGCGAGAGTTCCGAGACCTTTCCCTCCACCGAAGGGCAGTGGGACCTTCTCCGGCTGCTGGAGGGGGAGCTGAAGGCCCTCGGCCTTCGCGAAGTCGAGCTGGACGCCCACGGGTACCTCTTGGCCACCCTTCCCGCCAACCTGCCGCCGGGGCAGGAGGCCCCCACGGTGGGCTTCCTGGCCCACGTGGACACCTATCCCTGCACGCCGGGGAAGTGCGAGAACCCCCAGGTGATCGAGGGCTACGACGGGGGCGACATTCCCCTGCGGGGCGTGCCGGGGCGGGTCCTCAAGGCCTCGGAGAACCCCCTGCTCCTCCAGTGCGCCGGGGACACGGTGGTCACCACCGACGGCACCACCCTCCTGGGGGCCGACGACAAGGCCGGCGTCGCCGAGATCATGACCGGTCTCGCCTGGCTCCTCCGCCACCCCGAGGTGCCCCACGGGAAGATCCGTGTGGCCTTCACCCCCGACGAGGAGACGGGAAAGGGCATGCGCTTCTTCGACGTGAAGAAGTTCGGGGCGGAGGTGGCCTACACCTTCGACGGGTCGGTGCTGGGGGAGATCGAGGTGGAGACCTTCCACGCCGACTCGGCCCAGGTCATCGTGAGGGGCGAGGACACCCACCCCGGAACGGCCAAGGGGCGGATGGTGAACGCCCTGCGGGCCTCCGCCTACCTCATGGGCAGGCTTCCCGAGGGGCACCTCCCCGAGACCACCGAGGGCCGGGAGTCCTTCCTCCACCCCTACGCCATCCAGGGGGAGGTGGGGGCGGTCACCATCCAGACGCTGGTCCGGGCCTTCACCCGGGAGGAGCTCCGGCAGCGGGAGGAGGACCTGCTCCGCGCCGCGAGGGAGACGGAGGCCGCCTTTCCCGGGTGCTCGGTGGAGGTGCGGTTCGAGGAGTCTTACCGGAACATGAAGGAGGTCCTGGACCGCCACCCGGCGGTGGTGGAGAGGGCGGTGGAGGCCGTCCGCCTGGCGGGCCTCCAACCGGTCCTCGGCGCCATTCGGGGCGGGACCGACGGCGCCCACCTCTGCTTCCAGGGCCTGCCCACCCCCAACGTCTTCGCCGGCGGCGTGAACTTCCACGGCGTCACCGAATGGGTCAGCCTCCGCTGGATGGCCAAGGCCGTGGAGACCTTCCTCCACCTCGCCCGCCTCTGGGGCCGAAGCGCCTAGAAGGTCCTCTTGGGGCCTCCCATCAGGCGTTCAGGTAGAGTTCGAACTCCCGGGGGTGTGGGCGCTCCGCCAGATCCCGGGCCTCCTGCCGCTTGAGGGCGATCCACGCCTCGATGAGGTCCTCGGTGAAGACGCCCCCCTCCAACAGGAAGCGGTGGTCCCGCTCCAGGGCGTCCAGGGCCCAGTTGAGGGAGGAGGGGAGGGCGGGAATGGCGGCCAGCTCCTCCGGCGGCATGGCGAAGAGGTCCTTGGCCAGCGGGACGCCGGGATCCAGTTTGCGGCGGATCCCGTCCAGGCCAGCCATGAGCATGGCCGCCACCGCCAGGTGGCTGTTGCAGGTGGCGTCGGGGGGGCGGTACTCGATCCGGACGCTCTCCGGGTCCTTGGCGTAGCCGGGGATGCGGATGGCGGCGGTCCGGTTCCCCACCGAGTAGGCCAGCCGAACGGGCGCCTCGAAGCCGGGCACCAGCCGCTTGTAGGAGTTGGTGCTGGGGTTGGTGAAGGCGGCGAGGGCCGCCCCGTGTTCCAGAAGGCCCCCGACGTAGTGGAGGCCCACCGGAGAGAGGGGGGCCTTCCCCTTGGGGTCGAAGAAGGCCGACCGGCGGCCGTCGGTGAGGTACTGGTGAAAGTGGAGGCCGCTCCCCGCCTCGCCGTAGAGGGGCTTGGGCATGAAGGTGGCCACCAGGCCCCGGGAGAGGGCCACGTTGCGCACGATCCACTTGGCCAGCGCCACGGCGTCGGCGGCCTTGAGGAGCGGCAGGAAGTTCAGCTCGATCTCCACCTGGCCGGCGGGCCCCACTTCGTGGTGGTGGTACTTGACGGGGATGCCCACCTCCCCGAGCCTGCGGCACATGGCGGCTCGCAGGTCCTCGAAGCGGTCCGCCGGCGCGGCGGCGTGGTACCCCTTGCGGCGCCCCTCGTGCTCGGGGATCCGCGGGACACCCCCGGGGTCGCCCGCTTCCCGGGAGAAGATCTTGTAGCCGCTGTGCCCGGGCCGGCCGAATACCCGGACCTCGTCGAAGAGGTAGAACTCCAGCTCGGGCAGCCAGAGGCTCCGCTCGCCACGCCGGGTCCGGGCCAGGTGGCGCTCCGCCTTTCGGGCCACGTGGCGCGGATCCCGGGAGAAGCCCTCCCGGGCGTCCACGTCCACGAGGTCACCGAGGAAACAGAGGGTCGGTTCCTCGGCGAAGGGGTGCCGGAAGGAGGCGGAAAGGTCCGGTACCAGGACCATGTCGCCCGACTTGACCTTGCGGAAACCGGTCACCGAAGAACCGTCCACCCCCACGCCCGCCTTGGCGAGGGCGGGGGTGAACCGTTCGGCGGGAAGGGAGAGGTGGTGCCAGTTCCCGAGAAGGTCGGTGTACATGAGGTCCACGAAGGCGATGCCGCCGGCCTTGATGTCGTCGAAGAGGTCCCGTTTCATGGGCGTTCTCCTCCCCCGCCAGCGTAAGGGGGGAGGCTCCCCGATTCAAGGCCGGGGTTCCCCCCCTCCGCCTCCGGGGGGGCAGGTGCCCCGCTCAGGGTTCGTCGTCGAGGCGGTGGACGCCGGAGGAGGGGTTGGAGACGGTGCGGATGGGCTGGGAATCGGAGGGGAGGAGCCTTCGTACCCCCGATTCGGCGGGGGAGACGGCGTGGACCCCCGAATCGGAGAGCCCGGGGAGTTTGGGTTCCGCCTTCCGGGCCGCCCTTCGGGCGCGGGCCAGAACCGCCAGGAGGTAGACCACCAGGGCGCCCCCCAGGAGGAGGAGGATCACGAAGAGAAAGAGGGCCCCCCACTGGGGCCGGAAGGCCGGAGGCGTCTCCCCCGCCGCCTGCAGGAGGGCGTCCCGCACGGCGTCCCTTAGGAGCACCATGGAAAAGACGCAGAGGAGGAGGCAGGCGGCGGCGGCGTGGAGGAGGGCACCGGCCCGTACCGAGTTCATACCGAGGAGGGCCAGGACCAGTGCCGCCGCTCCCAAGAGGAGTCCGGCGGCCAGGCCCGCCGTTCCCTGCAGGCTTCCCCCCATGGCGGAACGGATCCCCTCCCCGGGAAGGGCCAGCAGCCACCACGCCCCCACCACGCCGTTCACCAGCGTGGCGCCGGCGAACCAGGTGGCGCCGCTCCGATACTGCCAGCGGCCGCGCTCCGGTTCCAGGGGCAGCCTCCGGGCTCCGCGGATGGCCACGTAGAGCCCCGCCAGCGCCACCGACGCCAGAAAGAAGTGGAGGAAGCGCGGCAGGACGGTGAAGTCCGCCAGGTTGAACTGGAATCCTCCCGGGTGGCTCAGGTACTTGGCGGGAAAACGCTCGGGGTCCGCGAGGAGCGCCGAGAGGTTGGAAAAGGTGAAGCCGAAGAAGCCGACACCCAGGAAGGCGGCGAAGGCGGTGGCCGCCGCGGCCCTTCCTCCCTCCGGAGCCCGTCTTTCCAGGAGGTACAGGAGGCCGTAGGCCAGGAGAAGGACGGGGATGGAGAGGAGAAACGGCGTCCCCAGGAGGATGGAGGCGGTGTAGAAGAGCCGCCCGTACAGGACCTGGACGAAGAGGAGGGGCGCCACTCCGAAGAGGATGGCGAAGGCCATGAGGGACGGGAGGTAGGACGCCAGGTGGGCCGCCACATCCCGGTGCTTCTCCCGGCCCTTGACGAGGAAGACCGTCGCCAGGAAGCTCCCCCCCCACACGGCGTTCACGAAGAGGATATGGAGGGTGAAGGTGAGCCACAGGAGGCCCTTGAGAAGGCTGAGGGGCGAAGGTACCGGCAGTGCCGAGGGCTCGGGGGCCGGGATCATGGGGCTTCTCCCCGGGAAGCGGTGACGAGGTACCGGGCGAGGAGGTTCCGCTCTCCGTCGGTACCCGTCCAGGGGGGCATGGCTTCGTTCAACGCGTCGAGGCCGAGAAGGAGGTCGGCGGCGTCTTCCGGCGTGAGGGAGGAGAAGGCCGGGGCCAACGGCCTGAAGGGACCCGCCACCGTGTGGCAGGGGGCGCACCGGCGCCGGAAGGAGCGGGCGCCGCTTTCGGGCGGGACCGGGGTGGATCCTTGGAGGATGTACCGGGCGAGGGCCGCCGCTTCCTCCGGGGTGCCGGGGAAGGGCGGCATGGGCCCCCGCAGGAGGTCGGCGTGGCGCACCAGGGTGGCGACGTAAGGCTCCTCGAGGCCCCGGAGGCGGGGCCTCAGGGCCCGGGGCCCGCCGTCGAGGCCGTGACAGGGCCCGCAGGCCCGGAGGAAGAGGGCCTTGCCCGCCCGGGGGTCTTCGGGGCTCCAGGCCTTGCCCCCGCCGGCGGTGAAGGGGGAGGCGGCCAGGAGCCCCCGGCCCCTCAGGTCCTCCACCTCGGCGAGCGAAAGGTGGTTCCCGTAGAGGTACCCGGGAATGAGCCAGGGCTTTCGGAGGCCCTCCCGGGCCCACTCGAAGGTTCCCACCGCCAGGAGCCCGAAGAGGAAGAGGGTGATGGCCGTCTTCCGGCCGAAGGTCCTCGGCCGCCTCAAGACGAGGAGCGGCGGCAAGACGGCGAGGTGCAGGAGGGCCAGCCCCAGAAGCGACGAGGCATGGAGGACCGACGGCGCGGCGGAGAGGACCGCCCGCCTCTCGGGAGGAAGGAGGGTGAAGAAGGCGTACAGGGCCGGAAAGAGCAGAAGGGCGGGCAGGGCCACCCAGAGGCCGGCCCGGCGGCCCACTTCGGCTTTGAGGACCCGGTCGGGGGAAGGGGCGAGGGCCACCAGGGTGTAGAGGCCGGCGAGGAGCAGGCAGAAGAGGCTACGGACCACCAGGGAGGGCAGCAGGTTGGGGTTGAAGAAGGCGGCGGAGAGGCTACCCTCTTCCAGCCAGCGGCCGGGGGTGAGCTGGAAGGCCAGGATCCCGCCGATGGCCACCAGGGAGGCGTAGGCGGCGGCGAAGTAGATCCACCCCACCGCCAGGTGGGTCTTGGGGGGAAGGACCTCCCAGCCCTTGGCGTAGACCAGGATGGAGGCGGCCTCCACAAGGAAAAAGACCCATTCCACCGCCCAGACCCAGACGAAGGTCCGGATGAGGGCCAGGGTGCCCTCGGGGCTGATCAGGCCGATGGTGAACCAGATGCCCACGCCGGTGACGGCGCCCACGGTGAGGGTGAGGAGGGCGAAGAAGCGGGAGAAGCGGACCAGGAACTCCCGCAGGGCCGGATCCTGGAGCTTGCGGGCGCGGTGCTCCAGGAGCACCAGGAAGAGCCCTCCCCCCACGGCGAACTGGGAGACGGCCACGTGTACCGTCGCGACCAGCGCGATGAGCCACGCCACCGGAAAGTCGGGCTGCCATACGGGGAAGGTCAATTCTGCTCCTAAGATACGAGTTGGGAAGTGCGGAGGTCAGGAGGTGAGGAGGGAAAAGAACCAAACCCAGACGGGCGATGGGTCAGCGGCCGCCCTTTCTTCCTCACTTCCTAACTTCCTCACCATTCTACTTCAGCGTGTTCTTGGAGATCACCAGCCGCTGGACCTGGTTGGTGCCCTCGTAGATCTGGGAGAGCTTGGCGTCCCGCATGATCTTCTCGACGATGTAGTCCTTGGAGTAGCCGTCCCCGCCCATGATCTGGACGCAGTCGGTGGCGACCTTCATGGCCACGTCGGTGGCGTAGTACTTGGCCATGGCGCTGTAGGTGCCCACCTCCCGGTCTTGGTCGGTGAGGAGGGCGGCGTTCCACACGAGGAAGCGGGCGGCGGTGATCTCCGTCAGCATCTCGGCGAACATGAAGCCCACGGCCTGGAAGGAGGCGATGGGCTGGCCGAACTGCTTCCGGTTGAGGGCCCACTTCTTGGCCACCTCCCAGGCTTCGCGGGCCATGCCCACCGCCGCCGCCGCCACGCCCGCCCGGGTGCGGTTGAAGGTCTTCATGGCCACCAGAAAGCCTTGGTTCTCCTTGCCGACGATGTTTTCCACGGGGACGGCCACGTCGTGGTACTCGATCTCCACCTGGCAGGAGGCCCGCTGCCCCATCTTGGGAAGCTCCCGGCCGATGACCACCCCCGGTGTGTCGGTGGGGACCACGATGGCCGACATGCCCCGGGCCCCCCGGCCGGGGTCGGTGTTGCAGAAGACCGTGTGGTACATGGCCTGCTTGCCGTTGGTGATGAAGCGCTTCTGGCCGTTGATCACGTACTTGTCGCCCTGCCGAACGGCGGTGGTCTTCACCGCGCCTGCGTCGGAACCGGCCTCCGGCTCGGTGAGGCAGAAGGCCGCCAGGCCCCGGGACTCCACCAGGTGGCCGAAGATCCGCTTCTTCAGGTCGTCGCTCCCGGCGATGAGGAGCGGGGTGAGGGCCAGGTTGTTGGCGTCGATGCAGATACCGATGCCGGAGCAGGCGGCCCCCAGCTCCTCGCTGGCCAGGCACCCTTCGAAGGAGGAGTGGCCCGCCCCGCCGTACTCCTTGGGGATGGCGCCGTTGATGATCCCCTCGTCGTAAGCCTTCTGCACCACCGCCCACGGGAACTCGCAGGTCTCGTCGTGGTGCCGCGCCACGGGCCGGATGTACCGGTCGGCGAAGTCCTTGGTCTTTTCGATGAGCTCTTTGTGTTCGGCCGACAGTTCGAAGTTCACCATGGGCTGCTCCCTTTCTGTCCCGTGAGGAGGTGAGGGGGTGAGGAGGCCGGGAGGGAGATTTTTGCGCCTCGCCCACTCCTCCCGTTCGTTGCCTCCAGCGACCTCATGCTTTTTTCTTTCAGGGGTACCCTCTCTCCCCTTCCTGACTTCCTAACTTCCTAACTTCCTCACTTTCTCACGCACTTCCTCACTTCACCATCCCCTCCACGGGGGAGGAGGCCGTGGCGTACCGCTTCATGGGGATCCTGCCCGCCAGAAAGGCCTCCCGTCCCGCCTCCACCGCCTTCCGCATGGCCCTGGCCATGAGGACCGGGTCCCGGGCGCCGGCGACCCCCGTGTTCATCAGGACGCCGTCCACTCCCAGCTCCATGGCCCTCGCCGCGTCGCTGGCGGTCCCCACCCCGGCGTCCACGATGACGGGGATGGGGATGAACTCCCGGATCAGGGCGATGTTGTGGGGGTTCTGGATGCCCATTCCCGAGCCGATGGGGGCGCCCAGCGGCATGACGGCGGCGGCGCCGGCGTCCACCAGCTTCTTGGCGTTGACGAGGTCGTCGTTGGTGTAGGGCAGGACGACGAAGCCCTCTTTCACGAGGACCTTGGTGGCCGCCAGCAGGGCCTCGTTGTCGGGAAAGAGGGTCCTGTCCTCGCCGATGACCTCCAGCTTGACCCACGGGGACATTCCGGCCTCCCGTGCCAGCCGGGCGGTGCGGATGGCCTCGTCGGCGGTGGCGCAGCCGGCGGTGTTGGGAAGGAGGAAGTACCGGTGGGGGTCGATGTGGTCGAGGAGGGAGGGCTTGGTCCGGTCCAACTCTACACGCCGGACGGCCACCGTCACCACCTCCGCCCCGCTTTCCTCCAGTGCCCGGGCCATGGTCTCCACGTTGGGGTACTTGCCGGTGCCCAGGAACAGGCGGCTCTTGAAGGTGCGTCCGGCGATGGTCAAGGGGTCGCTCATCGAGGGGCCTCCCGAAGAAGACCCCATACTACCACAGGAGGCTCTCCCCCTTGGGCCTCTGGACCGCAAGGGCCCTGGGGGGTATCCTGGCGGCGGAGGCGGTACCCATGCCCTTGGACCCGGAGTTTCTGGAAATCCTCGCCTGTCCCCTCTGCAAGGCGCCCTTCGAGTACCGCGAGAAGGGGGGGAAGGAATGGCTCGTCTGCACCGAATGCCGCCGGGCCTACCCCATCGAGGACGGCATCCCCATCCTCCTGCCCGACGCCGGCGTCCCCGAGGCCGGGTGAGGGGAGGCGGCCCCGTCAGGGGGCCGTCCGGTCCTTGAAGAGTTTTTTCAGCTTGGCCAGCTTTGGGGAGATGACCAGGGCGCAGTAGGGGGCGCCGGGGTTCCTTCGGAAGTAGTCCCGGTGGTAGGCCTCGGCTTCGTAGAAGGCCGTGAGGGGAACCACCTCCGTCACCACCGGCCGCGGGTAGGCCCCCGAAGCCTCCACGGCCCGGATGGCCGCCTCGGCGGCCCGGCGCTGCCCCTCGTCCCGGTAGAGGACGATGGACCGGTACTGGGTGCCCACGTCGGCCCCCTGCCGGTCCTTCGTCGTGGGGTCGTGGAGGGCGAAGAAGACCTCCAGGAGACTCTGAAGGGGCAGGATCCGGGGGTCGAAGACCACCTCCACCACCTCGGCGTGGCCCGTTCGCCCCGTACAAACTTGCTCGTAGCTGGGGTGGGGAAGGGTACCCCCGGCGTAGCCCGGCCGGACCGACACCACCCCCTTCAGCTCCTGGAAGACCGCCTCCAGGCACCAGAAGCACCCACCGCCCAGCACGATGGTTTGGGTTTCCACCGCCCGACCTCCAGCCGCTGGCCCTTCCGCCCGAAGCCCGGCGGGGTACCGGGCGGCGGCGAGGGCGAGAAACACCAGAACCGCGCAGAATCGCCTCATGGTCCCCTCAACGCCGCAGCGCCGGTGCCTCTTCCCGCCCAAGGGGGGCCGGGGGAGGCCCGGCCCCCGAGATTCAGGAGCAACCGAGGCTGTTGCCGCAGTTGAGGCACTTGTAGCAGGAGCCGTTCCGCACGGTGATGTGGCCGCAGATGTTGCAGAAGGGGGCGTCGCCCATGAGGCCCGCCAGGTGGGAGGAGAGGGAGCCGGAGGCGGCCTTCAGCACGGGAACGGGTTGGAGGGTCTTCTGGGCGGTCTCCACCTCCCGCGTGCTGGCGGTGGGGGAGGTGAGGGTCTTCTCCGCTCCCGCCTTCTCCACCTCGTCGGGCTTCACCTGGACGAAGTCGGTGCGCCCCAGGTACTCCATCCCCAGAACCCGGAAGATGTAGTCGATGACCGAAGTCGCATACTTGATGTTGGGGTGGTCGGCCACCGGCCCCTGGGGCTCGAAGCGGGTGAAGGTGAAGCAGTCCACGTACTCGTCCAGGGGCACCCCGTACTGGAGGCCGAGGGAGACGGCGATGGCGAAGCAGTTCATGAGGGAGCGGAAGGCGGCCCCCTCCTTGTGCATGTCGATGAAGATCTCTCCCAGGCGGCCATCCTCGTATTCGCCGGTCCGGAGGTAGACCTTCTGCCCGCCGACGCGGGCCTCCTGCGTGAAGCCCGACCGCTTCTTGGGCAGGCGCCTCCTCCTAAGGGGGGTGGGCTGGCCGTCGGGGAGGACGGCGGGGGCCGGCGCGGCGGCGCTCTTCTGGGTGGAGGCGTCGGAGAGGGGCTGGGTGACCTTGGAGCCGTCCCGGTAGACCGCCAGGGCCTTGAGCCCCCGTTTCCAAGCCTCCACGTAGATCCGCTCGATCTCCTCCGGCGTGATGGAGGAGGGGAGGTTCACCGTCTTGCTGATGGCGCCGGAGAGGAAGGGCTGTGCGGCGGCCATCATCTTGACGTGGCCCAGGGGGGCGATGAACCGCCGGCCGTGTTTCCCGCACCGGTTGGCGCAGTCGAAGACCGGCAGGTGCTCCTCCTTGAGGTAGGGGGCTCCCTCGATGGTCATGTGGCCGCAGGCCACGAGGGAGGCCTCCTCGATCTGGGCGGAGGTGAAGCCCAGGGCGGCGAGCAGGTTGAACCCGGGCTTCGCCGCCTCCTCGGGGGAGATGCCCAGCCGGGTGAAGCACGCCTCTCCCAGGACGTGGACGCTGAAGGCCTGGGGCAGGTCCATGACCCTGGGCAGCTGGCTCTCGGCGCGGGAGACCTCCTCCTCGGTCAGGCCCTTGGCCAGGAGGGAGGCGGGGTTCACGTGGGGGGTCCCCTCCAGCTTCCCCGTTCCCAGGACGTAGGTGAGGATCTCCTGGATCTGGGCCGGCGGGTAGCCGAGGTTTTCCAGGGCCCGCTCCACCGACTGGTTGACGATCTTGAAGTACCCGCCCCCCGCCAGCTTCTTGAACTTCACCAGGGAGAAGTCCGGTTCGATGCCGGTGGTGTCGCAGTCCATGAGGAGGCCGATGGTGCCCGTGGGCGCCAGGACGGTGGTCTGGGCGTTGCGGAAGCCGTACTGGCGGCCGAAGACCAGCGCGTCGTCCCACGCCTGGCGGCTGGCCAGGGCCAGGTACTCGGGCAGGAGGGCGCTCTCCAGCCGAAGGCTGGCGTCCCGGTGGAGGTTGATGACCTCCAGCATGGACTCCCGGTTGGGGAAGTAGCCGGGGAAGGGCCCCTTCCGCCGGGCCAGCAGGGCGGAGACGGTGTAGGCGTGGCCGGTCATGAGGCTGGTCAGGGCTCCGCACCAGGCGAAGGCCTTGGGGCTGTCGTAGGGGATGCCCTGAACCATGAGGAGGGTGCCGAGGTTGGCGTACCCCAGCCCCAGCGGCCGGAAGTTGTGGCTGTTCCGCGCGATGGGCTCGGTGGGGTAGGAGGAGAGGTCCACCAGGATCTCCTGGGCGACGATGAAGATGCCCACGGCGTGGCGGAAGCCCTCCACGTCGAAGGTGCCGTCCTCCTTGAGGAACTTCATCAGGTTGAGGCTGGCCAGGTTGCAGGCGGAGTCGTCGAGGAACATGTACTCGGAGCAGGGGTTGCTGGCGTTGATCCGGTCGGTGGCCTTGCAGGTGTGCCACTTGTTGATGGTGGAATCGAACTGGAGGCCGGGGTCCCCGCACTCCCACGCCGCCTCGGCGATCTGGCGCATGATCGTCCGGGCCTTGAGGGTGTGGGCCTTCTGGCCGTTGGTGCGGTAGAAGGTGGTCCACTCCCCGTCCCGCTCGTAGGCCTCCATGAAGGCGTCGGTGACCCGCACGGAGTTGTTGGCGTTCTGGCCCGCCACGGTGTGGACGGCCTCGTCCACGTCCACGCCGAGCTGGGCCAGCTTCCGGGCCTTGGCCTCCTCCCGGCGCTTCCAGTTGATGAAGTCCAGGATCTCGGGGTGGTCGGCGTCGAGGATCACCATCTTGGCGGCCCGGCGGGTGGTCCCCCCGGACTTGGTGGCGCCGGCGGCCCGGTCCAGGACCTCCAGGAAGGACATGAGGCCCGAGGAGGTCCCCCCGCCGGAGAGCTTCTCCTCCCGGGAACGGAGGCGGGAAAAGTTGGAGCCGGTGCCCGAACCGTACTTGAAGAGGCGGGCCTCGTTCTTGGCGAGCTGGAAGATGCTCATAAGGTCGTCGTCCACGCTCTGGATGAAGCAGGCGGAGCACTGGGGGTGCTGGTAGGCGTTGGCCGTCTCCTCGATGCGGTCGGTCTCGGGGTTCCAGAAGTAGGCCCCCCCGGAGCCCTCGATGCCGTACTCGTGCCAGAGGCCCAGGTTGAACCACACGGGGCTGTTGAAGGCCCCCTTCTGGGTGACGAGGAGGTGGGAGAGTTCCGCCTCGAAGGCCTCGGCCTCCTCCGGGGTCTCGAAGTAGCCGCCCAGCCGCTCCCCCTCCACCCGCAAGGTGTGGGCGATGCGCTTCACCACCTGCCGCACGGAGGTCTCGTGGCCGGTCCCGGGGACGCCGGCCTTGCGGAAGTACTTGCTGATGAGGATGTCCGAGGCCAGCTGGGACCACTCCTCCGGAACCTCCGCGTTCTCCAGGGCGAAGACCACCGAGCCGTCCACGTTCAGGATGCGGCAGGAACGCCGGGAGTAGCGGATCTCGTCCAGGGGGTCCACCCCGGGCCGGGTGAAGTGCCTCTCCAGCTTGAAGGGGTGGAGGGCCTCGGGGGTGAGCTCCGGAGGGGCCACCGCCGGGGCCGGGCCCGTGGAGGAAGCGTCGGACGAGGGGTTCTTTCGGTTGGCGGTTCCGGCCAGCGGGGCGGGGTTCTTGGTGGCTTCCATCGCTTCGGTCTCCTGCGGAAGAGGGGGGTTGGCCCTAACGTCCCGGTTTGTAAGGGGTTGCGCCGCCGCAAAACCCCAATATCTTCGAGCGCGAATCAAATATAGCGCTACATCTTGTGGCTGTCAAGGGGTTTGGGGGGGCCAAAGCACCTTTCCACAGGGCCTGGGGGAAGGCCAAGAGGCCAAGGCCTTGCAAAGGACGGGGAAAGGAGAGCGCCCTTTGTGGAAAAGTCCTCTCAGAACGAAGGCCCGGCGGGGGCGGCGGCCTCGGCCAGGTAGGCCACCGCCGCCTCCTGCTCTCCGTCCATGACCACCTCCAGCCGGAAGCCCGGAGCCGCCTGGTCCAGGTCCACCACCTTCAGGACCTCCTCCAGGTAGGTGTACTCCGGCAAGAGCGTGCCCAGAGCGTTGGGGCTCTTGAGGAAGAACTCCTCCCGGAAGACCACCCCCTCGTCGTCGGGGTAGAGGGCCAGGTAGCGGATGCGGGACTCCACCAGGTCCTGGAAAAAGTGGGTCCCGAAGGAGAGGTCGGGCACGTAGTCCCCCTTCCGGCGGGCCACCTCCACCAGCATGGCGGTGTGGTTGATGTCCGAGTAGGTGACCCGGACCCCCAGCTGGATGTCCCCCCGGCTCCCCCAGCGCCCGGGTCCCACGAGGAGGAAGGAGCGGTGGGGAAGGAGGTTGTTGAGGCGCCCCACCGCTTCCCCCACGGCCAGCATGTCCGTCTCGGAGGAGAGACGCCCGTAGGCCGCCCCGTCCACGTACACGATGTACCTCAGATCCCGGATCTGGGCGGTGGTGACGTACTTTTTCGCGGTGAAGAGGACCCGCTCCGGCGGGAGGGAGTCGGGGAGGGGAACCCGGAGGTCGTTTCCGGCGCTGCTCTGGGGGCGGCACTGGAGCATGTAGAGGTCCTTCCCGTCGTGGGCGAACTCCACGTCCACCGGCGTGCCCATGGCGTTCTGCAGGACCTCGAGGATCCGCCGCATCTGGCGAAGGAAGGGGGTTCCCTCGAAGAGCCCGGCGAAGGTGACCACGTACTCCGAGGGGGTGAGGGTCAGGAGGCGGCCCGTGGGCCGCCGCAGCATCCCGTCGGCGTGGACCGAGACCACCTGCTCCAGGAGGGGGAATTCTTCTCCCGCCTCTTCCAGGAGGGACTGGAAAGGGATGGACTCGAAGCGGCCCGTCTCCATGTTGATGGCGTCCACGTAACGCTGGGCGTACCCGATGGCCTGCCGGACGTCGGCGTTGACCCGCAGCCCCGGCTGGCCCGGGCTCACCAGGGTCGGGTAGTCGTCGCCCACCCGGTCCACCGCCCGGGTGCCCAGCCCCGCCACGATGCGGATCACCCCGTCCTCCCGCTTCAGCCGGGGGGACCAGCGGAACTCGTTGTGGCTGAAGGCCACGCCGGCGAAGGCCGGGAGGAAGTACCGCCCCACGCGGGTCCCCACCACCCGCTGGATGAGGACCCCCATCTCCTCCATGAAATCCAAAAGCCCGCGCTCCCGCCGGTACTGGATGGGGTCGGGGCCCAGGATGGAGGCGTAGACCTCCGCGATGGCGTCCTCCAGGGCGCCCAGGCGCTCCTCCTCGGTGCCCTGGTTGGCGAGGAAGAGGCTCCGGTACTTGCCGGAGAAGGCCGTCCCCTCGCTGTCCTCCAGGAGGCTGGACGACCGGACGATCAGCGGGCCGTCGCCCAGGTCCTGGAGCGCCACCCGGAGCTGCCGGGAGAGGTCCGGCGGGAAGAAGGAGTGCTTGAAGACCTGTTCCAGGTAGGGAAAGCTCCGCCGCACCTCCTGGGGAGGGCTGTACTTGAAGGACTGGGTGTCCTCCAGGGAGTTGTACTTCACGAAGTCGAAGAGGCCGTCGGAGGCGAGGAACCAGGCCTTGGGAACCCGGATGGTTTCCAGCAGGGGGTCCCCCTTGCCCTCGGCCCGCAGGATCTGCTCCGCCAGGAGAAGGCCCGAGGCCTTTCCGCCCAGCTTGCCCGTGCACTTGGGGGGTCCCACCACCCGGCGGAGGAGGGCGGCGAAGACGGGGATGTCCATGTACTTCTTGGCGACGGCGATGAAGGGCAGGCGGTCGGTGAGGAACCGCCGGGTGAGGGCCACCCGGAGGTTGAGGGCGTCGGAGGGGGAGAGGGCCTCCTCCCCCTGGCGGGAGGCCCGGTCAATGCGCTCCACGATGTCGGCGATGTCGGAGAGGGTGAGGTCCCGCTGTTCCGTGGCCAGGGCCAAGAAGCCCACCCGGTCCTGCCGGATCCACTTCTTGACCAGGGCCGTGATCTCTTCGTGGGGCAGGATGACGGGGGCGACGGCCAGGAGGTCCTCGAAGACCCCTTCGAAGGCCGAGACGTCCCGCTTGCGGAGGGGCTGGTTGGAGCCCCTGGACTCGCGCTCCCGCTCGGCGGCGCTCCCCGGGTCGAAGCGCTCGATGAGGCGGTGGATCCCCGGTGCCCCCAGGTTGGAGAGGTGGTTCATGAACTTCCGGAGGAGCCGCTTCCAGAGGTTGGCGTCGGTCTCCCTGAGGAGGTCCAGGATGATTTGCCACTCGGGCCGGGTGGCCTTCCCTTCCCTGGAAGCCTCCGGAGGGGCCTCGGCCATCCGGGCCACCTTCAGGGCCGCCACCCGGAGGAGCTGCCTCTCCTCCGGGAGGAAGGGCCGGTCCTTACGGAGGTTCTCCGGGAGGGAGAGGTAGGCCGCCTCCAGGGTGCCGTACCCCCCCGAGGAGAGGGGGATCGGTTCCCGGAGGTTCCACGGCGTCTCCTGGAAGTCCGGCGGGGCGAAGACCTCCCGGCCCAGGGTCAGCCGCACCCGCAGCCGCTCGGGAAAGCGGAAGCCCGAAGGGAGCAGGTCCAGCACCGCCCCGGCGGCGGTCCTCAGGTCCCGGGCGGGGCCTTCGGTGATCTCGGAGAGGCGGCTCAGGCAAAGGAGCTCCTTGCTCTCCGCCACCGCCGCGGGAAGGCTGCCTCGATGGGTCATCGCCACCTCCCAGGCCGTTCATGATGCCACGGCCGCCGGCCTGGGCAAAGCGAAAGGCCCAAAGCCCCAGGCCCCATCCTCCGGCCTCTCCCCTCCGCTCCGGGCAAAAGCCCCGAGCCTCGCCCAAAATCCTCTGGAGAACCAGGGACCTGAGATCACACCTGTCCAAAATCATCCGGCCATCCGCCCGCAAGAGAAGGCGGGACGG
>JBMFRA010000003.1:0-83790 GCA_049968315.1 Acidobacteriota bacterium
CCCCTCTGGAGGGTGGCCTCCGCCGAAGCGAAGACACCTGCAGGGGTGGGGCCGAAGGCGGTGTAGCGCACACCATAGAGAGCTTTGAAACCGCTCTCAAAAGTAGGCCTTAAAAGAAGATACATGGTCTGTCCTGCCGCAGGGTGCGGTGCCGTTACGCCGCTGACAGATGAGGTCGTAGCCCCACTAATTACGCCGGCACCGGTTCCTCCACAGAGGGTCCAGGCCCCGGAATACAAATTCGAAGGCACGGAAGTAGCGTTTTGGTAGTAAAGCTCATATCCTGTAATCACCGGGGAGGAAGGCGCACCATCGCCGGGTGCGAATCCTCCGTTACCATCAGCAGGAAGATTCGCGAGGTTTACATCAAAAACCAGCGGATCGGCATCGGCAGGGCTTGTTCTAGTGATGGTAAAGGTGGGGGCCGAAGCGGTTTGTGTAGGCACCTTGTCTAAATCCCAGGTTCCATTGCTGCCGACCTTCGAGATAATGGCGTACCTTGCGGAGGTATCCTCGAGGAGAATAACGATCCGGTCGGTGTTCGACGGACAGCCGTTTGCCCAGGCAATGGGGCTGATTAGATCGGCGACTACCGCGTAGCCCGCGCCGAGGCAGCCACTTACTTCCCAAAATGGCTCATAAGTCGTTCCTACATTTTGACAACCTGCTCCACCATCTTGCGCAACCCGTGCGGCACCCGAATTCACAGTTCCGCCGTTGCCAAAGACCCACATCCTTCCAAAAACGTTCGAATAAGAAGAGTCCAGCCCTGTTGCCATCCGTTGGTTGGCATTTACCACAGACTTGCCCCCAGGACATTCGGCTCTATTGGCTAGTCCTGAGGGGATCGCAAAAAGTGCCGCTAAAGCTATAAGCTGGAAAGCAATATGCTTTTTCATTTACCATTCTCCCTCTCAAAAATGCGAAGGCGTCCACGTCCCAGTCCCTGCAGGCAAAACTCGAATAGCGTTGCCTGGGACTATCGTAAAATTCACCTGACCGAGGCCACCGCCGGCCCACCTTTGCCATATGGTGCCATTGTAAAAGTAGAGGGTGACTGTTGTTCCGGTTGCAGTGTTTATCTCGTTCCGAAGTGTATCAGCATTTGTAGCCGTTGTATGGTAGGGTACAGAGACAAAGTTTGTTACCCCGGCCTGAAAGGAAATCGCGAGGTTTGGGTCGTGGGAACCCACAACTACCCAAGTACCCGAGGCGGCCGGAAGAACCCGGTACCCCTTTCCCGGCTCGATGGTGAAGTTTACCTGCCCCAGGCCTCCGCCGGCCCATCTTTGCCAAATGGAGCCGTTGTAGTTGTAAACAGTGCAAGTGCCTCCGATGGATGCATTGATATCGCTACGGAGGCTGTCAGCGTTGGTATAGGAATTGTTATAGGGAATGGAAACAAACTTGGTAGTCCCTGCCGTCAACGGTATACTAATCTTGAACCCCATGTTGCTCCCGATGGCGGCGGTGCCGATGATGGCCATGAGGAGCGCGGTGAGCGCGAGTAAGACCCTGGTTCTCATGCGAACCTCCTTTTCTTCGTCCGGCGAAGGGGGGGCAAGGGGCTGACCTCCCGCCTTGGTCCGTCCGCTCGGTTACGCCTTTCTCTCCACCTTGTAAAACACAACGGGGGCCGTGTCCATTTCGCCGTCGGCCCAGGAGGTGCCCTGGACCTCCGCCTTCCGGGTGCAGGTGTCGAAGGCGGGGCTCTGGCACTTGTAGACGACGTACTCCCCGTTGGGGTCGCCGGGCCAGGTGACCACCACGGCGCCTCTTTCCTTGCGGAGGATGGGCGTCACCTCCGCGGGCCGCCTTGGGGCTAGGGGGCGGGGATGTTCAGGGGCCGGCGCCGGCTGGGCGGTGGCCGGGGGAGGAAGGGGCGCCTCCAGAACCCGGGCCGCGGGGGCCTTTTGGGCCTGCAACGAGGGGCTCGGGGTCGAAGGGACCGCCGGGTGGGGGCCTATACGCCGCAAGAGACCGGGGGTGTA
Source organism: Acidobacteriota bacterium (assembly GCA_049968315.1). Lineage (GTDB taxonomy): Bacteria > Acidobacteriota > UBA4820 > UBA4820 > DSQY01 > JBFLVU01. Next base: position 1,992 of record JBMFRA010000003.1, read on the forward strand.
GAGGAGGGCGAAGAGGAGGGCGCACGCGGCGAGGGCCGCCGAGGCCCGCACCCGCCTTCGCCGCCGGGCCTCGCGGGCCTTCACCGCCCGAAGCGCTCGGCCCGCCCGTTCTTCCCACCCGCCGTTTTCGAAGCCCTCCGGAAGCCAGCCGTCCATGAACGCGCCTCCTGAACGCCTATACCCCTCCGGGGGAGGGTTTGTTCAATGGCCCCCCCGCCCCAACGCCCCCCGCCGTAGCGGTCTTCGGCCGATGCGAGCATCGTCCGCTACAAGGGCCGGGCTTTTCGGCCGGTGCGGGCCATAACGGTTTTGGGCAACGGTTTTCGGCTTTCGCCCGGAGCGGAGCGGAGGACGAAAGCCAGGCCGCAGGATTGGGCCTTGGGCGAGGAAGGCGAGGCGACCGCACCGGAGGCGCCCTTGGGCGCCGGAGTCCGGCCGAGGCCTCCCGTGCCGCGGCGCTGGCGCGGCCCCCGTCCCGTCCGTTCTCCCCCCACCCCGTTCCTGCATGGTTCTTGGACAGGTTCGGTTTTCGTAGCGGCCTTTGCTGGCAAAGGCCGGTCTTTTCGGCCGATGCGAGCATCGGCAGCACCAAAGGCCTAGCCCCGCCGCCCTTTGGCGGGTGCCCCCGAAGGAACGGGGCGGCCCCGAAAGGCCGCCCCGCGGGCTACCGGTGGTTCTGCCCCCGCTACTGCGGCAGGGGGAAGGGGCGCGGCGTGAAGGGGTCGTAGACGGGGGCCATGGTGAAGTAGTTGGGGTCGAAGAGGGGCTGTCCCTGGGAGCCCATGCCGATGAAGCCCGACTCGCCCAGGGGGAACATGGTCTCCAGGCGCACGGGGCCCGAGGGGCCGTACTCGATGCACTGGGCGTAGGTGGACCGGTTGGCGTAGGGGGTGGTGTGCACGGTGCCCAGCAGGTCGTGGCGGTGGTTGATGGTTCCCCGGGGGATGTTGTAGGGAGGCATGCCGATGCGGCTCATGACGCTGTCGAGGGCGAGGACGATGAGCTGCTGGGGATCCTCGGGAAGGCCCACGTGCTGGGTGTCCTTGAACCAGTTGTAGAGGTTGGGCACGCCGGAGGCGGAGCCCTTGAGGGCGTGGAGGCAGACGTTGAGGTTCTGCATGGAGGGGGCCCCCAGGGTGGTGCCCACCTCGTTGGCCATGACGAACTTGATGAACTCCTTGGTCCACTCCTCGGTGAGGTACCAGGCGTCGGCGCGGGTGGTGCCCGCGGGCCACTGGGAGGGGCCGCCGGCGACGAAGTGGCCGTCCCAGGCGTTGATGAGGGCCAGGGCCGCCAGGCGGTGGGGGGCCGGGTTGGCGTTCACCGCGGCGGTGAAGAAGGGGCCCACCTGGCTCCAGACCACGCCCCGACCGATGGCGAAGGAGTCGGTGGTGGCGATGTTGAGGGCCAGGTCCCGCACCTCCTCGAAGGTGAGGTGGTCGTGGGCCCTCAGGTAGTCGTCCACCACGTGGGCGCCGTGGAAGGGCCCAAAGTTGTAGGAGAGGTTCTGGGGGGCGTTGTCGTACCAGGAGGCGGCCTTGTTGTTCCAGCCACCGATGTAGCCCTGGGCGGGGTTGCGGACGTGGGCCCGGGGCTTGAGGGCCCCGGTCCACTCGTGCTGGAAATCGCCGGCGGAGGGCAGGCGCGGGTCCTGGTTGGGGGAGCGGACGGGGTCCCACCCGGACATCCAGTAGGCGATGTTGCCGTCCCGGTCGGCGTAGCAGAAGTGCTGGCTCACGCAGATCTTCTCGATGCCCTGGCCGAACTGGTCCATGGAGGTGGCCCGGGCGAGCTGGAGAAAGCCGTCCAGGGCCTCCCACTCGTGGCCCCAGTGGGCGTTCTTCCAGGCCACCGTCACGTCGTTGAGGTTCTTCCGGTCGTAGGGCATGGGGTTGACCACCGGCCCGTGGGAGGTGCGGAAGACCTTCAGCTTCACGTCGGGCTGGCCGAAGACCTTGATGGTCTCCACGTGGTGGAGCTTGGGGGTGAGGGGGCTCTCCACGTAGTAGTCGGTGGTGTGGGCGTGGCCCACCTGCATGGACCAGGCGTGGTGCGGCGTGCGGGCGATGATGAGGCCGGGGATGCCGGGGACGGTCATGCCCGAGTAGTTCAGGGTGGGGGTCTTGATGGAGCCCTCGCAGACGATGGAGGGCGCCGGGAAACCCATCTGGGGGCCGCTGTAGAGGATGGGGTGGCCCGAGGCGGTCTTGGAGCCGGAGACCACCCAGGCGTAGGAGCCCATCTTCACCCGGGCGTTGATGCGGTCCAGGTTCTCCTCCACCCGCTCCAGGAGACCTTGGAGTTCGGAGGCCTGCCGGGAGAGGTCCGGCAAGGCCGCGAGGTTCTCGGAGAGGCGGCTGAGCTCCTGGGCCCGGTCCAGCTGGGGCCCCTCGGGGCCGTGGCCCGAGGAGGGGATGTAGGTGAGGGCCTGGGGGTCGTTGAGCCACCGCATGTCGGCGAACATGGCCAGGCCCGCCTGGCCGTACATGTTCTCGAGGGTCTGGGCGATGACGGCGTTCTCGAGCTGGCCCATCTTCAAGGCTTCGGGGTCGAACTCCCGCTGCAGCAAGACCAGCCAGGCCATGGCGTCGTAGCGGGTCCACTTCTCGGGGAGGACCTGGGTGTGGAGCTGGGCGGAGAGGGCCTGGTACTCGAAGGGAAGGAGGGCGGGGTTGGCGCGGGCCTCGTCCACCCGGCGGTTGAAGCCGGCCACGAAGCCGTCGATGGCGTCCTGGGCGTCCTTGCTGAGGCTCTTGAAGCCCTTCTTGTACTCCTTCTTCGTGTAGCCGATGGTGCGCATGAACATGTCGGTCTCGAGCTGGCTCTCGCCCAGGATCTCCGAGAGCCGCCCCGTGGCCGAGCGGTAGTAGGTCTCCACCTGCCACATGCGGTCGGTGGCCACGGCGTAGCCCATGGCGTCGAAGGCGTCCTTGATGGAGGAGGCCTCGATGAACCAGACGCCCTTGGCGTCCCGGGTGGTGGAGGCGGGCCCGGGCAGGGGCGCCGCCTGGGCCCAGAGGGCCCCCGCGGCGGCCAGAAGGGCCGCCGCCACAAGGAACAGCCTTGCTTTCCTCGCCATCTTCACCTCCTGTGCGTGAACCCCGGGGGCCTGCCCCCGCGGGGGCCTCCGCTACCTTGCGATGGCGCCAGCATACCACGGGGAGCTTCCCTACCTGTCAAGTGAGAAAAGGGAGGCCAAGGGAAGCGGGCTCCGGGGGCAGCCCGCAGCGGAATTTGCCCGCAAAAGGCCGGCGGGGTTCCGTAGCGGCCTTTGCTTGCAAAGGTCGATATTCGGCCGATGCCAGCATCGGCCGCTACCGAGGCCGGGCTTTTCCGCCGATGGGGGCACCGGCCGTTACGGGGGCCCGGGTTCCCCGGCCCCAAAGGCTTCCTGGCCTACTCCTGGTCGTGGATGGTCTTGAGTTCGAGGACCTCGAAGGTGCGCTGGCCGCCGGGGGTGGCCACCACCACCTCGTCCCCCTCCCGCTTGCCCAGGAGGGCTTTGCCGATGGGGCTCTGGACCGAGTAGAGGCCCTTCTTCACGTCGGCCTCCTCGTGGGTCACCAGGCGGACGGTGAGCTCCTCGTCCTTGTCGAGGTCGAGAAGGCGCAACGTGCTGCCGTAGGCGGCGCGGTCGGCGGGGATGGAGGCGAGGTTGATCCGGGAGAAGGCGGCCAGCCGCTCCCGGAGCTGCATGACCCGGGCCTTCACGTACTGCTGGCGCTGGAGGGCCATGTGGTACTCGGCGTTCTCCGAGAGGTCCCCCAACTGGCGGGCCCGGTCGATCTCCCTGGGAAGTTCCACCCGGAGTTCGTGGTCCAGCTTCTTGAGTTCCTCCTCCAGGGCCTTCCGCGTCGCCTCCAGGCCGCTCGGTACGGTCGCCATCGGTGCCTCCTCCGAGGGGAGATTGTACCACCGGTGCCGCCCCCCTGGAGGGCGGGGAGAGGCGGGCGGAGGCCTTGGCCGGGGAAGCCGGGGGGAACGGGGCGGAATCCCCCCGGGGGACCGTCCGTAGCGGGGGTGCGGATGTCCGGCGCGGCGGACAGTTCCCATCCTCCCCCGGGACGGCGGCGGAGCCCTCCCCGCGGCGGGGGCGGCGCCGCCACGGGGCCTTCCCATGGCCCCCAAGGCTGGCACCCGTGTTGCTACCCTCCGCCGCGGAGGTGCCGCCCATGCCGCTGAAACCTGCCGCCCTCTCCCTTCTCCTCGTTGCCGCAACGGCCGCCTTCGCCGCTCCCTCCGGACCCTTCCTTCTTCAAAACGTCGGCCCGAACGAGGCCCGGACGCTCTTCGCGTCGGCCGAACGGGTGGTGTGGGACCGCGCCTCGGGCCTGGCGGTGGCCCAGTTCCCCGAAGGGGCCGCCCCGCCGGCCTCTCTTGGGCAGGCCGCACCCCTCACCTCCCCCTCCTTCGACGGGGCGGCGGAGGCCCTTCTCCCCGGCTTCCAGGACTTCCGCCGGCGTTCCCCCGGGGCGGCCCTCCGCTTCGCGGTGAAAGAGCCGGCCTCCTTGGAGAAGCCCGCCCGGTGGGTGCGGGAGGAGCGCCCGGCGGCCAAGGGCCTGCCCTCGCCCCAGGCCACCTGCCTCTTCCAGGGCTTCGAGACCCTGCCTATCTGGTACGAGGACGGCGGCGATTGGTGGCACTACCGGGGCGGGCAGCCGAACAACGCCGTGGGGGACTACTACTGGATGGACGCCGACTGTGACGCTTACGGCGGTCAGTGGAGCGCCGACGCCATCCTGGGCGGCACCATCGGCATCACCCTGCCCTGCGGCTCGGACTACGCCGGCGGCACCGACTCCTGGCTGGAGTACGCCCCCTGGATCACCTGCGCCGCCGGGGCCCCGGGGGCCGAGCTCTCCTTCTACGGCAAGGTCCTCTCGGAGACCGGCTACGACTTCTTCTACTACCTGGCCTCCCTGGACGGGGTGAACTACTACGGCTACCGCCTCTCGGGAAATTTCGCCGACACCTGGTACGCCTTCTCCCAGGACCTCAAGCGCTGGTCGGGCCTCGGCGACCTCACGGCCCAGCCCCGCTTCGCCCTGGCCTTCGCCTTCCAATCCGATTCCTACACCCCTCCGGGCTTCCACGGCTTCGGGGCCCGCCTCGACAACATCTCCCTCTCCACCGTGCCCCTGGCGGTTTCCAGCGTGGCCAAGGCCGGCTCCCCCTTCCGCCTCTTCGTCTACGGGGCGGGCTTCGCGCCGGGGGCGTGGGTCTACATCGACGGGGTGGCCGTTCCCCAGGTGGCCTACAAGGGGACGGGGCTCCTGGTGGCCAAGGGCGGCACGGCCCTCAAGGCCATGGTGCCCCGGGGACGGGCGGTGTGCGTGACGGTTGTGAACCCCGGCGGCGCCACCTCGGCCTGTTACACCTTCCAGCGGTGAGGCCCATCGGCCGATGCGAGCATCGGCCGCTACAAGGGCCAATCCTTTGCGCCGATGGGGCCGCCGGCCGCTACGGGGGGGCGAAGGCCCGCAGGGACGCACGGGTCTTCTCGAAGCGTTCCCGGAGGGAGGCGGGGCGGGAGACCTCGGCCATCAGCTCCGCCGCGAGGACCGCCACCCGCGCTCTGGTGATCTTCAGCTTCTCCAGGGCCACGAGGCGGCGGGGCTCCTCGGCCACCAGGGCCAGGGTCTCCAGGGCGAAGAAGAGGCTCGTGGCCAGGAAGAATCGGAATTCCTTCTCTTCCAGGGGAAAGCGCTCCAGGTACCGAAAGGCCCGGTCCAGGTGGCCCACGGCGCTCCGGAGCACCGGCCGGAGGGCCCCGTAGACGGCGCCGGCCCGGGAAGGGTCGAGAAAATCCCGGGGTTCGGCCTCCGCCGCTTTCAGGCACTCCTCGGGGACGAAGCACCAGCCCCGCCGAAAGTCTTCCGCCAGGTCCTTGACGATGTTCACCTTCTGGAGCCCCAGGCCGAAGTCCTCGGCGTCGGCCTGGAGGCGGTAGAAGAGGAGGCGGTCCACGCCGGGGACGTGGAGGAAGGCCAGGTCGGTGAGAAGGTAGCCCACCGTCCCGGCGATGTAGTAGCAGTACCGGTCCAGGGCGGCCATGGAGGGCAGGCGCTTGAGGACCCCCTCCCCTTCGCCCATCCGCTCGCTGTAGGCCACCATCCCCCGGCCCATCTCGGTGACCCAGCGGGCCATGGCCAGGCGGTCCTCCTCCCCGCAGTCGGCGAAGGCCGAGAGGACGGCGGGTACGGCCCTCAGGAGGTCGAGGTCGGCCCCCGACGCCAGGCCCTGGAGGTGGGAGGCGGTGGCGGGGCCATACTCCGGCGGGCAGGGGGCCTCGCCCTTGAGGTGAAGCAGGAGGGGCTCCATGAGCCGCCCCCGCTCGGCGGCCGTCAGGCCCGGGGTGTCCTCCACCGTGTCGAGGATCCGGCAGAGGAGGTAAGAGACGCAGACCGAGCCCCGCACAGGCTCCTTCAGCCGGGCGATGGAGAGGGCAAAGGTGCGGGAGACCCGGGGAAGGAGCGCGAAGCAGCGCTCCCAGTGGGGGCCCGTCCGCCGCGGGCGGCCCTCTCTTCTCGCCCCTTCCTTCACTCGAAGACCCGCTCGAAGATCTCGTCCACGTGGGCCAGGAAGGGCCGGGGGTCGAAGGCCCGGGCCAGTTCTTCTCGGCCGATCTTCTCGGAGACGGCGGGCTCGTCGGCCAGGAGTTCTAGGAAGTCTCCCTCCCCTTTCCAGCACCGCATGGCGCACCCTTGGACGAGCCCGTAGGCCTCCTCCCGGGAGAGGCCCGCCCGGGTGAGGGCTAGGAGGGCCTTCTGGCTGTAGAGGAGGCCCCGGGTCTTCTGGAGGTTCTCTTCCATGGCCTCGGGGTAGACGTGGAGGCCCTCGAGAATGCCCCCCAGGCGGTGCAGCATGTAGTCCAGCAGGGTGGTGGCGTCGGGGAGGATCACCCGCTCGGCGGAGGAGTGGGAGATGTCCCGCTCGTGCCAGAGGGCGACGTTCTCCAGGGCGGTGAGGGCGTAGCCCCTGAGGAGGCGGGCCAGCCCCGTGATGTTCTCGCACCCCACGGGGTTCCGCTTGTGGGGCATGGCCGAGGAGCCCTTCTGGCCCTCGGTGAAGGGTTCCTCCACCTCCCGGACCTCCGTCTTCTGCAGGTGCCGGATCTCCGTGGCGATCTTCTCCAGGGTGGCGCCGGTGACGGCGATGGCGCAGAGGACCTCGGCGTGGCGGTCCCGCTGGATGACCTGGGTGGTGATGGGGTCGGGCTTGAGGCCCAGCTTGCGGCAGACCAGCTCCTCCACCGCGGGGGGCAGGTGGGCAAAGGTGCCCACGGCCCCCGAGAGCTTGCCCACGGCGATGGTGTCCCGCGCCGCCTTGAGGCGCTGACGGTTCCGGCCCATCTCGGCGTACCAGAGGGCGAACTTGAGGCCCAGGGTGGTGGGCTCGGCGTGGATGCCGTGGGTGCGGCCCACGACGATGCGGTCCTTGTGGGCGTAGGCCTGCCGCTTCAGAACCTCCCGGAAGTTGTCCACGCCTTCGAGAAGGAGGTCCAGGGCGTCCCGGGTGAGGAGGGCCAGGGCCGTGTCCACCACGTCGGAGGAGGTGAGGCCGTAGTGGAAGTAGCGGGAGAGGTCCCCGATGGACTCGGCCACGGAGGTGGTGAAGGCGATGACGTCGTGCTTGACCACCGCCTCGATCTCCTCGATGCGCTTCACGTCGAAGCGGGCCTTTCGGGCGATCTCCCGGGCCGCCTCCTCGGGAACGACCCCCAGCTGGGCCTGGGCCCAGAGGGCCGCCAGCTCCACCTTGAGCCAGGCGTTGTAGCGGTTTTCGTCGGACCAGTGGGCCGCCAGGGCGGGACGGGTGTAGCGCGGGATCATGGCCACCTCCCCCGGCTGTTATTGTACGCCGGGGAGGGGAAAACGGGGAAAGGGGAATGGGCCGCGGCGAAGCGGCACCCCGGCGATTGGTTCACTTCCCCGCCGTGCCCCCCCGGAGCGCCTTCCAGAGTTGGCCCATCCGGGCCTTCACGGCGTCGTCCATGGCGATGACCGGCGGCCATTCCCGGTGGAAGCCCTCCCCCTTCCACTTGGTGGTGGCGTCGATGCCCACCTTCCCGCCGTAGGCGAAGTAGCGGGAGGCGTGTTCCAGGGCATCCATGGGGCCCATGGCCAGCTCCAGGTCCCGGGAGGGGTCGATGTTGGCGAGGACCCGCCAGGCCACCTCGCTGTAGTCGTGGAGGTTCACGCCGGCGTCCACCACAATGATGACCTTGGTGAACATGGCCTGGCCGAGGCCCCAGATGGCGTGCATGACCTTTCGGGCGTGGCCGGGGTACCGCTTGTCCAGCGCGATGAGCATGAGGTTGTGGAAGACCCCCTCCGGCGGCATGTGCATGTCCACCACCTCGGGGAGCTGGCGCTTGAGGAGGGGCAGGGTGATCCGCTCGATGGCGTACCCCATGAAGGCGTCCTCCATGGGAGGGCGCCCGACGATGGTGTGGACGTAGACCGGATCCTTGCGGCGGGTGAGGCACTCCACGTGGAAGACGGGGTAGTCGTCCGCCAGGGAGTAGTAGCCCGTGTGGTCTCCGAAGGGCCCCTCCCGGCGGAGCTCGGCGGGGTCCACCCACCCTTCCAGGACGATCTCGGCGTTGGCCGGCACCTCCAGGTCCACCGTCCGGCACTTCACCATCTCTACCGCCTCCTTCCGGAGGAAGCCCGCCAGGAGCATCTCGTCCACCTCGTCGGGGAGGGGAAGGGTGGCGGAGAAGTAGGTGGCGGGGTCGGCGCCGATGGCCACGGCCACCTCCAGGCGCTGGCCTTTCTCAAGGGCCTGCCGCGCATGGTGGGCCCCCTGCTTGTGGAGCTGCCAGTGCATGCCGGTGGTTTCCCCGTCGTAGACCTGCATCCGGTACATGCCGCAGTTGCGCTTGCCGGTGCGGGGGTCCCTCGTGAAGACCATGGGCAGGGTGATGAAGGGGCCGCCGTCCCCGGGCCAGCAGGTGCAGACGGGGAGTTCCAGGAGGGAGAACCGGCCCCGGGGCAGGACCACCTCCTGGCAGGGCCCCGACCGCACGGTCTTGGGGAGGTAGGAGGCCAGTTCGGCGAGCTGAGGGACCATCCGGATCTTGTCCAGGAGGCTCTCCGGGGGCTTGAGGTCGAAGAAGGCGTCGATCCTCCGGTCGATCTCGTCGTAGGAGGAGAGGCCCAGGGCCAGGAGCATCCGCCGGTGGGTCCCCAGGAGGTTTCCCGCCACGGGGAGGGTGTGGCCCTTCACCCGCTCGAAGAGGAGGGCGGGGCCCCCTTCCTTCACGGCGCGGTCCAGCAGTTCGGTGATCTCCAGGTGCGGGTCCACCTCCTCCCGGACCCGGAGCAGCTCCCCCCTCATTTCCAGTTCGCGGAGGAAGTGGCGGAGGTCTTGGAATGCCATGGCCTTCTCCTGGACGGGGTCAGCGGTCCGCCGCCCGGCCTTCGAGCTTCCGGTATCCCCGGAGGCCCCGCCCGCCGGAGGCGGCCAGTTGGCTGAGGGTCACGGGTTTCAGGCCCCGGGCCTGGAGCCCATCGAGGATGTAGGGGAGGGCCTCCACCGTCTCGCGGCGGTCCCCCCCCACGGCGTTCACCCCGTCGTGGAGCAGGATGATGTCGCCGGGCCTGACGGCGTTGAGGACCCGCTGGACGATGGCCGGCATTCCCGGGGCGGTCCAGTCCTTGGGCATGACGCTCCACTCGGCCACCGCCAGGCCCAGGCGGCCGGCCTGCCGGAAGAGGCGGGGGTCCCGGAATCCGTGGGGCGGCCGGAACCACACCGGGGTGACGCCGGAGGCCTCCTCGATGGTCTCCTGGGCGTCGGCGATCTCCCGGAAGATCGCCGGCCCCGGCCGCCCCACCAGCGTGGCGTGGTGCATGGTGTGGTTCCCCAGCTCCATGCCGAGGGCCGCCTCCCGCCGGACGGTGCCGGGGTAGCGCCTCACGTTCTCCCCCACCAGGAAGAAGGTGGCCTTCACGCCCCGGGCCTCGAGGATGTCGAGGATCTGCCCCGTGTAGGGCTCGTTGGGGCCGTCGTCGAAGGTGAGGGCCACCTCGGGCCCCCGGCGGTCGCCGTGGGTGAAGGCGGGGCCCAGGACCTGGGAGGAGGGGGAGAGGACGGAGCGGGAGAGGAGCCAGAGCACGGCGAGGCCGGCCCCCACCACGTGGAAGCGCAGGGCGGCGGGCTCCCTTCGGCGAAAGCGGGTCATGGCTGCACCTCCGGTTCGAGGCGGTACTTGGCGGCGCTCAACCCACAACGCTTGAGCATCCGGTAGATTTCCACCCGCTGCTTCCCCGACTCCTGGGCCATGCGGTTGATGTTCCCCCGGTGCTTCCTCAGGAGGCGAACCAGGTACTCCCGCTCGAACTGGAGGCGGGCGTAGGCGTAGGAGCCCACCCCCCGCCCCGAGTAGCCCTGCAGTTCGAAGGGGAGGTCCTCCCGCTTGAGCCGCCCCCCCTTGAGGTAGAGGGCGCAGAAGCGCATGCGGGTCTGCAGTTCCCGCACGTTGCCGGGCCAGGGGTACCAGAGGAGGCACTCCATGGCCTCCTCGGTGATCTCGTGGAAGGGCTTGCCCAGCTCCCGGCAGTAGCTCTGGAGAAAGGTGCGGGCCAGGCCGGGGATGTCCTCGCTCCGCTCCCTGAGGGGGGGAACCTGGAGGGGGAAGGTCTGGATGCGGTAGTAGAGGTCCTCCCGGAAGCGCTTGCCCGCCACCTCCACCGCCAGGTCCCGGGAAGAGGCGAAGAGGAAGCGCACGTTGGCGGGGCGGGGCTCCTCCCCCCCCAGGGGCAGGTACTGGCGATCCTTGAGGAGGCGCACCAGCCGCCCCTGGAAGACCAGGGGCAGGTCCGCCACCTCGTCGAAGAAGAGGGTCCCCCCGTGGGCGGCGGCCACCTGGCCCGTGGCCCCCTTGGGGTCCGCCTCCCCGAAGAATTCCCGCTCCAACAGGTCCTCCGGGACCCCCTGGCAGTTCACCACCACGAAGGGGCCCTTGTTCCGCGGGCTCTGGAAGTGGATCTGGCGGGCGATGACCCCCCGGCCCGTCCCCGACTCCCCCAGGATGAGGACGGGGATCTCCGTGGGGGAGACGATGGCCATCTGTTCCCGGATCCCCACGATGGCCGGGGACTGGCCCATGAGGATCGCCTCCTCCGACTTGGCCAGGGGCTGGGAGGGGCGGCGGGGGGAGCGGGCCATCACCCCCTCGATGCGGACCCGGACCTCCGGCGTGCAGAGGGGGGTGAGGAGAACCTCCGAGGCTCCCTGGCTCAAGTAGAGGGCCGCCTCCTGGCGGCGGGCCTCGGGCAGGAGGACGATGAGGGGCGTCCAGGGGGCGAGGGTCCGCATCTGGGCGAGGAGCTCCGCCCCCGAAAGGCCCCTCTGGTCGAGTTCCGCCAGGATGATCTCCACGCCGCCCAGGGCGAGGCGCGCTAGCGCGTCCTCCCCCGTCTCCAGGCGCTCGGCGGCCCAGTGGAGTGGCAGGCAGGCGGCCAGGGTTTCCGCCGTCTCCGCAGAACGGCAGAGGATCAGCGCCTTGGTCAACACCGTGGGTCCCCCCCCTTCTCGGGCAGGCGGGTCTCCTTTCCGTTCCCGGGCTGCTCCGGCTCTTGGAGCCGCCGCACCAGCTCCCCCCAGAGGCGGTCCACTTCGGCGCGGGTGCGGTCCAGGCCGCCGCCGTTGTCCACCACGAAGTCCGCCAGGGCGGCCTTCCGGTCGTCGTCCCACTGGGCGGCCATCCGTCGCTCCGCGTCCACTGGGTCCCAGCCCGCGGCGGCGAGCCGCTGGAGCCGGACCTCCCTCGGGGCAGTGACGAGAACGGTGGCGTCGAACTCCCCCTGGGTGCCCGCCTCGAAGATCAGCGCCGCCTCGCTGACGACGACGGTCCGGGGGCCCCGCCGGCGGGCGATCTCCTCGAGGAGGGCCCTCCGCCGGGCGATGACCCGGGGGTGGAGGAGGGCCTCCAGCCGGGCGCGGGCCGCAGGGTCGGCGAAGGCCAGGGCCGCCAGCGCCCGGCGGTCCACCCCCCCTTCGCCGTCCCGGAGGTGCCCGCCGAAGGCCCCGAGGACCGGCTCCACCGCCTCCCCTCCGGGGGCCAGCATCTCCCGCACCATCCGGTCGGCGTCGAGGGTCTCGGCCCCCTTCTCCCGCAGAAGGGCCGCTACGGTACTCTTGCCGGAGCCGATGCCGCCGGTGAGGCCTACGTGGAGCACGGCCAGAACTCCCCGGGACCCCCCGCGCCGGAGAAGGCCCGGATCATGCGACGCCCAGCCTCCGCCGGGCGGACTTCAGGGTGTTGGAGAGGAGCATGGCGATGGTCAGGGGGCCAACGCCGCCGGGGACGGGGGTGTACCAGGAGGCCTTCTCCCACATGGCCACCGGCACCACGTCCCCCACCAGGGTGGCGCCCTTCTCCCGGACCGTCCCGATCCGCTTCTCGTCCCCTCCGAAAAGGACCCGGGCCTCCTCCGGGTCGGTGACGCGGTTCATGCCCACGTCCACCACCACCGCCCCCTCCCGGATGTGTTCCGCGGTGATGGTGCCCTTCCGGCCGATGGCGGCAACCAGGATGTCGGCCTCCCGGCACACCTCGGCGAGGTTCCGTGTCCGGGAGTGGCAGACGGTCACCGTGGCGTTGGCCCTCAGGAGGAGGATGGCCATGGGCTTTCCCACGATGTGGGAGCGGCCCACCACCACGGCCCGGCGCCCCTCCAAGGGGATTTGGTAGCGCTTCAAGAGTTCGAGGATTCCGGCGGGGGTGCAGGGTTCGAAGAGGGGGCGGTCCAGGGTCATGAGGCCGAAGTTCACCGGGTGGAAGCCGTCCACGTCCTTCTCGGGGGAGATGGCCCTCAGGACCGCCTCCTCCTCCACCTGCCGGGGGAGGGGAAGCTGGACCAGGATGCCGTCGATCTCCGGCCTCCCGTTGAGCTCCTGCACCGTGGCGAGAACCTCGGCGGTGGAGGCCGAGGCCGGCAGTTCGATCCGCTGGGAAAAGACCCCCGCCTCCCCGCAGGCCTTCACCTTGGAGGCCACGTAGACCCGGCTTGCGGGGTCCTCCCCCACCAGGACCGCCGCCAGGCCCGGCGGTCGCAACCCCCGGGAGCGAAGGTCCCGTACCCCTCGCTGGACCTCGGCGCGGATCTCTTCGCCGATGCGCTTCCCGTCCAGGACGGAGGCCGTCATTTTCGTTTCTCCTTTTGGAAGGTGGCTTCGAAGGGCAGTTCCAGGTCCAGGCTCTCCCGACCCACGAGGATGCTGGCGAAGACGAGGGGGATGGTCCGCACGGGGTACGGGTCGTCGTACTGGTACACGAGGAGGCGCTCGATGAAGGTCCCGGGGGGCAGGGTGAGGGTCTTGACGAAGAGGGTCCTGCCCACCGCCTCCAGCATCCTCTCCCCCTCCTTCTCTCGGTAGAAGGTCTGGTAGAGGCGGACCTCGTCCAGGACCGCCGCGTTGCCGAAGAGGGTGGCCACGGGGGAGAAGGTGAGGGATTCCTCCTTGGAGAGGTTCTCGAAACGGACCCGGAAGGCGACGTAGTTGTCCTCCGGGGGGAAGCCGGCGAAGGGGTCTTGGAGCCCACGCTGGGCGAAGAAGTCCGCCCGGCCCGGGGGAGTAAGGGGCTCCACCCGGAGCTCCAGCCGGGGGTTCCGGTAGACGAAGGCCCGCCCCTCCACCCGGAGGTTGGGGTCGGGGCGCTTGGGGGGACGGGGCTTGAGTCCGGTGAGGAGGTAGAGGGTTCCCGCCGGAAGAGCCAGGGACGCCAGGACCGAAACCGCCGCCAGAGCCTTCCACCGTCCCATGGACCCTCCCAGGTGGAACATCAGGATACACCCTCACCCCCCTCCCGGCCAAGGGGAGAAACTCCGCCGCCTGGGAAGCCGTACAAGGGGGATGGAACGGGCCGAGGAGGCGACCATGGACCGACGGACGCGCGTGGCGGTGGGGGGGATCCTTCTGGCGGCGGCTCTCCTGGGGAGTTGCCGCGGGGGCCGGGGTTACGAAGGCCTCGCCAAGGCCTTTCCCCCCGAGACGATGGTCTTCGCGGAGATCCAGGAGCTGGGCCAGTGGCTCCCCGCCCCGGAGGGTGCGGCCTCCGAAGGCGGCGAGGCCTTCCGGGGCCAGGACCCCATGCTGCAGGTTCTGGGGCAGGTCTGGGCCCACGAACCGGTGAGACCCACGGACCTCCCCTCGGCCCTCGCCCGCCAGCCCTTGGTCCTCGGGATCTGGAAGGAGGGCTCCCAGGTGGAAGGGGCTGCGCTCCTCCCCCTCGGTCCGGGCCAGGATGCCCTGCTCCGCGACTTCTTCAAAGAGCACCTCAAACTGGGGGAGAAGGCGGGGGAGGCCGGCGGGGTCACCCTCTACCGCGTGGTCCTGCCGGAAGACGAGGAGGAGGCAAAGGCACACCTCCGCAAGGCCTGCGCCGGCGTCTCTCCCCGGTGGGGCGTCTTCGCCACCTCCCCCGAAGCGGCCCGCCGCGTCCTGGCCCCCTCCGGCCCGGGCCTCTCCGCCGCCGAGGACTTTCAGCGGGCCTGGAAGCGGGTGGCGCCCCAGAAGGGGGCCTTCCTCTTCGTCTCCCGGAAGGCCTTCGCCGAGGCGGCGGCCTCCTGGAAGGGCTCCCTCGCCTCCTCCCACGGGAAGGCGGCCCCGGAAGGGCCTGCGGAAGAAGGCCCGGAGCCCCGGAAGGCGGTGGAGTTCGACCTGGAGCGGGAGCTGCTGGAGCCCCTCTCCAAGTTCCTGGCCGTGGACACCCTGGGCCCCCTGGCCCTCTGGACGGCCCCTCCCGCCGGCCCCGCCGCCTCCGACTGGACGGTCCGGAGCTTCCTGGGCTACGGCCCGCCGGCCCGCGGTCTCTGGCGCCTCGCCGCCGAGGGCGGCCCCCGGAGGCCCTCCCTCGAGGGCCGGCTCCCCAAGGACGGCCGCCTCTACCTCTGGGGCGGGGGCAAGGACCCGGCCCGCCTCTACGGAGCGGCGCTGGAGGAACTCCAGAAGGTCTTGAGCCCCGACCGGATGGGCTGGATTCGGGCGGGCCTCGGGGCCGCCGAGGGCAAGATGGGCCTGTCTCTCTCGGGAGAACTCCTGCCCGCGCTGGGGGACGAGTGGTGCCTGGTGCTGGGCCCCGGGGACGGCGGCCGCCGCTGGGCCCTCTTTCTCACCACGAGGGACCCCCGCCGCCTGGAGGACCTCCTCGCCAACAAGATCGCCCCCCAGTTCAATCTGGAGAAGCAGTCCGTCGAAGGGGCCGTCCTCTGGAAGCCGGGGAAGGAGGGCCTGCTGGCCGGGGAGCCTCTGGCGGTGGGCCTCTCCGGCGGGGTCCTCTTCTTCGCCCAAGACCCACTCTGGGCGCTGGGAACCAGCCAGCCCCCGTCGGCGGCCTTCAAGGAGTGGGCCTCCTTCGGCGGCAAGGCCAGCCTCTTCGCCGCCGTGGACCCCGCCCTCTGGTCGGAGAAGGCCCCCTCCCCCGCCGTCTTCTCGGGAACCTTCGGCGGGGACGGCCTTTCGGGCCAGGCCCGCTTTCCCGGCGAACCCCTGCCGATTCCCAAGGGCCAAGCCGGCACGAAGGTGGCGGCCCCCGTGAGCTGACCCTCCCCCCAAGCCCCTCCGGGGGCTTTTCGGGCCGCCCCCCGGGGCGGCCCTTTTCTTGGGCCTCAGCCTTTCTTGGGACGGAGGATCCCCTTCTCGAGAAGGCGCCGGAAGGCCCGGAGGGCATCCCGTTCCGTGAGGGGGGAGACCTTCAGGATGGAGGCGATGTCCCAGGTTCCGTTGACCCTCGAGGCCAGAAACCCCTCCTGGGGGGTCAAGTCCTGGTGGGCGAGCTGCTCCAGGGGCACCGCCAGCTCCAGGACGGTGGTGAGGGGCACCACCTCCTGGAAGAAGGCCTGGGAGGACCCGCGCTCCGCCAAGGCCAGCCCCCGGTGGACCTCCTCGTCGCCGGGCATGGTCTTGAGGAGATACCGGTAGAGCCGGGCCGCCTCCTCGAAGCGCCTCTCCTCCAGCGCCTGGGCGGCTTCGTCGAGGAGCCTCCGCTGGATGGCGGTGAAGGTGATCTCCTCGGGGGAGGGCTTCTCGCCGTCGGGGACGAGGCACCCGGCGGAGCAGAGGCGGAAGGCGGCCTCCGAGACCTGGAATTCGGTGGCGTGCAGGTGGAGGGCGATCTCCTCCAAGCACTTGTTCCCGTCCGCCGCGTCGTAGACCCTGCGGGGAAAGGAGCCGTCGGGAGCCTGCTCCAGGCTGGGCGGGCGCTCGGTCCGGGCGAGGATGGTCCGGGGGGAGGGCAGGAGGGCGCGGATCCGGGCCCACTCGTCCTTCCTCCGGATTCCCTCCATGATGAGCCCCGTCACGTCCAGGGAGATGTGGATCATGTCGTCTTCGATGGCGGGAAGGTCCTCGAAGGAGAAGGTGCCGTCGTCCCAGAGGAAGAGGCCGTAGAGGGTCTCCTCGGCCTTGAGGGTGAGCATGGCGCTCAACTCCGCCTCCTCCAGGATGCCGACCATCACGAGGATCTTCCCCAACTTGATCCCCGTCTGGAGCTGGGTCTCCATGGCCTTGTTGAGCTGCTCTTCGGTGAGGTAGCCGCGGCTGATGAGGAAGTGGCCCAGGTACTCCATGGGGTCCGAGGAGGCGGTGGAGCAGATGCGGCCATCCTGGAAGAAGATCTTCTTCGCCACACCCTTGGAGTCCCGGATGTGGAGGATCCCCGTCTTCCGCCCCGCCGCCAGGAGCTGGAGCACGTCCGGGAGCACGACGGTGCGCAGGTTCCCCTCGAGGCCCATCTTTCCTCCCGCACCCAAGAGCATACCCGCGGACCCTCCCCAAGGCAAACGCCGTTGCGGAACGGGGAGGGGCCGTTCACAATGGAGGTATGGCACGGCGCACCTCGGAGGCCAACCGGGAGATGGTGAGGAGGCAGATCGCCGGGCGGGGAATCCGCTCCCCCCGGGTTCTCAAGGCCTTTCTCCGGGTGGACCGCCTCCACTTCGTCCCGCCGGGCGCCCGGGGGGTGGCCTACGGCGACCACCCCGTTTCCATCGGTTCGGGCCAGACGGTGAGCCAGCCCTACATGGTCGCCCTCATGCTTCACCACCTCCGGCTGGAGAGGGGCCAGAAGGTCCTGGAGGTGGGCTGCGGCTCGGGCTACGCCCTGGCCCTCCTCTGGGCCGCGGGAAGCCGCCCCTTCGGCATCGAGTGGAACCCGGCCCTTCTCGCGGTGGCCCGGGAGAACCTCCGGGCGGCGGGCATCCCGGACCTTCCCCTCCGGGCGGGGGACGGCGCCCTCGGCTGGCCGGAGGAGGCCCCCTTCCAGCGGATCCTCGTCTCGGCGGCCTGCCCCGCCCCGCCCCCTCCCCTTCTCGACCAGCTGGCCCCCGGGGGCCTCTTCCTGGCCCCCGTGGCCGACGGGGAGGGGC
This sequence comes from Acidobacteriota bacterium, assembly GCA_049968315.1. Taxonomy (GTDB): domain Bacteria; phylum Acidobacteriota; class UBA4820; order UBA4820; family DSQY01; genus JBFLVU01. The sequence continues at coordinate 19,370 of JBMFRA010000003.1, forward strand.
AGGTTCTCCTGCGCCTCCGGAAGGAGGAGGGGGGGGACGTCCGGGCCGAGGCGCTGGAGCGTTGCGTCTTCGTGCCCCTCCTGGGGCCCTTCGGACTCTCGGAGTGAGGCCGTGAACCGCCCGCCCGCCCTCCGCCCCGGGGCACCCTCCCCCCCGGCTCTTCCCCGGCGCCGCCCGCCGGTCCCCTTCCTCCTCTTCGGCCTGCGCCTCCGCATGGCCCGCCACCGGGTTCTTCCCCCCCGGGCCGGCACCTGGCTCCTGGGGGCGGTCTTCCTGCTCCTGGGGGCCCTCTTCCTCCTGGGGGACTTCCTCTTCTTCCGGCGGATCTTCGAAAACCTGCTGGCCACGGAGGAGGTCCCCTCGGTCCTCCTGGTGGCCCTGGCCTCCAAGCTCATGGCCCTGGTTCTCCTCACCACCCTCACCCTCCTCGTCTTTTCGGCGGCGGTGAGCGCCCTCTCCTACCTCTACCTCGACGAGGACCTGGGGCTCCTCCTTCCCCTGCCGCTGGGCCGGGGGGGCCTGAGGGCCTACCGGGCGGCGGAGGCCGGGGCCAGCGCGGGCTACATGGTGGCCCTCCTTCTTCTGCCGGTGGCGGCGGCCTACGGGAGCCTCGCCGGGGCCTCGGCCCCCTCCCTGGCCCTCGACCTCTTGGGCCTCTGCGCCTACCTCGCCGTCCCCCTCGGCCTGGGGGCGTCGGTGACGGTCCTGCTGGCCCGCTTCTTCCCCGCCCGGCGCATCCACCAGTTTCTGACGGTTCTGACGGTGGTGATGCTCTGCCTCCTCGTCGTCCTCTTCCGCCTGGCGCGGCCCGAAGCCCTCCTCAACCCCTCCTCCAGCGGCCAGGTGGTGGAGGTCCTCCGTTCCTTCGCCCTCCCTGGGGAGCGGTGGCTCCCCTCCACCTGGCTGGCGGTCCTGGTGGTCTACGGCGCCTCGGGGGAGTGGTCCCGGGCCCTGCCGGCTCTCTGGCGCCTCCTCCTCGCCGCGGCGGGGAGCGCCGGCCTCCTGTTCCTCCTCCTGAGGCTCTTCCACGCCCGGGGCTACCACCGCGCCCAGGAGCAGGCGGGGCTCAGGCCCGGCGCGCCGCGTCCGGCCTTCACCCGGTGGGCGGTGGAGGCGGGGGTGGCCCTGGCTCCGGCGGGGCGGCAGGGCCGGGCCGTCCTCCGCCGGGACCTCCTCCTCTTCTTCCGCGACCCCACCCAGTGGGGCCAGCTCATCATCCTCGCGGCCCTGGTGGTGATCTACCTCTTCAACGTCCGCTTTCTCCCGCAGGAGGTGGCGGTCCTCAAGGTGGCGGTCTCCTACTGGAACCTGGCCACCCTGGGGCTCATCGTCGCCTCGGTGGCCGGGCGCTTCGCCTTCACCGCCGTAGGGGCGGAGGGAAAGGCCTTCTTCGCCTCCCGGACCCTGCCCCTCTCCCCCGCCGCCTACCTCTGGGCCAAGTACCTCTTCACCGCCGTCCCCCTCACGGCCCTCTCGGCCTTGATCCTCTACGGTTCCAACCGCTTTCTGGGCGTAGGGGGGGAGGCCTTCGCCTTCACCCTCTACCTCGCCGTGGTCCTCTCCCTGGCCCTGCCGGCCATGGCCCTGGCCATGGGGACCGCCGCGCCGGTCTTCGACGCCAAGAACCCGGCCCGGGCGGTCATGAGCGCCTGGGGCCTTGCCTACATGTTCCTCTCCCTGGCCTTCGTGGGGCTGGTCCTCGTCCTCTCCGCCAAGCCGGTCTACCGGTACTACGCCCACCTGTTGGGAAGGGGGCCGGAGGCCGACTTCGCGTCCCCCGCCCTCGCGGTGGGCCTCCTGAGCCTCTCCCTGGTCCTTCTCTGCCTCTCGGCGGCCATCGTGAGGCTCCGCCGGATGGAACCGGCCTGAGGCTCACCCGGGCCCGAAGGCACAGCCCAACGCTGGGGCTTGCCTCTGGGCCTCCCCGGTGTAAAATGCGCCCTCCGGCGTACGGCCCCGCCGGCCTTCCCGGACCCGTAAGGAGCCCTGATGACCACAACGCGCCACGACAAGCTCGCCACCGACACCCTCTGCATCCACGCCGGCCAAGAACCGGACCCCGCCTACGGCGCGGTGGCACCCCCCATCTTCCAGACCTCCACCTTCGCCTTCGAGAGCCCCGACCAGGGGGCCGCCCGCTTCGCGGGCAAGGACAAGGGCTTCGTCTACACGCGGATGGGCAACCCGACCATCGCCATGCTGGAGGCGAACGTGGCGGCCCTGGAGGAGGGGCGGTACGCCCTGGCCTGCGCCTCGGGGATGGCGGCGGTTTCCACCGTCTTCTTCGCCCTCCTCTCCCAGGGGGACCGCGTGGTCTCAGGCGAATCGGTCTACGGCCCGTCCCGGGTGGTCCTCTCGAGGGATTTCAGCCGCTTCGGAGTCTCCCCCGCCTTCGTGGACACCAGCGACCCCGCGGCGGTGGAGGCGGCCGTCACCGAGGGCACGCGGCTCCTCTTCGCCGAGTCCCCCGCCAACCCCACCCTCAAGGTCACGGACCTTCGCCACGCGGCCGAAACGGCGCACCGCCGCGGCGCCCTCCTGGTGGTGGACAACACCTTCATGAGCCCCATTCTCCAGAAGCCCTTCCGCTTCGGGGCCGACATCGTCCTCCACTCGGTCACCAAGTTCCTCAACGGCCATTCGGACGTGGTGGGCGGCATCCTCGTCTTCCGGGACGAGGCCCTCTACCGGAAGGTGAAGTCGGTGCTGGCCTACCTCGGCGGTACCATGGACCCCCACCAGGCCTGGCTCGTCTTGCGGGGTATCAAGACCTTGGCCCTGCGCGTGCGGGCGGCCCAGGAGTCGGCCCGCCAGGTGGCGGCCTTCCTCGCCTCCCACCCCGCCGTCGCCTCCGTGGCCTACCCCGGGCTCCCCGGCCACCCCCAGGCCGAACTCATCGCCCGGCAGATGGAGGGTCCGGGATCCCTCATCTCCTTCGAGCTCAAGGGGGGGGTCCAGGCGGGAAAGGCCCTCCTGGAACGGGTCAAGCTCGCCACCCTGGCCGTCTCCCTGGGCGGGGTGGAGACGCTGATCCAGCACCCGGCCTCCATGACCCACGCCGCCCTGCTGCGGGAGGAGCGGCTGAAGGCCGGCATCACCGACGGCCTCGTCCGCCTTTCGGTGGGGTGCGAGGCGGCCGCCGACCTGGTCCGGGACCTGGGCCAGGCCCTGGAAGGGCTGTGACGCCTACAACTTGCCCTGGTGTTTGAGGCTCGTTCCCTCGGCCATGAAGACCACGTCTTCGGCGAGGTTGGTGCAGAGGTCCGCCACCCGTTCGAAGTCCTTGGCGGCGAAGACCAGGGCCAGGGCCGACTGGCGGTCGGCCCGGTCGCCCCACCCCGCCTCCAGCACGTCGGAGATGATGGCCCTGAGGAGGTCGTCCACCTCGTCGTCTCGCTCGATCACGGCCTTGGCCAGGGCCGAGTCCCGGGCCACGAAGGCCGTGACGGCGTCCCGCAGCATGGCGAGGCAGACCTCCGCCATGTGCGCGAAGCGTTCCTTGAGGACGGCCGAAGGAAAGGCCCCCGCCTGCCCCGCCCGCTCGGCCACGTTGAGGGCGTGGTCGCCGATCCGCTCCAGGTCGTTGTTGATCTTGAGGGCCATCAGCACGCTCCGGAGGTCGTCGGCCTCCGGCTGGTAGAGGGCCAAGACCCTGAGGCACCGGGCGTCGTTGGCCATCTCCATCCGGTTGATGGCCCGCTCCCCTTCCCGAACGGCCCCGAGGGCGCTCCCGTCGCAGGCGAGGAATGCCTCGGAGGCGGCGCGGAGGAGGCGGCCCGCCTCGTCGGCCATCTCGGCGACGGCGCCGAGGAGGCCCTGGATCTCTTCCCGCATCTTGGCCATGGCCGTACCTCCCGGGGTCAGCCGAAGCGGCCCGTGATGTAGTCCCGGGTCTTGGGGTCCCGGGGGTTGGTGAAGACCTGTTCCGTCGGCCCGAACTCCACCAGCGTCCCCATGTACAGGAAGGCGGTGTAGGCGGAAACCCGGGCGGCCTGCTGCATGTTGTGGGTGACCACGACGATGGTGTAGCGGCGCTTCAGCTCCTCCATCAGCTCCTCGATCTTGGCGGTGGCGATGGGGTCCAGCGCCGAGGCCGGCTCGTCCATGAGGAGCACCTCGGGGTTGACGGCGATGGCCCTGGCGATGCAGAGCCGCTGCTGCTGGCCCCCCGAGAGGCCCATGGCCGAATGGGAGAGCTTGTCCTTCACCTCGTCCCAGAGGGCCGCCGCCTGGAGGGCCGCCTCCACCCGCTCCCTGAGGACCGACCGGGAAAGCTTCTCGTAGAGGCGGATCCCGAAGGCCACGTTCTCGAAGATGGACATGGGGAAGGGGGTAGGCTTCTGGAAGACCATGCCCACCCGGGCCCGAAGGGCGGTGACGTCCACCTCCGGGGCCAGGATGTTCCGGCCGTCCAAGAGGATCTCCCCCTCGGCCCGCTGGCCCCGGTAGAGGTCGAACATGCGGTTGAAACAGCGGATCAGCGTGGACTTGCCGCACCCCGAGGGGCCGATGAAGGCCGTCACCTCCCGGTCGTGGATGGGAAGGCTGATGCCCGACAGGGCCCGGTGGGCCCCGTAGTAGAAGCTCAGGTTCCGCACCTCGATCCGGGGGGCCGCAGCCCCGTTGAGCCGGTCCTCGCCGCCGGCGGGATGGGATTGGAGGAGGGGGGGAAGAAGGGCAGGGGCGGGGGGAAGGGTCATGGTCAGGACCTCCCGATTTCCGTGCGGGACACGACGAGGCGGGCCACGAGGGTGGTGGCCAGGACCAGCAGCGTGATGAGGAGGGCGGCGCCCCAGGCCTTGGCCCGCCAGTCGTCGTAGGGCGACATGGCGTAGTTGAAGAGGGTCACGTTCAGGGTTCCCGTGGGCCGAAAAGGGTTCCAGTTCCAGTAGGGGTTGTTGAGGGCGGTGAAGAGGAGGGGGGCCGTCTCGCCGCTCACCCGGGCCACCGCCAGGAGCACCCCCGTGGCCAGGCCCCCCAGCACCCGCCGGTAGCAGACGGCCACGATGACCTTCCACTGCGGCGCACCGAGGGCCAGGGCGGCCTCCCGGAGGGTGTCGGGAACCAGGCGGAGCATCTCCTCGCTGGTCCGCGTCACCACGGGGATCATGAGGATGGCCAGGGCCACCGCCCCCGAGAGCCCCGAGAAGGACCCCAGCGGCTTGACGAGGATGGCGTAGACGAAGACCCCCACGACGATGGAGGGACTGCTGGCCAGGATGTCGCTCACGAACCGGACCGCCCGGGCCAGGGCGTTCTTCCTCCCGTACTCCGCCAGGTACGTCCCTGCCAGAATCCCCGTCGGAACCCCCAGCACCACCGCCAGCAGGGAGATGAGGAGGGTCCCCACCAGGGCGTTGGCCATCCCCCCCGCCTCCACGCCCGGCGGCGCCGGCAGCTGGGTGAAGAAGGCCCAGTTGAGGGCCCGCGCCCCCCGGAGGATCACCTCCCGGAGGATCCACACCAGAAAGACCAGGCCGAAGAGGGCCGACACGGCCGAGAGGGTGAGCAGGAGGACGTTCACCGCCTTCCGCCGAAGGTACAGGAAGCCCCCGGGAATCATCGCGCCGCCCCCCCCAGGGCCTTCTCCATGCGCCAGAGGAGGAACTTGGCCAGGCTCAGGATCGCCGTGGTAATGAGGAAAAGCAGGAAGGCCAGGGCCACCAGGCTCGAGAGGTGGAGGGCGGAGGTGGCCTCGGCGAACTCGTTGGCCAGGGTGGAGGCGATGGTGTTGGAGGGGCTGAGGAGCGAGGCCGACAGGGTGTGGGAGTTGCCGATGACGAAGGTGGCCGCCATAGTCTCCCCCAGGGCCCGGCCCAGCCCCAGGAAGAGGGCGCCCACGAGACCGGTGCGGCCGTAGGGGATCATCACCTTGGAGATCACCTCCCACCGCGTCGCCCCCAGGCCGTAGGCCGACTCCTTCAAGAGGGGGGGCACCAGGCGGAAGACGTCCCGGGAGACGGAGGCCACGAAGGGCAGGATCATGATGGCCAGGATGATCCCCCCCGTCAGCATGCCGATTCCCAGGGATGGCCCGGCGAAGAGCGGCAGGGAGCCCAGCCGTTCCTGCAGGAAGGCGTACAGGCTCCCGTTGAGGACGGGGGCCAGGACGAAGAGTCCCCACATGCCGTAGATGATGCTGGGAACGGCCGCCAGCATCTCCACCGCCACCCCCACGGGGCGGGAGAGCCAGGGGGGCGCCATCTCCGTGAGGAAGACCGCCACGCCGATGCCCAGGGGACCGGCGAGGAGGAGGGCGATGAGGGAGGAGACCACCGTTCCGTAGGCCGCCGGCAGGGCGCCGTAGAGGTCCCGCACCGGGTCCCACTCCTGGGAGACCAGGAAGGAGGGGCCGAAGGCCCGAAAGGCGGGCAGGGCATCCACGAAGAGGGTGACCAGGATGGCGCCGAGCAGGAGGAGGACCAGCACGGCGAAGGACCGCGTGGCGTTCCGGAAGAGGGCCTCCATGGGGCCACTGGACCGGGAAGGACCGGGCCGCCGGCCAACGGGCGGGGCCTTCAGGGCCATAGGCGCTCCCCCCGGCACCGGATCTTCTCCCCCCACCGGGCCTCCACCTGAGCCGCCATCTCCGGGGGAAGGGGGAAGTACCCCAGTTCCCGGGCCTGCGGGGCCCCCTCCGCCAGGCACCAGTGGAAGAAGTCCAGAAGCGCCCTTCCCTTTCTCCGGTCCCGCTGGTCGGCCTTCAACAGGATGTAGGAGAGTCCGGTGAGCGGCCAGGCCCCGGGGGCCTTCACGTCCAAGAGGTCCACCTCCAGGGAGGAGCCGGGCTCCGCCAGGGCCTTCTGGAGGGCCCGGGACACCGACTCCGGGCCGGCTTCCACGAACTCGCCCGGAACCCGCTCCAGGGACAGCAGGGTGAAGCCCCGGCCCATGGCGTAGGCGTACTCCACGTAGCCCACGGCCCCGGGGATCTCCTTCACGTAGGAGGCCACCCCCTCGTTTCCCTTGGCGGCGGCGCCGCAGGGCCATTTCACCGCGGCGCCGGCCCCCGGGCCCTGGGCCCAGGCGGGGCTCTTGGCCGAGAGGTACCGGGTGAAGAGCCAGGTGGTCCCCGAGCCGTCGGCCCGCACGATGGGGCCCACCCTCAGGGGAGGGAGCTTCCGGCCGGGGTTCAGGGCCTGGAGCCGGTGGTCGTCCCAGCGTTCGATGCGCCCGAGGAAGAGGCCGGCCAGCACCTCGGGGGAGACCCGCAGGGGCGCTCCGCTCTGGCCGGGGAGGTTGGCCACCACCACCACAACCCCCACCACCAGGGGAAACTGCACCAGCCCCGCCCGTTCCAGCTCCTCCTTTTCCAGGGGGATCTCCGAAGCGCCGAAGTCCACCACCCCCCGCCGGATCTGCAGCAGCCCCGCCCCCGAGCCGAGGGACTGGTAGTTGAAGGAGCGCCCGGTGCGGGCCCGGTAGTCGTGGGCCCAGCGGGCGTAGAGGGGGTAGGGAAAGGTGGCCCCGGCGCCGTGGGCCGTCTCCTGGGCCAGCGGAGCGAGAGACGCAAAGGCGAGGAACGCCGCCGTGAGAAGTGTGCCCATTCGCATGCCCGTCTCCCCGTGGAGGCCAGTCTCCCGGAAGGCCTTTTCCGTCATGTAAAGCCCATGTTGCGGTTTCGCAATGGGGTGTTCCGGTCTCAGGGGGGGCCTCCTGCCCTCTCCCCTTGCGCTCCCCGTCCTCAGGCCGCTCCCCTGACCCACCCGGAGCAGTGGGCGCTCCGGCCGGAGCAACTCCGGCTCCCCGCCGCCTTCCCGGGCGCCCTCACGCCCCCGCCGCGGCGTTCACCTTCTTCAACACCAGCCGCAGCAGCAGGGCGGCGAAGAGGCTGGTGGCGACGAGGAAGAAGAAGAAGGTGCTGTGGGGCCAGCGGTCCCACAGGGGCTCGATGCCCCCCGCCAGGTAGTTGCCGCAGGCGGTGGCGCCGAACCAGAGGCCCATCATCAGTCCCCGGAAGCGGGGCGGGGCCACCTTGGAGCAGAAGGCCAGCCCCATGGGGGAGAGGTTCAGCTCCCCCAGGGTCACCACGGCGTAGGCGGCGATGAGCCAGAGGGGAGAGACGCGGCCGAAGTCCCCCCCAAGCCTTCCGGCGATGCCCAGGATGGCGAAGGCGGTGGCGGTGAGCACCATGCCGATGCCCATCTTGGCCGGGGTGGTGGGCTCCAGCCCCCGCCGGCGGAGGCGCCCCCAGAACCAGACCACGAGGGGGGTGAGGGTCACCACGAAGAAGGCGTTGGCGGCGGAGAAGGCCTCGGCGGGGATCTGGAAGGAACCCAGGGGGCCGGTGCTGTCCCGGGCCCAGAGGGTCATGGTGAAGCCGTTCTGGTGGAAGGCCATCCAGAAGAGAACGACGATGGCGTAGATGGCGAGGAGGGCGAAGATCCGGCTCCGCTCCTGCTCCCTCGTCAGTTCGGGCCCCTTCACCAGCGAATCGCCGCCCTTGCCGATCTCGGCGTGGCGGATGTGCTTCTGGAAGAGCAAGAAGATCGCCAGGGAGACCACCATGCCGGTGGAGGCAGCGCCGAAGGCCCACCACCAGCCCAGGGTGTTCCGCAGGGCGGCGGCGGTGATGGGGGCGAAGAAGGCCCCGATGTTGATCCCCATGTAGAAGATGTTGAAGGCCGAGTCCTTGAGGGGGTTTCCCTCCTCGTAGAGGTTGCCCACCATCACCGAGATGTTGGGCTTGAAGAGGCCGTTTCCGCAGACCAGCAGGAGGAGGGCCAGGAAGAAGAGGGGCCGGCCGGTGGTGCGCCCCGGTCCCTGGTAGGCCGGCATGGGCTCCTCGAAGGGCTGGCCCGCCTGCCGGGCCGCCGTCCCCCGGGCCTGCCAATCGGCCACCGCCTGGGCGTGGGCCTTTTCCGCGGCGGCCACCGCCTGCTCCACCCCCGGGGGCTCGGGGAACTTCACCGCCAGCAGGCCGTATCCCAGCGCCAGAAGCACCGCCCCCAGGAGGATCGTCTTCCGGAATCCCAGGAGGCGGTCGGCCACCCACCCCCCGGCGATGGGCGTGAAGTACACCACCGCGAGGTAGGCCCCGTAGATGGTTCCGGGGTGGGCGAAGTGGAAGTACTCGTCCAGGTAGAGGGTGAAGATGGCCAGCATGGTGTAGAAGCCGAAGCGCTCCCACATCTCGGTGAAGAAGAGAACGTACAGACCCTTCGGATGGCGCGGCTTCTCGGCCATGGTCCCTCCCCCCGCCAGCGCGGCGCGAAGGTTCTACCCTACCGGAGCCCCCCCCGGGGGTCAAGGGGAGGCCCTGTCCGTGGAGCCCGTTCGGGACCCATTGGGCGATGAGCCAGCAGCGGCAGCTCTCCAGGGCAGCGCCCCCCCCGGGCCCCCCGCACTTCCTGCCTCCGCTGCGGCCCCGGCCCTTCGCACCAAGGCGCCTTCGGTCCATAATGGTGGCGGGAGGCGCCATGGCGGGCACGGGCCGCTTTGCGGTCTTCTTCGACCGGGACGGGACGCTGACGGAGGAGGTGGGCTACGTGAACCACCCCCGGCGCCTGGCGCTGCTCCCCGGCGCGGCCGAGGCGGTGGCGGCTCTCAACCGGGCGGGGGTGCCGGCGATCCTGGCCACCAACCAGGCGGGGGTGGCCCGGGGGTACTTCACCGAGGAGCTGGTGAAGGTGGTCCTCGGGCGGCTGGAGGACCTCCTGGGCGCCCTGGGGGCCAGGCTCGACGCCCTCTACTACTGCCCCCACCACCCGGCGGCGGGGGAGCCCCCCTACCGCCGGGACTGCGACTGCCGGAAGCCCCGGCCGGGGATGATCCTCCAGGCGGCGCGGGAGCTGGGGATCGACCCCTCCCGGTCCTACGTCGTGGGGGACAAGATCTCCGACGTGGTCTTCGCGCGGAACGCCGGGGCCCGGGGTGTCCTGGTCCTCACGGGCTACGGGCTGGGGGAACTGACCTACCAGCGGGCTTCGTGGACGGTGGAGCCGGACCACGTCGCCGAGAACGCCTACGAGGCCGTCCGGTGGATTCTCCAGCGGGAGGGTTGCGGTGCGGGCTGAACGGGTGGATGGCCGGGGCCGCTGGCGCCGGCTGGCGGAGATCGCCTCCGGCTTTTCGGGTACCCAGGTGGCGGTCCTGGGTGACATGGTGCTGGACCGCTTCTGGTACGGGGCCGTCCAGCGGATCTCCCGGGAGGCCCCCGTCCCCATCGTGCGGCTGGAGCGGAGCCGCCTCCTCCCCGGTTGCGCCGCCAACACCGTCATCAACCTGGCGGCGCTGGGGGCTTCGGTGCACCCCCTGGGGGTCGTGGGAGACGACGAACCGGGGCGGGACCTCAGGCGCCTCTTTGAGGAGGCGGGCATCGGCGGGGCGGGCCTCGTGACGGTGAAGGGCTGGGAGACCCCCACCAAGACGCGGATCCTGGCGGGAACCCCCCACGGTCCCCGCCAGCAGCTCGTGCGGGTGGACGCGGGGGAGGCCAACGCCCTCCCCGGCGCCGCCCGGGAGACCCTGGCCCGGGGCCTCTCGGAGGCCGCCTCCCGTGTGCGGGCCCTGGTCCTCTCCGACTACGGCTACGGGCTGGTTCCCGACCTCTGGAAGGACCGGCCGGAGGTTCTCCCCGCCGTGACGGCCCTGGACTCCCGCTTCAACCTCACCGCCTTCCCGGGGCTCACCACCGCCACCCCCAACGAAGAGGAGTTCGAGCAGGCGGCGGGGCTTTCCGCCGGCGACGACGAGGAGCTCCTCTGCGAGGCCGGCGAGGCGCTTCGGGCCCGTCAGGGGTTGAGGGCCCTGCTGGTCACCCGGGGGGCCCGGGGGATGGCCCTCTTCGAAGAGGGCAGGCCGCCGGCCCTCCTGCCCATCGTGGGGTCGGACCAGGTGGTGGACGTCACGGGGGCGGGGGACACGGTCATGGCCGCCTACGTCCTGGCGCTGGCCGGCGGTGCTTCCTTCCTGGAGGCGGCCCTCCTGGCCGACGTCGCGGGGGGGATCGTCGTCCAGAAGCACGGGACGGCCACCACCACCGTACCGGAGATCCAGAAGACCCTCCGGGAGTGGGGGGAGGGGCGGCTGTGAGCGCCTTCGAGGAGGCCATCGGAGCCAAGGTCCTTTCCCGCCCGGAGGTGCTGCGACGCCTCTCCCGCCGGGCCCGGGGCGGAAGGACCCTCGCCCTGGCCAACGGCTGCTTCGACATCCTCCACGTGGGCCACGTGCGGTACCTCGAGGCGGCCAAGAAGGAGGCCGACCTCCTGCTGGTGGCCCTCAACGCCGACGCCTCCGTCCGGCGCCTCAAGGGGGAGGGGCGGCCCCTCCAGTCTCAGGAGGACCGGGCGGAGATCCTGGCTTCCCTCTCGGCGGTGGACTTCGTGACGGTCTTCGAGGAGGACACCGCCGTCCCCCTCATCGAAGCCCTGGAGCCCGACGTCCACTGCAAGGGGACCGACTACACCGAGGAGACGGTCCCGGAGCGGGAGGCGGTCCTCCGCCACGGCGGCCGGATCGCCATCGTGGGCGACCCCAAGGACCACGCCACGTCGGAGATCCTGAAGAGGCTCCGCCGGCCATGAGGGGCCTCTGGAAGCGGCTTTCCGTCACGGCCCTGGCCCTCGCCGCCGGCGCCCTCCCCGCCGCCCCGCCGCCCTCGCCGCCGGGACCCCGTTTCCTGCCCCTGGGGGGGACCCTCGCCCCCCCCGCCGTGGCGGCCCGGGGGGAGGCGGGTATCCTCCTCCGGCTGGAGGGGGGCTTCGTCCTCTGGGAACGGGCCGCCGGCCTCCTCCGCCCCTTCCCCCTGGACCCTCCGCCCCGGGGACCGGCCTTCGGCGCTCTCCGGAACGGGGAACTGCTCCTGGCGGTGGACGAGGCCTTCTCGGGAGGGGGGCTGTGGCGGTACGACCTCGCCACCGGGAAGGGCTCCCCCGTCCCCCTTCCTCCGTTGGTCCGGGAGGAGTTCGCCCGGGAGGAGCGGGCCCTCTCCCCCTACCCCGCCGGGGGGGGCCCGGAGGCCTTTCCCCTGAGGTACTGCGGGCTCCTGGACGGGGGGGACCGCCTCTACCTCGCCGTGGCGGGGTCGGGCCTCCTGGAGTGGCACCCCGGCGCGGGAACCTTCCGGTCCCTCCTGGCCGGGGCCGTTCGGGAGGCGGTGGGCCCCCAGCCTTGCCCCTGCCCCGTTCCCCTGGGAGGCCGCCTCCTGGCCTTCACCCCCCGGGGCCCGCTGCTCCGGGACCCCGCCGCCGGCACCGCCCTCCTGCTGGCCTCCCGGGACCTTTCGGCCTTGCCCGAGGGGCTTTCGGGCGTGGAGCTCCGGGGCCTCGCCCTCGCAACGGCGGACCTGGGACGGGAGGAGGCGGAGGCCCTGGCGGACCTGGCCGCCACCGGCTCCCCCCCCGTCCCCTTGCCGCAGGGCCTCTTCCTGGGGAACGGCCTCTTTCTGGACGGGGGCGAGCTCGCCGCCCGGCCGCCGTGGCCCTCGGCCTGGCTCGACGAACCGGAGGAAGGCCTGCCCGCCGCCGCCTGGGGCGAGACCCTGTACGCCGTCTTCAATGCCCTCTGCGGCGAAGAGGGGCGCTCCTTTCTCCTGAGGACCCGGGACGCCGGGAGGCACTGGGAGGCCGCGGCCCTGTCCCCCCCTCCCGGGCGCAGCGGGCGTTTCCTCCTCCTGGAGGCCTCCCCCTCGGCCCTCCTCCTGGCCTTCGCCGACGAAGAGGGCAGCGGCGATTCCCTGGTGTCCCTCCCCCTTTCGGGCCTGGCCTTCGCTCCCTTGCCCAAGGGACCCTGCGGGGCCCGCCGGAGGCCCCCGGAAGGGGAGGAGGAGCCCCTGCCGGGCTTCACCCGCCGGCGCCTCTGGACGGGCCTCCTGCCGGAGGCACCCCCAGCCGCTCCGCCTCCTCCCGCCGCAGGAAGCGCCACGCCCCCGAAGGGAGATCCAGCGAGAGGGGCCCGAAGCCCGTCCGCTTGAGGTCCATGACCTTGAGGGGCGTCCCGTGCAGGGGGTCCCGCAAGGCCCCGAAGAGCCTCCGGATGTGGCGGTTCCTGCCCTCGCCGAGAACCACCCGGAGGAGGGTCTTGGGGCCGGCGGTCTTGAGGACCTCGGCGCTTCGCACCCTAAGGAGGCCCACAGGACTCTCGACCCCCCGGCGGGCGTCCTCGAGGTGCTCCGCCGTGACCCGCCCCCGCACCCAGACTTCGTAGGTCTTGCCGTGGCGACCCGGGGCCCCCAGCTCCTCCACCAGCCGCCGGTCCTTCACGAAGAGGAGAAGGCCCCGGGAATCCCGGTCCAGGCGGCCCACCGGAACGTACCCTTCCTCCCGCACCCACGGAGGGAGGAGGTCGAAGACCGTACGCCGCCCCCGTTCGTCCCGGGTGGTGACGACGACCCCCTTGGGCTTGTGGAAGAGGAGGATGCCCCCCCTCAGAGGCCCAGCCGTTCTTTCCATGTTTCGAAGGAGGCGTGGACCGCCCGAACCCGCAGGCGGCAAGAACCCCTCATGGGAGCTTCTGGCCGCATTCGGGGCAGAATACCGCGCCCTGGGCCTCGGCCCCCCATTGGACAGAGGGTGGCGGCGGTGGACTGGAGGTCCACCCCTTCGGTTAGGTCCATCCCCCGGAGCTTCTCCTCCGCCTGGTCCACCTGGATGGCGGCCTGGCGTGCCGCCAGCTCCCGCTGGAGGATGGGCGCGCAGTTCTTGCAGAGGCTGCGCTCGGCGTTCCAGCAGATCTCCTTGCAGACCCACTGGCCGCAGCGCTTGCACTTGAGAAAGAGGATGGGTAGTTGTCGGTGAACTCGATCCGCGCCATGGCCGCCGTCCCCTTTCTGGGGCCACTCTAGGGGGGAAGGGGGGCGCGGTCAAGTGCCGGCGGTCACCTTTTCAGGGGTTTTCCGCCAGCCAACGCTCGCAGTCCAGGGCGGCCATGCACCCCGAGCCGGCGGCGGTGACGGCCTGCCGGTACCGCTTGTCCTGCACGTCCCCCGCGGCGAAGACCCCCGGAACGGAGGTGTAGGTGGTCCCCGGCCGGGTGAGGAGGTAGCCGGTCTCGTCCATCTCCAGCTGGCCCCGGAAGAGGCCGGTGTTGGGCTCGTGGCCGATGGCGTAGAAGAGCCCGGCGGCCTCGACGGTCCTCTCGGTGCCGTCGGGGAGGTGCCGCACGACCACCCCCCGGAGCCCCGTCTCCCCCACGGCGTCCACCACCTGGGAGTTCCACAGGACCATGATCTTGGGGTTCTCGAGGACCCGCTTCTGCATGGCCTTGGAGGCCCGAAACTCCCCCCGCCGGTGGACGAGGATGACCTTGGAGGCGAAGTGGGTCAGGTAGGTGGCCTCTTCCATGGCCGTGTCGCCTCCCCCCACCACCACCAGGACCCGGTCCCGGAAGACCGGCAGGGCCCCGTCGCAGACGGCGCAGGCGGAGATCCCCCGCTGCCAGAGCCTTTCCTCGGCGGGGATCCCCAGGCGCTTGGCGGTGGCGCCCGTGGCCACGATGAGGCTCTCGGCCTCCACCTCCGTCTCCGCCCCCTTCACCCGGAAGGGCCTTGCGGAGAGGTCCACCTCCTCCACGTCCTCGGCCAGCAGGCGGGCGCCGAAGCGCTCGCTCTGGGCCCGCATCCTCCCCATCAGCTCGGGGCCGGTGATCCCCTCAGGAAAACCGGGGAAGTTCTCCACCTCCGTGGTGGTCATGAGCTGGCCCCCCGCCACCCCGCCGGCGAGGAACCCCTCGAAGACGAGGGGCCGGAGCCCCGCCCGGGCGGTGTAGATGGCGGCGGTGTGTCCCGCCGGTCCCGATCCGATGATGACGACCCTTTGGGCCATGGTCTCTTTCCTCCGTTAGGCCCATCAGTATACAACGCGGGGGCCCGGCGTGGGCTATACTCGGAACCTTTCAGGGGAGAACGCCATGGCCCGCCCCCTCGCCGTCCTTGCCGCCCTTGCCGCCTTCCTGTCCTCCTGGATCCCGGTGCCGGCCTGCACCACCGCCGTCGTCGCCCCTTCCGCCACCGCCGACGGCCGTCCCCTTCTCTGGAAGAACCGGGACTCGGACGACCGGCGGAACCAGGTGGTCTACTGCGCCGATGGGAAGTACGCCTACGTCGGCGTGGTCAACGGCGGGGACGCCGCGGGCCTGGACATCTGGGCCGGCCTCAACGAAACGGGCTTCGCCATCATGAACTCCGCCTCTTACAACCTCGGGGAGGAGGAGAGCACCGGCGAGGGGCGGCTCATGAAGCTGGCCCTCCAGTCCTGCGCCTCGGTGGAGGATTTCCAGGCCCTCCTGGAACGGACTTCCGCCGGGAAGCGGGACGTGGAGGCCAACTTCGGCGTCATCGACGCCCGGGGAGGGGCCGCCTACTTCGAGGTGGGCCCCGGCACCTACCGCCGCTTCAACGCCTCGGACCCCGCCATCGCCCCCCGGGGGTTCCTCGTCCGGACCAACTTCAGCGAGTCGGGGGACCGCTCCCGGGGGACGGGCTTCCTCCGGAGGGACCGTGCCGTGTCCCTGCTGGAGGAGAAGGCCGCCCGCCGGTCGCTCACCGCCCAGAGCCTCCTCGCCGGCGTGGCCAGGGACACCGCCAACGTCCGCCTCGGCTCTTTTCCCTTGGAAAACCGGAAGAGGGGGGTCGCGTGGGCCTACACCCAGGACAGTATCTGCCGCTGGGACACCGTCTCCGCCTTCGTCGCCCAAGGCCCCCGGCCCGGCGAGGCCCCTTCCCTCGCCACCGCCTGGATCGTTCTGGGCCAGCCCCTCGGCGCCGCCGCCGTTCCCTACTGGGTCAAGGCCGCCTCCGTTCCTTCCGCGGCCGCCGCCCAGCAGGACGAAGCCCCCCTCACCGCCGCCGCCAAAGCGCTGGAGGAGATCCTCTACCCCGATACCCGGGGAGACCTGGCCAAGTACCTGGACGTCCAGGCCCTCACCGACCCCCGCCGGAACTGGATGGCCACCCTCCTCGGCCTGGAGGCCCAGACCTTCGCCGAGGCCGAGGAGCTCTTGAAGGCGTGGGCCCAGACCCCCCCCGGCCCCGAGACCGTGGCCGCCGCCGAGGAGCGGCTAGCGGCGAGGACCCTGGAAGGGCTCCAGCGCCTCGCCCAGCCCCCCGAACCGAACCGGAGACCTTGACCCCGTGGCGTCCCTCCTCTACCCTTTGGGCGGAGGTGCTTCGGGGCTGGTGCCTCGCGCGGCCTTCAAAGCCGTTGCACCGGGGCTAACCCCCCGGCGGGTGGGTTCGATTCCCATGCACCTCCGCCAAAGCGTCAGGGGGCGGGCCTCCATCCCTCCCCGCCTCGGCGCGCCGCCCCCTTCCCGCCGCCCCGCTGCCCTCCTAGGGGGCTGACCCTATTTTCTGGGTTGGTTTTAGAACGGTAATCCTCGGTTGTGCTGGCGGGGGCTTGCCCTCGGGCGCCTCCTTTGGCACGATGGCCGTGGAGGACCTTCCCATGAAAAAGGCTCTTTGGATCGCGCTGGCCCTTGCGGCCACGACACTGGCTTCGCAGGCGCTCGTGGGCATCAAGTACCGCGGCGAGGTACGGATGGAGGGCGGGCCCCGCGCCCAGAACGCCAAGTCCATGACCCCCGAGGAAAAGGAGATGGCCCGCAAGTTGGGGCTGCCCACCGAGGAGGGTGCCGCCGGCTTCCAGTTCGAGGCGGTGGCCGACGACGGCAAGTTCAAGATGACCTACCTCACCGACTTCATCCTCTTCCCCAAGGGGAGTTACATCCTGGGGGACGGCAAGGCCAAGGTCGCCTACTTCGTCTTCCCCGACCGCCGGGAGTACGTGGAGATGAACGTGGACGAGATGCAGGCGGGGGCCCAGCAAATGGTGAAGTCCATGAAGGTCTCCTACGCCAACCAGCGGGTGGACGTGTCGCCCCTGCCCCCCAAGGTGGTGAGCGGCACCCCCTGCACCGGCAAACGGATCAAGATCTCCCACGACATGCAGACGACCGTCATGGGCTTCAAGACCAAGAGCCACACCGAGCAGGTGACGGACTACTACTCCACCACCGCCTACGACGTCCTCGCCATCTTCGGCGAGCGGAACTGGCACAACCAGGGGCTTTCCATCGGGGACCCGGACTTCGACAAGGTCATCGCCGCCAAGGTGGGCTTTCTCGGCTTCCCCATGGAGGTCCGCACCCAGCGCTTCGACGACGGCAAGGACCAGGGCACCACCATCCTCACCACCCGGGACGTGCAGATGGTTCCCGTCCCTCCGGGGACCTTCACCCTTCCCTCGGGGTACACCCGCACGGAGCTGGGCCTCGGCTCCATGATGAAGGGGCTGGCCCAGGCCAACGAAGAGGGCAACGCCCGGGACCGGGGCCAGGTCCAGGGGGGGGAAGAGGAGCCGGAGAACCCGCCCTCCGGGGACAACGGGCAGAAGAAGAAGCCTTCCCTCAAGGACATCCTCAAGGGCCTGGGAAAGTAGGCCGCCCATCGGGGATGGCGGCAGCGGGAGGGGAGCACCGGGCCCCCCGGCGCCCCGCGAACCACCCCGGTTCCGGGGGCCTCCTTCCCCTGCCGCCCCCCTGCCGGGCCCGGGGGCCCTCGCCCCCCCTCCCTCCCCGCCGCCGGTACCCTCCGGGGGAGGGGCTTGCGCTTGTCGCGAGAATTTGCTATACATAGAGGGCTTTCGCCGCGGGCGGAAGCAAATTGGCTCTAGAGGGGAGGCGATCGAGAGTGCCGACCGTGGTCGTGAAAGAGGGCGAGACCGTCGAGGGCGCCATCCGGCGCTTCAAGCGGAAGTGCGAGAAGGCGGGGGTTCTGTCCGAGCTCAAGAAGCGCCAGCACTACGAAAAGCCCAGCGTGAAGCGCAAGAAGAAGGCCCTGGCCGCGCGCAAGAAGCTGCTCAAGCGCCTGGCCCAGGAGCGCAAGCTCAACGCCTAGGAACACCATCCGGAACCGATGGACGCAAGGACGCTGAAGTCCCTGGAATGGGACCGCGTCCTCGCGCTCCTTTCCCTCTGTGCCCAGACCGACGAAGGGAAAGGGCGGGCGGGGGCGCTCGTCCCCGAAACGGAGGAAGAGGCCGTGCGCCGCCGCCACGGCCGGGTGGAGGCCTGCCGGAGGGGAGAGGCCCTCTCGGGGCGGCTGAGCCTGGAGGGCTACCGGCGCCTGCCCACCCGCGTGCCGCCGGGGGTGGCCTTCCCCCTGGAGACCCTCCGGGGCCTGCGGGAGGCCCTCCGGGCCTGCGCCCGGGCCTTCGCCTGGGTGGAGGACCCCGCCGCCGACAAGGAGGCCCTGCGGGGGGACTTCCCCGGCCCGGCTCTCTGGCGGCCGGTGCTGGCCCTCCTCGAAAGGACCCTCGACGACCGGGGTGAGGTGGCCGACGACGCCAGCCCCCGCCTCCGGGCCCTCCGCCGGGAGCGGGAAGCCGCACGGGGCCAGGTGCTCTCCCGGATGGAGAGCCTCGTGGAGCGCCTGGGGGGCTCCATCCTGCGGGACACGGCCTACACCGTTCGCAACGGGCGGCTGGTCCTGCCGGTGCAGTCCTCCTTCAAAGGCCAGGTGAAGGGGATCCTCCACGACACCTCCTCCACCGGGGCCACCTCCTACATCGAGCCCCTGGAGGTGGTGGACCTCAACAACCGGCTGGCGGCCCTGGAGGGCGAGGAACGGGAGGAGATCCACCGGATCCTGGTGGAGGTCTCCGCCTCCGTATCGGCCGCCTCCGAGGCGCTGGAGGCGCTCTTTCAGGCGGTGGAGGCCCTGGACGTGGACCTGGCGGCGGCCCGCCTCGCCTCCCGGTACGGGGGCGTCCTGCCGGTCCTCTCGGGGGACGGGAGGGTGGAACTCCGGCAGGCCCGGCACCCCCTTCTCTTGCCCGAGCTGAACGAGATCCGCCGGGAGGCCTGGGGGGAGGCGCCGAGGAGCCAGGCCGTCCCCCTGGACCTCTCCCTCTCCCTGGAGGGCACCCGGACGCTGGTGGTCTCGGGCCCCAACGCCGGAGGCAAGTCGGTGGCCCTCAAGACTGCCGGCCTGCTGGCGGCCCTGCACCAGGCGGGCATCCCCATCCCCGCCGCCGAGGGGACGGCCCTGCCGGTATTCCGGCAGATCCACGCCACGGTGGGGGACACCCAGTCCATCCTCGACGACCTCTCCACCTTCTCCGCCCGCATGGCGGCCCTGCGGGAGGCCCTTTCGAACCTCGCCGAACCTTTCCTCTTCATCCTCGACGAGTTGGGCTCGGGAACGGACCCCCAGGAGGGGGCGGCCCTGGGGGAGGCCATCCTCCTGCACCTCCACGGGCGCCGGGGCTTCACCCTGGCCAGCACCCACTTCGAGGCGCTGAAGACCCGGGCCCTCGTCACCCCCGGCATGGCCAACGCCGGGATGGAGTTCGCCGAAGGGGACCGCCGCCCCACCTTCCGCCTCCGCATGGGTCAGGTGGGCTCCAGCCGGGCCCTGGACATCGCCGAGCGGTCGGGGATCCCCGCCGCCATCCTGGAGCGGGCCCGTTCCCTGCTCCCCGAGGGGAGCCGGCACCTCCGGGAGGTCCTGGAGGCCTTGGAGGCGGAGGCCGAGGCCCACCGCCGGGCCCGAGCGGAGCTGGAAGAGAAGGCCAAGGCCCTAAAGGCGGAGGCGGCCCGCCGGGAGAAGGCCCTCCAGGCCCTGGAGGCCGAGCGGCGGCGGTTCGTGGAGGGCCTCCCCCACCGCCTCGCCGAGGCGGAGGCCCGCTTCCTCGCGGAGCTGAAGGCGGAGGTGAACCGCCAGTCGGTCCACCGGGTGGCCCGGAAGGTCCTGCCCCGGCTGGTGGAGGAGGAGGCGGCGGCGGCGGGCCTTCCTCCCGCCGCCGCGCCGACGGTCTTGCCGGCGCCGGGAAGCCTCGTGAAGGTCCTCGGCCTCTCGGTCACCGCCCGGGTCACCGAGGCCGACGCCGCCTCCGGCCGCCTGCTCCTGGACCTCGACGGCAAGACCCTCCAGGTGGGGGTGGGCGACGTGGAGATCCTTCCGGAGTCTGCGGCACCCGTACCCCGGAAGGGCGGCGGGGTGGATTTCCAGGGAAGGGACGCCGGCTGGGAGATCAACCTGCTGGGCCGGACGGCGGCGGAGGCGGAGGCGGAGCTGGAGCCCTTCGTGGACCGGGCGGCCTCGGCGGGGCTTTCCGAGATCCGGATCATCCACGGCATCGGCACCGGAAGGCTCCGGGCGGCGGTGCGGGAGTGGCTCCGGCGGTGCCCCCACGCCGCCTCCTGGGAGGAGGCGCCCCCCCAGGCGGGGGGCGCGGGGGTCACCGTGGTCCGCCTGAAGGCGTAAGCGGGCATTCACATACGCGCAACCACGTCAAGAGAAAAAGGTTGCGCAGGTCACGGCGAGGCACTAGATTACCCTGTGGCCTGAGAGGTGCCATGACCACCGTCCACCGCGTCGAAGACCTGAAAAGCCTCGTGGATCCCCTGCTCGTCTACCAGGATTACGTGAGGCTCACCCGCCGCGGCCGGCGGAGCGTGGGACTCTGCCCCTTCCACAAGGAAAAGACCCCCTCCTTCAGCGTGGACGGGGACAACGGCCTCTTCTACTGCTTCGGCTGCCACCGCGGCGGCGACGTGATCAAGTTCCTCATGGAGGTGGAGGGCTGTTCCTTCCTGGAGGCGGCGGAGATCCTGGCCCGGAAGGCCGGGGTCCGCCTGGAGACCCGGGCCCTCGACCCCTCCCGGGGGACCTCCGACCGGCGGGAACGCCTCCTCAAGTTGCTGGCGGCGGCGGCCCGCTATTACCGGCAGGCCTTCGAAGAGGCCTCCCCCCAGAGCCCCGTCCGGGCCTACGCCCGAAAGCGGGGGATTCGGCCGGAGACGGCGGAGAAGCTTCGCCTGGGCTTCGCGCCTCCCGAGGGCGGCCTCCTTCCCCACCTGGCCCGGCAGGACTTCGCCCCCGCCGAGGCGCTGGAGGCGGGTCTCCTGGTGGAACGGGGGCGGGGGGAGTACGCCGAGCGCTTCCGGAACCGCCTCCTCTTCCCCATCGAGGACACCCTGGGCCGTACCGTGGGCTTCGGCGGCCGGGCACTGGGAGACGAGGAGCCCAAGTACCTCAACTCCCCCGAGAGCCCCGTCTTCCAGAAGCGGGACCTGCTGTACGGCCTCGCCGTCACCCGGCAGGCCGTCCGCGAGGCGGGCCGGATCCTCCTGGTGGAAGGGTACATGGACTTCCTGGCGGCCTTCCAGGCGGGGGTTCCCTACGCCGCCGCGACCCTGGGGACGGCTCTGGCCGAGGGCCAGGTCCGTCTCGTCAAGCGGTACGCCCGGGAGGTGGTCCTCAATTTCGATCGGGACCCGGCGGGACTCCAGGCCGCCGAACGGGCCATCCTCCTCCTCTTGGGGGAGGGCCTGCGGATCCGGGTCGCCCTGGTTCCCTCGGGAAAGGACCCCGACGGCTTCATCGCCGCCGAGGGGCCCGACGCCTACCGCCGCGTCGTGGAGAGGGCGGTCCCCTTTTTCGACTTCCTGGTGGAACGGGCCCTCTCCTCGGGGAGTCTCGAAGAGGTGGAGGGACGCATGGCCTTCGTGGACCGCCTCTCGGCCTTCCTCTCCGCCGTTTCCGACCCCCTGGAGCGGCAGGAGTACCTCCGGGAGGTGGCGGCGCGGACGGGCATGGAGCCGTCCCTCCTGAGGAAGCGGCTGCAGGAACCGGCCGGGGAGGCCCCCCCTCCCCCCCAGGGCCGGCATCCGGACCTCCCGGCCCTCCCCGTGCGGGAGCAGCTCCTGGTGAAGGGGTTCTTCACCTACCCCGAGGCGGCCCGGCGGGTCCTGGCGGACCTTCCGGCCGAAGCCCTGGACTCGGTTCCCTCGGGGCCTCTCCTCAAGGGGCTCCTGGCCGGGGACGTGGCGGACGCCCAACACCAGGCCCTGCTGGCCCGGGTCCTCAACGGCTGCCACGAGGTCCCCTCCGAGGAGGATCTTCGCAGGGCCGCCGCGGAGGTGCAGGTGGAGTACCTCAGGCGGAAGGAGCGGGAGCTGGCCCGGCAGATCCGGGAGGCCAGCCGGCGGTCGGACCTCGACCTCGTGCAGATCCTCAACCGGGAGAAGATGGCCCTCCTTCAGGAGATCGGCGCCCTGATGGAGTAGGGCCCATTGGGAAGACGACGCTGCGGAGAAGAAGGAAGAAGGCATGGAAGACCGATTCGACGAGATCCGGGACCTGGTGATCGAGTACGCGCGGAGCAAGGAGAAGCTCACCTACGAGGACATCAACGAGTTCCTCCCGGCGGAGTTTCAGTCCCCCGAGGACATGGACTACCTGGTCCAGTTCCTGGAGGAGCAGGGGATAGACGTGGAGGACCGCCCCCCGATGGACGAGATCGCGGCCCTCCTCCCCAAGCCCGTTGCCGAGGGGGCCCTGCTGGGCTACGACCCGGACCTCGAGCGCACCAACGACCCGGTGAAGATGTACCTGAGGGAGATGGGCCAGACGCCCCTCCTCAACCGGGAGGGGGAGGTCCGGATCGCCAAGCGGATCGAGCGGGGGAAGAAGGTCATGATCAAGGCCCTCTCCCGGTCCCGGTACGCCGCCCGGATGATCCTGGCCATCGGCGACGAGATCCAGAAGGACCCCGAGCTGGCCCGCCACTACCTCTCCTTCTACGACGACGTGGAGGACGAGCAGGAGCTTCAGCGGCGCCTGGAGGAACAGATCGAGCTCATCGAGCGGATCCGGTCCATCCAGACCCAGGCCGAGCGGCTGGCCTCCCGGCTGGCGGCGGAGACCAAAAAGGACCAGAAGTCCAAGAAGGCCCGCAAGCTCAAGTGGACCCTGAGCCGGCTCTACGTGGAGCTCACCCAGAAGATCCGGCGCCTGGAGCTCAGCGTCAAGTTCATCAACGACATGATGGCCTCCTTCAAGAAGGCCCACCAGGAGGTCCGGGCCCTGGAGGCCACCCAGAAGCGGCTCAAGTCTCGGCTGTCCAAGGCCGGCAAGGCCAAGAACCCCGAATTGGCCAAGCGCCTGAAGGAGGTGGAGGGCCGCCTCGCCCAGATCGAGAAGGAGATGGGCTCCCCCCCGGAGGAGGTCAAGCACATCGCCGGCCTCATCGCCCGGGGCGAGATGGAGATGGAGAACGCCAAGAACGACCTCATCCGGGCCAACCTGCGGCTGGTGGTCTCCATCGCCAAGAAGTACACCAACCGCGGCCTCCAGTTCCTGGACCTCATCCAGGAGGGCAACATCGGCCTCATGAAGGCCGTGGAGAAGTTCGAGTACCGGCGGGGCTACAAGTTCTCCACCTACGCCACGTGGTGGATCCGCCAGGCCATCACCCGGGCCATCGCGGACCAGGCCCGCACCATCCGCATCCCGGTCCACATGATCGAGACCATCAACAAGCTCTTCAAGACCATGCGGACCCTCGTCCAGGAGAACGGCCGGGAGCCCACCCCCGAGGAGGTGGCCGAGCGGATGGGCATCACCGTCCACAAGGTGCGGAAGATCCTCAAGATCGCCCAGGAGCCCATCTCCCTGGAGACCCCCATCGGCGAGGAGGAGGACAGCCACCTGGGGGACTTCATCGAGGACCAGGTGGTTCCCTCCCCGCTCAAGCACGTGGTGCGGGACCAGCTGCGGGCCCAGGTCCACCAGATGGTGGACGAGCTCCCCGAGCGGGAGGCCAAGGTCCTCCGCCTCCGCTTCGGCATCGGGTACGACACCGACCACACGCTGGAGGAGGTGGGCAAGGCCTTCGCCGTCACCCGGGAGCGGATCCGCCAGATCGAGGCCAAGTCCCTGCGCAAATTGAGCACCCGAAGCCGCCACCTCCGCATTTTTGTGGATGAGTTCTGACCGAAGCGTTACAATGGGTCTCCTGAGGAGGCGAAGAACATGCGATCGGTCCTGCGAACGTTGGGAATGGCCGGGGTCCTGCTCTTCTTCGGCATCGCGGCCTCGGCCCAGTTGACCAAGGGGATCCGCGGGAGAGTGCTCGACCGGGACGGCAAACCCGTCGCCGGCCTCGCGGTGCGCATCGTGGACGAGGCCAACGAGAGCAACCACTACGAGGTGACCACCGACAAGGGGGGAAACTACATCCAGGCCGGCCTTCCTTACTCCGACAAGGGCTACCGGGTTTCCGTGAAGGTCGGGGACCTTCCGGAGGTCAGCAAGGTGGACAAGCCCAAGCTGATGGACGTCATCGAGATCAACTTCGACATGCGGAAGGACATCGTCGTCCAGGAGGTCAAGGCCAGCCCCGCCGCCGAGGCCAAGACCCTCTACGAGATGGGCGACTACGAGGGGGCCCTGGCCAAGGCCAACGAGGCCATCGCCCAGAACGACAACCTCAAGGCGGCCCTCTTCTTCAAGGCCGCCTGCTACGAGAAGATGGGCGACACCGAAGGGGCCCTGAAGGCTTTCGAGGCCTACAACGCCCAGTTCCCCGACGAGGTTCCGGTGCTGGGTATGCTGGCCAAGCTCTACGCCGTGAAGGGGGACGCCCAGAAGGCGGAGGCCTACAAGAAGAAGTTCAAGGAGAAGGGCGGCCAGGTCAGCGGGGAGACGTACAACGCCGGGGTGCAGGCCCTCAACTCCGGGGACGCCAAAAAGGCCGCCGCCCTCTTCGCCCAGGCGGCTCTGGAGGACCCCAACGACGCCGACGCCCATAGGGAGTGGTCCATCGCCCTGGCCCAGCTCGGCGACTACAAGGGGGCCATCGAACAGCTCAAGATCTACCTGAAGATGAAGCCCGACGCCGCCGACGCCCAGCAGTGGAAGGACGCCATCGTCGCCCTGGAACCCCTGGCCAAGCAGCAGAAGTGAGGGGGGGCTTGACGGCCGGCCCCGTTTCCGATAGGCTCCTTTTCGGGTAGGAGAACCCATGGCGCCCCGCACCGTCCTCTATACCGGCTCCCTCTCGACCGCGTGGTGGTCGGGAGGGCCGGGTGTGCGCGGGGAGGCGCCTTAGGTAGGCCTCTTTCGTCCGGACACCCGGCCCACCCTTCGGGGTGGGCCTTTTTTCGTCCCCATGGGAGGGGACGCCTTTCTGGAAAGGATGGGACATGGCCCCGAAGAACCCCGACCCCCACCCGCCCCTTTCCCCCTCCGGAGCGCCGGAGGTCCTTCGCTTCTCCGCGGACCTCACGACTCCGGTACGGGCCTTCCTCGCCCTGGTGCCCCCGGGAGCCGAGGGTTTTCTCCTCGAATCGGTGGCCGGGGGGGAACGGCAGGCGCGCTTCTCCTTCCTGGGCCTCGACCCCCTGGAAGTGCTGGAGGCCGGCCTCGGCGGGGCGGTCCTCCGGCGGGGCAGGCTCCGGATTCCCCTTCCCGGCCCGCCGCTCGCCGCCCTCGGCCGGTGGCTGGCCTCCTTTCCCGTATTCGGCCGGGAGGGCCTTCCCTTCCTGGGCCAGGCGGTGGGGTCGGTGGACTTCTCGGCCTTCGCCCTGGCGGAGCCCTCCCTGGCCCCCGCCTTCCGGGGGTGCCGGAAGGCCCCCGTCCACTTGGGCCGGTTTGGAACGGGCTTGGTCCTCGACCACGCCCTCCAGGAGGGTCTCCTCTACGGATTCCCGCGGCCGGGGGAGCGCCGGGAGGACCTCCTCCGGAGGCTCCGGACCCTTAAGGACCGCCTCTCGGGGCCGGTGGTCCTTCCTTCCCCCGGTGCACCCTGGAAGGCGGCCCTCCGCCCCCGGAAGGACCGCTTCCTGCGGAACGTGGAGGCGGCGAAGGAGGCCATCGCCCGCGGGGACGCCTACCAGATCGTCCTCTCCGAACCCTTCGCCGGCCGCTTCGACGGCGACCCCTTCGACCTCTACCGCCGCCTGCGGCGCCTCAACCCCTCCCCCTACCACTTCTTCCTCTCCCTGGGGGGGCGGTGCCTCCTGGGCGCCTCGCCGGAGATGCTGGTCCGGGTCGAGCCGGGGGAGGTTCTCACCGTCCCCATCGCCGGCACCCGCCCCCGGGGAAGGACCGCCGAGGAGGACCGCCGCCTGGAGGCCGCCCTTCGGGCCAACCCCAAGGAGCGCGCCGAACACGCCATGCTGGTGGACCTCAGCCGCAACGACCTGGGCCGCGTCTGCCTGCCGGGGACGGTGGAGGTTCCGGTGCGGGAGGCGGTGGAGCGGTACTCCCACGTCCTCCACCTGGTCTCGGAGGTCCGGGGAGTCCCCGACGGCGCCGACCCCCTCCTCCGGGCCTTCTGGAGCACCTTCCCCGCCGGCACGGTGAGCGGGGCCCCCAAGATCCGGGCGGCGGAGATCCTCCGGAGGCTGGAGGGGGGGGACCGGAGGGCTTACGGCGGTGCGGTGCTGCTGGTGGATCCCCCGCGCCGCCTGGAGGCCTGCATCGCCATCCGGTGCCTGGAAATGGAGAGGGGACGGGTCTACTTCCGCTCCGGTGCCGGCATCGTGGCCGATTCGGAGCCGGAGGCCGAATGGGAGGAAATCCACCACAAGGCGGGGGCGGTCCTGGCCGCCCTGGAGCAGCGGGACGGGCACGGCGGGGCGGAGGCCGCCGAAGCGGCGGGAGGTCTGATGCCATGATCGTCTTCATCGACAACTACGATTCCTTCACCTACAACCTCGTCTCCATGATAGGCGCCCTGGAGCCCGACCTCCGGGTCTTCCGCAACGACGCCGTCACCGTCCCCGAACTCCTCTCCCTCCGCCCCGCCGGGCTGGTCCTCTCTCCGGGCCCCGGCACCCCCGCCGAGAGCGGAATCTGCGCCGACTGCGTCCGGGCCTTCGCCCCCCGGATCCCCGTCCTGGGGGTCTGCCTGGGCCACCAGGTGGTGGCGGAGGTCTTCGGGGCCAAGGTGGAGAGGGCTCCCCGCCCGGTCCACGGCAAGGCCTCCCCGGTCTTTCACGACGGCGAAGGCCTCTTCGAGGGCCTCCCCAACCCCTTCGAGGCGGGCCGGTACCACTCCCTCGTCGTCCGGCGGGAGAGCGTCCCCCCCTGCCTCCAGGTCCAGGCCGCCACCGCCGAAGGGGAGGTCATGGCCCTCCGGCACCGGGAGTTCCCCTGCCACGGGGTGCAGTTCCACCCCGAGTCCATTCTCACGCCCGAGGGGGGTCGGCTCCTTGCCAACTTCGTGGCCCTCACCCGGGAGGCCGGCCGTGCTTAGGGAGGCCCTCCTCCGCGTCACCTCCGGCCGGCACCTCTCCCTGGAGGAGGCGGCGGCCATCGGCCGCACGCTGGTCCTGGAGGAGCCCGACCCCCTCCTCTGCGGCGCCCTGCTGGCGGCGTGGGCGGCCCGGGGCGAACGGGGGGAGGAGATCGCCGGGCTGGCGGCGGCCCTCCGCGGGCAGGCCCGGAGCCTCCCCGGCCTTCCCGGCGCCGTGGACACCTGCGGGACCGGGGGAGACGGGCGGGGAACGCTGAACGTCTCCACCGCGGCGGCCCTCACGGCGGCCTCCTTGGGCCTCAAGGTGGCCAAGCACGGAAACCGGAGCGTCACCTCCGCCTGCGGCTCCACCGACCTCCTGGAGGCCCTCGGCTACCCCGTGGAGGAGCCCCCGGAGGCGGCCCAGGCCCGCCTGGAGGCCCTCTCCTTCTGCTACCTCCACGCCCCCCTCTACCACCCCGCCGCCGCGCGGATCGCCCCCCTCCGGAGGGCCCTGGGGATCCGGACGGTCTTCAACCTCCTGGGCCCCCTGCTGAACCCCGCCAACGTCCGGCGGCAGGTGGCGGGGGTCTGCCACGGGCGCTTCCTCCGGCCCATGGCCGAGGCCTTCCGCACCCTCGGCTGCGAGCGTGTCCTGGTCCTCCACGGCGAGGGGGGCTACGACGAGGCCGTTCTCTGGGGGCGCACCTGGATCGTCGAGGCGACCCCCCAGGGGCTTTCCCAACGAGAGCTCCTTCCCCGGGACTTCGGCCTCGATCCCGTTTCGCCCTCGGCCGTGGCCGGGGGGGCTCCCGGCGAGAGCGCCGCCCGGTTCCTCCGACTCCTCGGCGGGGAGGGCCCCCGGGAGGCGGAGGCGGTGGTGGCCGCCAACGCCGCCCTGGCCCTCCTGGCCGGCGGGGCCGAGGAGGACCTCCGGGCGGGCACCCGCCGCGCCCTCGAGGCCCTCCGCCGGGGGGAGCCGCAGAGGTTCCTCAGGAAGCTCCTGGCCTTCGGGGCGGGAGGCGGGCCGTGAGCGCCTTTCTTGCCGAGGCGGCCCGGAGCAGGCTCCGGCGGGTCCTCCAGGACCGCCGAATACGGCCCGAGGCCAGGTTGCGGCGGGAGGCTGGCCCCCCGGGCAAGCAGCCCCCGGGCCCTCCCGCCAAGGGATTCGTGGTGGCGGAGATCAAACGGGCCTCCCCCAGCCGGGGCCCATTGGACCCGGTGGTAAAGGCCGCCTCCCGCGCGGCCCTCTACGCCGGCGCGGGGGCGGGGGCCGTGAGCGTCCTCCGGGAGCCCGACTTCTTTCTGGGCTCCTTGGAGGATGTCCGGGATGCCGCCCGTACGGTTTCCATTCCCGTCCTCTACAAGGACTTCGTGGTGGACCCCTACCAGCTCCTCGAGGCGCGGTGGGCCGGAGCCTCGTGGGTCCTCCTGATCGCCCGGCTCCTGGAGGGGGACCTTCCCGCCTACATCCGGTATGCGCAGGAGGAAGGGCTACTACCTTTGGTGGAGGTCCACCGGGAAGGGGAGCTGGAGGCGGCCCTGGAGGCCGGAGCCTCCTTCGTGGGCATCAACGCCCGGGACCTGGAGACGTTGGAGGTGGATCCCGGGAGGGTCCGGCGCCTCCTTCCCCGGGTCCCTCCCCCGGTGGTCGCCGTCGCCGAGAGCGGCATCGCCTCCCCCGCCGAGGTCGCGGCCTTCCGGCGGCTGGGGGCCCGGGGCTTCCTGGTGGGGGAGGCCCTCATGCGGAGCCCCGATCCCGCCGGACTGCTGCGGGAGATGGCCCGGGCGGCGGAGGCAGGGCCGTGAGCGCCGGAAGGGGCTTTCCCTTCCCCGTCAAGGTCTGCGGCGTGCGGAGCACCGCCGAGGCGGAGCTCTGCGCCCGGGCCGGGGCCACCCACGTGGGCATCAACCCCTGGCCCCACAGCCCCCGCCGGGTCACCCCCGCCCAGGCCCGGTCCCTGGCGGAGGTCTCCCGCCGGCTGGGGCTCGTCCCGGTCCTCCTCCACCTCCCCGGCTCGCCCCTCGGGGAGAGGGACCTTCTCTCCTTCGCCCCGGCGGTGGTCCAGTGGTACGGCCCCCTGCCCGAGGCACTCCTCCGCCGGTTCCTCCGGGAAGGCCTCGCCGTCTGGGAGGCGCGGAAGGCCGGAGGGGACCGGGTGCCGGGCACGGGGAACCCTGGAACCCCGGAGCCGCCCGCGGTTTTCGCCCCCGGGGGTGGGCTGGGCCCACCCACGGGCACGGCGGAAAGGGAGCCCCCCTTCCCCTACCCGGCCATGGCCCCTCCCCGCCGGGGAACGGTACTCCTGCTGGATGGCCCGGGGCCCGGGGCCGGGGGAACGGGAAGGCCCTGGGCCTGGGGGGCCCTCAGGGGGGCGGCCTTCCCCTTCCTCCTGGCGGGGGGGCTGGACCCGGAGAATGTGGCCCGGGCCGTGGAGGCCTGCTCCCCCTCGGGGGTGGACGCCGCCTCCGGGGTGGAGTCGTCCCCCGGCCGGAAGGAGCCCGGCCGCCTCCGGGCCTTCTGCGCCGCCGCGCGGGAGTCCCTCCTTCGGTGGGGCGGCCCCCCTCCGCCCACCCCCCGGGGAGGGGCCCCGTGAACGCCGTCCGCGACACCCTAGCCCCCGGCGGGAAGCTCCTCGCCTACCTCACGGCGGGGGCCCCCACCGGCGAAGCCTTCCTGGCGGCGGCCGAGGGGGCCGTGCGGGGCGGTGCCGCCCTCCTGGAAATCGGCCTACCCTCCCAGGACCCCTTCGCCGACGGTCCCCTCCTCCGCCGCACCCACGCCGAGGCCCTCCGGGGCGGCGTGACCTTCGGGAGGACCCTGGACCTCGCCGCCCGGCTGAAGGCCCGGGTGGCGGCGCCGCTGGTCCTCCTGGCCTACGCCGGGGACCTTCCCGATGGAAGGGAAGCCCCGGAGGAGGCGGCGGAGGCGGGCTTCCAGGGGATCCTGGTGCCGGGGCTCCGGGAGGAGGAGGCCCCGCGCCTCGAAGCCTGGGCCCGGGCGGGCCTCCACCCCGCCGCCCTCCTGGACCCCGAGCGGGGGGCGGAGCCCCCCTCCTGGGCCTCCGCTTTTCTCTACGTGGCCCGCCACGGGGGGAAGACGGGGGAGCGCTCGGCCCCCTCCCCGGCGCTCTTTTCCTTCCTGGACCGCCTGGCCGCCCGCTCTCCCCTTCCCCGGGTGGCCGGCTTCGGCGTGCGGACCGCCGCCGAGGCCGCCCGCCTCTGGCGCCATGCGGAGGGGGTGGCCGTGGGCTCCGCCCTCGCCGAGGCGCTCTACGGGAACCCCGGCGGGGATCCGGCCGCCGCCGCCCTCCGCCGGATCCGCCGCTTTTTCGAGAGGATCGAGACTCTGAAGGAGAAGACGCCATGATCGTTCGCATCGCCCCCGACGCACGCCCCTCCGAGGAGGAGGCCATCCGCCTGCGGCTCCAGGAGGCCTTCGCCGAAGCCCGCCTTCTCTCCCTCCCCTTCGGCCGCTTCGCCGTGGGTCTCTCCCCGAGGCCGGGGGCGGCCCCGCCCCCCCTGGACCTGCCGGGGGTCCTGTGGGCCCGGAGCCCCGGCGAGGGGGAGGGGCTCGTCTCGCGGGAGACGGCCCCCGGCGGCACCCTCGTTCCCCTGGGCCCCGTGGAGGTGGGGGGGCCGGCCCTGGCCATCGTGGCGGGACCCTGCTCGGTGGAGGGGACGGACCAGGTCCTCCCCCTGGCCCGCTTTCTCGCCGCCTACGGGGCGACGGCCTTGAGGGGCGGAGCCTTCAAGCCCCGCACCTCCCCCTACGCCTTCCAGGGAATGGGACGGGAGGGCCTCGCCCTCCTCCGGGAGGCGGGGCGCCGGGCGGGCCTTCCGGTGGTGAGCGAGGTCATGGACCCGCGGGAGGTGGAGGCCGCCCTCCCCTTCGTGGACCTCTTCCAGGTGGGGGCCCGCTCGATGCAAAACTTCCCCCTCCTCAGAACCCTCGCCCAGACGGAAAAGGCGGTCCTGCTCAAGCGGGGCGCCTCCTCCACCGTGCAGGAGCTGCTGGGTGCCGCCGAGTACCTCCTCTGCGGGGGGAACGGAAAGGTCATCCTCTGCGAGCGGGGGATCAAGACCTTCGAGACGGCC
This sequence comes from Acidobacteriota bacterium, assembly GCA_049968315.1. Classification (GTDB taxonomy): domain Bacteria; phylum Acidobacteriota; class UBA4820; order UBA4820; family DSQY01; genus JBFLVU01. The sequence goes on from JBMFRA010000003.1 coordinate 50,431, forward strand.
ACCCGGAACACCCTGGACCTCAACGCCGTGGCCCTCCTCAAGGAGCGGACCCACCTGCCGGTCCTGGTGGACCCCTCCCACGGGACGGGGAGACGGGAGCTGGTGATCCCCATGGCCCGGGCGGCGGTGGCCGCCGGCGCCGACGGGCTCCTCCTGGAGGTACACCCCGACCCGCCCCGGGCCCTCTCCGACGGGCGCCAGTCCCTGACCACGGCGGAGTTCCGCCTTCTCGTGGAGGAGGTGGAGGCGGTGGCCTGGGCCGTGGGGCGGAGCCTCTACCGCCCCCGGGCGGCGCGCCCCGCCGCGGCCCGGCCGGTACCCCGGGCCAGCGGGTGGGGGGCGTGGGAAGGGGGAGGGGGGGCTTGACAGGCCCTCCGCTTTCGGTTTTGCTTTGCAGGGAGTTCCGTGGTAGTATGTTCAGACACTGCTGGGCCCTTAGCTCAGCGGTGAGAGCCACCGGCTCATAACCGGTCGGTCCCAGGTTCGAATCCTGGAGGGCCCACCAGAGGAGCGTGTCTCTTGAGACGAGTGCCCGTTCCCGCCAATCCGGAAGATCCCCAGGGGTGCCGAGACGTGCACCCCTTTTTCATGAGATGGGAGCCCTGAGAGTGAACGAGATCCTCGAGAAACTGCTGACCCTCCAGAGACTGGACACCTCCATCCGAACCCTGGCCCACGACCTCCAGCAGATCCCCAAGAAGACCAAGGTCATCGACGAGAAGGTGGCGGCGGTCAAGACGCCCCTCGACAAGGCCCTGGAAGAGAAGGCCCTCCTGGAGAAGCGCCGCGGCGAGGCGGAGGAGAGCCTGAAGAGCCTGGAGGAGAAGGAGCGGAAACTCAAGCTGAAGATGCCCGAGATCCGCTCCAACGAGGAATACAGCGCCCTTCTCAAGGAGATGGACGCCACCAAGAAGGCCCGGGAGTCCCTCGAAGAGCAGTCCCTGAAGGACATGGAACGGCTGGAAGAGCTGCAGAAGGAACTCCCGGCCCTGGAGAAGAAGTACGCCGAGGGCGAGGCCAAGGTGGCCGCCGAGCGGTCCGCCCTCAAGCAGGAGCAGGAGCGCCTCTCCTCCCAGCTGGTCCAGCAGAAAAAGGCGCGCCAAGAACTGGAGAAGGCCCTGCACCCCGGCTGGTTCCGGAAGTACACCCACATCGCCGCCCAGCGGAACGGCTTGGCGGTGGTGGCGGCCCGGGGCGGGATCTGCCAGGGGTGCTTCGTGAGCGTCCGGCCCAAGCTCATCCAGGACCTCCACTACGGCGAGGAGGTGGTCTTCTGTGAAGGCTGCCAGCGGATTCTCTTCCTGGACGACGGCTCGGCCAAGGATGGCGGCTCCTCTTCGTAGCCTCCTCCTCCTCGCCCTCCTGGCCCTTCCCCAGGGTCTTCGGGCCGGCGAACCGGAAGACCACAAGCTCATCCAGCGGCTCTTCCGGGAGGGCGCCAGGCAGACCGCCGCCGAGGAGGGCCTCCGGTACCTGGAGCGGTACCCCCAAGGTCCCCACCGGCCTCAGGTGGCCCTCCTGGCGGGCCGCTTCCTCTTGCAACAGGGTCGGAAGGAAGAGGCCCTTCCCCTCCTCCGGGAGGCGGCCCGGGGGCTCCAGGGGGCCGAGAGGGTGGAGGCCTCCCTGGACCTGGCCCAGGCCCTCCTGGACCTCCAGCGGGCTTCGGAGGCCGCCGAGGTGTTGAAGGCCCTTCCCCCGCCCAGGGGCCCCGCCGCCCACCGTCTCTTCGCCTTGAAGGCCCGGGCCGCCGACGCCCTGGACGACCCCCAAGGGGTGGCCGCGGCCCTCCTCCAGATTCCCGAGCGCCAGCTGGGCCCCGAGGACCGGTACCTCCTGGCCCTCTCCCTGGCCGCCACCGGAAAGGACGGCGAGGCCCTGCGGCTCCTCGGCGCCCTGGCCGGGGCCCCGGGGGTGGAGGAAGGCCTCCGGAACCGCGTCCTGAGGAGCCTGGCGGAGGCCCGCTACCGCGCGGGGGACCTGGCCGGGGCCGAGGAGGCCCTCGCCGCCGCCGGGGAGCAGGCCGATCCCTCCCGCGCGCTCCTGCTGGGATGGATCCGTCTGGCCCAGGGGCGTCCCGCCGAGGCCTACGACGGGGTCCGGGGGGCCCTCCCCCTGGAAGGCCTGGAGGAGGCCTCCGCCCTCTTCGCCCTGAGGGCCGCCGCCCTCCGCCGGGACGACCCCGCTACCCTGGGGGCCGTCCGGGAGCTCCTCTCCCGGTTCCCCCGGGGCGCCGCCGCCGCCGAGGCGCGCCTCACGGGAGCCCGGACCCTGGCGGCCCAGAGCCGTTCCGCCGAGGCCCTGGCCCTGCTGGAGCCGGCCCTGGCCACCCTGGAGGGGGAGGAGGCCAAGGTCGAGGGCGCCCTCCTGGCGGCTCGAACCGCCTGGAGCGGCCTGCGGGACGCCAGGAGGGCCCGGAAGTGGCTCGACTTCGCCCGGGAGGCGGCCCTCGCCGACGGCCGCCGCCAGCGGGTGGCCCTGGCGACGGCCCTCCTGGAGTGGGAGACCGGGCAGGCCTCCTCGGCCCTGGAAGGCCTTTCCGCCCTCATTGAGAAGAGTCCCGAGAGTCCATCGGCCCCCGCCGCGGCCCTCCTCATGGGGCGGATCCTGCTGGCGGAGGGCCAGCGGGACAAGGCTCTCCGCCTCCTGCGGACCGTCGTGGAGGCCTACCCCGACGCCCCGGAGGCCCCCCAGGCCCTGCTCGCCGCCGGAGAGGACGCCGCCGCCGCCGGGGACGGAGACCTCCTCGCCTCGGTGGTGGAGGCGGGAAGGGCCTTCGCCTTTTCCGGCGAGGAGGCCCGCCGCTTCCACCGCCTGGCCTACGAGGCCGCCCGCCGGCGGGGCGAACTGGAGGAGGCCCGGCTCCGCCTCCTGGCCTTCTCCCGGCCGGTCCTGGACCCGGAGGAGGCCGACGAGACCCGGTACCTCGCCGCCCTCTTGGACCTCGCCGCCGGGCGGGCGGCGGAGGCCCGGGAGGCCCTGCCCGCCCTGCTCTCCCCCGCCCGCCGCCTGGCCCTGGGCCTGCGGTGCGCCGACGGTCTCTTCGCCTCCGGGGACCCCCAGGGAGCCCTGGGCCTCCTCCAAGAACTGGAGCGGGACTACCCGGAACAGCGGGGGCTCCTCCTCCTCACGGCGGCCGGCGGTGCCCTCGCCGCCGGCCTTTCGAAGGAGGGCCGGGACTCCCTCGCCCGGCTGGCGGCCCTCGGCCCGGCGGAACCCCTGTCGGTGCTCGGCCAGCACCGGTTGGAGCGGATCCTGCTCGTCGAGGAGGGCCCCGAGGCAGCCTTGAGGTCCATCCCGGCCTTCCTGGAGGCAGAACCCGCCGCCGCTTCCCGCGGGGAAGCCCTCCTGCGCCGCGCCCGGGTTCTTCTCCGCCGGGGGGACCCCGCCGCCGCCCGCCTCTTTCGGGAGTACCTGAACCTCCGTCCCTCGGGTCCGGGGGCGGCGGAGGCGAGGCTCCACCTGGCCCGGGAGGCCCTGGCCCAGGGCCGGCCCGCCGAGGCCCGAAACCTCGCCGAGGGCCTGCCCAGCCCCGAGGCCCGGCTCTTGGCCGGGGAGGCGGCCTTCGCCCAGCGGGACATGGAGGGGACGCTGAAGGCCCTCGGGCCCGTCCTGACCGACCCCGCCGCCCTGCCCCCCGAGGCCCGTGTCCGGGCCCTCTTTCTGGCGGCCACCGCCGCCCGGGTGCTGGGCCGTTCGGAAGAGGCGGAGGCCCGTTACGCCGCCTTCGGCCGGGAGGCCCCCCCCACCCCCGGCAACCTGGAAGACCTCTTGACCGCCGCCCTGTACCTCCAGAAGCAGGGGCGGCTCCCCGAGGCCCTCGCGGTCCTGGGCCGCCTGCGGGACGCCTTCCGGGACGCCCGGGTGGGCTTCCAGTACGCCTACACGCTGGAACTCCTGGGGCGCACCCCCGAGGCGCTGGAGGCCTACCTCCGGGTGGCCTACCGATCGGCGAGCCCCGAGTGGGCCCTCACCGCCCGGTACCGTGCCGCCGAGATCCTGGCCGCCGCGGGGCGGACGGAGGACGCCGCCGCCCTCTACCGCCAGCTCGTGGAGAGGACCGAAGGCACCGTCCAGGGCGACTACGCCCGGCGGAGGCTTCAGGAACTGGAAGGGAAGGAACCCCCCCCCGCGGAGGAGGCCCCCGTTGCGCCTGCCCAAGCCCCTCATTGACATTCTCGCCCGCCGCATGGTCCAGGGCCTCATGGAGGCCGGGACCCTCACCAGCGAGCACCCGGAGCGGACCCGGGAGAAGGTGGCCCGGCTCCTCCAGGCGGACCTGGAGGTGGAGGACGCCCTGACGGAGGAGGCGCGCCTCCTGCTGCTGGAACACCACGCCGCCGTCCGGGACTCGGACGCCGAGATGCACCGGCTCCTCGCCAAGGTCAAGGGCGAACTGGCCGCCAAGCGGGGATACCTCCTCTCCACCGGCCCCGAGCGGCTCTCCCGGGCCAAGGTCCTGGACCTCGTCCGCCAGATGGTGGCCCTCTTCCTCGCCGACCCCGACGTGGAGTACTTCGTCCCGGAGGAAAGGCTCCGGGACGCCGTGCAGCGGGCCTTCGAGCGTGAACTCTCCCGGGACGAGCTGCGGCGCCGCCAGGCCCGGGACAAGGTCCTGAAGATCCGCCGGGGCATCCCCGAAGGCTCCCCCGAGTTCGAGGCCCTCTTCCAGCAGTTCTACCGGGAACTCCTCGAGAAGGAGTTATAAACGGGACGCCGCCTCCACACGGCGAGAGAGAGCAGGTGGAAGACCTCCGCGGGCAGCCTTCGCCTCCCTTGGCACGCTTCTCCAAAGCCCACCCACTCCACTTGACACGCAAAGAAAACGCTATACTTTCCCCTCAGGAAGGAGAAATCCTGCATGCGGTTTCTCACAAGGTGGGTTTTTCTGATCGCTTCCTTGATGGCGGTTCCCCTGGGTTCCGCCGCCGACATCCGCCCAGGCCCCCCCACGAAGCTTCCAGGGGGAATCGTCTGGGAGGACCTCGGCCCCGATGTCCAGACGTGCATCCTGGAATGCGCCGCCCAGTACCAAGTGGATCTTACGCGGTGCGGCTGGCCGGCGCTGGCTTGCCGGCTGAGGGCTTTGGCCGAATACCACGCTTGCGTCGGCAACTGCCTGCACGATTTGGGGTAAGGAGGATGCAGATGAAGGGAAAAATCCTTCTGGCGGCGGCCATGGCCCTCGGGATTGCCGCAACGGCGTCCGACGGAACGGTGAACGATTGGACCGGCCGGACGGGACTTCGCACCCACGCGAGGCTCCAGACGGGGCAGGGCGAAACCGTCACGGTGACCCGGCTCGACCGGTCGAAGGCCAAGAGCGAGACCCGAAACGTGGTCCACCGGCACACGGTTTTGCTCCTGGAAGGGCCTTCTTGGGGACGGTGGATTTTCGAGGCCTCCGCCCAGGTCTCCCTCGACGCCCGGCAGGTTTCCCAAAGGTACATCCTCCAGCGGCCCGGAGGAGAGGAGGCCCTGTCCATTCAATACCTAACGAATGAGGGGGACGGCCGAGGGGAATACCGGATCGCCTTCTCGGGCCAGAACCGCACGGTCCGCGAAGGGAGCCTGGCGCCCTCCGACGCCGGCGGGCCCTCTCCCATGCTGGCGGAGCTGCCCTCCGAGGCACAGAAGGCGGTCCTTCTCCTCTGCCGCCTCGGCCAAGACTTCGCCGATTGGGGACCGGACGAGCGATTTCTCCAATTCTTCTTCGGAACGGCTTCACCGCCGGCTGTGTCGAACATCTCCGTCGAGAGCCTGCCGGTGGACTGCACCTTCGATGCTTCCTTCGGTTTTCCGTGCGGACCCGACGAAGAGCCACGGGTGCAGGGGAAGGTTCTCGTCAAGCCCCTGGAGTAGGTGCACAAAGAATTCGCCCTGCGGGGAGGCCCCGTGGGGCCTCCCCTTCTGGTTTCACCTTCCAAACCCACCGTGGTATGATGCGTCCCCTTGGGGGTTCGCCATGATGAAGGAGTGCTTCGAGACGGTGGTGGTGGACGCGAAGAAGTTCCGGGAGTGTGCCGCCTGTCCCCTCTTCGATCCGTGCACCTCCCTCGTGAACGAGCGGGGGTTCCTGAAGGCCCGTACCGCCGGAATGGTGCTGGGCCTGCTCCTCGCCGCCTACGGGGTGTTCCTGGCGGTGGCCAACTGGGGCCGCCTGCCCAACGGCGCTCCCTGGCTCCTGCTCTTCTCCCTGGTGTACGCCCTCGCCGTGGCCCAGGCCCACCGGGAGACCCAGGTCCTCTTCGGCGAGAAGGCCGCTGCCCTGAAGGCGGAGGCCGAGGCGGGGGGCAAGCCCGCCACCCCGGCGGCCCACGGCGGCCACCCCGCCCACTAGAGGCGGCGGGGCCTTCTCCCGGGCCGGCCTTCGGGGCCGGTTTCGTTGTTCGCTGCGGCCCGGCGAAACGGGGAACCGTATGCCAAAATTCTACATCACCACGCCCATCTACTATGTGAACGACTACCCCCACATCGGCCACGCCTACTGCACGCTGTGCGCCGACTTCTTCGCCCGGTACAAGCGGTCCATGGGGGTGGAGACCTACTTCCTCACGGGGACCGACGAGCACGGGCAGAAGGTGGAGAAGTCCGCCGCCCAGGAGGGCATCGCCCCCAAGGCGCTGGCGGACCGGGTGGTGGAGCGTTACCACGAGCTCTGGCGCCTCCTGGAGATCTCCCACGACGACTTCATCCGCACCACCGAGGAGCGCCACCAGCGGGGGGTGCTGGAGCTCCTCTCGCGCCTCCAGGCGGCGGGGGACATCTACAAGGCCTCCTACCGCGGCCCCTACTGCGTCTCCTGCGAGGCCTTCTTCCCCGAAAACCAGATCGTGGGCGGCCGGTGCCCCGACTTCGGCCACCCCGTGACGGTGCTGGAGGAAGAGTCTTACTTCTTCCGGCTCTCCAAGTACCAGGAGCCCCTCCTGAAGCTCTACGCCGAGCGGCCCGACTTCGTCCTCCCCCCCTCCCGGATGAACGAGGTGCGCGCCTTCGTGGAGTCGGGCCTCAAGGACCTCTCCATCTCCCGAACGAGCATCACCTGGGGCATCCCCTTCCCCGGAGACGGCAAGCACGTGCTGTACGTCTGGCTGGACGCACTCTCCAACTACATGACGGCCTTGGGCTTCGGAGCCCCCCAGCGGCCCCTCTACGACCGCTTCTGGCCCGCGGACCTCCACCTCATCGGAAAGGACATCCTCCGCTTCCACGCCGTATACTGGCCGGCCTTCCTCATGAGCGCCGGCCTGCCCCTGCCCCGGCACGTCTTCGGCCACGGGTGGTGGATGAAGGACCAGAACAAGATGAGCAAGTCCCTGGGTAACGTGGTGGACCCCCGGCCGTACCTCGCCGAGTTCGGCGCCGACGCGGTCCGCTACTTCCTGCTGAGGGACAAGCCCATCGGCACCGACGGTTCCTTCTCCGACGAGGCCTTCCTCGACCGGCTCAACGCCGACCTGGCCAACGACCTGGGGAACCTGGCCTCCCGCCTGACCAACCTTCTGGAGCGGCAGGCCGCCGGCGAGGTGGGCCCCGGCGACGGGAGCCTCAAGGCCCGCACCGGGCAGGCGCTGGAGGCCTACCACCGGGCGGTGGCGGAGTTCTCCCCCCGGGACGCCCTCGCGGCCCTCTGGGCCCTCTTTTCCGACCTGAACAAGTTTCTCGTGGAGCGGGAGCCCTGGAAGAAGGCGGGGAGCCCCGAGGCCCTGGACACCCTCTCCGAGGCGGCGCGGTCCCTCCGCATGGCGGCCCTGGCCCTGGAGCCAGCCATGCCCCGGGCGGCCCGGGCCATCCAGGAGGCCCTGGGCTTCGGGCCCGCCACCCTGGCCGGGGCTCGGTGGGAGGACCGGCAGAAACGAAAGGCCGCCAAGCTGGCGGGGCTCTTCCCCCGGGTGGACAAGGCCCAGTACTTCGAACGCCTCGGCAACGAAGGAGCCGGAGCGCGTAAGGGAGATGAAGGAAAGATGGAAGAGGAGAAGAAAGCCACCCCCTGCCCCGTCCCGCCGCCGCCCCCCTCCCCGGAGGCCGCGCCGCACGGGACTCTTGAACCGGAGCCTCTCTCCATCGACGACTTCCGCCGCGTGAAGCTCAAGGCCGGCAAGATCCTCGAGGCCGAACGGGTTCCCAAGAGCAGCAAGCTGGTCCGGATGGTCGTGGACTTCGGGGACGAGCGGCGCCAGATCGTGGCCGGCATCGGAAAGCGGTACGCCCCCGAAGATCTGGTGGGCCGCACTTGCCCCTTCGTCACCAACCTCCAGCCGGCGCGCCTCATGGGGGTGGAGTCCAACGGGATGATCCTGGCGGGCCACCGCGGCGCCGATCCGGTCCTGCTGGCCTTCACCGAGGAGGTGGAGCCGGGGTCGGAGATCACCTGAGAGGCGGGAGGGGGGCGGGGGGCGCAGTCCGACACCCCATGCCCGCCCCTCTCCCTCCTGGTTCCCCTCCTCCTCCGCCTCCCCGGGGGGGAAGAACGCAAGGATCGGCGATGCGAAGAATCGCGGGAAGCGTGCTCATCGTCCTCACCTTGGCGGCGCTGCCCCTCGGGGCCGGGGAGGCCCCGGCGGCCGAGCGTGTCCTCGGGGCCATCCGCGCCGAGGGCGCCTACACCACCGTGGCGCGCCTGGCCGCCCCCGAATTCGGAGGCCGCCTCACCGGTACGGAGGGGTACGGCAAAGCCGCCCGCTGGATCGCGGAAGAGGCGCGGAAGGCCGGGCTCCGGCCGCCGCCGGAGTTCCCCCGCTTCCTCCAGCCCTTCCCCGTCACCCTCGGCCGGGTGCGCGCCGCCTCCCTGGAACTCCTGCCCTCCGAGGGGGGCGGGAAGGGGCGGAAGCTGGAGATGTGGCAGGACTTCATGCCCATCCTCACCTCCAGCGGCGGGGAGGCCCGGGGGGAGGTGGTCTTCGCCGGTTTCGGCATCACCGCCCCCGAGCTGGGGCGGGACGACTACGCCGGACTCGACGTCAAGGGCAAGGTCGTGATGGTGCTCCGGGGGCAGCCCCAGGACGGCCGCGACTGGTCCTCCCACAACGACTCCCACGCCCGATACCGCAACGCGCAGGCCCACGGCGCCGCCGCCTGCCTCCTCTGCGACCAGGCGGTGGCCAGCCCCAACGGGGAAGCCCTGGAGGGCACCCTCACCGGCGAGATCTCCGCGGCCCTGGGCGACGAGATCCTCCGCGGCCGGGGGCTCACGGTGGAGAACCTCCGGAAGGCCCTGGAGGCGGGGGGGACGGTCTCCTTTCCCACGGGACGGTCCGTACGCTTCGAGGTGGCCGCCGATCCTCCCCAGAGCCTGGAGGGCTTCAACGTCCTTGCCGTCCTCCCCGGCAGGGATCCGGCCCTCCGGGGGGAGTGCGTCGTCCTCTCGGCCCACCTCGACCACTGCGGCGACTGGCCCGCCCTCCTGCCCGGCGCCGACGACAACGCCTCGGGATCGGCGGCGCTCCTGGAGATGGCCAGGGCCGCGGGCCTTTTGAAGTCCGCCCCCGCCCGAACCCTGGTCTTCGCCTGGTTCGGGGGCGAGGAGATGGGTCTTCTCGGCTCCCGTCACCTGGCCGGGCATTTCCCGCCCAGCCTGGGGCGGCCGGTGGCCGTTCTCAACCTCGACATGGTGGGCGCCGGGAACGGCCTCTACGTGGCGGGGGGAAAGAACTACCCCGAGATCCTGGAGGCCCTCACGGCGGCGCGGGACCACTGGGAGCCCGGCTTCGTCCTCAAGGCGGGGCTCTCCCAGGGGGAGGCCCGGGCGGACCACGGCCCCTTCCAGAAGGCCGGCATCCCCGCCGTCTCCCTCTTCGGCACCGGCGGCCGCCACGTGGGCTACCACACCCCCGAGGACACCCCCTTCTTCATCACGCCGCGGACCATGGAAGCCTCGGCCCGCGTGGCCCTCGGCGCCGCCCTCCACCTCGCGGCCCGGAGGCCGTGAGGGACCTTCCACCCGCCGAAACGAAGGGAGCCGCCCGGTGGCGGCTCCCCCCGTCTTCCCCTTTGGGGTCTCTCAACCCTTGGCCTTGAGTTCCTTCACGGCCTGGGTGAGCAGGGGCACCACCTCGAAGAGGTCGCCGACGATGCCGTAGCTCGCCACCTTGAAGATGGGGGCCTCGGGGTCCTTGTTGATGGCGACGATCACCTTGGAGGAGGACATCCCCGCCAGGTGCTGGATGGCGCCGGAGATGCCGCAGGCGATGTAGAGGGTGGGGCTGACCACCTTTCCCGTCTGGCCCACCTGGTGGGAGTGGTCGATCCATCCGGAGTCCACCGCCGCGCGGGAGGCGCCCACGGCCCCGCCCAGCACTTGGGCCAGCTCCTCCAGGATCTTGAAGTTCTCCGGACCCTTCATGCCCCGGCCGCCGGAGACGATGATGTTCGCCTCCGCCACGTCCAGCAGGCCGCCCTCGGCGGTGAGGATCTCCTTGACGACGGCCTTGACGTCCGAAGGGGCGGCGCCGTGGTCCAGGGGGACCACCTGGCCGGCCCCCGCCTTCTCCTGGACCGGGAAGACGTTGGGGCGGAGGGTAACGCCGAAGGGTTTGCCCGCCTTGGGGGTCAGGGTGGCGAAGGCCTTGCCGGCGTAGATGGGCCGGGTGAAGACCGGCGCTCCCCCGTCGAGGGTGAAGGCCGTCACGTCCGAGAGGAGGCCGATGCCCAGCCGGGCCGTCACCCGCGGGGCCAGGTCCTTCCCCATGGCCGTGCCCGCGAAGAGGAGGGCGTCGGCCCCGAAGGCCTGGGCCGCCTTCCCCGTGGCCAGGCCGAAGACGTCGGCGCTGTAGGCGGCGAAGAGGGCGTCGTCCCCCACGTACACCGTGTCGGCGCCGTACCGGGCCGGCTCGGAGGCCAGGGCGCCGATCCCCTGGCCCAGCAGGACCGCCGCCAGAGAACCCGAGGTGCCGTCGGCGATCTGCCGGCCGACGGAGAGGGCTTCCAGGGAGGCCTTCTTGACCTTGCCGCCGCGCTGCTCCACAAAAACCAGTACCTTCATGGCTCACCTCCCCTCGTCAGAGGACCTTGGCTTCTTCCCGGAGGAGCCTCACCAGCTCCTTCACCTGGTCCGGCAGTTCCCCCGAGAGGACCTTCCCGGCGGGACGGGGCGGAGGAAGCTCCAGCTTCCGGAGTTCAAAGGCGGCCCCGGCGGCCCCCACGGTGGCGGGGTCGAGGGAGAGGTCGGCGGCCTTCCAGGTGGCCACCTCCTTCTTCTTGGCGGCCATGATCCCCTTCAGGGAGGGGTACCGCGGCTCGTTGAGGCCCTTCTGGCAGGTCACCACGGCGGGGGTCTTCACGGCCACCACCTCGGTTCCGCCCTCGATCTCCCGCTTGAGGGTGAGGTCGGCGCCGTTCACCTCCAGGCCCGTGACCACCGTGACCGCCGGGATCCCCAGCAGTTCGGCCACCAGGGAACCCACCTGCTGGTTGTCGTCGCCCACGCCGTGCTTGCCGCAGAGGATCAGGTCGAAGGGGACCTTCCGGGCGGCGGCGGCGAGGACCCGGGCGGTGGTCATGGCGTCTCCCCCCTCGAAGGCGGGGTCGTCGCAGAGGACCGCCTTGTCGGCGCCCATGGCCAGGGCCGTCCGCAGCGTCTTTTCCGAATCCTTCCCGCCGACGGTGACCACCGTCACCTCACCGCCGAGCTTCTCCTTGAGCTGGAGCGCCTCCTCCACCGCGAACTCGTCGTAGGGGTTCATGACCCAGTTCGCGTCGGCGAGGTCCAGGCCGAGGCCGTCGGGCTTCACCTTGACCCGGGTCTCCGTGTCGGGAACGTGTTTCACCAGGACCAGTAGGTTCATCGGCACCTCCTCAGGAGCGGGCTGGAGAATGGTTAGTGATTACTCGCTTGCACTCCCACGCAAGAAACAAGATATACCTTCCCTTCCTCCGTTTCAAGTGACAGCCCCCTTATCGAGAGTCCCCGAAGCCTAAGGCCCCGCCTCACTCCTCGAAGCGGCTGAAGACCAGGCTGGCGTTGGTGCCGCCGAAGCCGAAGGAGTTGGAGAGGGCGTGGCGAATGGCCATGGGCCGGGCGGCGTTGGGCACCGTGTCCAGGGCGCACTCGGGGTCGGGCTCTTCCTGGTTGATGGTGGGGGGCGCCACCTGGTCCCGGATGGCCAGGATGGTCAGGGCCGACTCCAGGGCCCCGGCGGCCCCCAGCAGGTGCCCCGTCATGCTCTTGGTGCTGGAAACGGCCAGGCGGCCGGCGTGGTCCCCGAAGACCCTCCGGATGGCCAGGACCTCCACGCGGTCTCCCAGGGGGGTGGAGGTCCCGTGGGCGTTGATGTAGTCGATCTGCTCCGGGGCCAGGCCGGCGTCCTTCAGGGCGTTGGCCATGACCCGGGCGGGACCGTCCCCGTCCTCCGAGGGGGCGCTGATGTGGTACGCGTCGCCGCTGAGGCCGTAGCCGCTCAGTTCGCAGAGGATCGGGGCCCCCCGCCGGCGGGCGTGGTCCAGGTCTTCCAGGATGAGGATGGCGCCGCCCTCCCCCATGACGAAGCCGTCCCTCCGGGCGTCGAAGGGGCGGGAGGCCTTTTGGGGCTCGTCGTTCCGGGTGGAGAGGGCCCGCATGGAGGCAAAGCCCGCCACCGAGAGGGCGGTCACCGCCGCCTCCGATCCGCCGGCGATCATGACGTCGGCCTCTCCCGACTGGACGTACCGCATGGCCTCCCCCAGGGCGTGGGAGGAGGTGGAGCAGGCGGTCACCGTGGAGATGTTGGGGCCCTTGGCCCCGTACTCGATGGAGATCTGGCCGCTGAGCATGTTGATGATGATGCCGGGGATGAAGAAGGGGCTGATGCGGGAGTGGCCCCGCTCCAACAGGATCTTGTGCTGTTCTTCGATGGTGGCGATGCCGCCGATGCCGCTCCCCACCGAGACCCCGACCCGTTCGGCGTTCTCGGGGGTGATGCGGAGGCCGCTCATGGCCACCGCCTCCCGGGCCGCCGCCAGCGCAAGCTGGATGAAGCGGTCCGTCCGCCGAGCCTCCCTCTTGTCCATGTACTGCAGGGGGTCGAAACCCTTGACCTCGCAGGCGATACGGACCGGCCAGCCTTCGGTGTCGAAGTGGGTGATGGGGCCGGCACCGCTCTCCCCCCGGAGGATGCGGCTCCAGGTCTCCTCGGCGGTGAGGGCCAGGGGGGAGACCACCCCCATGCCGGTCACCACGACGCGGCGCTTCACGGGGATCCCCACTTACTTTTTCTCGGTGTGGGCCTTGATGTAGTCGATGGCGGCCTGGACGGTCTGGATCTTCTCGGCGTCCTCGTCGGAGATCTCGATGCCGAATTCCTCTTCGAAGGCCATGATCAATTCGACGGTATCCAGCGAATCGGCCCCGAGGTCGTTGATGAAGTGGGCCTCGGGCTTCACTTCCGACTCTTCCACGCTCAGCTGGTCGGCGATGATGCTGATCACCTTCTGTTCGATGTTCATGGGCCGTCTCCTCCGTCGACAAGAGGGGATTGTACACCGGTCCAACCCGTAAACGCAAGGGCCGCTTCCACTTGCGCCGACTTCCGCGGATAATGAAGCCTTCAGAGGACCGATCAAAGGAGGCGGCCATGGCCTTTCGGGTGGCGGTGGTGGAGGACGACGGGGACATCCGGGAGACGCTCCACTATACCCTGGAACGGGAGGGATACCAGGTCTCGGTCTTCGCCGACGGGGCCGAGGCCCTCCTGGCCTTCCGGGAGGAGGTACCGGACCTCTGCATCATCGACTGGATGTTGCCGGGCCTCTCGGGGCTGGACCTCTGCCGCATCCTCCGGGGAGACAACCGCTTCGCCCGAACGGCCCTGGTCATGCTCACCGCCCGGGGAACGGAGATGGACGCCGTGACGGGCCTCAACGCCGGGGCCGACGACTACGTGGTGAAGCCCTTCCGCACCCGGGAACTCCTGGCCCGCATCCAGGCCCTGCTCCGGAGGATGCGGGCCGGCGAGGCCCCCCAAGGGATCCGGAGGGTGGGCCGCCTCTGGTTGGACCCCCTCACCTACCGGGCCGGGTCGGGGGACCGGACCTTCGACCTCACCCCCACGGAGTTCAAGATCCTGGAGCTCCTCTGCCGCCACCCCGACCGGGTCTACACCCGGGGGCAGATCCTCTCCACCCTCTGGCCCGGCGACAAGGCGGTGGAGGACCGCGCCGTGGACGTCCACATCGCCCGCCTCCGGGAAAAGATGGGGGAGGCTTCCCGGTGGGTGGAGACCGTGCGGGGCGTCGGCTACCGGCTGAAGGCCGAGGAATGAGGTTTCTGCCTCGCTTCTTCTTCCTCGCCCTCCTGGCGGGGGCGCTGGCCCTCTGGGGAGCCGGCCTTTCGGGTCCCCCCCTCGCCCTCTTCCGGCTCCTGGTCCTCCTCCTGGCCGCCGCCCTGGCGGCCCGCTGGGCCCGAAGCCCCTTGAGGGAGGTGGAGGCCGCCGCCCGGCGCCTCTCCATGGGGGACTTCGCCGCCCGCTTGGACGACGTGACGGCGGGAGACGACCGGCCGGCGGGGGAGGCCTTCAACCGCATGGCCCACTCCTTCGTCCGGACCCTGCGGGAGGCCGAGGAGCGGGGGCAGCGGCTGGAGGCGGTCCTGGACGCCAGCGACCGGGCCATCCTCCTTCTCGGCGCCGACGGAACCGTCCTCAAGGCCAATCCCGCCTGCCGCCGCCTCTTTCCCCCCTTCCGGCCGGAGGCGGGCCTCGGCGGCCTCGGACTCCCCGGCCTTCCCGCCCGGGTGCAGGAGGCCCTCGACCAGCGGTCGGTCCTCACCTTCGAACTCTGCGAACGGGAGGGCGGTTCGGAGCGGACCTTCGAGGCCCGCATCACCCCTCTGGAGCGGGGGGAGGCGGTGGTCCACCTCCGGGACCTCACCCCCGAGCGGACCCTCGAGCGGGTGAAGGCCGACCTGGTGGCCAACGTTTCCCACGAGCTCCGGACCCCCCTCACGGCCCTCCTCTCCCTCGCCGAGGTCCTCGACGACCCGGCCCTCCCCGAGGAGCGGCGCCGCCACTTCCTCGGCCGCCTGAAGGCCCAGGCCACCCGGATGCAGCGCCTCCTGGAGGACCTCCTCACCCTCTCCCGCCTCGAAGAGGAGGGCCCGCCGCCCCTTCGGGAGGTGGTGGACCTCGGGGCCATGGCGGAGGATCTCGCCTCCGCCCTGGAAGGGCCGGCCGAGGAGGCCAAGGTCCGGCTCCAGGTGGAGGTCCCCCGGGGCCTCACCCTCCACGCCGACCCCCTCCTTCTGGAATCGGTCCTCAAGAACCTCCTGGACAACGCCGTGCGGTACAACCGGCCGGGGGGCGAGGTCCTCCTTCGCGCCAGGGACGGCGGGGCCTTCGCAGAGATCACCGTCTCCGACACCGGCGAGGGCATCCCCGCCCGCCACCTCCCCAGGATCTTCGAGCGCTTCTACCGGGTGGACGCCCACCGCTCCCGGGAGAAGGGTGGGACGGGCCTGGGGCTGGCCATCGTCAAGCACGCCGTCCAGCGGATGGGGGGAGAGGTGTCGGTGGAGAGCACCGTGGGCGCGGGAACCACCTTCACCGTCCGCCTTCCCCTGCCGCAGGCGGCGCCATGAAAGGAAGGGGGGCGAAGGGCGCCCCTCCGCCCTCTTCCCGCGGGGGCTCCTCTCCCCCCGCCCCAATCCAAGAGGATTCCCTGGAAAGCTTTGGGGCTTTCGCCCGGAGCGCAGGGAGACGGCCCGGCGGCAGGACCGGGCCTTGCCCCTCCCTGGCCGTCGTCTATAATGGCCGCAACGGGAGGCGCGCATGGACGAGCGGATCGTTTCCCTCCTGAGGGAGGCGAAGGAGATCGCGGTGGTGGGCATCTCCGACAAGGAGGACCGCCCCAGTTACGACGTGGCCGCCCACCTGCAGCGGTGGGGCTACCGGATCGTTCCCATAAACCCCCTCCTCCAGGAGGTTCTGGGGGAGCGGTGTTACCCCAGCCTTCGGGACTATGGGAAGCCCGTGGACATCGTGGACGTCTTCCGCAGGCCCGAGGCGGTCCCCCCCCGTGGCGGAGGAGGCCGTGGCCACCGGGGCCCGGGCCCTCTGGCTCCAGGAGGGGATCCGGAACGACGAGGCGGCGGCCCGCGCCGAGGCGTCGGGCCTGCTGGTGGTCCAGGACCTCTGCATCAAGAAGGTTCTCCTCGCCCTGGCAGGACGGCCATGAAGCGGCGCCTGCTGGCCCTCGGCCTTTCCCTCTTCCTGGGCCTCCTACCCCTGGCGGCGGGCGCCCCCCACCGGCTGGAGGCCCGGGGGGACCACGGGTGGATGAAGTTCTGGGGACAGGGAAAGGTCCACGTGGAAGGCAAGGGAACGCTCCTTATCAAGAACGCCTCCAACCTCCAGGTGGACATCCGGGGCACCTGGGGGGAGAAGTTCGACCTCATGGACGGCGCCGAATACCGCCACTTCGAGGGCTCGGTGGACTGCACCGGGCCGGGGGCCCACCTGGAGATGCGGGGCTGGAACCTCCGCCTGACGGTGGTGGGAAGGGGCAAGGCCCACTTCCGGGGGGAAGGGGTCGTGCGCCTGGACGGGGGCCCCGAGCGGCCCTGGACCTCCCACCCGGACAAATGGACCAAGGTCAAGTTCCGCGAGTGACGGCGCAGGAGGAAGGCGTGGGAACGGGGGATACGGGGGACCGCCCGGTCATCGGGGAGCTGCTCCTGAGGGAGGGGCTGGTCACCCCCGAGCAACTCACCCGGGCGCTGGAGGACCAGCGGAAGCAGGGGGGGCGGCTGGGGTACCACCTCATCCGGCTGGGCTACGTGGACGTCCAGCGGCTCAGCCAGTTCCTCCGCGAATCCATGGGCCTCATCCCCTACGACCTGGTCCAGTGGATCACCGACCCCTCCGTCACCGACCTGATCCCCGCCAACATCGCCCAGTTCTACCAGGTGGTGCCCGTGGAGCGGAAGGGCAAGGTCCTCACCGTGGCCATCGCCGACCTGGACAACCCCAGCCTCATCCCGGCGCTGGAGGAGCTGACGGCCCTCACCATCGACCCGCTGGTATGCCCCCGGGAGACGGTGGTCCGCGCCCTCGAACACTTCTACGGCCTGGCCAAGGATCCGGGCGTGGTCCGGAACCCGTCGGGGGACCACCTCTTCGTCCTCTCCGACCCGCGGAACCACATCCGGCCCCTCCACTGGTCCACGCTGAAGCGGGATTCCTCCGCCACCGACTGGTTGCGCACCATCCTCGCGGAGGCCATCCGCACCGGCTGCCGAACGGTGGTCATCAAGCCGGGGGAGACGGGCATCAAGGTGGCGCTGGGGAGGCGGGGCCGGACGGAGGACCGCTTTTCCCTCGACCCCCGGAAGCGGGAGGAGATGGAGGCCCTCATCCGCGAACTCGCCGGGATCCGCGGCGGGCTGGGGACCTCCCGGCTGGAGGGCCGGGTCCGCCTCCAGGTGGAGGGCCGGTTCCTCACCCTGGCCGCCAAGGGGATGACGACCCTCCAGGGGACCCGGTTCACCCTCACCCTCTACGACGAGCGGCTCTTCCCCCGGGATTGGGAGCGGGCCGGCGCCCAGTTGGAGTCCACGGAGAACCGTTCGCTCATGGCCGCCTTCGAGGAGCCCAGCGGCCTCGTCCTCCTCTGCGGCGCCGCCGGGCCCGGCATGAGCCACCTGTACTACGCCCTCCTCGCCACCCTCAAGGACCGGTGCACCCCCGTCGTCTCCCTGGAGGAGTACGCCCTCTTGGGCCTCGAGGGCGTGGCCCAGATGGAGGTCTCCCGCCAGGAGGGAGCCACCTGGCCGGAGCTCGTCACCGTGGCCCTCCGCCAGGAGCCGGGGCTCTTCGCCTGCTTCCCCGTGAAGGACCGGGCCACCATGGAGATGATCCTCTTGGCGGCGGCCCACACCCGGGTGCTGGCGGTCCTCCACCAGCCCGACGCCGCTGCGGCCTTGCGGTGGCTCCTCCGGAACCAGTTCCGCTCCCCCCTCAAGGCCGGCGTCCTCAAGGGCATCCTCACGGTGGTCTCCCTGCCGGCCCTCTGCCCCCGCTGCCGCCTCCCCATCGAGGTGGCCGGCCGCTCCGGGCGCACCTACCCCCTGGAGACGCGGCAGGGCTGCGAGGAGTGCCTCGGGTGGGAGACCCTTCCCACCGAGGAGGTCCTGGAGTGGCTCCCCATGGGGCCCCCGGCCCTGGCCCGGCTCACCGACGAACGGGGCCTCTCCGACCTGCACCGCGCCGTCTTGGAACAGGGAGGCGTTCCCCTCAGCCACAGGGTTCTGCAGAAGGCCAAGGAAGGGGCCGTCGACGGGCAGGAAGCCCAGGATTTCCTGCCGTGAAGAGCCCCCCTCTCTCCCTTGACTTCGGGAAAAACCCCGACGTATAGTTCCTCGCAAACCAGGGAGGCACGAGGATGACCAAGACCGAATTGATCAAGCGGCTCGCGGAGAGGACCGGCCTGCCCCAGAAGGATGTCCGGGCCGTTCTCGAAGCGTTGACCGACGCCCGCCCCGGAAAGGGAATCATCAGCGAGGTCCTCAAGGGAGGAGGGAAGGTCATCGTCTCGGGCTTCGGCACCTTCCACATCCGCGAACGGAAGGCCCGCCAGGCCCGCAACCCCAAGACCGGCGGCAAGGTCAAGGTCCCCCGCCGGACCTACCCCGCCTTCAAGCCCGCCAAGAGCTTCAAGGAAGCCCTCAAGGGCTGAGACACCGTCCTGCCGGGAGGCGGAGCCCCGCTCCGCCTCCCTTTTGCTTTTCTGCGCCCGCGCCGAAGGGGCACCGCGGCCTCCGGCCCGGGGCGGTTCCTCAACGCCCTCCCCCCGCCGGCGGCGGATCGGGCCGCCTTTTCTGGGTGATTTCACTCTGTTATCATGCCTCGCTGGAGAAGCGGCGATGGCGACGTTGGGAACGGCGGTGGACGAGAAGGTCCGCAAGAGCTTGGAGTTCAAGCGCAACCGGGACAGCCTCAAGAGCCTGGTCCTCAAGGTGCGGGGGCTGGAGGAGACTCTGCGGCAGGGAGGCGGAGAGGAGGCGGTGAAGAAGCAGCACGAGAAGGGCCGGCTCACGGCCCGGGAGCGCATCGCCGCCCTCCTGGACCCGGGGGTGCCCTTCCACGAGCTCCACCTCTTCGCCGCCCACGGCCTTTACGAGGAGTGGGGGGGAGCCCCGGGGGCGGGGGTCATCACGGGGACCGGCTCCATCTCGGGGCGCCTCTTCATGATCATCGCCAACGACGCCACGGTGAAGGCCGGCGCCTTCTTCCCCATGACCGCCAAGAAGGTCATCCGGGCCCAGACCATCGCCCTAGAGAACCGCCTGCCGGTCCTGTACCTCGTGGATTCGGCGGGGGTCTTCCTTCCCCTCCAGGACGAGGTCTTCCCCGACCAGGACGACTTCGGGCGCGTCTTCTACCTCAACGCGCGGCTGACGGCCCTGGGAGTCCCCCAGATCGCCGCCATCATGGGCTCGTGCGTGGCCGGCGGCGCCTACCTGCCGGTCATGTGCGACACCCTCCTCATGACCGACGGTTCGGGCCTCTACCTGGCGGGCCCCGCCCTGGTGAAGGCGGCCATCGGCCAGCAGGTCTCCTCCGAGGACCTGGGGGGGGCGGGGATGCACGCCTCCGTGTCGGGGACGGTGGATTTCCACGAGAAGGACGACGCCTCCTGCATCCAGCGGATCCGGGAGATCGCCGCCCACCTGGGGCGCCCCGACCCGCCGCCCTTTTCCCGGCAGGAACCCCGCGCCCCCCTGTACGACCCCGAGGACCTCTACGGGATCTTTCCCGACAACCCCCTGGGGCAGTACGACGTCAAGGAGGTCATCGGGAGGATCGTGGACGGGAGCGACTTCACCGAGTACCGGGAGGAGTACGGCCGGACCCTCGTCTGCGGCTACGCCCGGATCGGCGGGTGGTCGGTGGGCATCGTGGCCAACCAGAAGGTCCACATCCGTCCCAAGGGAAAACCGGTGGAGATCGGAGGGGTGATCTACGTGGAGAGCGCCAACAAGGCCGCGAGGTTCATCCTCGACTGCCACCAGCAGCGGGTTCCCCTTCTCTTCCTCCACGACGTGAACGGCTTCATGGTGGGCCGGGACTCGGAGCACGCCGGCATCATCCGCGCCGGAGCCAAGATGGTGAACGCCGTCTCCAACGTCGGCGTTCCAAAGATCTCCGTCATCCTGGGCGGCTCCTTCGGGGCCGGCCACTACGCCATGTGCGGCAAGGCCTACGGCCCGCGGTTCCTCTTCGCCTGGCCCACGGCCCGGTACGCCGTCATGGGCGGCGACCAGGCGGCCAACACCCTCCTGGACATCCGCCTGAACCAGCTCCGCAAGGCGGGGAAGGCCATCACCGCCGAGGAGCGGGAGCGGGCCCTCCAGGAGATCCGGGAGCGCTACGCCGCCGCCACGGAGCCGGTCTACGGCGCGGCCCGCCTCTGGCTGGACGCCATCATCGACCCTGTGGAGACGCGGGCGTACCTGATCCGCGCCCTGGACGTGGCCGCCCACAACCCCGAAGTGCCGCCCCTCGGCGTCGGGGTCTTGCAGACGTGACCCAGCGGGGGGACGGGAGGAACGGAGAACCCATGGCCGACGCGGTGCTCCTTTCCCGCCAGGGGCCGGTGGCGGTGGTGACGCTGAACCGGCCGGAGGTCCGAAACGCCCTGGGGCCCGAGATGGTGGAGGCCTTGGGGGAGGCCCTGGCGCGCCTCGCCGAGGACCCCTCCGTGGGGGCCGCCGTCCTCACCAGTGCCGGCCCGGCCTTTTCCGCCGGCGCCGACCTCGCCACCCTCCGGGCCCTGCGGGATGCCTCTCCCCCGGAGAACGACGCCGACTCCCGGCGGCTCCTGGCCCTCTACCGGGCGGCGGCCACCTTCCCCCGCCCGCTGGTCGGCGCCGTCTCCGGCCCCGCCCTGGCGGGGGGGTGCGGCCTCGCCACCACCTGCGACGTGATCCTCGCCGGCCCCCGCGCCCGCTTCGGCTACCCGGAGGTGCGCGTGGGCTTCGTGGCGGCCATGGTCCTCGTCTTTCTCGCCCGCCAGGTGGGGGAGCGGACGGCGCGGGAGCTGCTCCTCTCCGGCCGGGCCCTCACCGCCGAGGAGGCCTGCGCATCGGGGCTCGTCCACCGCGTCGTCCCGGAGGAGGAACTCCTCCCCGAGGCGGTGCGGCTGGCCGCCACCCTGGCGGAGGGGGCTCCCTCCTCCCTGGCCCTCACCAAGGAGCTCCTCTGGCACACCTCCGGGCTCCCCATGGACCGGGCCCTCCATCTGGCCAGGGTGCTCAACGTCTTTGCCCGCACGGGCCCCGACATGCGGGAAGGGCTGGACGCCTTCTTCGAAAAGAGGAGGCCCTCGTGGCCAGGGCGCTGACGGGAAGCCGCCCCGCGGCCCGGCACCAGGAGTTCATGCGGTGGCTCGACGCCGTGGCCGGCCCCCTCCTGGACGAATGGGTGGAGGCCATCCGGCGGGAGATCCCCGCCTACGCCACCATGGACCCCGCGGAGGTCCGTCTTCCCGTGGAGCGGCACTTCGAGGCCCTGCGGTACTACTGGAACCTGGGGCTCCAGAGCCGCCTCTACGCCTTCTACCAGGACCTCAGCCGCAAGCGCATCCAGGAGAAGGTCCGCCTGGCGGACGTGGCCCGCGCCGTGGACGTGGGCAAGCGGATCCTCCTCCGGCTCCTGGCCGAATCGGACCTCCAGGCCAAGAACGACCTCCGGGAGCTCTTTCTGGAGACCTTCCGGGAGAACTCCTACATCCTCCTGGAGTGCTACCAGTCGGCCACGGAGGAGGCCGCCGCCGAGGCCCAGGCCCGCATCGAGGCCACCGAGGCCGACGCCGTCCGGAGCCACGAGCAGTGGGGCCTCCTCAACCAGATCCTCACGGGGCTGGACGTGGGCATCGTCCTCATGGACCGGGAACAGAAGATCGTCTGGCTGAACCAGAACGTGCCCCGGGACCTCCTCAAGGTCCGGCCGGAGCTGGCGGTGGGGATGGCCTGCCGGGACGCCCTGGCCCATACGGGGGACGAGTGCGGCCGTTGCGCCGCCGTGACGGCCCTGGGGGGCGCCTCCCCCATGCGCCAGATCCTCCGCCTCGGCACCGAGAAGAACCCCAAGGACTTCCTGAAGATCACCCGCCCCATCCAGGGGGGGAACCTGCCGGGGCCCCACGTCATCGAGATCTACCTGGACATCACCGCCCAGCAGGAGGCGGTCCGCTCCCTCGCCCGCACCCAGGAGCTCGTCCGGAACATCCTCAACTCCTCGGTGAGCGCCATCATCTCCACCGACCTCCACGGCCGCATCACCCTCTTCAACCGTGCCGCCGAGAGGATCTTCGGCTTCACCGAGGAGGAGATGCTCGGGGAGCGCGTGGCCGACTACTACGAGAAGGGGCTGGAGGAGGCCCGGTCGGTGATGAAACGCCTCCTCTGCGAGGAGGTCATCACCGACTACCACACCGCCTTCCGGGCCAAGAGCGGGGAGTACGTCCCCCTGAAGGTCACCTTCTCCCTCCTGAGGGACGAGGCCGGCACCCTCCTCGGGACCATGAGCTTCTGCCAGGACGTCCGGGTGGAAGAGGCCCTCAAGGAAGAGGTGGCCAGCAAGGACCAGTACCTCCTCTCCATCCTCCAGGCCTCCATGGACGGGCTCGTAACCCTGGACGCCGAGAACCGCATCGCCTCCTGGAACCGGGGCGCCGAAGCCCTCTTCGGGGTGGAGGCCCCCTTCGCCCTCGGCCGTCCGCTGGACGAGTTCCTCCCGCCCGAGCGGATCCGGGAGATGCCCTCCTCCGGGAGCCTTCCCGGGATCCGCCACTTCGAAGCCATCCTGCCCCGCGGGTGCGACAGCCACCTGGACATCCTGGTGACGCGGACGGAGATCCGCAGCCCCTCGGGAAAGACCAAGGGCGCCTCCCTGGTTCTGAAGGACGTCACGGAGCTCAAGCGCCTCCAGGCCGAACTGGCCCAGGCCGAGCACCTGGCCGAACTGGGCCAGCTAGCGGCCAGCGTCGCCCACGAGATCAAGAACCCCATCGCCGGCCTCCGGGGGGCCATGGAGGTCATGCGGAGCCAGCACCAGCTCGACGACCCCCGCTTCGCCATGTTCCACGAGGGCCTCGCCCAGATCCGGCGGCTGGACGGGCTGGTGAAGGACCTCCTGGCCTACGCCCGACCCCTTTGCCTCCAGCTGGAGGCGATCCCCCTCCACCTGGTGGTGGAGTCCACCCTTCCCTTCGTCCAAGACCAGGCCCGGGAGGGAAAGGTTCGCCTCTCCGCGGAGATCTCCCCCGACCTCCCTCCGGTCCACGCCGACCCCCAGCGCCTCCAGCAGGTGCTGGTGAACCTCATCCAGAACGGCATCCAGGCCACGCCCCCCGGAGGGCAGGTCCACGTCTCCGCCTTCCTCTGCGAAGGGGAAGTGGCCCTCACCGTTCGGGACACGGGGGCGGGCATCCCCCCCGAGGTCCAGCGGAAGATCTTCCAGCCCTTCTTCACCACCAAGCACATCGGCACGGGGCTGGGGCTCTCCATCGTGCACCGCATCGTCGGCGCCCACGGCGGGCGCATCGAGGTCGCCAGCCGTCCCGGCGAAGGGGCGGCCTTCACCGTCTACCTGCCCATCGATTCCGGGGGTTCGTGATGGCCAAAGAATCCATTCTCCTGGTGGAAGACGAGAAGCTCATCCGCTGGTCCCTCGCCAACCGGCTCTCCAAGGAGGGCTACGTGGTGACGGAGGTGGACCGGGGCGGAGACGCCCTGAAGGCGCTGGAGGAGCGGGAGGTGGACCTCATCCTCCTGGACTACCGCCTTCCCGACATGGACGGCCTCGCGGTCCTCAAGGCCATCGGGCCCAAGGCCCGGGACCTTCCCGTCATCATGATGACCGCCTACTCCACCGTGGAGAGCGCCATCGAGGCCATGAAGCTCGGCGCCTTCGACTACCTCAACAAACCCTTCGAAATGGAGGAGCTCCTGGTGGCCATCCAGAAGGCCCTGGAGAACACCTCCCTGCGGCGGGAGCTGAGCCGCTACCGGAAGGCCCAGGAGGAGCGCTTCGGCGTGAGCAACCTGGTGGGCCGGAACATGCGCATCGTGGAGGTCTTCGAGCTGGTGAAGAAGATCGCCGCCTCCTCGGCCACCACCATCCTCCTCCAGGGGGAGAGCGGGACCGGCAAGGACCTTCTGGCCAACACCATCCACTACGCCAGCGACCGGGCCAAGAAGCCCTTCATGACCCTCACCTGCTCCGCCCTGCCGGAGGCGGTGCTGGAGCAGGAGCTCTTCGGGTACGAGAAGGGGGCCTTCCCCGACGCCAAGAGCACCAAGAAGGGCCTTCTGGAACTGGCCGACGGCGGAACGGTCTTCCTCGACGAGGTGGCGGAGATCGGACCCAACTTCCAGTCCAAGCTCCTCCGGTTCCTCGAGGAGCGGGGCTTCAAGCGGGTGGGCGGGACCCAGGACATCCACGTGGACGTGCGGATCATCGCCTCCACCGGCGCCAACCTGGAACAGGCGGTGACCGAGGGGCGCTACCGCAAGGACCTCTACTACCGCCTGAAGGTGATCCCCATCTACCTTCCGCCCCTCCGGGAACGGCCCGAAGACATCCCCCTCCTGGTCAAGTACTTCATCGACCACTTCAACCGGGAGTTCAAGAAGAACACCCGGGGGGTGACCCACGCCGCCATGCAGGCCCTCATGGAATACCCGTGGCCCGGCAACATCCGGGAGCTGAAGAACCTCATCGAACGGGTGATGATCCTCGAGAACAAGGAGATGATCGACCTCTCGGACCTTCCCCGGGAGATCCACGCCGAGGAGGCCCACCAGCCGGTGGAGCAGGCCTTCATCCTGCCTCCGGGAGGGGTCGTCCTCGAGGACGTGGAGCGGAGCCTCCTGGAGCAGGCCCTCCATCGCACCGGCGGCAACCAGACCCGGGCCGCCAAGCTGCTGGGGCTCTCCCGGGACACCCTCCGCTACCGCCTGAAGAAGTTCGAGCTGGAATGAACCCCCTCGGCGGCGGCGGAGCCCCAGGGACCGGTGGCCGAAGGGTCCCGTGGGATGCGTTGGTTTTCGACCTGGACGGCACCCTCATCGACAGCCAGGAGGACGTGCTGGCGGCCTTCGGGGCGGCCTTTCGGGCCCTCCGCCTTCCCATGCCCCCCCGGGAGCGCCTCCTCCGGGTCATCGGCCTGAGGCTGGAGACCTGCTTCCTCCCCTTCGTCGGAGACGACGAGGCCCAGGCCGCCGAGGGGGCCCTCCGCTTCCGGGAGCACTACGCCGCCCACCACCTGGACCATACCCTCCCCTACCCCGGCGCGGAGGAGGCCTTGGCCCGCCTCTCCCGCCGCTTCGCCCTGGGCCTCTGCACCATGAAGCGGAGGGACTTCCTGGAGAAGATCCTCCGCGCCTTCCGCTGGGAAGGCCACTTCCGGGCCGTCCTGGGATCGGAGGAGGGCTTTCCGCCCAAGCCCGACCCCGCCATGCTGCGGGAGGTCCTCCGCCGCCTCGCCGTGGAGCCCCGCCGGGCCCTCTACGTGGGAGACACCTGGATGGACGCCGCCATGGCGGAGAAGGCGGGGGTCCCCTTCGCCTTCGCCGCCTACGGGTACGGCGACGGGGCCGCCCTCGACGGCCTCCCCGTCTTCCTGCGGCTGGAGCGTCCCCAGGACCTGGGAAGACTCCTGGAAGCCGAGCCCGGGGCCCCCCACCCCCCGGCCCCTCTCTAGGCGGGCCCCTCCTCCACGGTGAGCCCGAGCCCCAGGGCGCCAAGGGGGGCCTCCAGGGACCGCCGGTCCCCCACCACCACCCAGGAGAGCCTCCGGGGGTCCAGCACCTCCCGGCCCGCCCGACGGACCGCCCCGAGGTCCAGGGACCTGAGGGCCCCCAGGAGGCGCGGGTGGTAATCGAGGGGAAGGCCGTAGACCCAGAGGGCCGAGAGGCCGGCGGCCAGCTGGGCCTGGGTCTCGAAGTTCTGCGGGTAGCGGAGGACGAGGTTCTCCCGGGCCTTCTGGAACTCCTCCTCCGTCGGCGGCTCCTCCCCCACGGCACGCTCGATCTCCCGGAGCGCCTCGGCCAGGGCCTCGGCGGTCCGGTCCGCTTCCACCGAGGCGGCGAAGACCCAGGGCCGGATGCCCGGCTTGGGCTCCAGGTAGGCGTGGGCGCCGTAGGTGAGGCCCCGGCGTTCCCGGAGGTTCAGGTTGATCCGGCTGGTGAACTGCCCCCCCAGGACGGCGTTGAAGACCAGGAAGGCCGGGTCCCGTTCGTCGGTGCGGGCCAGGGCCGGCGCCCCCGCCGTGACGTAGGCCTGGGGCGCGCCGGGCTTGT
Source organism: Acidobacteriota bacterium (assembly GCA_049968315.1). Taxonomy (GTDB): domain Bacteria; phylum Acidobacteriota; class UBA4820; order UBA4820; family DSQY01; genus JBFLVU01. Next base: position 76,700 of record JBMFRA010000003.1, read on the forward strand.
CCACGAGGAGCAGTCCCCCCGCCGGCCGGAAGGCGTCGGGATCGGGAAGGGGGGGCGGGGCGCCGAGGCTCCACCGGCCGAAGAGCTCCTCCGCCGTCTCCAGCAGCGGCCCCTCCTCCACGTCCCCCACGGCGACGAGGAGGGACGGGGCTTCCCGCAGCCAGCGGCGGTAGAAGTCTTGGACCGCCTTCCCGGTGAGGGTTTCGAGGATGCCGGGAAAGCCGTCCACGGGGTGGCCGAAGGGGGTGCCCTTGCCGAAGAGGCGCTCCTTGAGGGCCCGGTCCCCCACCTCGGGGGCCTCGTCCAGGCGGCGCAGCAGGGAGGCCCGCTGCTCCTGGCGCACCCGCTCCACGTCCTCCTCCCGGAACTCGGGGCGGAGGAGGACGTCGGCGAGGAGGGCGAGGCCCTCCCGGAACCGCGCCCCCTGGACCGTCAGGGAGAGGACGGTCTTCTCCGGGTCCACCCGGGTGGAGAGGCTCGTGGCCAGAGCCTTCTGCCGCCTCGCCAGGGCGAGGGCGTCCTGGCCGGCGGCGGCCTCGTCCAGAAGGCCCGCAGTGAAGAAGGCCAGCCCCGGCTCCCCGGGGGGATCGGCGGCGCTCCCCGCCAGGACCACGGCGCCGAAGGTGACGAGGGGCACGGTGGGATCCCTCAGGATCCAGACCTCCCGGCCGCTCCCAAGGCGGTGCCGGCGAACCTCGGGGAAGGCAAAGCGGCCCTCCCGCCCCTTTCCGGGGAGTCGGGAGCGGTCGAGGGAGCCCTTGGGGGGCCTGGGGGGAGAGACGGCCACGGCGGCGTGGCGCTCCCGGGAAAAGAACCGCCGGGCGGCCTCCGCCACCCCTTCGGCGGTGACGGAACCGTAGCGGGCCAGCTCCGCCTCCAGCCCCGCCGGGTCTCCGGTGAAGACCTCGTAGTAGTTCAGCATGTCGCTGACGCTGCCGAAGCCACCCAAGGTCTGCAGGCGCTTGAGGACCCCCACGGTGAGGGCCTCCACCGCCGCCCGGACCTCCTCCTCCGCCACCCCCCGTTCCTGCACCTGGGCCAGTTCTGCCCAAAAGGCCTCCTCCAGGCGGGGGAGCTCCACGCCGGGGCGTGCGGTGAGGACCGCCTGGAATGAGCCGGCCACCTCCCCGGCGGCGTGGCCGCACCAGACCGACTGGGCCAGGGGCTCCTCGAGGAGCAGGCGGCGCTGGAGGCGGGAGTCCTTGCCGGCGGCCAGGAGGAAGGCCAGGACCGAAAGGACCGCGTCTTCCGATGTCAAGTGACATACGGTCGGCCAGGCCAGGGTCAACCGGGAGAGCTGGACCCGGTCCTCCACCTCCGCCCGCACCGGACGGGAGAGGACGGGGATCCAGGGGGCCACGGGGGAGACCGGCGGCCCCGGCGGGATCTCCCCGAAGTACCGCTCGGCCTTTTCCAGCGCCTCGGAGACGGCGACGTCCCCCGCCACGCAGAGGACGGCGTTGTTCGGCGTGTAGTACCGGCGGAAGAAGGCCTTCACGTCCTCGAGGGTGGCGCGGTCCAGGTCTTCCATGGAGCCGATGACGGGGTGGTGGTAGGGGTGGCCTTCGGGGTAGAGGCAGGCCAGGAGGACCTCCTCCGCCACGCCGTAGGGCTCGTTCTCCACCGTCTGGCGCCGCTCGTTCTTGACCACCTCCCGCTGGTTCCGGAATTTCTCCTCCGTGAGGGCCGGCAGGAGCCACCCCATGCGGTCGGCCTCCAGGAAGAGGGCCCGGTCCAGGTATTCGGAGGGGACCACCTCCCAGTAGTTGGTGCGGTCCTCGGAGGTGGAGCCGTTGAGGCGCGCCCCCACCTCCTCCAACGGGCGGAAGAAGTCTCCGGGGCCGTGGAGGGTCCCCTGGAACATCATGTGCTCGAAGAGGTGGGCCAGCCCCGTCTGCCCCGGGCGCTCGTCCTTGCTTCCCACGTGGTACCAGAGGTCCACCGCGACCTGGGGGAGCCTCCGGTTCTCGTGGACGATGACGGTGAGGCCGTTCGCCAGGCGGTGCTTTTCGAAGGGGATGCGGAAGGGGCTCGTGGGTGCCATGGGGAAACTCCTTCGGGGGGAGAGGACCCGGCGGGGAAGTATACCAGAGCCCGGCCCCCGTCCTCCCTCCCGGCCCCCACCGCCCCCTTTGCCCCTTGCCTTCCCTGGCACCCCGTGATAGCCTGAAAGGCAGTTCTAGAAGGGAGCCGATCCATGAAGAAAACCGCCGTCCTGATTCTCGGTGCCGTCCTCGTCCTCCTCCTGGCCTCCTGCGACCTCTCGAACCTCTTCAAGCCCAAGCCGCCGGCGGAGGAGACCAACCAGCCCGCCAACGACGTCGTGCCGCCGCCCCCCGCCGGGACCCAGCCCGGGGGGACCACCACCACCCGCCCGCCGTCCACCTCGACGGGCAAGCCTCCTTACGGAACCCCCGCCCAGGGGACCACCACCCCTTCCACCACGACGCCGCCCCCGGCCACCACCCAGCCCCAGAACCCCGTGACCCCGCCGAAGGATGAGCACGCCTTCCTGGGGGTGATCTTCGTCACCGACATGCAGGCCGGCGCCTTCAAGGTCAAGACCGACAAGGAGACCCTCATGGACCACTCCTTCTCGGGCAAGCACGTCCGGGTCACGAGGGAGCTGAAGGTCCCCGCCGGGTCCCAGACCCTGAAGTTCATCGTCTTCAACGACAAGGGGGTTCGGGGCATCCGCACCCTGGACGTGAACTACAAGCCCAAGAGCCACCACACCATCCGGGTGGTCAACAAGAAGTCCCCCGGCAACATCGTGCTGGAAGTCCTCGAGTAGGTTTTCCGGCATTCTCCTAGGGGGCCGGCCCTCTCGGGGGCCGGCCTCTCTTTCTGCGTGCCGCCCGGACCCTTGCGCCCCCTTTCCCGGCGGCCTACCTTACCCTCAGAGAACGCGGGGAGGTGCCCATGCCCATCTTCATCCTCATGACCCGGCTGGCCCCGGAGACCATGCACGACGCCGAAGGGCGCCGGGCCCGGGGCCGGGAATGGCTCAAGAAGGTCAAAGACGCCTGCCCGGAGGTGAAGTGGCTCGCCCACTACGCCATCCTGGGCCCCTACGACTTTCTCGACGTCTACGAGGCGCCGGACGCCGAGACGGCCCACAAGGTCTCCCTCATCACGAGGGCCCAGGGGGCCCTCCACGTGGAGAGCTGGCAGGCGCTTCCCTACGAGGACTACCTCAAGGTCCTGGCCCAGGTGAAGCCGTAGGGGCCAAGGAAAAGGGGCCGGACGGCGCCGGCCCCTTGAAAAGCCCGTTGGAGGGTTGGTTACCCTTCGGCGTTCTGCTTCAGGCTCTTGAGGGCCTCTCCCAGCTTTTCCTGCAGGAGGTCGCCGAGGTTGAGGCCGGCGCTGGGCGGCGGGGATTGGGGCCTCGCCTCCGGATGCTCCCTCTCCCGGCGCGGCCGGCGGGCGGGGGCCTGCTGGGGTTCGGGCCGGGGCACGGGGGGCGGCGCGTCCTTCCCCATCTTGGCCCGGACGGTGCGGATCTTCTCCGTGAGCTCGGCGTGGGTGGCCTCCACCCCGGCGAGGCGCTTCTGTTTTTCCTCCAGCCACCCCTTGAAGCGGTCGGCGGCGGTCTTCTCCCGGGCCCCCTGGATCCGGCGTTCCAGGTCCTCCACCTCCGCCCGGATCTTGGCGAGGAGCTCCTCGTTCTTGTAGAGGGCCGTCTCCCACCGGGCCAGGTGCTCGGTCATCCGGCCGAGCCACTCGGCGTGCTTCTGGCGGCGCTCTTCCTTCAGAGCCTCGATGCGCTCCGAGGCCCGCTTCCAGGCGGCCCGCAGGATGGTGCGGATCCGCTCCTTGTCGGAGGGGGGCAGGGGGGCCTCCTTGACCTCCCCCTGGAAGGCGCGGATGGCGGCCTGAACGCCGTGGGGGTCGTCACCGCCGGCGTTTTCCAGGAACCCATCGGCCTTGGCCTTGAGGGCGCCCAACACCTGGTTGCGCAGCTCCCGGCGGCGGGTCTTCACCGCCTCCCGCACCTCCACCCACCGGGACCAGCAGGCCTCCCGGTCCTCCCGGATGAGGCGGGCGTCCATCTCGGGCTTCTGGACCGTATCCCCCTCCGGAACCTCCGCGGCGGCGGGGCCGGCGGCGGGGTGGGTCTTCATGAGGTCCAGCGCCTCGGAGAGGAGCGCCTGGGCACGGCCGAGGGCCTCCTCTCCCGCCTCGGGGGAGAGACAGGCCTGGGCCGCGGCGATCTTCTCCTCGATGAGGGTCCGCTTCTTGAGGGACTCCTCCCGGACCTTCCGGCGTTCCCCTTCCTGGAAGGTCCGCGTCGCCTCGCAGAAGGCGTGGAATTCCGCCCACAGGGCCTCCCGCTCCTTGGCCTCCATGGGGCGGAAGGTCTTGAACATGGAGGTGACCTCCCGGGCGTGGGCCCAGAACTCGGCGAAGGAGGGGCGGGGCTCCCGGGCCAGGTGCTCCTTCAGCTTGACGATCTCGGCACGGATGACCTCGGCGTTGGCCCGGGCCAGTTGGAGCCACCGCTCCCGGTCCAGCTCGGGGCCCTTCTTCACCGCCCGCTCCTCCGCCTCCGCCTCCGGTTCCAGGGCGGGTGCCGTGGCGGGGACCTCCGCCGCCTCGGCCTCTTCGGGGACTTCCGCCGGGGCGGGCGCTGGGGCCGCCGGCACCCCGTCGGCGGCGGCTTGCGCGGCCGGCGCCACGGCGGGCGCTTCCGGGGGGGCGGCGGCTTCGGCGGCTTCGGGCCCGGCGGGGCTGGGCAGGGCTTCGGCGGCCGCCGGAGTTTCGGCGGTGTCGGGGTGCAGGGTCTCTTCGGTCATGGGGTGCCTCCTGGGGGGATCCGCCGGTCCCGCCGGCGGGTGGGGGAAGGGTCCGGGGCCCGGCGGGTCCTCCCTCCCTGGCCCGGCCGGGCGGCGCCCCCCGGGCCGCCTGGGGCGCGGGGGACGGTGCGAACGGTTGGCTTCGGGCTCCTGTGGGCGCCGAAGCGGGGTCTCGTCTTCCCCGGCCGGGACCCGAGGAACCCCGGCCGCGGGGGGCCTTTCGGCCCCCCCGAATCTACCAACGGCGCCCCTCCCTGTCAAGGAAGGGCGGGGCACCGGTCACTTCTTCTGCCGGGCGAGGATGGCCTCCATCTCGTCCATGATCCGGTTCATCTCCCGCATGGCGGCGTCGAAGGGGGCGCTGGTGGTCATGTCCACGCCGGCGTCCTTCAGCAGCTCGATGGGGTACTTGGAGGAACCGGAGGAGAGCATCTTCAGGTACGCGTCCCGGGCACGGGTGGAGGGCTTCTTTCCCTGGGCCTCCCGCCGGATGTTTTCGGCGATGTAGGTGGAGGCCGTGAGGCTGGTGGCGTACTGGTAGACGTAGAAGTTGTAGTAGAAGTGCGGGATGTACGCCCACTCCACGCCGTAGAGGTCGTCCACCGCGCAGATCCCCTGGTCGTGGCCGTAGTACTCCCTCAGGAGCTTGAGGTACAGGGCGCTCAGGTTGTCGCCGGAGAGGGTCTCCCCCCGCTCGGCCATGTCGTGGATGGTCTTCTCGAACTCGGCGAAGAGGGTCTGGCGGAAGAGGGTCTGCCGCATGTTGTCCAGGGCCGATCCCAGGAGGTAGAGCCGGACGGCGTCGTCCCGGGTGTTCTGCAGCATGTGGTGGAGGAGGAGGTTCTCGTTGAGGGTGGAGGCCACCTCGGCGACGAAGATGGAGTAGTCGGCGGTGATGTAGGGCTGGTTCTTGTTGGAGAGGTAGGAGTGCATGGAGTGGCCCGACTCGTGGGCCAGGGTGGAGACGTCCTCGTAGGTCCCCATGAAGTTCAGGAGTTGGAAGGGGTGGACGTCGTACACCGAGCCGTTGCTGTAGGCGCCGGAGCGCTTGCCCGTGGAGGGCATGAAGTCCACCCACCCGCTCTCGTAGCCCTTCTGGAGCGCGGCGACGTAGTCGGGGCCCAGGGGGGCGCAGGCGTCCAGGGTGAGCTTCATCGCCTCCTCGGGGGTGTAGGAGAGGTCCACCTTGGAGACGATGGGGGCGTAGAGGTCTTCGTAGCGCAGCTCCTGGAGGCCCATCATCCTCTGGCGGAGGCGAAGGTACCGGTGGAGGACCGGCAGGTTCTTGTGGACGTCGGCGATGAGCTGGTCGTAGACCGCCACGGGGATGTTGTTGCGGTCCAGGGAGGCCTGGAGGCAGGAGTCGTACTTCCTCACGTCCTTGGTGAAGATGTGGGCCTTCACCGCCGAGTAGAGGGTGGTGCCCAGGGTCCTCTTGAACTCGGCGTACTTTCCCCAGAAGGCCTTGAAGACCCGCACCCGGTCTTCCCGGTTGGCGGCGGCGCGGTACTTGGTGTAGGCGGCGGCGTCCATACGGACCTTCTCGCCGTTGGTGAGCTCCACCTCGGGGTAGGGCAGATCGGCGTTGGTGAAGATGCCGTAGACGGCGTCGGCGGTGCCGCCCATCTGGCCCATGGCCCGGGCCACCACCTGCTCCTCGGCGGGCGAGAGGGTGTGGTCCCTCATCCGCAGGATGTTGTCGAGGTAGGGCTTGTAGTCCTGGAGGCGGGGCTCCTCCTTCACGAAGGCCTCCACCCGGGCGGGGTCCAGGGTGAGGATTTCGGGGCGGACGTAGGAGACGGCGGCACCGAACTGGGCGGCCACCTGCTCGCCGGCCTGGAGGCGTTCCAGGCTGGCGGCCACCCGCGTGTCCTGGTCGTAGCGCATGGAGGCGTAGGAGAGGAGGCGGGAGAGTTCCTTGTCCAGCTCCGACAGGGTGGAGAGGGCGGCGTAGAGGGTCCCCGCCGATTCCCCGAGGCGGCCCTGGAAGGAGGCCATCTCCGGAATCCGCTTCTGGAGGTCCTCCTTCGCCCGGTCCCAATCGGCCTCGGTGGGGTAGATGTCGGTGAGCTTCCACTGGTACTTCTCGGGGATCGAAGACCGTTCGGCGGAGAGGGCGTTCACGGCGGCGCCCAGGAGAAGCAGGCCCGCCAGGGTGGGGAAGAGGAGCATCTTCGTCATGGTCCTTCCTTTCTTCTCGGAAAAGGGGTTCCCTCGAATCGTCAGGGGGAAGTATACGGGATCACACCTGTCCAAAATCCTCCGGCCATCCGCCCGCAAGAGAAGGCGGGACGG
>JBMFRA010000004.1:0-81522 GCA_049968315.1 Acidobacteriota bacterium
CCGCCTTCTACAGTTCCCCTCCCCCCACGCCTAACCATCCATCGCGGGATTTGGGAGGAAGCACCGTTTTCTCGAGCATCTTCTCACCTTGTAGGTGTGCAGAACGCCCGTCCTGACAACCGGCAACCTACAATATCCTACAAGACTATTCTATGCTTGCGTCACCGAGCCCATCGCGGAATCAGGGGGCTACCCCCCCGCGGATGAAGGACAGGACGCGGGAGGAGATGGGCAAGGAAACAGAAAGGCCGCACCCGCCGTTCGCCGGACGGAGGCCAGGCTCTCCCGGGCCACGCCCCCCGTCGGGACGGAGGAGGCGCCCTGGCGCCATGGGTCAGGCGCCTTCCAAAGGAGGCCTCTCCCGCGGGGCGGGGGTAAGGCCTTTTACCCCTGCAAGCGAGGGCTTTTCTCCAAGGCATCCCCCGATTTCGAACGGGTGCAGGGGGCGCTGGGCCAAGGGTGAAGCGCGGGAGCGGAAAGGCCGCATCCTCAAGGCCCCGGTTTTCTTGGCCCTCCCACCTCCCCCAAAATCAGGGATCCAGGGAGACGACCATGCATTTCCCGTTCTTGGTCACATTCTCGTTTTTCGAGCAGGGGAATCCAAAGGCCGCGTCGAAGGCACAATCGGGCGGCAAGAACTCGGCCCTGACCGAAACCGCTTTTTCGGAAGGGGAGGTTCCAAAGACCGGTGCCATCCAATGGGCCGTCACCGTCACGAAGAGAACCGGCTGCACGTAGAGGGCCCGGAGGAGGTGCAGAATTTCCGTGGTCTCTTCGGGGAGCGTTGCCAGCGAAGGATGGAGGCCGGAATAGGATGCGGGTACTTTAGCCTCTTCGATGGACACCTGGCCACGGGGAGACTCGATGCGGTAGATTCCCGCACCTTCCCCGTGGAGGGTCTCGTACGATATGGCCAAGGGGTCCTTCTGCCCAAGGGCCTGCAAGGTCATGCGGGAGGAGATTTGGGCCCAGTTCAGATCACTCTCGCTCCTCATGGTCACCACGTAACGGTTACCCGAGGAAGTCTCGATGAGGAGCGTAGAATCGATTTCTGCCTTGTTCAAGGACGGGTTCTTTCCCCTGGAGCGTTGGAGAGAGGAAAGGAGAAAGACCTGTCCCGATTCCGTGGTGATCCGAAGGTGGCTTCGCATGCCGCGGGTGATGCTCCAATCCCCGCCGCCTTCTCCCGCAGAAAAGCCGACAACGCCCAGAGAAAGAAAGAGAAAAGCGGTGACTACGCGCCTCATGGCTTCCCTCCTCAGCAATCGCAAACGCAGGCGCCCACACAGGCCTCATAGTCCAGCCATTCCATCTGCATGCACGTCAGGCAGGTGGAACAACATCGCTTCCAATGGTCGCGAAATTCCCTCTAGCAAGCGTCCAGGCACCCCTGGTCCACGCCCCAATCGGGCTCCACGAAGATGGGGGGAGGCGGATTCCAAATGTTTCCCCACGCCGAAAGCGTGAGGGCCACCCCCAAAAGCCCTGCCAAACCCACGAAGCGCCGACGCCGGCGTTTGGTCCCCACTTCGCGCATCGCACCTCCTCCTACAACATTGGACGTATTATAGCTCTCTCTCTCTCTCTCTCTCTCTCTCTTGTCAAGGGTGGATTGGGTCATGGGCCTGCAGCCGGAGAGAATTGGCCCGATTCAGGCCTTCGGCATGCGGGGACTTTTGGGATACAATCCTCTGGGCCCCAGGAGGGGCGACAACGCGAGGGCGACGGTGGAGGAGAAACTGACCCCCGCCATGCGGCAGTGGCGGCGGGTGAAGGACCAGCACCCCGACAAGCTCGTTCTCTTCCGCATGGGGGACTTCTACGAGCTCTTTGGGGAGGACGCCCGAACCGCCGCCGAGGTCCTGGAGATCGCCCTCACCACCCGGGAGAAGAACCGCACCGACCCCATGCCCATGGCGGGGATCCCCTACCACGCCCTGGAGGGCTACCTGGGGCGCCTCATCCGGGCGGGCTTCCGGGTGGTCCTCTGCGACCAGGTGGAGGATCCGGCCACGGCCAAGGGACTGGTCCGCCGGGAGGTGACCCGGGTGGTGACCCCCGGAACGGCCCTGGAGGAGGGGGTGGTGGAGCCCTCCCAGCCGGTCCTCCTCGCCGCCTGGTGCCCCGGGGAGGAGGGTACGGGGGCCGCGTGGGCCGACCTCTCCGCCGGGGAGACGGTGGTGTGGTTCTCCTCCCAGCCGGAGGCGGAGGACCGCCTCAAGGCGCTGGCGCCGGCGGAGCTCCTCCACCCGGAAGGCCTGGAGGCTCCCCCCCTGGCCGGAGCCCGTACCCCCCTTCCCAAGGAGGCCTTCTTTCCAAGGGACGCCGCCGAGGCCCTGGCCCGGCGGTTCGGTCTTCCGGCGGGGTTGCCGGGGATTCCCCCCCGCAGGGAGGTGCTGGGGGCCCTCCACGCGCTGCTCGGCTACCTGGAGGGAAAGGGGGGGCGGATCCTCAAGCCGCCGCGGGCGGAGACGGGGGGGACCTTCGTGGCCCTCGACGAGGCCACCCGGCGGAACCTCGAACTGGTGGCCAACCTGGAGAACAAGGGCCGCCGAGGGACGCTCCTCGAATGCCTCGACGGGACCTTGACCCCCATGGGGTCCCGGCTTCTGCGGGAGTGGCTCCTCACCCCCTGCGCCCGCCTGGAGGAGATCGGGGCCCGCCAGAGCACGGTGGCGGGGTGGCTCGCCCGGCCCGACCGGCTCCGGGAATTCCGGGGCCTCCTCCGGGGCTTCCCCGACCTGGGGCGGATCGCCGCCCGCCTGGGGGCGGGCATCGCCACGCCGAGGGACCTGGGCCAGGTCCGGGAGGCCCTCCAGCGCCTTCCCGCCCTGGCGGCGGTCCTCGAGGGCGCCGGCGAGGAGGCGGCCCCCCTCCGGGCCGCCCCCCTCAAGGAGTGGCGGGAACGGCTCCTGCGCAGCCTGGAGGAGAGTCTGCCGCCCCACGCCCGGGAAGGGGGGATCTTCGCCCGGGGGGTCCACCCGCCGCTGGATACCCTCCGGGACCTGGCGGAGAACGCCCACGCCGCCGTGGCGGAGGTGGAGCGGCGGGAGCGGGAGCGTACGGGGATCGGCAGCCTCAAGGTCCGCTACAACAAGGTCTTCGGCTATTTCCTGGAGGTGAGCCGGGCCAACCTCTCCAAGGTCCCCGCCGACTACGAACGCCGGCAGACGCTGGTGGGGGCCGAGCGCTTCGTCACCGCCGAACTTCGGGAGTTGGAAGGCCGGATCCTCTCCGCCCGGGCCGACCGGGTGGAGCTGGAGGCCCGGCTGTGGGAGGATCTCCTCCGAGACCTGGAGCCGGTCCTTCCCCTTCTCCGGGAGGTCTCGGCCTTCGTGGCCCGGGCGGACCTGCTGGCGGGCTTCGCCTTCCTCGCCCGGGAGAGGGGGTACACCCGCCCCGAGGTGGTGGAGGAGCCGGTCCTGGAGCTGGAGGAGAGCCGCCACCCGGTGCTGGAACTCGATCCCCGCCATGCCCCCTTCGTCCCCAACGGCATCCACCTGGACACGGCGGAGAACCAGGTGATCCTGCTGACGGGCCCCAACATGGGGGGCAAGTCCACCTACCTCCGGCAGGCGGCCCTCCTCGCCCTCATGGCCCACGTGGGCTCCTTCGTCCCGGCGCAGCGGGCACGGGTGGGCCTCGTGGACCGCCTCTTCTGCCGCGTGGGGGCGGGGGACAGCCTTCTGCGGGGCCTCTCCACCTTCATGGTGGAGATGACGGAGACGGCGGCGATCCTCAGGAACGCCACCCCGCGGTCCCTGGTGGTGCTGGACGAGGTGGGGCGGGGCACCAGCACCTACGACGGCCTGGCCATCGCCTGGGCGGTGGTGGAGGCGCTGGCCGCCTCGGCGGGGGGGGTCGGGTGCCGAACCCTCTTCGCCACCCACTACCACGAACTCACCGAACTGGGAAAGAGCCTTCCAGGGGTCAGGAACCTCACCATGGCCGTCCGGGAACACGAGGGGCGGGTCATCTTCCTCCGAACGGTGGCCGAGGGGGCCGCCGACCGCTCCTACGGAATCCACGTCGCCGAGCTGGCGGGGGTTCCGGGGGAGGTGGTGGCCCGGGCGCGGGAGGTGCTCGCCCGGCTGGAGACCCGGCGGGAGTCCCTCTCCCTGGAGGGAGGCCCTTCCCCCCGCCCGCGGCAGGCCGGCCTCTTCGCCGCCGAGGAGCCTCCCGAGGCCCGGAGCGTCCTCGAAGACCTCCGCCGGCTGGACCCCGCCCGCCTCACCCCCCTGGAGGCCCTCCTCCTCCTGGACCGCCTCCGCCGGAGGCTCCTCAGGGCTTCCGAAGGCTCCTGACGGGCGTCCATCCCCCCGATGAAGAGCATCTTAATCCTTTGTTTTTCAAGGTGCTGCCTCGAATATGAGCATGCCGATATCAGGTTACTTGACAACCGATAAAGAGGGGACTATATTCTCTTCGGCACCCCCGGAAGCGGGGGGCGAGAACGCGAAAGAAAGGAGGATCGAGCGATGTCCCTGGTTCGTTGGAGCCCCTACCGCGAGTTGATGACGATGCACGAACAGATCAACCGCCTCTTCGACGAGGCCTTCGGCCGGGGCGCCTCCGGCGAGGTGGAGTACGGCGCGTGGGCCCCCGCGGTGGACCTTCGCGAGGAGGACAAGCAGTACGTCATCGAGGCGGACCTCCCCGGCGTGAAGAAGGACGACATCGAGATCCAGCTCGAGAACAACGTCCTCACCATCCGCGGCGAGCGGCGCTTCGAGAAGGAGACCCAGAAGAACAACTACCACCGGATCGAGAGGGCCTACGGGCGGTTCCTCCGCTCCTTCACCCTCCCCACCCGGGTGGAGGCCTCCAAGATCAGCGCCACCCACAAGGACGGCATCCTGGAGATCGTCATCCCCAAGGCCGAGGAGTCTCTGCCGAAGAAGATCGAGGTTCGCGGATAACCCTTTCCTGCCTCATCCCCCTTCCCAACCCCTCCTTTCGGGGGACTTTCCGGTCCCCCTTTCTTTTTTCCCTAGCCGCGGGGAGGGACCGTGGTAGGCTTGGGCCATGCCCTCCCGCATCCTCCTCTTCACCTCCGACTTCGTGGCGGTGGACAAGGCACCGGGGGTGAGCCTCCAGACCTCCCGCCGCCGGCCCGGTGCGGGACTTCACCGCCTCCTCCTTTCCCTCGCAGCCCCGGAGCGGGCCCTTCTCGAGGCGGAGCCGGACCTCCGCCTGGTCCACCGGTTGGACCGCGGGACCTCGGGCCTCGTCCTCCTGGCCCGGGGAGAGGAGGCCCACCGGCGCCTTTCGGAAGGCTTCGCCCGGGGATGGCTCCACCGGGAGTACCTGGGGATCGTTTGGGGACGGTGGCCCGAAGAGCGGCGTCTGGTGGCCGTACCCCTGGGGCCGGACGAGGAGGACCGGCGCCGGATGCGGCCGGTGGCCGGCGGAAAACCCGCCCGAACCGCCGTGGAGGTCCTGGCGGCCACTCCCCGGGCCTCCCTCCTCCGCTTCCTTCCCCTGACGGGGAGGACCCACCAGATCCGCATCCACGCCGCCGCCTCGGGGCACCCCCTCTGCGGCGACGACCTCTACGGGACCCTCCGGGACCTTCCGCCGGGGGTCTCGCCGGCCCTCCGGCAGGCCCTCCCGGCGAGGCCCCTCCTCCACGCCCACCGGCTCCTCCTTCCCCAAGGGGAGCCGGCCCCTCCCGTAGACCTCACGGCACCCCCCCCGGAGGACTTTCTTGAGGCTCTGGCCCTCCTGGCCCTCCCACCGCCGTAGGATCGCCGCCGCCCCACTTTCCCTGTGGTATGCTTCCCCCTTCGCGGAGGTCTGACACCATGGGCCAGAAGTTCCCCCTTTCGGTGGCCGAGAAGCAGAAGATCCTCTACCTCGGCGGGGCCTCGCCGGAACTTCGCCGCTCCTGGGGTGAACGGTACGAGCAGGCGGGGCTCCTCCACGACGCCCTCGAGTTCTTCGCCGCCGCCCAGGACCGGGGGGCCCTCGAGAGGATCGCCGGCAAAGCGGTGGAAGAGGCGGACCTCCTCCTGCTCCAGAACGTCTTCCGGGCGCTGGGGGAGCCCCTCCCCCCCGATCTCCTCCTCCGGCTGGAGGGCCGGGGCCGGGAGCTGGGGAAGGCCGCCGACGCCCAACGGGCCGCCCTCCTGAGGGTTCCGGCGGAGAATCCGAAACCGAGGTGAAGACTCCATGATCGAAGTGAAAGACCTGGTACGCCGCTTCGGCGAGGCGGAGGCCGTGAGCCACGTCTCCTTCCAGGTGGAGCGGGGGGACATCGTGGGTTTCCTGGGCCCCAACGGGGCGGGAAAGACCACCACCCTCCGCATGATCACCGGCTACCTGCCCCCCACCTCCGGCGAGGTGGTGGTGGAGGGGAAGTCCTCCGCCGACCACGGGAAGGAGGTGCGCCGACTCATCGGGTACCTCCCGGAAAACAACCCCCTCTACGAGGACCTCCGGGTCCGGGAGTACCTCCACTTCCGGGCGGAGCTCAAGGGCCTGCCCCGGAAGCGGCGCCGGAGCCGGGTGGACGAGGTCCTGGAGGCCACCGGGGCCACGGAGGTGGCGGGGAAACTCATCGGCGCCTGCTCCAAAGGCTTTCGCCAGCGGGTGGGGCTGGCCGACGCGCTGCTGGCCGACCCCCCCTTCCTCATCCTGGACGAGCCCACCGTCGGCCTCGACCCCGTCCAGATCGTCCAGACCCGGGAGCTGATCCGCGCCCTCGGCCGCGAGCGCACCGTCCTCCTCTCCACCCACATCCTCCCCGAGGTGGAGGCCATCTGCACCCGGGCGCTGATCCTCTACCGCGGCAGGCTCCTTTACGACGGGTCGGTGGAGGGGCTTCGGCGGGGCCTGGGCCGGGGTGGCCTCCTGGTCCGCCTGGCGGCCCCCGCCACCGGGGCCGAGGAGGTGCTGTCGGGGGTGGAGGGGGTGCTGGGCCTCCAGAAGGTCTCGGAGACGGCGGCGGAGGTTCTCTGGGAGGTGGAAACCGACAAGGCCGCCGACGTCCGGGGGGCCCTCTTCACCGCCTGCGCCCGGGCGGGGCTGGTGCTCCTGGAGATGGCACCCCGCCAGGTGTCCCTGGAAGAGGCCTTCCTCGCCCTGACTACCGCCGAGAGTCTGGAGGAGGCGCCGTGATGAACGCCGTGCTCGCCCTCGCCAAGAAGGAGTTCCGGGGCTACTTCCTCTCCCCCGTGGCCTATGCCGTACTCACCGCCTTCCTCCTTCTCAACGGTTTCCTCTTCTCCCTCATCCTCACGGCCCTCAGCCAGCCGGGGGCCGCCGCACCGAGCCCCATGGCCCTCTTCTTCGGGGGGACCATCTTCTTCTGGATCTTCCTCATCGTGACGGTGCCGGTGATCACCATGCGGCTGGGCTCCGAGGAGGCCAAGGCCGGCACCCTGGAGACCCTCCTCACCGCTCCCGTCACGGACCTGGAGGTGGTCCTGGGCAAGTTCCTCGGGGCCATGGGCCTCTTCGCGGCCCTCTGGCTCCCCACCCTCCTCTACGCCTGGGCCCTCTCCCGCTATGCCCGGGTGGACTGGGGCCCCGTGGCCGCCGGATACCTCGGCGTCCTGGTGGTGGGCCTCTTCTTCGTGGCGGCGGGGCTCTTCACCTCGTTCCTCTCCAAGAACCAGATGGTGGCGGCGGTGATGGCCTTCGCCCTGCTCCTCCTGCTCCTCCTCCTCTCCCTCGTCGCCTACCTGGTGACCGATCCCCTCTGGAAGGAGGTCTTCGGTTACCTGGACCTCTACGCCGCCATGCAGAACTTCGCCAAGGGCCTCATCGACACCCGGGCCCTGGTGTACTGCCTCAGCGGGGCGGCCTTTTTCCTCGTCCTGGCCCAGAAGGCCCTGGAAACCCGCCGGTGGAGGTGAGGCGATGAAGAAACGGCTTCTGGAGCAGACCAACTGGGGTGTCTTCCTCCTCCTCCTCCTCCTGCTCCTTGGGATCGTCAACTACCTGGGCCTCCGCCACTACGCCCGGTGGGACCTCACGAAGAACCGGGTCCACAGCCTCTCGGACCAGACCCTCAAGGTCCTGGGGGGACTCCGGGAGGAGGTCAAGGTGACGGTCTTCCTCGCGCCGGGGGACGAGCTCTTCGACCGGGTGATGACCCTCCTGGAGGCCTACCGCGAGAAGAGCCCCCGCATCCACCTGGAGGCGGTGGACCCCGACCGGGACCGGGCCCGGGCCCAGGCATTGGCCCAGCAGTACAAGGTGCAGGTGGCCAACGTGGTGGTCTTCGAGGCGGGGGGCCACGTCCGCCACGTGGAGAAGGACCAGATGGTGGAGTACGACTTCTCGGGCCTCTCCCTCGGAGCGCCGGCCAAGGTCAAGGCCTTCAAGGCCGAGGGTGCCTTCACCAACGCCCTCCTGGAGGTCGTGGACCCCCGGAAGCCGGTGGTCCTCTTCACCTCCGGCCACGGGGAGCGCTCCGCCGGCGGCAAGGGGGAGGGCATCGGGGTCCTCCGGGGGCGGCTTTCGGGGGAGGGGGCCACCGTTCGCGAATGGGTGAGCCTCGGCCAGGCGGCGGTGCCGGAGGAGGCCTCCGCCGTGGTGGTGGCCGGGCCCCAGACCCCCTTCTCCCCGGAGGAGGCCCGCCTCCTGGAGGCCTACCTCGAAAGGGGGGGGCGGCTCCTCCTCCTGCTGGACCCGGTCTTGGCGGGGCGCCCGCCCGCCTTCCAACCCACCGGTCTGGAGGAGCTCCTTCGCCGGTGGGGGGTGACGCCCAACGACGACGTGGTCCTGGATCCGCCGGCGGCCGTCCCCCAGCTGGGCCCCCAGACCTTCTTCGCTTCCAACTTCGGGGACCACCCGGTGGTCCGGGACCTGGCCCAGAACCAGTTCCTCGTCCTCCTGGCCCTCTGCCGTTCCCTCCAGGTGGGAACGCCGAAGGCGGAAGGCTATGCGGTGGCCCCCCTCCTCCGGACCTCCGCCTCCGCCTGGGGGGTCCGGGACCTGGCGGCCCTGGCCAAGGGCGTTCCCCGGGGGCCGGGCGACGCGGGGGGCCCCCTGGTCCTGGCCGCCGCCGTCTTTCCCGGGGAGAAGGGCAAGGGGAAGGCCCGCCTCGCCGTGGTGGGGGATTCGGATTTCGCCACCGACGCCTTCCTGGGGCAGGGCTTCGGCAACCAGCTCTTCGCCCTGAACGCCCTCCATTGGCTTCTCGAGCAGGAAAGCCGCATCGCCATCCCGCCCCGGGAGGCGGTGGAGACCCACCTGGACCTCACCACCACCCAGGCAGACGTCCTCTTCGTCCTCTTCACGGTCCTCCTGCCCCTGGCGGCCGCCGGGGCCGGGATTTACGTCTTTCTCCAGCGGAGGCGTTGAGCCGTGCGGCGTTCCACCCTCGTCCTCCTGGCCGTCGTGGCCCTCCTTCTCGCTTTCGTGTTCCTCTGGGAGCGGAAGGCCCCCTCCACCGCCGAGCGGGAGGCCCACCGGGATGACCTCCTGAAGGGGCTGAAGGCCGGCGCCCTCGTCCGCCTGGAGCGCCGCGGCTTGGACCCCGTGGTCCTGGTGCGGGAGGCGCCGGCAAAAGGGAAGGAGGAGGAGTCCAAGAACTCCTGGAAGATGGTCCTCCCCCTGAAGGACGCCGCCGACCGGTACGGCGTCGAGGGCTTCGCCGACCGCCTCGCCACCGCCCGGATCCTTAGGTCCGTCGCGCGGGAGGCGCCCGCCGCGGGACTCGGCCTCGACCCGCCCCGGGCCGTCTGGACACTCCAATCGGAAGGGGGGGAGACCCGGACGGTGGAGGTGGGGGGAGTGGCCCCCCTGGACGAAGGGATCTACCTCCGGACCGGGGGTCGCACCGTCCTCGTGCCCAAGGACCTGGAGAGCCTGCTCCTCCGCCCCGCCTCCGACTTCCGCCTCAAGGACCTCCTCACCTTGGGAACGGCGGACGTCGCGTCGGTGACCGTGGAACGGGGGAGCGGGGGGCGGCTGTCCTTCGTGCGGAAGGGAGAGGGGTGGGAGGTGACCGAGCCCTTTGAAGACTGGGCCTCCACCGAAAAGGTCCTGGCCCTCCTGGACGACCTCTCCCTCTGCCCCGTCGCGGCCTTCGCCCCCTCGGGGGAGGCCGGGGCGGGCCTCCAATCCCCCAAGGCCCGCGTGGTCCTCCGCCCCCGCTCCGGGGCCCCCGTGACCCTCACCCTGGGCGGGCCTGCCCCGGGGGGAGACCCGGCGGAGAAGCGGGTGTACGCCACCTCCTCCGAACGCCCGGGCCTTCTCATCGTCTCCTCCCGCTCCCTCGCCTCGCTGGAGGGGGAGGCCGAGGGCTTCCGCTCGCTGGAGGTCTTCCGGCATTCCCTCTACGACGCCGACGAGATCGAGATTCAAGGCCCAAGGACCCTTCGGTTGCGGCGGGATCCCCAGAAGGGGTGGAGCACCGAGGGCGCGGCCGGGCGGGAAGACGACGCCGTGGTCCTCCTGGGCCACCTCTCCTCCCTGCGGGGATCGGCGGTCCTTGGGGCGCCTCCGCCGCCGGAACACCCGTGGGCCTTCGCGGTGAAGGGCGCCGGCTTCGAGGAGCGGACCGCCGTCTTTCGGGCGGGGGACGGCCGGGTCCTCGCCCGGCCCCTGGGGAGGCCGGTGGCCCTGGTCTTGGACGGGGAGGCGTGGAAGGCCGCCGAAGCGCTCCTCCGGGGAGAGGGAGCCCCCTCGCCGGCCAAGGGCGGGAAGCCGTGAAGATCCACCTGGAGCCCGCGCGAAGGGGAGAGACGCCGCCGGCCTGGATCTTCGTGGGGATCGGGCTCCTTCTCCTGGGGGCGGGGGTCTTCCTGGTGATGGAGGTCCTGCCCCAAGGGCTGCGGCCCGCCTGCGGCTTCCACGCGGTGACGGGGAAGCCCTGTCCCACCTGCGGCATGACGCGGAGCCTCGGCGCCCTCTTCCATGGCCGGCTTCGGGAGGCCCTCCGCCTCAACCCCCTGGCGGCGGTGGTCTTCGGCATCCTGGCCCTCTGGGTCGCCGCCGGAGCCCTCTCCCGCCTGGCGGGGCGGAACCTCCGGGTGGAGACGACCCCGAGGGAGGAGCGGCTCCTCTGGGTCCTGCTCCTCCTGGCCTTCCTGGGGAACTGGGCGTACCTGTGGGTGGCGGGCCTCTGACGGTCGGCCGTGTACAATGGGAGCCATGACGGCCATGACGAAAGGCAGGAAAGAACTCCCCCGCTGGCGGGGAAGGCGGGTCCTGGTGGTGGGGGACCTCATTCTGGACCGCTTCGTCACGGGAGAGGTCCACCGCATCTCCCCCGAGGCCCCCATCCCCGTGGTGGAGGTGGTGGAGGAGCACGCCTCCCCCGGAGGGGCCGCCAACGTGGCCACCAACGTCCGGGCACTGGGGGGAGAGGCGGCGGTCGTGGGGGTCGTGGGGGAGGACTCCGACGGGGAGGAGTTGAAAGGGCTCCTGGCCGCCAACGGCGTGGACGTCTCCGGGCTCCTCCTGGACCGGGACCGGGTGACCACCGTGAAGACGAGGGTGGTGGCCCACCGCCAGCAGGTGGTCCGGGTGGACCGGGAGGTGCGCCGGGAGGTGGGGCCCGAGATCCGCCGGCGCCTCGTAGCCCTCTTCCGGGACCTCCTGCCGGGGTGCGGGGCCCTGGTCCTTTCCGACTACGCCAAGGGCCTCGTCTCCCCCGGGCTCCTGGGCGAGGTGGCCCGCCTGGCGGCGGAGGCGGGGGTACCCTACCTGGTAGACCCCAAGCCCGTCCACTTTCCCTACCCGGGGGCCACGGTGGTGACCCCCAACCGGGAGGAGGCGGCGGGCTTCTTCGGGCGCCCCTTTTCCCTGGAGGAGGTACCGGCGGTGGCGGAGGCGCTCCTGGGCCGGACCGACTGGCGCGCGGTCCTCCTCACCCTGGGGGCCCACGGCATGGCCCTCCAGGAACGGGGGAAGCCCCTGGACCGGATCCCCGCGCGGGTCCGCGAGGTCTTCGACGTGACGGGGGCCGGCGACACCGTCGTGGCGGCCCTGGCCCTGGGGCTCGCCGCCGGCATGGCGCTGCCGGAGGCGGCCCGCCTGGCCAACGTGGCCGCCGGTGTGGTGGTGGGAAAGGTGGGGACCGCCGTGTGCACCCCGGAGGAGCTCCTCCTGGCGCTGGAGGCGGAGGCGCCGTGAGGAGCGGCGCCGCACCGGTGCCCGACCCCGGGCGCCGGAGGGGGGAGGAGGTGGCCCGGATGTTCGGCGCCATCGCCCCCACCTACGATCTTCTGAACCATCTCCTCTCCCTGAACGTGGACCGCCTCTGGCGGCGGCGGGCGGTGGGGGCCCTCGATCCCCGGCCCGGCGAGGTGGTGGTGGACCTCTGCACCGGCACGGGGGACCTGGCCCTGGCCCTCGGGCGGCGCGGGGCACGGGTACTGGGGGTGGATTTCAGCCGTCCCATGCTGGAGCGGGCACGGCGGAAGGGAGGCGGGAGGCCCCTTCGCTGGGTGCTGGGAGACGCCCTGCGCCTGCCCCTCCGGGACCGGTGCGCCGACGGCATCACCGTGGCCTTCGGGGTGCGAAACTTCGAGGACCTGCCGGCGGGCCTCCAGGAGATGGCCCGGGTCCTGAAGCCCGGCGGCCGCCTGGTGGTGCTGGAGTTCTCCCAACCCCGGCCGGGGTGCTTCGGCTTCCTGTACCGCCTCTACTTCCAGAAGGTCCTGCCCGCCGTCGGCCACGTCGTCAGCGGGGTGCGGGGGCCCTACGGCTACCTTCCCGCCACCGTAGACCTCTTCCCCGGGCCCCAGGCCTTTGCCGAACTCCTGCGGGAGGCCGGCTTCGGGGCGGTGGTCCAGAGGCCCCTCACCGGGGGCATCGCCACCCTCCACGCCGCCCGGAGGGAGGGCGGGCCGTGAGCGCCCCAGGGAGGGTGCTGGGAGTGGACTACGGGAAGCGGCGGATCGGCTTCGCCGTCTCCGACGAGACCGCCTCCCTGGCCCGTCCCCTGGAGACGGCGGAGGTCACCGGCCGGAGGGCCGCCGCCGAGGTCGTGGCGGAGACGGCGAAGCGGGAGGGGGCCCGGGTGGTGGTCCTGGGGGACCCCCGCCACATGGACGGACGGGAGAGCACCCTGGGGGAGGAGATCCGGCTTCTGGCCCGGCGGATCGAAGCCCTGCTCCCGGGGGTTGCGGTGGTGCTCTGGGACGAGCGCCTCACCAGCCACGAGGCCGCGGCGATCCTGCGGGAGCGGGGGGAACGCCCGGAGGGCCGCAAGGGCCGGCTGGACCAGGTGGCGGCGGCGGTCCTTCTCCAGTCCTACCTGGACGCGGGGTGTCCCTGATGGCCCTCCGGCGGGCGGGCCGCTTGGCGCTCCTCCTCGCCGTCCTGGCGGCGGTCGCGGGGGCGGCCTTCCTGGCCTGGGACTGGCATACCCCCTACGGGGTGCCGGGGGAGGCCCGAGTCACCATCCGCCGGGGGATGCACGCCGGCGAGGTGGCCGAAACCCTCCACCGGGCGGGCCGAATCCGGTTCTTGCCCTCCTTCAAGATCGCCTTCGTCCTGTACGGGAAGCCGCGGCGCATCCGCCCCGGGACCTACCACTTCGAAAGGCCCATGAGCCCGCTGGAGGTCCTAAACAAGCTCAACCGGGGCGACGTGGAACTGGCCCGGGTGACGATCCCCGAGGGGCTCACCCTCGACCAGGCGGCGGATCTCCTGGCCGATGCGGGAATCGGGCGGCGGGAGGCCTTCCTGGCGGCCTTCCGGGACGTCTCGCCGCTGGAAGGGCTGGACCCCCGGGCGGAGGACCTGGAGGGCTACCTCTTTCCCGAGACCTACCGGTTCGATCCGGGGCTTTCGGAGCGTGCGGTGGCGGAGACGCTGGTCAAGGCCTTCCGCTCCTTCTGGGCCCGGGAGGGGCTCCCGTCGGGGAAGCCGGTCCGGGAGACGGTCACTCTCGCCTCCCTCGTGGAGAAGGAGACGGCGGCGCCGGAGGAGCGGCCGGTGGTGGCCGGCGTCTTCGAGAACCGCCTGCGCCTCCGTATGCCGCTCCAGACCGACCCCTCGGTCCTCTACGCCCTCCGCCGGGCCGGGCTTGCGAGGAGCCTCCTCCTCCGGGAGGACTGGGGCTTCGAGAGCCCGTACAACACCTACCGCATCCTTGGCCTTCCCCCCGGCCCCATCTGCAGCCCGGGGCGCGCCTCCCTGGAGGCGGCCCTCCACCCCCAACGGACGCCGTACCTCTACTTCGTGAGCCGAAACGACGGAACCCACGCCTTTTCCCGGACCCTCGAGGAGCACAACGCCTGGGTGGCCCGGACCCGCAAGGGAAGGAACGGCGGCGGGGGGAGGCGGTAGTGGGCCTCCGGTTGGTGCTGGTCCGAAGCCGCTCGCCGGGGAACGTGGGTTCGGCGGCCCGGATCGCCAAGAACTTCGGCCTGGGGCCGCTGGTCCTGGTGGACCCCCGGCTCCACCGCGGCGGTGATACCCCGGGCATGCCCCCCTTCTTCGAGACGGAGGCCCGGCGCATGGCCTGGCGGGCCGCCGACGTGCTGGAGCGGGCCGTGACGGTTCCCACGCTGGCCGAGGCGGTGGCGCCCTGCACCCTGGTCCTGGCCGCCGCTCCCCACGCCGCGCCCCGGATGGAGAACCTCGAACCGGAGGAGGCCGCCCGCCGCCTGGCGGAGCGGGAGGGGGAGGAGACGGCCCTCGTCTTCGGGTCCGAATCTTCGGGGCTCACCGCCGAAGAGACGGCCTCCTGCTCCGGCGTGGTGGTCATCCCCACCTCCCCCGCCTACCGCGACTTGAACGTGGCCCAGAGCGTCGCAGTCCTGGCCTACCTCGCCTTTCGCGCCCGGGGCTCCGCCGGTCTCCCCCCCCGGGAGGGGGAGGAGGCCCGCCACAGGGACCGGGAGGATCTGGCGGACCGCCTCCTGGAGACGGGGCGGAGGGCCGGGTTCTTGAAGCGGGGGGACGAACCGGTGGCCCGGGAGCTCCGGGCCATGGTCCACCGCCTGGGCCTGCGCCGGAGGGATACGGAACTCCTCCGCAGCTTCCTCAGGCGCCTTCAGGCCAAGTTGCCGCCCTGAGTTGGCCTCAGCGGTTCCAGGGGACGCCTTCGTAGAAGACGGGCCGCGGTGCCTGCAGTTCCTGGAGCAGTTCGTCCCGGAAGAGGGGGGCGAAGGTGTCCCACTTCAGGCATGTGCTGCAGAAGTCCCGCCATTCGGGGGCCTTGGCGCCGCAGCCCGAGCAGGTGTAGTTCAGTTCGAAGGGGTTGAGGATGCGGATCACCTCGCGGTAGTGGCCGCACGCCGCCGCGGTGTCCCCCCTCCGCTCCCGGATTCGGCCGAGGTAGTACTCCAGGAGGCCCGATTGGCCGATATTCTCCCTTATCTCCCGGAAGAGGGCTTCGGCCCGGTCGTAGGCCTCCAGCCGGTAGTAGAAGCGCCCCAGGAGGAACTTGGGGAGGACCTTGCGGTCGGCGGAGTCGATGAGGGCGCGGTACCGGGCGATGGCACCCTCCGGGTCCCCCTTGTCCAGATAGAGCTGCTCCATGGCCAGGAGGCAAGGAGGGGAGGCGTTCCGCCGGTAGCCGTCGAGGTAGACCTCCACCGCCTCCTCTTCCCGCCCCTCCAGCAGGAGAGCCTCGGCCAACTTGAGGTAGGCCGGCTGGAAGTGGGGGTACTTGGCGCGCACCTTTTGGAACTGCTGGGCCGCCTCCCGGTTTCTCTCCTGGGCGAGGAGGTCCACCCCGATCTGGTAGAGGAGGCCCGGGGTGTAGGGGGCGTCCTCCGCCCTTTCCTCTTCCCGGACCCGGGCGGCGGTGATGTTGCGCTGGATCTCCAGGGCGGCGGTCCAGTTGGATTCGCGGATGTAGAGGGTCCGTAGCATCCGAAGGGCTTTGAGAGCCCGGCGGGGCTGGAGGTCCTGGATGGCCCTCAGGTGGCGCTTCGCCTCCTCGTGGTCCTCCATCAGGATGGCGTCTTCCGCCAGGGCGTAGAGGGTGGGCACGTCCTTGGGCCTGTGCTCCAGAGCCTTCAGGTGGTAAACCAGGGCCTCCCGGGGCCTCCCCGCCTGCCTCAGGGCGTTGCCGAGCTGCAGGAGGGCAGGCAGGTATCCGGGAAAGGCCTCCAGGGACCGCTGGAAATGGGCGATGGCCTCCAGTGGCCGGCTTCCCAACGCGGCGTCGAGGCCCTTGAGGTAGGCCTCCTCCGCGGCGCGCTCGCTCTGCTGGGCGAGGCTCCGGAACCACCGGCGGACCACCTCCGCCGTTCCGGAGACGACGAGCCAGAGGAAGAAGGCCAGGAAGCCCAGAAGGAGCGCCAAGGCCAGGACCCAGCCGGTGGGGACCCGCATGCCGAAGAGGTCGAAGGGGGAAGCCAGGAGGGGCCCGTTAAGGGACACCAGCCCCAGCAAGAAGATCAGCAGGAGAAGGAGAAAGGCCGTGACGACGGCCGTTTTCAGGCGCATGGCCCGCTCTTCACTCGATGAGGCCGCGGTCCTGGAGGTCCTGGCAGGCCAGGCAGTGCCGGGCCCAGGGGACGGCCTCCAGCCGCTTCCGCTGGATCGGTTCCCCGCAGTTCTTGCACTCGCCGTAGGTTCCCGTCCGGACCTCCCGGAGGGCCTCGTCGATGAGCCTCAGGACCCGGCGGTCGGAGTCGGAGAGGGAGTACCAGAACTCCTTGTTGTAGTTGGCGGAGGCCTCGTCGGCCGAGTCCAGGGCCCCGTCGGCGCCGGCGTCGCCGCTTCGCTGGAGCTTGTCCTGGTAGGCGGCCTGCAGTTCCCGCCTCTTTTCCTGGAGCAGTTTCTCAAAGTGCTTCAGGGTCTTCTTGTCCATGGACCACTCCTCTCGTCTCCTATTTCGCGTAAGGCCTGCCGGTGGAGGCGGCGAAGGCGCGGTAGATCTGCTCCGCCAGAAGGAGAACCGCCATTTCGTGGGGCAGGGTCAGGGTGGAGAGGGAGAGCACCCGCTGGGAGCCCTCCCGGACCTCCCGGGAGAGGCCGTGGGGTCCCCCCACGAAGAACACCACCCGGCGTCCCGAATCCTTGAGGGCCGAAAGAAACCGGCCGAAGGCCGGGCTGTCCACCGTCTCCCCGCCGGGGTCGAGGGCCACCCGGTAGGCCTCCCGGGGGGCCCGCCGGAGGAGGCGTTCCCCCTCCTCCCTCCGGACCCGCTCCGGGTCTCCGCGGTGGGAGGCGGCCACCGCTTCCAGGCGGAGGCTCCACTCCCCCCCCACCATCGCGGCGTACCGGGCGGCGGCGGCCCCCAGGTTCCGGTCGGCGATTCGGCCCACGTGAACCACTCGGATCTCCCACATCTCCAAACCTAAACATTCTACCTCAGGGGGAACCGCGCCTCAAATGGGCCCAGAGGGCCTTGCGGCTGATGCCCAACCAGCGGGCCGCCCGGGTGCGGTTCCCTCCCACCCGGGCCAGGACGAAGCGGATGTAAGCGTCCTTGAGCTCCTCCAGGGTGAGGCGGCGTTCCAGGGCCCGGACCGGCGCCGGCTCCTCCAGCCAGAAGGAGGCGGGGAGGTCGTCGGCGGTCAGCACCTCCCGGTCTAGGAGGGCCAGGGACTCCATGCGCTGGGCCAGCTCCCGGAGGTTTCCCGGCCAGGGGTGGGCGGCGAGGGCCTCCAAAAGCTCCGGCGAGAGGGTGGGAACGGGCCGCCGGCCTCTCCGGCAGGCCTGGCGCAGGAAGTGGCGGCTGAGGAGGGGGATGTCCCCGGGGCGGTCGGCCAGGGCCGGCAGGTCGATGCGGAGCAGGTCCAGGCGGAAGAGGAGGTCCTGCCGGAGCCGTCCCCGGGCGAGGAGCGATTGGGGCGGGTCGGAGAAGGCCGCCAGGACCAGGCACCGGGCGGTGAGGGGCCGGCTTCCCCCAAGCCGGGTGAAGGGGCGCCCTTCCAGGATCCTCAGCAGGGAGGCCTGCTGGCCGGAGCCCAAAAGCTCCAGCCCCACGAGGCAGACCGTCCCTCCCGCCACCCGTTCGAAGAGGCCGGCCCGGGGGGCGACGCCGGTGGCGGCCCCCCGCTCCACGCCGAGGAGTTCCGCTTCGAAGAGTTCCCCGGGGACGGAGGCAGCGTGCCATTCTTCGAAAGGGCCCGGGCCACCGGGCCGGCACCGGTGGATGAACCGGGCGATGGCGCTCTTTCCGGAGCCGCTGGGGCCCACGAGGAGGACGGGGCCGCGGGAGAGGGCGGCCCGCCGGGCCAGTTCCAGGGCGGTTCGGAAGGCCGGGTCCCGGCCGACGAGCCGCCGGGGCTCGGTCATGGGGCGACCCGGGGCGCGTCCATCCAGATGCGCTCCAGGTCGTAGAGCGAGCGCTTCTCGGCGAGGAAGATGTGGACGATGAAGAAGCCGTAGTCCATCAGCACCCACTGGGCGGCGGAGAGCCCCTCCACGTGGTGCGGCCGGAGGCCCGCCTGGTCCCGCAGGGCTTCCTCCAGGTCCCTGGCCAGAGCCTGGACCTGCCGCGTGTTGGTGCCGTGGCACAGGACGAAGTAGTCGGTCATGGAGGTGAGGGCCCGGAGGTCCAGCACCACGGTGTCCTCGGCTTTCCCGTCCTCGAGGACCGAAACGGCTTTGGAAAGGACGGCCTTGTCCTCTGGCGTCACGCGAACCTCCTAGCGATTGGGCCCCCGAACGGTTTGGTAGAGACCGTGGCGCCGGATGTAGCCACCCACCTCCGCGGGGACCCACCCCGAGAGGTCGAGGCCTTCAGCGGTCCTCCGCCGGACCTCCGAGCTGCTGATGGCCAAGGGCCTCGTGCGGCAGAGGGCCACCCTGGGCAGGAGGTTGGCCCCCAGGAGGAGGTAGGGGGAGGTTCCGGGGCGGGGAACCACCAACAGGCGGCACCGCTTCACGATCTCCGCGTGGTCCTTCCACTTGGGGAGGCTCTCGAAGGCGTCGGCCCCGAGGATCAGGTACAGTTCGGCTCCCCGGTACCGGGAGCCCAGTTCCCTGATGGTTTCCACGGTGTAGGAGGTCCCCCCCCGCCGCAGTTCGCAGTCTTCGAGGAGCCACCGGGACCGCCCCCAGAGAGCCAGGGCGACCATGGCCGCCCGGTGGAAGGGAGAGGCCTGGGGCGGCGCCTTCTTGAGAGGCTGGCGGGCGCAGGGTACGAAGAGGACGGTGTCCAGACCGGCGGTCCGTTCCGCAGCCCGGGCGGCCCGGAGGTGGCCCAGGTGGGGAGGGTCGAAGGTTCCCCCCAGGAGACCGATTTTCATGGCGCCTCCTCCTGAAGGGTCTTCCAGGCGTAGGCCAGCACGGCGTCGAGGCCCCGGTGGGCCGCGGCGGAGATCCGAAAGTAGGGGAGGCCCCGCTCGACGGCGTAGGCCGAGAGGGCCCTTTCCGCCTCCGCGTCGAAGGGAAGGTCGGCCTTGGAGCCCACCAGCACCACCGGCTTCTCCGAGAGCCCCGCCCCGTAGGCCCGCAGTTCCGCCTCCACCGTCCGCACCCGCTGGAGCGGCGGGGATACGGGGTCCGAGAGGTCCACGAGGTGCAGGAGAACCCGGGTCCGCTCCACGTGCTTCAAGAACTGGTCCCCCAGCCCCAGGCCCCGGTGGGCGCCTTCGATGAGGCCGGGGATGTCGGCGACGACGAAGGAACGGTGGCGGCTCCACTCGACGACGCCCAGAACGGGGCGCAGGGTGGTGAAGGGATAGGGCGCCACCTTCGGCCGGGCGTTGGAGACGGCGGCCAGGAAGGTGGACTTGCCGGCGTTGGGCAGACCCACCAGGCCGACGTCGGCCAGGAGCTTCAGCTCCAGCCTCAGCCAGCGGGCCTCTCCTTCGCCCCCCGGTTCGAATTCGCGGGGGGCCTGGTGGGTGGCGCTCTTGAAGTGGGCGTTGCCCTTGCCCCCCTTGCCGCCCCGGGCCACGATGAAGCGCTGGCCCTTTTCCACCAGGTCGCAAAGGAGCGCGCCGTCCTCTTCGGCGTAGACCGCCGTACCGGGAGGGACGGCCAGCACCAGATCGGCGCCCCGGCGGCCCGTCTTCAGGGCCCCCTGCCCGGGACGCCCCTTCTCGGCCTGGAACTTTCGCTTGTACCGGTAGGCCAGGAGGGTGCGGACCTGGGGCCGGGCCACCAGGATCACGTGGCCGCCCCGGCCGCCGTCACCCCCGTCGGGGCCCCCGCGGGGAACGTACTTCTCCCGGCGGAAGCTCACGCATCCCGACCCGCCGCGGCCCGCTTCGACGAAGATCCGGACGGAGTCGAGGAACATTCCCCGGGGTCAGGGCTTCAGGATGTCGACGTACAGCCCGAGGCGCCCGCGGTGGCGGAAGGAGACCACGCCGTCCGCCAGGGCGTAAAGGGTGTCGTCGCTCCCGCGGCCCACCTGGATGCCGGGCTTGTAGGGGGTACCGCGCTGGCGAACCAGGATGGTGCCCGCCTTCACGAGCTGGCCTCCGAAGCGCTTGAGACCCAGGCGCTGGGCGTTGCTGTCTCTGCCGTTCCGGGAACTTCCCTGGCCTTTCTTGTGAGCCATGGCCGATTCTCCCTCAGTCCCGGGCGATGCCGAGGATCTCGATCTGGGTGAAGGGCTGGCGGTGGCCGTAGATCTTCTTGTACTGCTTCCGCCGTTTCTTGTGGAAGACCAGAATCTTCCGGTGCTTTCCCTCGCCCACCACCTTGGCCTTGACGGTGAAGGCCGAAGCCCCGTCGGCGGAGTAGACGCTTTCTCCGTCCACCACCAAGAGGGGACGGAAGGAAAGTTCCGCACCCGCCTGGGCTTCCAGCCGCTCGACTTTCAAGAGGTCTCCGGCGGTAACCCGGTGCTGTTTCCCGCCACTTGCAATGATCGCGTACATCCGCACCTCCGGATCGACGGAATAGAAATAGTACCGCTAACTCCCTGTTCTGTCAACCGCTTGACCGGCGGCGATGGTTCCGGCGGCATTTGACAGGGGGCCCCCCCGTGGGTAGACTCCGCCCTGGAGGTCCCGTCCATGGTGGTCACCTGCCCCTCCTGCCAGAAGCGGTTCCGGCTGGAAGAGAAGCACTTCCAGGGAAGGCCCCGCTTCCGCTTCCAGTGCCCCTCCTGCGGGCAGGCCATCGAGGCGGTGCGGGAGGAGGGGCCTTCTCCCCAGGGGGCGGCGGCGGTCCCTCCGGCCTCCCCCCCGTCCACCCAGAAACTGAAGCGGGTGGAGGGGACCTGGAGCGAAAGCCGGGTGCCCGACGCCGAACTGCTGGCCCTTCCGGAGGGGAAGCGCATCTCCCTCGCGGTGATCCAGGGGCCCGACACCGGCCGGATCTTCCCCGTTACGCGGCCGGTCTTCGTCATCGGGCGGCAGCCCCCGGCCGACGCCGTCCTCTCCGACGGCGAGGTCTCCCGGAGCCACGCCCAGGTGGAGTTCCGGGGAACCTCCGTAACCCTGCGGGACCTGAAGAGCACCAACGGCACCTACGTGAACGAACAGCGGATCGTGGCCGCCCCCATCGAGAACCAGACGGAATTCCGCGTGGGCGCCACCACCCTCCTCCTCATCCTCACCGACGACCTCGTCTGACGGCCATGGGTGAAAAGGTCCTGGTGGCCCTCTCCGGGGGAGTGGACTCCTCCGTGGCTGCCCTCTGCCTGGTGGAGGAGGGTTACGCGGTGGAAGGGGTGACGCTGAGGCTCTACGATTCCTGCGGCCGGCCCTCGAAGCAGGCCTGCTGCGGGCTGGAGGACGCGGCCGATGCCCGGGAGGTCTGCCGCCGCCTGGGAATCCCCCACCGCCTTCTGGAGCACCAGGAGGCCTTCCGGCGCCTGGTGATCGAGCCCTTCGCCGCCGCCTACGCCGCCGGGAGGACCCCCAACCCCTGCATCCTCTGCAACGAGCGGGTCAAGTTCGGTACCCTCTTCACCTACGCCCGGGAGCGCGGCTTTGCCTACGTGGCGACGGGCCACCACGCCCGCCTGGTCCCGGGGCAAGGGCCGCCGGCCCTCTGCCGGGGGAGGGACCGGGCGAAGGACCAATCCTACGTCCTCTTTCCCCTGGACGGGGAGTGCCGGCGGCGGACCTTCTTCCCCGTGGGGGACCTGCTGAAGGAGGAGGTCCGGGAGCGGGCCCGCCGGGCGGGGCTCCCCACGGCGGGAAAGCGGGAGAGCCAGGACGTCTGTTTCGTGGGGGGGGAGGGGTACGCCCGCTTCGTCGAGGGGGTCCTCGGGGAAGCCTCCCCGGCTCCGGGCGTGGTCCGCCACGTGGACGGCCGGACCCTCGGGGGCCACCGCGGCATTCACCACTTCACCGTGGGCCAGCGGCGGGGCCTCGGGATCCCGGCGGCGGAGCCCCTCTACGTGGTGTCCCTGAACCCCCGGGGGGCGGAGGTGGTGGTGGGCCCCCGAGGCGCGCTGGGCGTCCGGCGCTTTCGTGTGGAGGGGTGGGTGGCCCACGAAGAGCCTCCGGACGACGAGGGGGAAGCCTGGGTCCAGGTCCGCTACCGGCAGGCGCCGCGGCGGGCGCGCCTCACCCGAAGGGGGAGCGCCGTGGTGGTAGAATGGGCCGCCGGTCCGGCGCCGGTGACCCCCGGCCAGGCCGCGGTGGCCTACCGGGGGGACCGGGTGATCGGGGGCGGCTGGATCGCCGGGAGCGAGCCATGAACCCGCTGCAGGGAACCGCCGAAATCGCCCACGTACTGGCCATGGGCTTCGCCCTTCTCTACGGGGGCTTCCGGGAGAAGGCCCTGTGGCGGCTCACCGTCCTCTCGGCGGCGGCGGCCCTCCTCCTGGAGACGGTGGTCATGGGCCGGGCGTGGATGGCCACGGGGATCCCGCCGGCGGTGAACCTCCCCGAGATCCTCCGGGTGGCCGCCTGGGCGCTCCTCCTCCTCTACTTTCTCCTCTACCCCCTCCTGAAGAGCCGCATCCTCGCCTTCTTCCTGATGCCCCTCTCGGCCCTCTGCGGCCTCCTGGGCGGCGTCCTTCCCGCCCCGCCCGCCGAGCCGAAGCCCTTCTACACGACGGCATGGTTCGCCGTGCACATCCTGCTCTTCGTCTTCGGCATCGCCTTCTTCTTCCTGTCGTTCCTCTACGCCACCATCTTCATCATGCAGGACCACAGCCTGCGCCACCGGCGGGCCCCCTCGCCCCTCCCCCTGCCCTCCCTGGAGGAGGCGGACCGCTGGAGCTCCCGCCTGCTTCTTGTCGGCTATCCTCTCTTCACGTTGGGGATCCTCTCCTCCGCCCTCTACGGCGTCCTCCACAGGGCCGGCCCGGCGTACCGGCCGGGCCTCCTGGAGGCGGCCAGCCTGGTGGCCTGGGTGGTCCTGGGCTTGGCCATCTATGGGTGGGTCACCGCCCGCTTCCACCCCCGGAGGCGGTCCTACCTGGTGGTGGCGGGGGCCGCCTTCACCGTCTTGACCTTGCTGGGGATCGTGTGGCACTGAACGACCTGCTTCTCCTCGGCCTCAACCACACCCGCGCCTCCGTGGAGGTGCGGGAGTGCCTGGCCTTCTCCGACGAGGAGAAGGGCCCCTTTCTCCGGGGCCTCCTCCAGAAGGGGCTGGCCCGGGGAGCCGTCCTCGTCTCCACCTGCAACCGGGTGGAGCTGTACGCCGACGTGGATCCGGGGAACGACGGGACCGCCCTCCTCGGTTTTCTCAAGGGGTGGCGCCACCCCGCCGTCTCCTTCTCCGATGACCTCTTCTACGTCAAGCGGAACCGGGAGGCGGTCCAGCACCTCTTTCGGGTGGCGTCGGGGCTGGACTCGATGATCCTCGGGGAACCGCAGATCCTGGGCCAGGTGAAGGAGGCCTACTTCCTGGCTCGGGAGGAGGGCGCCGCCTCGGCTTCCTTGAACCTGCTCTTCCAGAAGGCCTTCCACGTGGCCAAGCAGGTCCGGACCGAGACGGGCATCGGCCAGCGGCCCGTCACCGTCTCCTACGCCGCCTTCAACCTGGCCCGGGGGATCTTCGCCGACCTGCCGGCCAAGCGCATCCTCCTCCTGGGTGCCGGCGAGATGAGCCGGATCGTGGCCACCCACTTCGTGGAGCACGGGGTCAAGCAGGTTCGGGTCGCCAACCGGACCCTCGCCCGGGCGGAGGAGTTCGCCCGCACCTTCGGGGCCGAGGTGGTCCCCTGGGAGGACTTCCCCAAGGCCCTCATCCACAGCGACATCGTCATCACCTCCACCGGAGCCCCCCGGCCCATCCTCCTCCGCCCCATGGTGGAGACGGTGATGAAGCTCCGGAGGTGGCAGAGCCTCTTCGTCATCGACATCGCCGTCCCGAGGGACGTGGAGCCGGAGGTGGGGAAGCTGGACGGGGTCTACCTGTACAACATCGACGCCCTCCAGGAGGTGGCCGACGAGGGCCTCGCCGAGCGGAAGAGCCGCGCCGCCCAGGCCGAGGCCATGATCGCCTCCGAGCTGGACCTCTACGCCCGGTTCCTGGAGCACCGCCAGCTCTCCGACGTCATCCAGGGACTCATGGCCCACGCCGCCCGCATCCAGGAGGCGGAGGTGGAGGAGGCGGTCCGGCGCCTGGGCCCCTTGACCTCCAAACAGCGGGACATCGTGCGAAACGCCGTCCGGCGGACGGTGCACAAGCTTCTCCACGCCCCCGTCACCGAGATCAAGCGCATGGTGGTGGAGGAGGATGCCGCCCAGGCGCTGGAGGTCTTCCGGCGCCTCTTTCCCCTGGAGCCCCCCGAGGAGGAGGAGAACACCCATGGCTGAGCGGGTGATCCGTCTGGCCACCCGTGGAAGCGCCCTGGCCCTGTGGCAGGCCCGCTACGTCAAGGGGCGGCTCGAAGAGGCCCACGGCGGCCTGCGGGTGGAGATCCTCGTGGTCAAGACCTCGGGGGACCGGATTCAGGACCGCCCCCTCCTGGAGGTCGGGGGGAAGGGCCTCTTCGTGAAGGAAATCCAAACGGCCCTCCTGGCGGGGGAGGCCGACCTGGCCATCCACAGCCTCAAGGACTACCCCGCCGAGAACCCCGAGGCCCTCTGCCTCGCCTGCGTCCCCGCCCGGGAGGACCCCCGGGACGCCCTGGTCCTTCCCCCGGGCAGGACCCCCGCCGACCTGCCCGGCGACGCCATCGTCGGGACCGGAAGCCTGCGGAGGGCCCACCAGGTGCGCAGGCTCTTCCCTTCGTGGCGCCTGCAGGGCATCCGGGGCAACGTGGAAACCCGCCTCCGAAAGGTGGACGGGGGGGAGATCGATGGCGCCGTCCTGGCCTGTGCGGGCCTCAAACGGCTGGGATTCGGCAGCCGGATCACCCGGCCCTTTACCGAAGACGAGGTGGTCCCCGCCGTCGGACAGGGTGCCCTGGCGGTGGAGGGGCGGCGGGGGGACCGGGAGGTCCTCTCCCTGGCCGAAGCCCTGGAAGACCCGAAGGCCCGCCTCTGCGTGGAAGCGGAGCGCCGCTTCCTCCGCGGCCTGGGCGGGTCCTGCACAACACCCCTGGGCATTCACGCCACCCTGGCCGGGGAACGGATGGTGCTCCGCGGCTTCCTGGCCACCGTGGCGGGGGACCGTTGGATCGCCCACCGGGTGGAGGGCCCCGCCGCCGAGGCCCCCCGCCTGGCCGACCGGCTCCTAGAGGCCTTCGAAAGGCGGGGAGCCGGGGCGCTCCTGGCGGGAGGCTGAGGTGGGCGGGCTCGTGGGGCGGAGGGTTCTGCTGACCCGTCCCCGGGGGCAGGGGGAGAAACTGGCCCAGGCCGTCGAGGCGGCGGGGGGCCACCTTCTCTGGATTCCCGTCCTGGAGGTCGTCCCCCTCCCCCCCGGCGAGGGGGAGCGGGAGATCCTCGCCGCGCTCTCCGGGTACGATTGGTGTGCCTTCACCAGCGCCAACGCCGTCCGAGGCTTCCTCGACTGGGTGGAGGGGGCCGGCCTGCGGTGGCCCCTGCGCCTCCGGGTGGCGGCGGTGGGTCCGGCCACCGTCCGGGCGCTGGAAGCCCGGGGGCGGGCGGCGGACCTGGTCCCGGAGACCCACACGGGGAAGGCCCTCGCCGACCTCATGGTGGCGCGGCTCCGCCCCGGCCGCATCCTGCTCCCCGGAGGAGACCTCGCCCAGCAAGAGCTTCCGGAACGCCTCGCCGCCGCGGGCTGGGAGACGACCCGCCTGGTCTGTTACGCCAACCGGCCGGTCCGCCTGACGGCCGGCGACCTCTACGCCATCGAGCAGGGACTGGACGCCGCCGTCTTCGCCTCCCCTTCCGCCGTACAGGCCCTCTGGAGCCAGGTGCCCGAATCGGGGCGGAACGTCCTGAGGGCCGCTGCCTGCGTCCCCATCGGGCCCACCACCGCCGAAGCCCTCCGCGCGGTGGGGCTCACGGTGGCCGCCCTCCCCCCTTCCGCCACCGCCGAGGGTGTCCTCGCCGCCCTGGAGGAGGCGCTGGCGGGAAGGCCCCGCTGAGGAAAGGGGAGACCGCCGAAGGCCGCCGCGTTCCGACTCCGGGGATGGCGGGGGTCCAAAAGGATTTTGGACGGGTGGGGCTTTCGCCCGGAGCGGCGCGCGGAAGAGCCCCCCTTCCCGTCCCAAGGAATACAATGGATCCTCTTCGGGAGACCGCCATGGCGGATACGCTCTACCTCGTGGACGCATCGTCCATCCTCTTTCGGGCCTTCTACGCCGTACGGGACCTCTCCACCCGGGACGGCCGCCCCACCAACGCCATCTTCGGCACCCTCAAGATGGCGGAGAAGATCCTCCGTGACCTCGATCCCGCCTACATCGCCTTCGTCTTCGACACCGCCGCCCCCACCTTCCGCCACGAGGCCTTCGAGGCCTACAAGGCCAACCGGCCTCCGATGGATCCCCGCATGGCCAGCCAGATCGAGCCCGCCAAGGAGATCCTGAGGGCCATGGGCCTCGTGGTCCTGGAGCGGGAGGGCTACGAGGCCGACGACCTCATCGGCACCCTCTGTGCCCGGGCCCTCGCCGAGGGCATGGAGGTCGTCGTGGTCACCGCCGACAAGGACCTCTTCCAGCTGGTCCGCCCGGGGGTCCGCATCCTCCATACCAAGAAAGAGGACGTGCTGCTGGACGAGCGGGGGGTGGAGGAGCTCTTCGGCGTGCCGCCCCACCGGGTGGTGGACGTCCTGGCCCTCTGGGGGGATCCCACCGACAACATCCCCGGGGTACCGGGCATCGGGGAAAAGGGGGCCAAGGAGCTGGTCCGCCGCTACGGGGACCTGGAATCGGTCCTCCGCCACGCCGGCGAGGTGGAGCGGAAGGCCTACCGAGAGGGCCTCCTAGCCCACGCCGACGCGGCCCGCTTCTCCCGGGAGCTGGCTACGGTCAAGTGCGACGTGCCCCTGGACGTGGGCCCCCGGGAGCTGAAGCGGGGAGCCCCCGACGAGGCGGCCCTCCAGGAGTTCTTCCGGCGGTGGGAGTTCACCTCCCTCCTCAAGGCCGTTCCGCCCCCGGCGGCGCGCCTCGGGCGGGCGGAGGCGCCCCCCCTCGGCGACGAGGGCCTTGGCGCGCTGCGCCGGGCGGAGGCCGCCGGCGCCCTCCTCGAGGGGGACCGCCTTTTTCTCTCCGACGGGGAGAGGGCCTGGAGCCTCCCCGCCGCCGCCCTCTCCCCAGAAGACTTCGGAAGCCTTCGCCTGTCCACCCATGGCCTCAAGGGCCTCCTCCGTGCGCTGGACCCCTTCACCTACCGCCCCGCCGCGGGGAGCCTGGACCTGGCGGTGGCGGGGTACCTCCTGGACCCTTCCGCCCGGGTGCCCTCCCCCGAGGAGCTGGCGGAACGCTTCCTCTCCGTGCGGCCGGAGGAGGGAGACCCCGCCGGCAAGGCCCTCCTCCTGGCCCGCCTGGCCCCCGCCGTCCGGGGGGAGCTCCGGCGCCTGGAGATGGAGGGCCTCTACGACGGGCTGGAGGGGCCGCTGGTCCCCCTCCTGGCCCGGATGGAGGCGGCGGGGATGGCCGTGGACCTCCCGGTCCTGGAGGGTCTGGGGAAGGAGATGGCAGAGGCCCTCTCCCGCCTGGAGCGGGAGATCCACCGGCTGGCGGGGGTGGAGTTCAACGTGGCCAGCCCCCGCCAGGTGGGGGAGGTCCTCTTCGGGAAGCTGGGCCTTCCCGTCCAGAAGCGCACCGCCAAGACCAAGTCCTACTCCACCGACAACGAGGTCCTGGAGGCCCTGCGGCCCGCCCACCCCGTGGTTCCGCTCCTCCTGGAGCACCGGCTGCTCTCCAAGCTCAAGGGAACCTACGTGGACGCCCTCCCCGCCGCCGTGGACGAAAAGACGGGGCGGATCCACGCCGCCTTCCACCAGACCGTCGCCGCCACCGGGCGCCTCTCCTCCTCCGACCCCAACCTCCAGAACATCCCCGCCCGGGGTGAATGGGGGCCCCGGATCCGCGGGGCCTTCGTGGCGGGGGCGGGGTGCCTCTTCGCCGGGGCGGACTACAGCCAGATCGAGCTCCGCGTCCTGGCCCACCTCTCGGGGGACGAGGCCCTGGCGAAGATCTTCCAGCGGGGCGAGGACATCCACACCGCCACCGCCTCCGAGGTCTTCGGGGTGGCCCCCGCCTTCGTCACGCCCGACATGCGGCGCCAGGCCAAGGCCGTGAACTTCGGCATCCTCTACGGGATGGGCCCCTTCGGGCTGGCGCGGGAGCTCCAGGTCTCCCAGAAGGAGGCCAAGGCCTTCATCGAGCGGTACTTCAGCCGCTTCCCAGGGGTTCGGGGCTACGTGGAGGCCGTCACGGAGGAGGTCCTCCGGCGGGAGGAGGTCTCCACCCTCCTGGGGCGGCGCCGCCTCTTCCCCGGAATCGCGAGGGCCGCCAAACCCCTCCAGCAGGCCCTCCTCCGCCAGGCGGTGAACACCACCGTCCAGGGAAGCGCCGCCGACCTCATCAAGAAGGCCATGGTGGATGTGGAACCCCGCCTTCCCGAGGGGTGCCGGCTGGTCCTCCAGGTCCACGACGAACTCCTGGTGGAGGCTCCCGAAGGGAAGGCCCCCGAGGCGGCCAAGGTCTTGAAGGAATCTATGGAGTCGGCGCTGCCGCTGAAGGTCCCCCTCGTGGCCGGAACCCGGATCGGAAAGCGCTGGAGCGACCTGAAGTAGGGGCGGCGGGGGGCCCTCTCCGCGGCGGGGCGGCCCGGGAAGGGCCCCGCCTCCCCGGGCCCCTCACTCCATGGCCAGGCGCTCCCGCACCTCCCGGGGGATGTCCGGCTGTCCCTGGAGCCGCGCCTTGATCCATTCGGCCGCTTCCGGGGAGAAGGTCACCGAGTGGAGGCGGTGGCGCTCGAAGGAGGCGGTGGCGCAGGGGGCCACCTTCCGGGTGATCTCCAGGATGACGGCGGCGTACTGGCGGATCTCCCACTGGGCGTGTGGGTGGAGCCTCAGTTCCAGAAAGTGGAAGAGGTTGTTGAGGTCCATCTGCCAGTACCATTCGGTGTACAGCGAGAGGGGCAGGCCGATGCGGGCCACCTCCCGGGCGAGGTTCTTCTTCAGGAAGGCCTCGTACCGGGCGTAGGCCTCCTTCTGCCCCGCCCGAAGGCCCTCCACCACCGCCTCCGACTCCTCCCGGGAGAGGGGGGTCTCCGAGCGGCCCTGCTTGTTCACCTCCGACTGGGTCCGGAGGCTCTCGGCGGTGGGAAGGTAGAACTCGTCCTTCATCACCGAGTAGCGCCCGGAGATCTCGTTGAGGCGCGCCGTGCGGTGGCGGACCCACTGGCGGGCCACGAAGATGGGGAGCTTCACGTGGAAGGTCAGGACCACCTGCTCGAAGGGCGAGGTGTGGCGGTGGCGCATGAGGTAGTCGATGAGGGCCGCGTCCTCCCGAACGCTCTTGGTGCCGGATCCGTAGGAGACCCGGGCCGCCTGGACGATGCGCGAATCGCCCCCCAGGTAGTCCACCAGCCGGACGAAGCCCTTGTCGAGAACGGGAAAGGCCTGGTCGAGGATGGCCTCGGCCTCGGGAACCACGGTGTGGGCCATGGGAAGCCTCCAGAGGCCCCCAGCTTACCCGGCCCCCCGGGAGCGGTCAACGCCGCGGCCCCCCGGCCCTACGGCGAGGCCCGGTGGAGGGCTTCGGCGAAGCGGGTGAAGAAGGGGTGGTCCGGGAAGAGGCTGGCGAAGAGCCGGGGCGCCAGGGCGAGGGTCTCCTCGGCGGGGAGGCAGTAGTCCATGGCCGAGAAGCGGCTCCGGAAGGCCGCCACCTCCTCCCCCACCTCCCGCCGCCGGACGACCACGTCGGCGAAGAGGCGGGCCAGCTCGGCGAAGTCTCCCTCCTTCATCCCGAAGCGGGTCATCTCCTGCACGCCGGTCCTCAGGCCCGAGGGGTGGTAGAAGGTCTCGTCGTCGGGCAGGGCCTGGAAGTTGACGACGATGTTGTTCCGCTCCAGCCGGTGGGCGATCTCCTTCCCGTCCCCGAAGGCCGAGACGCGGACCACCACCTGGTGGGTGTGGGTGAAGCCCTCCGCCTCCCCGCCCTCCACGGGAATCCCCTCTTTGGCGAGGGCCGCGGCGAAGGCCCGGGCGTTCCGCAGGACCTGGGCCTGGTAGGCCTCGCGGTGGGCGTTCATCTCCAGGGTCGCCGCCAGCATGGCGAGCTGGGTCCCCAGGTGGTGGTTGCTGGTGGAGCCCGGGAAGGCGCGGCCCTGGATCTCCGTCCAGAGCCTCCGGAGGGGGCTCTCCTTGGGGAAGTTCCCCGCCACGATGCCCCGCTGGGGGCCGAAGAAGGTCTTGTGGGTGCTTCCGGTGACCACGTCCGCCCCCTCCCGGAGGGGATCCTGGAAGAGGGGCCCCAGGATGCCCAGGACGTGGGCGCCATCGAACATCACCACCGGCCGGTACCCCGGCAGGCCGGCCAGGTGGGCCTTCAGCGCCTGGACCGGTTCGGGGTGGAGGAAGAGGCTCTTGCCGAAGACGACCAGGGGCGGCCGCCGTTCCTCCACGAGGGCCAGCATCCGGCCCACGTCGATCTTGTACGGGTTCCCCGCCTCCAGGGGGAAGTTCACCACCTCGCCGTCCACGAAGTTGAAGAGGGCCCCGAAGGGCTGGGCCGAGAGGTGGCCGCCGGCGTTGAGGCCGTTGTTCATGACCGTTGGGAGGCGCCCCGAGGCCGTCAGGGGAGGGAAGCCCTCGGGCTTGGAGGCCAGGAACTTCACCACCGCCTTGAAGACGATCTCGTTGGCCATCTGGCCCGACACCGGCCGGGTCTCCACCTCCTGGCCGCCGATGTAGGCGGCGAACTCCGCCTTGAGGCGCTGCTCCACGCCGTAGATGAAGTCCGTCCCCTGGTAGTAGTAGACCTGGTCACCCTTGAGGGCCCCCGTCCCCGCCAGGGATTCGAGCTCCTTCTTGAGGGCGGTCTTGTGCTCGGCGTACCGGCCCGAGGGGTCGGAGATCTCGCAGAGCTTCACGAGAAGCGAGGGGGTATTCTCCGAGGGGATGAGGTTCACGGCGCGGCGTTGGCGCCAGAGGTTGTTGGCGACGGTCTCTTCCACGAGCTCCTGGAGCTTCTTCGTCAGGGTGTCCATGGCATCCTCCCCGCCGGCCTCTCCCGGCGGCCCCATTCTACCCCCTCCCGGCACGGCGTGGGGGCGGCGGGCCGGCGGCGCCGTGGATTGGGGGAAAAGACCGGTGGGAAAACGGCGGTTACCGTCTTAGAATGCCCGGAGAGCGAGGGGAAAAATGGCGCGGACGAAGATCGTATGCACCCTGGGGCCGGCCACCGACGGCGAGAAGACGATGGAAGCCATGGCGCGGTGGGGAATGGACGTCTGCCGCCTCAACTTCTCCCACGGCACCGAGGAGGAGCACGCCCGGCGGTTCGCCAGGGTGCGGGAGGTGGCCCGGAAGGTGGGCCGGCCCCTGGCGGTCCTCCAGGACCTGCAGGGTCCCAAGATCCGCCTGGGTTCCTTTCGGGAGCCGGTGGTCCACCTCCAGGAGGGGAGCCCCTTCGTCCTCACCACGGCTCCCTTCGAGGGGACGGCGGAGAAGGCCCACGTCACCTACGGACGCCTCCCCCGGGAGGTGCGGAAGGGGGACCGGATCTTCCTGGCCGACGGAACGGTGGAGCTCCGGGTGGAGGGGGTTCGTGGAAACGACGTCCACACGCAGGTGGCCCGGGGCGGCCCCCTCCGGGCCCACCAGGGGATCAACCTTCCCGGGGTGGCCCTGAGGACGCCCTCCCTCACCCCCAAAGACCGGAGGGACCTCCTCTTTGGCCTCGGGTTGGGGGTGGACCTCGTCGCCCTCTCCTTCGTGCGGAAACCGGGGGACCTCCGCCCCCTGAAGGCCCTCCTGGCCCGTTCCCCGAGCCCGCCGTGGGTGGTGGCCAAGATCGAGAAGCCCGAGGCCCTGGAGTACCTGGACCGGATCCTCTCGGAGGTTCACGGCGTCATGGTGGCCCGGGGGGACCTGGGGGTGGAGCTGGGCTTCGAGAAGGTCCCCCACGCCCAGAAGACGATCATCGCCGAGGCCAACCGCCGGGGGAAGTTCGTCATCACCGCCACCCAGATGCTGGAGTCCATGGTGGACCACCCCACGCCCACGAGGGCGGAGGTCTCGGACGTGGCCAACGCCATCTTCGACGGCACCGACGCCGTCATGCTCTCGGGGGAGTCGGCGGTGGGCCGGTACCCCGTGGAGGCGGTGGCCTTCCTCCACCGCATCGCCGAGGAGGCGGAACGGAGCCCCTTCTACCACCCCGAGCGCCCCCCCTTCACCGGCGTCGCGGACTTCCACTACGCCGCCAGCCACGCCGCCGCCAGCGCGGCACGGGACCTGGGCGCCGCCGCGGTCCTCTCCATTACCCCCACCGGCCGGATGCCAAGGCTCCTCTCCAAGTTCCACATGGCCTGCCCGGTGATCGCCTGCTCCTCCAGCGAGGAGGTCCTGCGCAGGCTGGGGGTGGTCTGGGGGGTGGTCCCCCTCCGGGTGGCCCCGGCCTTCGACGCCGAGAAGGCCGTCACGGGTGCCCTGGAGGCGGCCAGCGGCGCCGGCCTGATCCACCCCGGCCAGAACGTCCTCATCACCCTCTCCATGCTGGCGGGGGAGTCGGAGATCACCAACGTGGTCAAGCTCCACCGGGTCTGAGGGGTTACGGCTCCCCCGGCGGCGGAGGGCTTGCCGTGCCCTCCCGCCGAAGCAGGGAACGGAGGTACCGCCGGCGGCTCCGGAGGTGCCCCCGGCCCTCCAGGCCGAAGAAGAGCAAGCCGGCCACCAGGAGGGGGAGGAGGTAGTAGACCCCCCGGAAGAGGAGGAGCCCCCCCAGGACCGGCGCCGGGTCGGCCCCCTCGGGAAGGAGGAAGAGGACCGCGGTGTCCAGCACGCCGATCCCCGCCGGGATCTGCAGGAGCCAGACGCCCAGGGCCGCGGGGACGTAGACGCCCAGGACGGCGGGGTAGTCCAGCTCCGGGGAGGGAGGCAGGAGGAAGTACAGGGTGGCGGAGGCCAGGCTCCAGTCCAGGAGGGAGACGAGGAGCCCCTGGAGGATACGGCGCCGCTGGGGAAGGAGGACCTTCCAGCGGACCACCTCCGGCAGGTGTTTCCGGAGGAAGCCCGAGGCCATGGCGAGCCCCCAGAGCCCGAGGAGCAGGAGGCCCAGGAAGCGTCCGTCGAGCCCCGTCTGCCGGAGGAGCCCCATGGGGGGAAGGAGGAGGAGTACCGTCCCGGCCACGGCCAGGCTTCCCGTCCAGTAGGCCAGGGCGCTCCCCGCCACCGCCTTGAGGACCTCCGCGGGGGAGAGGCCCCAGAGGGCGTAGATCCGCAGCCGAAAGGGGGTCCCGGTGAGGAGGGGGTAGCCGGCGTTCATGCCGAAGGCCGAACCGATGAAGGCCGCCGCCGCGATCTTCCGGTAGGGGAGGGCGATTCCGAGGGAACGGCAGGCCACCCAGTCGTACCCGGTGATGGCCAGGTGGCCCAAGGCGGCGGAGAGGACCGCCAGGACCACCGACGAAGGGGGAAGAGTCTTGAGGGCGGCGAAGACCGTCTTCGGTTCCAGGCGGATCCACTGGTAGGCGAAGACCCACGCCGCCCCTCCCACGAAGGCGGCCATGAGGGCCGAGCGCAGGAGGTGGCGCGCCCGCTCCCCCATTCCTCACTCCTCCTTCGTCCCCCCTGCGGCGGGGACGTGGCTCATGGCCCACTCGGCCAGGGCGGCGATGGTGAGGCTGGGGTTGACGCCGAGGTTGGCGCCGATGACCGATCCGTCACAGACGTAGAGGTTCTCGTACCCGAAGACCCGCAGCCGGCTGTCCACCACGCCGTCCTCCGGACCCCGCCCCATGGCGCATCCGCCCAGGATGTGGGCGGTGGTGGGCACGTTGAGGAGAACCTCGTTGAGGGCGCTCTGGGGGCGGGCGTCCAGCTTGGCGGCCACCCGGCGGGCCGCCTCGTTGGCCAGGGGGATGTACGCCGGGACCGGCGGCTGGTCCTTGGGGGTGACGGAGGTCACCGACCGGCGGAAGGGCCAGAACCAGCGCCGCTTCAGGAGCAGCCGCATGCGGTTGTCCACCGTCTGCATGACGAGGAGGATCACGGTGCGCCGGGCCCGCCCGAAGGGCCAGAGGGTCAGCAGGAGGTCCGAGGGGCGGCGCAGGCAGTTCCCCATCCAGCGGAGGGGGCGGGTGAGGCGTGTTCCCCCGTCGGTGAGGGGCGTTCCCAGCAGACACATGACGTCGGAGCCCCGGGGGTAGCGGACGGGCTCGAACCGGGTGACGTCGTCGAGGAAGACGTGGGAGGTGATGGCCACGCCCTCGCAGAGGTCCGGACCCTTCCGCCCCCCGGTGATTCCGAGGAGGGCCTCGCTGTTGGTGCGGGCGTACTCGCCCACCTGCGGGGAGAGGCGGGGGAGGCCGCCCCGCCGCTGCGATTCGAGCAGGAGGGGAACGGTACCCAGGACCCCCGCTGCCAGGACCACCCCCTTGGCCTCCAGGGTGCCCTTGCCCCGGAAGAAGGGGCGGGTGGCCCGCTCCGTGTGGAGGCGGTAGCCTCCGTGGGGAAGGGCCTCGACGAAGACCACCCGGGTCTCGGGGAGGATGCGGGCCCCCTTCCGCTCCGCCAGGTAGAGGTAGTTCTTGTCCAGGGTGTTCTTGGCGCCCACCCGGCACCCCACCATGCACCCGGCGCAGAAGGTGCACCCCTTGCGGGGTGGCCCCTCGCCGCCGAAGTACGGGTCGGGGACCTCCCGGTCGGGTTCGCCGAAGAAGACGGCCACCTCCGTGGGGTGGAAGGTGGCCTCCCGTCCCATCTCCCGGGCCACGGCGAGGAGGGCCTCGTCGGCCCGGGTCAGCCGGGGGTTCACCGTCACCCCCAGCATGGCG
Source organism: Acidobacteriota bacterium (assembly GCA_049968315.1). Classification (GTDB taxonomy): domain Bacteria; phylum Acidobacteriota; class UBA4820; order UBA4820; family DSQY01; genus JBFLVU01. The sequence continues at coordinate 35,103 of JBMFRA010000004.1, forward strand.
CGGGCCCTCTCGTAGTGGGGGGCGAGGGCCTCCTTCCAGTCCTCCAGGTCCCGCCACTTGGGATCCTGGAAGGCCTCGTCGGAGGGGCGCATGAGCACGTTGGCGTAGACGAGGCTGCCCCCGCCCACCCCCGCCCCGTGGAGGACCAGCGAGTCTCCCAGAAGGGTCAGTTGCTGGATGCCCGTACAGAGGAGGCGGGGAAACCAGAAGAAGTCCCTGACCTTCCAGTTGGTCTTCGGGAAATCCTCGGGGCGCCAGCGCCGCCCCTGCTCCACGACGAGGACCCGGTAGCCCTTCTCGGCGAGCCTCAGAGCCGCCACCGAGCCCCCGAAGCCCGAACCCACGACGACGAAGTCCCAAGCCCCTTCGCTCCGCTCGCCCATTTCGGTCTCCCGCCGCCAATCTACCACAGGGGAGGCGGCGAAGGGGTTGGGGGCGGCCAAAGAGGTTTCGAAGGGGAAGGCAGGAGAGGCGGGGAGGAGCAGGCGGGGGGAAACCCTTGCCCGGCCCGGGGGATGCCCTCAGCGCCGGTCGAAGACCCGGTGGGCCTCCCCCAGCTCCCGGGCCGACGGCGTGAGGATCGTCCGGCCGTGGATGGGGATCTTCCGGTTCTCCCGGAGGGCCTCCCGGACGTCCTGCTCGCTGACGAAGTCCCGCGGGGCCTCCGGTGCCGGCGGCGGGGCCTGGGTGCCCCGGGGGGGGCCCAGCCGTTCGGCGAGGAACTTCCGGGCGGCGACCTCCAGGCCGTCCCCCACCTTCACGAGGGGGGGGAGGGGAACGGGGCGGGCTTCCTCCAGGGGGCGGCTCTCGTAGGCCACCCGCTTCCGGTCCAAAAGGTGCAGGGGGGTGATGTTGTCGCTGGTCATGTTGTTCCCCAGCGCCCCGCACCCCAGGGTCATGGCCGGCGGGAGGTTGGTGGTGTACCCGATGGCGCCGTGGGTTCCCGGGCTGTTGACGATGATGCGGAAAACCGGCTTCTTCAGGGCGAACTGGCGGATCACCTCCGGCTCCTGGGTGTGGAGGGTGAGGGTGTGGCCGAGGCCGCCGTACTTCAGGACCTCGATGCACCGGAGGCACCCCGCCTCCCAGCCGTCGGCCTCGAAGTAGGAGAGGACCGGCGAGAGCTTCTCCAGCGTGAGGGGGTGCTCCCTCCCCACCCCCTCCTCGGGGACGATCAGAACCCTCACGGAGGGCGCCACCTCGAAGCCCGCCATGCGGGCGATGGCCTGGGGGGACTTTCCCACAACCTTGGGGTTGAGGCGCCCCTCCTTATCCACCATGAGGGCCTCCAGAAGGGCCTTCTCCCGCCCGTTCACGAAGTACCCTCCGGCGGCCTGGAACTCCTCCTTGGCCTTCTCCGCCAGGGGAAGGTCCACGATCACCGACTGCTCGCTGGCGCAGATGGTGCCCCAGTCGAAGGACTTTCCGGCGACGACGTCCCGCACCGCCTTGCGGAGGACCGCCGTCCTTTCGATGAAGGCGGGAACGTTGCCGGGGCCCACGCCGTAGGCCGGCTTTCCGGAGGAGTAAGCCGCCAGGACGAGGCCCATCCCTCCCGTGGCCAGGATCACGTTGACCCCCGGGTGGCGCAGGAGGGCCTGGGTGTCCTCGATGGAGGGTTCCGCGAGGATGCCGACGATTCCCCGGGGAGCCCCGGCGGCGACGGCGGCGTCGTGGAGGGTATCGGCCACGGCGCGGATGCAGTGCTTGGCGGAGGGGTGGGGGGAGAGGACGACGCCGTTGCGGGCCTTCAGGGCCAGGAGGATCTTGTAGATGGCCGTGGAGGTGGGGTTGGTGGACGGGATCACCGCCGCCACGACCCCCATGGGGCAGGCCACCTCGTAGAGGCCCCGGGCGGGGTCGGCGGAGAGGAAGCCCACCGTCCGCATGGGCCGGATGTACCGGTAGACCTCCTCGGCGGCAAAGCGGTTCTTGAGGGTCTTGTCGGCCACGGTTCCGTAGCCCGTCTCCTCGTGGGCCAGGCGGGCCCACTTCTCGAGGAGGGGCAGGCAGGCGGCGTGGAGGGCGTCCACCACCTTGTCCACCTGCTCCTGGGTGAAGTCCGCGTAGAGGGCCTGGGCCCGGCGAACGGCCCCCACCACGCGGTCCACATCGGAAGCGCCCATGGGTTCCCCCTTGCTTAGCCCTTCCTACGGGCCCCGCCCCGGGCCGGGGCGGCCGTGGGCGCGTTCTCCGGCTGGGGAAGGATGGACTCCACCTGTTCGTACGGCATGGGGATGACGTGGACCGAGACGATCTCCCCCACCCGGCGGGCGGCGGCGGCGCCGGCGTCCACGGCGGCCTTCACGGCCCCCACGTCCCCCCGGACGAGGACGGTGACGTAGCCGCTGCCCACGTACTCTTTGCCGACGAGGAGGACACGGGCGGCCTTCACCATGGCGTCGGCGGCCTCCACCGCCGCCACGAACCCCCGCGTCTCGATCATGCCCAGCGCTTCCAGCGGAATCATGGCCCTCTCCCCGAAAGGATTTACAATATCGGCGGAGGCGCAGGCTGTCAACGTGCGGGGAGGGTTACCAAAGGTAACGTCTTATGGCTATCTTCAGGGGAGAACGGGATGAAACCTCGGAAGAATCAGGAGGCAAGAGTTGGCGCGACGATTGCAAAAAAGCCCGCGGAGGTGCCGATGGGCCCGCAAACCGCACGGCCGCCCCGGGGGGAGAAGGGCTTCTCCCTCATCGAGATGCTGGTGGTGGTGGCCATCATGGGCATGCTGGCCGTGATCCTCACGGTGGCCACCAGCAAAACCTTGAAGCGCCAGCGCTTGGAATCGGCGGCCATCGAGCTCCGGAGCTTCGTGGACCGGGCCTACGTCCTCACCGCCCAGCAGGGGCGGGGCGTCTTCGTGGAGATCGGTCCCGTCCAGGCCAACCAGACGCGGGTGGTGAGGCTCGTGGAGGACAGCAACGAGAACCAAAGCCTCGACCCCACCGACCACGAGCTGGACCGGATGACCCTCACCGCCGACCTGGTCCTGGCCAACGACACCGCCTCCGCTACCGCCTGGCCGGCGCTGGCCTCCGGGTCCCTGGCCCTCCTGTGCGACACCATGGGGAGGGCCATCAACCCCAACAACGGCCAGCAGATCACCTCCGGCGCCCGGGTGACCCTCACCCACAAAGAGATGACCGGCTCGGGGACCCTCCGGCCGGTCCTGACCTTCACCATCGAGGTGACGCCGCTCTGGCGGCCCACCTCCTCCAAGAAGAGGGGCTAGCATGTCCAGGAAGACCGTTCCGGCCCCCAAGGGGGAAAAAGGCTCCAGCCTCATCGAGGTCCTCATCGCCCTGCTGATCCTCTTCTTCCTGATGATCGGCGTCCTCCAGATGTTCGCCATGGCCTACCTGGTGAACCTGGGCTCCGCCGCCCGGACGGAGATGACCTACAAGTGCCAGCAGGTGACGGAGAACCTCCGGTACCTCCGCTTCCTGCAGCGGAAAGGGAAGGTTCTCTCCAACACAGGGATCAATTTTGCCGTGGGAACCTACAACCTTCCCTACACCGCCAGCGAGCTGAGCGGCTCCTTCTGGGGCCCGGCGCTGGCCAACGTCGTGGAGGCCCCCGACGGGCCCTTCCGCCTCTCCGTGACCATCGCGGACGGGGATGCCGCCGGGGAGCCGGGCATGTGGATCGTCACCGCCACCGCCACGCCGGTCCTCACGCCGGGGCTCCGGCGGTACCGGGGGGTGGGCCTCAACAGCAAGAGGGTGGACTATGTGGCGCATATCCAAAAGTGAAACCGTGAGGGGCTTCACCCTCGTCGAAGCCACCGTCTCCATGTTCCTCCTGGTGGTGGTCCTCGTCCTGTCGCTGACCTTCCTCTTCTCCATGCGAACCTTCTCCCAGCGGCAGGAGCTCTTCGCCTCCCCCCGGCAGACGGCGCGTCGGGCCATCGACTACGTGGGGTACTACGTGCGGGGGGCCACCGACATGAACACCCACGGCAACCCCAACAGCATCGTCATCTTCTACCAGCGGAACTCGGACAACGTCCAGGCGAGCTACAACAACGTCACCAACGCCGCCTACGCCGACCTCGGAACGGACATCATCAACCTGGCGGTGCCCACCCAGGGGGCCCTGAACATCCCCATCGTCAAATGGCCCGGAGGGGACCTCAACGCCGCCACCGCCTGGATCGGCTTCGCCGAAGGGTGCCCCCCGCCCTACGGTCCGCTGGCGGGGGGGAGCGACGCCACGAACATGCAGATGTTCAAGGAGATGACGGGCTTCGACCCCGCCACCGGCAAGAGCGCCATCCTCACCGTGGTGGACGCCCAAGGGCACTGGACCTACTACCAGATCACCAACTACCAGGATTCGAATTGCCGCGATTCCAACCAGGAGATCATCCACGTGGTGGCCAACCCCGGCCAGTCGGATGGCCTCAACCCTCCCGGGGGGCCCGGCGGCACCCTCAACGCCCCCGTGAACATCATGGCGGCCGTCCGCTACACCTGCTTTCGGGTGAAAAACGGCCAGCTCCAGCAGCGGTGGGGGCTCTTCTACCCCACCACCCCCGACGACGGTTTCGTCCCCCTCCTGGACAACGTGGAGGACCTGCAGGTCGCGTATATTTACGACGACGGCACCATCCTCAACAACGACGTGCCGACCCAGGCCGGCCTCAATGGAAGCCCCACGGCCACCGACGTCACCCACGTCGTGGGGCTCCGCCTCACCGTCACCGCCCGCTCCAACCGCCTGCCGGTGACCGTCACCCACCGAAACCGCTTCGGCCGCCCCGCCGCCGAGGACCACGCGGCGGGAGGCCTCGACGACCGCTACCACTACCGGTTGACCACGACGCTTCTGGTCCGGAACCGGACATTGGGGAACTAGCCATGCCAAAGGCCGAGAAGGGAAGCGCCCTCATCACCATCGTCCTGGTGGTTTTCGTCCTCACCATGGTGGGGATCGCCGGGGTCCTTTACATGACCGTGGAGGACCGGATCTCCTCCAACGACAAGTTGGTCCAGGCGGGCCTCTACGCCGCCGACGCGGGGCTCCGAAGGGCCGAGCAGGTGGTCTTCGACGCCGTCGTCAACGACCCCGCCGCCCTGGGGACCATGTTTACCAGGACTTCCACCGTCCCCGACCTCCACCCGCCGGGGGGCGGTTACGCCGGCCGGCCCGTTCTGGACCCCGCCGCGGCCGCCGAAATGCACAACGTGCCCATTCCCCAGCCGGCGGGGGTGGTGGACCGGGTTCAGTATTCGATCTACATCCGGAACAACCAGGATGACACCAGCCGCAGCGCCACCGTGGACGGGGACAACAAGGCCAACATCCTGGCGGTGGGCCAGGTGGTGGACCCTTCGGGCCGCGTCCTCGCCGAAAAGATCCTGGAAGAGCAGATGAACCTGGGCGGTGCCGGCGGCCTGGGCGGTCCCCAGTACCTGGGGAACCAGTCCGGCACCTCCTCCGCCGGCCTCAAGAAGCCCACGTGAACCTAGGAGCGACGCCATGAAGACCCTCGGAAGCAGAGCCAGATTTGCCGCCCTCGGCGCCCTCGCCGTCCTTCTTTTGGCGGCCGGCGCCTCCTCCCCCCTCGCCGCCGAGGGGTACGACCCCATGCTCCAGATCACCCACCAGTTCGCCAGGCCCAACATCTACCTGGTGGTGGACGTGAGCGGCTCCATGGCGTGGGACATTCGGGGGAGTAGCGTGGGGGTGGACCAGACCGGCACCGTCCCCACCGCCGCGTGGAGCTCCACCAGGTCCAGCTGTAGCGACTCCAAATGCAAGGTCTGGACCTACACCCTGACGGTGACCCAGACCTGGCCCAGCCGCATGGCCACCCTCAAGAACGCCCTGGGGGACAGCGTCACCATCGTCACCCCCTGGCAGGAGCCCCTCGACTGGCTCACCGACACCACCTACGGGTACATCACCAACGGCTCCTGGAAGTCGGGGGGAACCATCACCGGCCCCACCGTGACCCACGGCGCCTCGACCCACACCTACAAGTGGACGGTGACCTACAATAGCCACAAGAGCGACCCCGGCGAGCCCTTCAGCATCGACGGCTTCCCCAACCTTCCCGGCGCCTCCGGGGGGGTGAGCCAGCCGCCCATGAACCTCATCGGCAAGAGCGCCGATGTGGTGAACTGGGGCCTCATCACCTTCTCGGGGTCCAACTGCACCACCCAGACCCTTCAGGTGGCCATCGACTCCAACGATACGGGGGTGGTGACGGGGATCATGAACAAGATGCGCCTTCATAGTGCGGGGGGCCTCGACGCCAACGGGTCCACCCCCACCCGGGGGGCCCTCACCTACGCCAAGGCCCAGCTGCAGAACACCTTCAACGCCGACCCCAAGTACAACTGCGGCCGGACCTACGGCGTCATCCTGGTGACCGACGGGCTCTCCAACAACTGCAACCCGTCCAACAAGAACTGGATCGACCCCTGCGGCGACCCCCCGTACGCCTGCGACGCCGGCTCCTCCGGCTACGACTGCGACAAGCGGAACGGCAGGAGCCGGAACTACACAGCCTTTCCCGCCGGCATCGCGGAGCAGATCTGGAACCTTAACCTCTCCAAGAACGGCAGCCCCCCCATCAAGGTCCGCACGTGGGTCATCGGGGTGAGCGACGCCGTGAGCCGGTGCGAGCTGAACTTTAACGCCTACATGGGCCGCACCGACGCCGATAGCCCCAACGGCGACGCCGGCTTCGACACGGCCCACGACCCGTACCTCCCCACCGCCACGGGGGACGAGAGCCACTACACCATCAACAGCACCCACAAGAACTACGCCTACTTCGCCAACACCTCGGCGGCCCTGCGCAACGCCTTCGCCTCCATCGTGGCCGCCGTGGCCACCGGGGACTACACCACCTCCGCCCCCGTGGCCTCCTCCACCCTCAGCGCCGGCAACGTGGCCATGCTGGCCTCCGCCGAGTTCCCCACCTGGAAGGGCCACCTCTACTGCTTCGACATCAACAACGTCTCCACCCCCAAGTGGGACGCCGGGCAGGTCCTTGCGAGCACCGCCGCCTCCGCCCGGAAGCTCTACACCTGGGACGCCAGCAACAACCTGGTGGAGATCAAGTCCTCCAACCTCTCTACCCTGAAGACCATCGCCGGCCAGTTCACCCCCTCCTTCGACACGGCCCGGCTGACCGACGCCGTGGTGGACTTCATCCGGGGCGGAAACGGCAGCGGAAGCGACCGCGCCTGGAAGTTGGGGCCCATCATCAACTCCACCCCCGCCATCGTCCAGGCGCCGGAGGAGTACAAGAAGGGCCACGTCAACGACCATACCCAGTTCGAATCGGATTACAAGGACCGGACGCCCTTGGTGTGGATCGGATCCAACGACGGTTTCCTCCACGCCTTCCGGGTGGACAACGGGCAGGAGGTCATCGCCCTCCTGCCGCCCAACCTCCTGGCCGACCAGGCGGACCTCTTCGCCAACTACCAGGCCAATCCCACCGACAACCCCGTGGGCCAGCCCAAGATGCCCGCCGACCACCTCTACACCGTGGCCAACCACCCCCGCTACGCCGACGTCTACTTCGGGAGCCCCATCAACGGCTGGCGGACGGTCCTCTTCCTCACCGAAGGGCCCGGCGGAGACCTGGTGGCGGCCCTGGACGTCACCGACCCCGTTTCCACCGACAAAAAGTACGTCCCCCTCAAGGTCCTTTGGACCAAGACCGGCTCCTACCCCGCCGCCCTCCAGGTCCCGGGCCTCAAGGAGAGCTGGAGCGTGCCGGCCATCGGGTACACCGGCCAGGCCACCGCCCAGGGGGTCATCGGATCGGGCCGGAACCCCTCCTCCACCGCCTCCTCCCAGGTGGCCCCGTCGGTCTTCCTCTTCGACCCGGCCAACGGCACCTTCACCCAGAAGACCCTCACCAACAGCGGGACCACCCCCCTGGTGGGCAACCAGACCTACGCCGCCAGCACCATCTACAGCACCACCGCCGACGCCTACTACCCCGACAGCCTGGTGGACCTGGGGCTCCAGGCCGACCTCAACGGTCGCGTCTGGTTCCTCCCCTCCTCCTCCTCCTACACGCCGGTGGTGGGCATCGACGCCACCCAAAAGGCCGGAGCCATGCAGCCCCTGTACTACCCCGCCGCGGTGAGCGGGTACTACCAGGGCTCCCAGGGCTACGACCTCTACGCCTTCGGAAGCGGCTCCTTCTACGAGAAGTCCGAGGCGGTCACCGGGCCCAACGTGGGGAAGAGCGGCTACTTCCAGCCGTCGCTGTACATCGTGGCCAAGGAGATGAACGCCTCCGCCGCCACCGCCAGCCAGATCGTGAGAATCCGCATCCAGGACCTCTACCGGCCGGGGAGCACCACCGAGAAGATCGGTCGCCGTGCCCAGCTCACGGCGCCGCCCATGCTCTTCGTGCCGGTCCAGAGCGACGTCCAGCCGCTGGCCCTCTTCCTGGTCTACGACCCCGACACCGCCGACTGCGCCGGGACCTCCTACATCGTGAAGGTCACCTTCGACGTGTCGGGCGGTGTTCCCCAGAACGTCACCTCCACGACCTACGAAGCGGGGTCGGGGGCCGGCTCCGGCTTCGCCATCGCCGGGAGCCGCGTCATCGTCGCCCGCTCCGGCGTCGGACAGGGCAAAAAGGCCACCATCGAGACGGTGCCGGGGGTCAACCCCAGCCAGGGCCATGGAAACCCCGCCCCCTCCTGGTGGCGGGAGCTGAAGTAGCGGGGCGCCTTCTTCATTCCCGAAAAAGGGCGGGTCCAAAGGCCCGCCCTTTTTTTGGGTGCGCCATCCGCCCCAAGATGTCTTCGAAGGGCCAAGGAGCTCGCGGCGCCTGGGGAATTTCCCTCAGGAGGCCGAGGCTTTCCTTCCGGGAAGGGGCCTCGGCCCGGTGGCCTGGGGTAACTTCCCGTCCAGGGGCCGAAGGACCGGCCCACGGGGGAGATGCCATGAAACGAAGCGCTATGGCGGGAATGGCAATGGCGGCGCTGTTGGCGGTGGGGTCCCTCTGGGCCCAGACCCCACCCTCACCGGCGGAGCTGGAGGCCCTACGGGCGGACCTCTCCGCGGCCCAGAAGGCCCTGGAAGCCCAGGAGGCGCGGGTGCAGGAGCTGGAGCGACGCCTGCGGGAGTTGGAGGGGCGGCTGGCCGAAACCAAAAAGGCCGGCGGGGAGGCGGTGTCCGCCCCTTCGTCCCTCCCTTTGGCTACGGCCCCCGCCTCGTGGAAGGACGGAACCACCACCCTCGCCTTCCCCCGGGCCGAACTGCGCCTCGCCAACCGCCTCCAGTTCCGCTGGACCGACAGCCGAAACGGGGATCCGGAGAAGACCGACACCGGCGCCTTTCGGATCCGCCGGTTCAAGACGCAGCTCCAGGGTTGGGCCTACACGCCCGACCTCACCTTCCTCCTGCAGGTGGACTGGGCCAACGCCAACACCACCCTGGGGATCCTCGACGACGCGGCGGTGAACTACGACTTCACCCATGGAAAGGGCCGCTTCCAGGTCAGGGCCGGCCAGTTCAAGACCCCCTTCGGGCGGCAGAGCCTGGCCTCCACCCGGACCGACATGTTCGCCGACCGCTCCTTCGTGACCTACGAGTTCTGCTCCATCCGTGACGTGGGGGTGATGTTCCATGGAAAGGTGGGGACCCCATCGCGGCCCGGCCTCCTCGAGTACGCCGCAGGTCTCTTCAACGGAGAGGGGCGCAGCAAATACGACAACCCCGATGGAAAGTACCAGAAGAACCTCCGGGTGGTCATAAGCCCCTGGGGATCGGCGGGGCACGACGAAGCCGGGCTCCACGAAGCGGCGGGCTTCCGCCTCTCCTTGGGGGCGGCCTACGAGGAGAACGACCACCGGGTGGACCGGAAGGGGCTTCCCCCGGCGGACCGGCGGTACGAGACCCGGGCCTACGACCTCCTGGCGCGGTGGAAGCGCTTCACCGCCTACGGCGAATACTTCGACCGCACCTCCTGGGAGGGGGGGGCGGAGCCGGTGAAGTCCGACGGCCTCAACGCCCAGGTGGGATTTCTCCTCCTTCCGGGCCGGTGGGAGGTCTTCGCCGGCCGGTGGACCTTCGATCCGGAGAAGGACCACCTGGGAGACCGCCAGGTGGAGTGGGGGCTTGGGACCAACCTCTACTTTGCGGGGTTTTCGAGCAAGCTCCAGGCCGATTGGCGAAGGATCCGCGACGAGAAGAAGGATACCCGGGACACGGAGTTCCGCCTCCAGTACCAGATCGTCTTTTGAAAAAGAGAAGGCGCCCCGGCAGGGCGCCTGAGAAGAGAGGATTGGAGAAGGGGAATCAGAATTTAACCTGGAGGGTCACCTGGGCCCGCTTCTCGTTGGGGATCTTCGGGTCCCGGTGGTCCAGGACTTCGTAGTCGCACAGCAGGTAGTTGTCTTTGAAGAACTGGTAGGCGACCCCGAGGATGGTCCGCTTTTGCAGGTCGCTCTTGGGGTCCTCCTTGTCCTTGTCGAAGCGGTCGTACCGGCCGATGACGCTCCAGTTGGCCTTCTCGGTGAAGCGGACCTCGGCGAAGTAGGAGTACCCCTTCATCTTGCGGGCGTCTCCAGACTTGTAGCCGGGTCCATCGGAGGTGTAGACCGCGTCGCCCTTGGCGTTGCCCTTCCCGGTGTAGTACTGGCCGGTGAGGACCACGTACTTGTGCTCGTAGCTGACCATGAAGGCGTTGACGTTGTAATCGGGGAGCTTCTTGGGTGGCTCGGGTTCGGCCACGTTGCCCTTGCCCCGGACGAAGAAGTAGCTGGCCTGGAGCCCCGGAATCACTTCGGGCAGGGGGCGCAGGCTCAGGCGACCCTCGATGACTTTGTTGGGATTCTTCTCCGCGGCGTGGTACCCGCCGCCGTTGAAGACGCCTAGCTGCCAGGAGCCGTACTTCCCGGCGTAGTGGTCGTTCACTTCCTTCTTGTAGGTCTCGTCCAGCTCGGGACCGAAATCGGCCCCCGCCATGACGCCGAAGTCGGCGGAGTCGAAGAGGCCGTTGCGCTCCATGAACATGGTGTCCTGCATGCGGTACCGGTTGACGGACTCCTCGAAGTCCAGCCAGGGCATGTGGGTGAGGCCCACCTCCACGTAGGGTTTCCCGAAGAAGGCGTTGCCCTTGCCGCTGAACTTGGCGTAGACGTACTTCATCCGGACCTTCACGTCTCCGGTGGAATCCTGGGTCACGTCGGGGGTGAAGCGGGCCGAGAGGTAGGGGGTGATCTTCTTTTCCACGTTGAGGTAGCCGCGCTTGACGGTGAACTTGCTGAAGGCTCGGGTCTCGTCGGCGATGCCGGCGTACTGGTTGCCGTTCTGGTAGGAGAGGTACCAGAGGCCGCCGATCTTCAGATCTTTGAGGGCCGGGGGCACCTGGGCAGCACTCTTCTTGAGCTTGGCGTCGAGGCCGCCCTCGATGGACTCCTTCATCTCCGTCTCCCGGTTGGCCTGGCGCCGGACGTACTCTTCCTGGACTGCCCGGGCCTGCTCCTCGGTGATGACCTTGTTCTCCACCAGGATCTTGAGGAGGGGGTCCATCTCCTGGGCTCTCAGGGCCCCTGCCGCGAGAAGTCCCGCCGCACAAACCATCGCTTTTACCAACGTCCTCATGGTTCCTCCTTTCCGAATTCTCGAAGAGTTCCAACCTCCCTCCAGGAGATTCCCCCCGAGAGCGTCAGGATGGGGGGGCGCCGTTTCCGCCCCTTCTCGCTCTCTTTTCAGGAACGCAACGAACGGGGGTGGTACACTCGCCTGGAAAGCGAGGAGGATGCCATGGTCCGAAAAGCCTTGGCCGGAGGAGTGGCGGCGGTCCTTTGGACCCTCGCCCTCGCGGCCCAGACGTCGTCGGCCCCCGTTCCCGCCCTCTTGGAAAAGGCCCGGGAAGCCTTCGCCCACCGGAGCTCCGTCCCCCAAGCCCGGGCGGCGGTCCGGCTCTTCGCCGAGGCGGCGGCCGCCGACGCCTCCTCCTACGAAGCCCGCTGGGAGGGTGCCCGGGCCTGCTACTACCTGGGAACCTGGGCGGAGCCGGAGATGGGAGAAAAGGAAAAGCTGGCCCTCTTCGAGGACGGCATCGCCCGGGCGAAGGCCGCCGTGGCGCTGAAGCCGGAAGGGGCCGAGGGCCACTTCTGGCTGGGTGTCCTCTACGGCGTCTTCGGGGAGACCAAGGGGATCTTCAAGTCCCTCTCCCTCGTTCCGGAGATCCAGCGGGAGATGGAGGCGTGCCTTCGTTTGGACCGGGCGGTGGAGGGCTACGGCCCCGACCGGCTCCTGGGGAGGCTCTACTTCAAGCTGCCCGGCTTCAAGGGCGGGGACAACCGGAAGTCCATCGCCCACCTGAAGGCGGCGGTGGAGGGGGAACCCCGGCACCCCCTGAGCCGCCTCTACCTCGCCGAGACCCTCAAGGCGGAAGGGGAGAAGGACGCGGCACGGGCGCAGCTGAGAGCCCTTCTCCAGATGGATCCCGACCCCCGTTGGTCCGCCGAGTACCCCGCCATCCGGGCCCAGGGGGAGGCCCTCCTCCGCAAACTGGGAGGCTGAGGGGCTCAGCGTACCCCGGCGGCCTTGCGTCCGGCCTTGGCCACCGTGAGGTAGACGGCCGCCACCACCGCGGCGAGGGCGGCCACCCCCGGCCACCCGCCCAGGGGAGGCTCGGGGAAGAGGGCCAGGAAGTCCCCCTGGAGGGCGGGAAAGATCCCCGCCAGGGTGATGGGAACCGCCAGCAGGATCCCCATGAGGGCCTCGCCGGTGATGAGCCCCGAGGCCAACAGGAGCCCCTTCTTTTCGGTGGCGGCCCGGGCGGTCTCCACCGCCGCGGGGTTGGCCCCCCGGGAGGCAAGGGCGGAGGTGGCCCGGGAGACGAAGTGGGCCACGAGCCCCCCGATGAAGATGGTGGTGGAAAGGCGGAAGGGCAGGTAGATCCCCACGGCCACCGCCAAGACCGGCGTGCGGAAGGCGCTCCCCCGAGCCTTCAGAAAGAGGTCCAGGGAGATGACCGCCACCGCCACCAGGGCGCCCAGGGCCACCATGGTCCAGGGAAGCCCTCCCATGAAGACCCCTTGGGAGACCGAGGCCATCAGGGTGGCCTGCGGCGCGGCCAGCGGGTGGGGGTGGGCGGCCATCCACGTGGCGTCGGCGTTCATCGGGACCCCCACGCCGTACTTGAGGTCCAGGAGGTGCAGCACGGGAGGGATGACGAAGGCCGAGGCCAGGACCCCCACGATGAGCATGAACTCCTGCTTCCAGGGGGTGGAGCCCACGATGAAGCCGGCCTTCAGGTCCTGCAGGTTATCCCCCGAGATGGAGGCGGCGCAGCAGACCACCGCCCCGATGAGGATGGCGGCGGCGGGCCCCGACGGGTTGCCCCGGCCCAGGAACAGCAACAGGACCAGCGAGGCGAAGAGGATGGTGGAGATGGTGACCCCGGAGATGGGGTTGTTGGAGGAGCCCACGAGGCCCGCCATGTACCCCGCCACGGCGGCGAAGAGGAAGCCCGCCACCAACATGATGACGGCCATGACGAGGCTGACGAGGGTGCTCTGCACCACCAACCGGTAGACGAAGAAGAGGGGGATGACCGAAAGAGCGGAGAGGACCAGCACCCAAACCATGGGCATGTCCCGGTCGGTCCGCTCCACCGCCGTTCCCGCCTTTTCCTCCCGAAAGGCGCGGAGCCCGCTCCGAACCCCCGTCAGAAGCTGGGAGCGCATCTGGATCAGCGCCCAGAAGCCGCCGACGCACATGGCCCCCACCCCCAGGAACCGGATCTGCTCCTTCCACAGGGAGGTGGCCGCCTCCACCGCCGTGGGGGCGTCGGGAAGACCGTGGAGGGCCGAATAGAGGGGAATGGCGATCCACCAGGAGAGGGCGCCCCCCAGGAAGACCAGCACGGCGATGCGGAGCCCCACGATGAAGCCGACGCCCAGCAGCGCGGCGGAGAGGTCCATTCCCAGGTAGGCCGCCGAGCCCCCCACCCGGCCGCCCAGCTCCAGCGCCGATGCCCAAAGCTTGAGGCCGGCGTCCTGGCAGAACTTCAGGAGGCCGCCGGTCAGGCCCGCCGCCACGATGGCCCCGAGGTTCCCCTTTTCCCCGCCCTGGCCCGCCTTGAGGACCTCCCCGGTGGCGATGCCCTCCGGGAACTTGATCTCGTTCCGGGCCTGCACCACCAGGGCCCGGCGCAGGGGGACGGAGAAGAGGACGCCGATGGTGCCGCCGAGGGCGCAGATGGCCACCGTCTGCAGGTAGTCGTAGTGGGACCAGAAGCCCAGGATGACCAGGCCGGGGATGGTGAAGACCGCCGCGGCGGCCACCGCCTCCCCCGCCGAAGCGGCCGTCTGGACGATGTTGTTCTCCAGGATGTTGGACCGCCGGAAGAAGGAGAAGAGGGTCATGGAGATGACCGCCGCCGGGATGGATGCGGAGACGGTCATGCCGGCGAAGAGCCCCAGGTAGGCGTTGGCCGCGGCCAGCACCACCGCCAGGACCACGCCCAGGATCAGGGCCTTCACTGTGATTTCCGGAAGGCTCTCGGAGGAGGGGACCACCGGCTCGAAGGGGTCGCCGGGACGGGGCTGTGCGGCCATGGCTCACCCCCTCTTCCAGAACTGCCACCAGGAGCGGTGCTTTTCCTTGGGCAGCAGCGGCTCCTTCGGCAGCACCTTCTTTTCCCGCCGGGAGGCGGCGCGGTCCAGGGAGCGGAGGCCCTTCTCCGCATCCTTGGCGAGGCGGGTGCCGGGTACGGTCTCCACCACCCGCTTGTAGTAGAGGGCGGCCTCCGCGGCCTGGCCGTCCGCCGCCAGGGCCCGCCCCAGCCGGTAGTAGACCAGGGGGAGATTCCAGTAGGAGGGGTACTTCTCCACCACCCCCCGGTACCGCGCCACCGCCCCCTTGGGGTGGCCGTTCTTCAGGTAGAAGTCCCCCACCTTGATCTCGTGGGCCGCCAACAGGTTGTCGATGACGGTGAGCTTCTCCCGTGCCTGGTCCACGTAGGCGCTCTTGGGGTAGTTGTCCACCAGGGCCTGGAAGGCGTCCCGGGCGCTGTGGGCGGAGGACATGTCCCGGTCGGGGGTCTCCACCGATTCCAGGTAGGCCATGCCGATCCGGAACTGGCAGTAGGGGGCCTCGGCGTGGGTGGGATGGAAGGCCAGGAAGGCCTGGTAGCGGGAGATGGCCTCGGCGTAGGCGTCCAGGGTGTGCTCGGCCATGAAGGCGTCGGCGGTGGCGATCTCGGCCTTTTCCTTGTACTCCCCGGCGTCCTCCCGAAGGGTGATCTGGTCGAAGTACCGCCGCGCCGAGGCGGGGCGCTTCTTCTGGAGGGCGTGCTGGCCCTTCTCGTACAGGACGGAGACGGGGACCAGTTCCCGGGGGGCCTTCTCCTTGGGGCGCCGGTGGTGGCAGGCCCCCGAGAGCAACACGGCGCCCAGCGCGACGACGGCCAGCAGGTTACGGCTCTTCACGGCCTCCTCCTATGAGCTCCAGCAGTTCCCGGGGCAGGCGGCGGGGACGCCCGTCGAAGTCCGTGGCCACGTGCTCCGTCCGGCCCCTCAAGAGGAGGGTTCCCTCGCCGGCCCTCCTCAGTTCGTAGGCGAAAGCGAAGCGGAGGGGCCCCGCCTTTTCGAGGCGCGCCTCCACCTCCACCTCGTCGTCGTACCGGGCGGGGTGGAGGTACTCGGCCTCCGCCTTCAGCACCGGCATGCGGAATCCCTTCTCCTCCAGCAGGCGGTAGGGGATCCCCCGCGCCCGGAGGTACTCGGTCCTCCCCACCTCCAGCCAAGCGAAGTAGGCGGCGTGGTGGACCACCCCCATCTGGTCGGTCTCGGCGTACCGGGCGCGCAGAAGGGTCCTATGGGAGCGCAACGAGGGCCTCCCGAAGCTGCCGGGCCGCCCCGCGGGGGTCGGCGGCCCCGAAGACGGCCGATCCTGCCACCAACCAATCGGCTCCCGCCGCCACCAGGGCCGGCAGGGTCTCGGGGGAAACCCCCCCGTCCACCTCGATGGCGAAGGAGAGGCCCCGGGCCTCCCGCATCGCCCGGAGCGCCCGGACCTTGTCGAGGGCCAGGGGAAGGAAGCGCTGGCCGCCGAAGCCTGGGTTGACGCTCATGACGAGGACGAAGTCCGCCTCCGGAAGGATCACCGAGAGGGATTCCACGGGGGTGGCGGGGTTGAGGGCCACCCCCGGTGCCATCCCCGCCTCCCGGATGGTCTGCAAGGTCCGGTGGAGGTGGGGGCAGCTCTCCACGTGGACGGAAACCAGGTCTGCCCCCGCCGCCGCGAAGGCGGCGAGAAGCCGGTCGGGGGCCTCGACCATCAGGTGGCAGTCCAGGGGGAGCGCCGTGGCCTTCCGCAGCGCGGCGACCACGGGGGGGCCGATGGTGAGGTTGGGGACGAAGTGGCCGTCCATGACGTCCACGTGCAGGAGCCCCGCTTCGCCCTCCACGGAGGCGATGGCGGCGCCGAGGGCGGCGAAGTCGGCGGAGAGGAGGCTGGGGGCGAGGAGGCGGCCTGGAGGCGGGGTCTTCATGGGCGCTCCACCACGAGCTGGACGGCGTCCCGGCGGGAGAGGGGGTAGCCCGGTTTGGGCTCCTGGCCCACCACACGCCCTTCGGCGGGGCCCGTGCCGGGGGTGGTCCCCACGGAGGCCAGGATGCCGTACTCGTTGAGCAGGGTGGCCGCCTGCCCCGGGGAAAGGCCCCTCAAGTCCGGCGTGACGAAGAGGGGGGCCTCCCCTCCCAGGCATACCAGCAGGTCGGCCCCCGAGTCCCGGGGAACCCGAGCGCCGGCGGGGGGAAACTGGGCCAGGACGGTGGAGGGGGAGGCCGCCCCCGGGAGGTACGAGACCGATCCGGTCCGGAGACCCGCCTGCTGGGCCTGGAGCTGTGCGGTCTCCAGGCGGAGGCCCACCAAGGGCGGGGCTTCCACCAGGTCCACCCCGCGGCTCACCACCACCGAGAGGGTCATCCCCTTGCGCACGGAGGTCCCCGGCGGCGGCGACTGGTCCACCACCCGGCCCTTCTCCGCGCGGGCGTCGTACCGTTCGTCTTTCACCAGGAAAGCGAGGCCGGACCGCTGGGCCTCCCAGGCGGCTTGGTCGGCGGTGAGCCCCTTCACCGACGGGACGAGGGTGGCGGGCCGCAGGAGGGAGACGCGCAGGAGGAGCATGAAGCCGCCCGCCAGCCCGGCGCCGAAGAGAGCCGCGTAGAGAAGAAACCTGAGGATCCGCAACAGGACCTCCGAACGGGGCGAGTGTACCACGAGGGCGGGGAGGGCGGCACGGCGGAGAGAGGGGAAGGGCCGGGGGGAAGGCAGGGGCGGGGAACCATTCCCCCGGGCTGCTTCTCCGCTTCGGCCCTTTTCCCGGCGGGCGGCCTTGGCTATACTCCCCGGGGAGATGGACGATGTGGTTCCGCCAGAAGAAGAAGCCCGAGGCCCAGGAGGGAGAGGCGCGGTCGGTGCGCGTCCCCGCCGGGCTCTGGTCCAAGTGCGAGAATTGCGGGCAGATCCTCTTCGCCCAGGCGGTGGCCGACAACTTCGACGTCTGCCCCAAGTGCGACCACCACTTCCGCATCTCCGCCCCCCGGCGCCTCCAGCTCCTTCTGGATGAGGGCCGCTGGGAGGAGATGGACGCCGCCGTGGGGCCGGTGGACGCCCTCTCCTTCAAGGACCTGAAGAAGTACACCGAGCGGATCTCCCAGTACCAGAAGGCCGTTGGGGTGAAGGACGCCGTCCTCAACGCCCGGGGGAAGCTGGGGGGCGTCCCCGTCATCGTCTCCTGCATGGAGTACGCCTTCATGGGGGGCTCCATGGGGAGCGTCGTGGGCGAGAAGATCACCCGGGCGGCGGAGCGGGCCGCCGCGGAGCGCTGTCCCCTCATCGTGATCTCCTGTTCCGGGGGGGCCCGGATGCAGGAGTCGGTGCTCTCCCTGATGCAGATGGGGAAGGTCTCCGCCGCCCTCGCCCGCCTCCACGAGGCGGGCCTTCCGTACCTCTCGGTGATGACCGACCCCACCACCGGCGGGGTCACCGCCTCCTTCGCCATGCTGGGGGACGTGAACCTCGCCGAGCCCCGGGCCCTCATCGGCTTCGCCGGCCCGCGGGTCATCGAACAGACCATCCGGCAGAAGCTCCCCCCCGGCTTTCAGCGGTCGGAGTTCCTCCTGGAAAAGGGCTTTCTGGACCTCGTGGTCCACCGCAGCCGCCTGCGGGAGACCCTGATCCGCCTCGTCGCCCTTCTCATGGGGGCTCCTTCTCCTCCATGACCTACGAAGAGGCCGCGGCGTACCTCCAGCGGCTCATCCGCTTCGGCATCAAGACCGGCCTGGACCACACCCGCCACTTGGCGGGGCGCCTGGGGAACCCCGAGGGGGCCCACCCCAACGTGATCGTCGGCGGCACCAACGGGAAGGGATCCACCTCGGCCTTTCTGGAGGCCATCCTCCGCTTCTCCGGTTACCGGACGGGCCTCTACACCTCCCCCCACCTGGTGGAGGTGCGGGAGCGGATCCGGGTGGGGGGGGAACCGGTATCCCCCGAGGCCCTGGCCCAGTCCCTGGCCGCCGTTCGCGCGGCGGCGGAGGGGGCCCTGCGGGAGGGGGTTCTGGAGGAGGAGCCCACCTACTTCGAGGCGCTGACCCTGGCGGCCTTCCACCGTTTCCGGGAGGAGCGGGTGGAGGTGGCCGTCCTGGAAGTGGGGCTCGGCGGGGGAAAGGATTGTACCAACGCCGCTCCTGCGGTCCTGTGCGCGGTGACCAACGTGGCGCTGGACCACGAGGAGTACCTAGGCCCCGGCCTTTTGAGCATCGCCCGGGAGAAGGCGGGGATCTTCCGGGCGGGGGCCCCGGCCCTCACGGGGGAACGCTCCACCTGGGCGCTGAGGGTCATGCGCCAGGAGGCGGCCCGGCGGGGGGCCCGGCTCACCCTGCCCGACTGGGAGGTGTTCCGGGAGAGGGAGGGGTGGCGTTTCGGTTGGCGGGGCGGGGAGTGGGCCTTCCCGGCCCCCGCGCTGGCGGGGGACCACCAGGTGGACAACGCGGCCCTGGCCGTCCGCTGCGCCCTGGAACTTCGGGAGAGGGGCTTTTCCGTCACCGGCGAAGCCCTCCGCCGCGGCATCGCAGAGGCCCGGTGGCCGGGCCGCCTGGAGAAGGCCGCCGCCTCTCCGGACCTCTACCTGGACGGGGCCCACAACCCCGCCGGGTGCACGGTCCTGGCCCGCTTTGTCGCCTCCCTGCCCCACCGGAGGAAGGCCCTCGTCTTCACCGCCCTGAAGGACAAACCCGTGGAGCAGATGGCGGCGGTTCTCTTCGGTGCCTTCGGGAAGGTCTTCTTCACCGAGGTGCCCATGGCCCGGGGGGAGAAGACGGAAAACCTCCGCCGCCTCGCCCGATGGGAGGGGGAAGCGGCGGAGGAGCCCGACCCCGCGGCGGCCCTCAGGGCCGCCGCGGAGTGGTCGGGGCGGGAGGGCATGGTCGTGGCGGCGGGGAGCCTCTACCTCATCGGCTACCTCAAGGGCCTTTCCCAATCCCAGGGCCTTGGCACCTGGGGAAGTGGTCTCTAGGAGGGGTGTAGCCGAGCAGGTGCTCCCTCAACAGGGACCGGAAGAGGGAGGGCTCCTCCACGGCGACCCCTTCCCGGGGGCAGAGGGCCAAAAAGTTCCGTACCGCCTCCAGGCTGTCGGTGCGAAAACGGTAGGCCGTCCACCCCACCTGGGTCTCCTTCTCCTGGTCTTCACAGATGCGGAGGTCCAGGGCCCAGGGCATGTGGCTGGAGAAGCGGATCCCCACGCCGTAGCTTCGCCCCGGCGCCACCCAACCCCCCCGGGTGCGCACCGCCGGCTCCGCCTGCGGCAGAACGAAGGTTTTCTCCCGAAGGCGGACCGCCTGCAGGAGGGCCAGCGGGTGGCTGGCGGGGTGACGCCCGGCGGGGTTCCAGCCGAAGAGGGTCCACTCCCCCCGGAAACGGGAGAGGAAGTGGGGGTGGAAAGGCTCCCATTCCCTTTCGCCAGACCGCTGGAAGTCCACCGCCCGGCGTTCCACCAGGGCTCCGTGGAGGGTCTCCAGGAGCCGCCGGAGGGAATCGGAACCGAGGGGCCTGGGAGAATCCCATCGCTTTCCCGCGAAGGCCGAGGGGTCCGCCAGCGGGGGGACCCAGTGGGCGTAACGATACCCGTGGCCCCGCTGGTACTGGACCGGCAGGTGCAAGACCTCTTTCATGTGGGCCAGGTCCCGGCACACCGTTCGGATGGTGACGCCGAGGCGGTCGGCCAGCTCCTTCAAGGAATTGGGCCTATCGGCGCGCAGAATCTCGTCCAGGATGAGAACCCGGCGCTGGACCTTGGCGAATCGCTGCGGTGCCATGGGCTTCCGTCTCCCCTCTGGGCCGGTTCCCTTAGCAAGGGTCGTGCCAGAGCTGGCAATCTGCTAACCCCTTCATCTTCAGAGAAAAATTCCGGAGCCCACGGCAACCTCCTTTGCCCGTCCGCCTGTGGGTGGAAAAGAAAGCTTCCTTTTTCTCCGGCGGCGCCTCCGGCCGGAAGTCTCCCGCCTTGATGCCAAGGATCCGGAGGTGGCGGGAGAGGGCCTGGCGGGTGATGCCGAGGGCCTGGGCCGCCTGTCCCACCCTTCCCCCCGCCTCCCGCATGGCCCGCCGCACCGCTTGCTCCACCGCGGCCTGCCGGCTCCGGGCCAGGGGGGAGGAGGGGAAGGGCGCTCTGGCGGCGGTACCGCGGACCGCCTCCGAGAGGTGGGGGCTCCGGATGGGGCCGCCGGGATCGGCCTGGAAGTAGGCCCGCTTGATCTCCATCTTGAGCTCCCGGACGTTCCCCGGCCAGGGGTAGGCCACCAGCCGCCGGAAGGCCTCCAGGGAGATTCCCGAGACGCCTCTCCCTTGCTCCTGCTCCAGCTCCTCCAGGAAGAGACGGGAGAGGATGGGGATGTCGCCGGTCCTCTCCCGGAGGGGGGGAACCCGGACCTCCACCCCCTTCAGGCGGTAGAGAAGGTCCTCGCGGAAGGCGCCCCGGGCCACCGCTTGGGCAAGGTCGGTGTGGGTGGCGGAGACGATGCGTACGGAGAGGGGCACCGGCTGCCTCCCCCCCACCGGCCAGAGGGCCCCCTCCTCCAGCACCCGCAGGAGCTTGGCCTGGAAGGCCAGGGGGATCTCGGCCACCTCGTCCAGGAAGAGGGTTCCCCCCTGGGCCGCCAGGAACCTCCCCGGCCGCCCCGCCACCCCCGTGGCGGTGGCCTCCTCGATGCCGAAGAGCTCGCTTTCGAAGAGTTCCGCCGGGATGGCGGAGCAGTGGACCGGCTCGAAGGGGCCCTCCGAACCTCGCGACGCGGCGTGGATGGCCCGGGCCAGGACCTCCTTTCCCACCCCCGTCTCCCCGGTGATCAAGATGGGCAGATCGCTGTCCAGCAGGCGCTCCACCTGCTCCCAGGGGCCGGTCAGGCCGAGGACCGGTGGCCGCGGCGAAGCCGGGGCGGAGAGGGGTGCCCCGCTTTTCTGAGGAGGGAGCGCCTCCGTGAGGTCCAGCACCCTGAGAAGGGCCTTGAGGAGGGACCTCCCGCCGGGCCGGGGGGCACCGGCCCACCGTGCCGTCCACCGCCCCGCCCTTCCCTCCAGGGACTCCCTCCCGCCCTCCCGGGGGCGATCCCCGGTGAAGGGCCAGAGGCACCGGTCGCCGCGGGCGGTCTCGACGGTGATCTCCAGGTCTTCAACGCCGAGGGTGGCGGCCCACCGGCGTCCCCAGTCGGGGGCCGAGGCCAGGGCCTCGAGGGCGTCGTCCAACCCCTCCAAGGGCACCGTTTCCCGGAGGGGCAACTCCGTGTCGGCGGGGAGGTCTTTTCCCTCCAGGGTGATGGGGAAGCGGACCAGGCCGCCGGAGGCGTCCCGCCAGTCCAGGGTGGCGTCCCGGTGGACGATGAGCCAGGCCCGCCCCACCGCCACGGCGTCGCCCTCGCCCAGAAAGGCCTCCTTCACCGGCTGGTCTCGCAAGAAGAGCCCCAGGCTGGAGCCCTGATCCCGGATCCACAGCCCCTCTCCCGAGGCGGCCGGCTCCACGGTGCAGTGCCGGCGGCTCACGCCGGGGACACGGAGGATCAAATCGCATTCCGGGTTTCTTCCCACCACCAGGGGTTTCGCCACCGGAACCCGAAGGGAACGGCCCCCGAACTGGACGCGCAGGACCCACATGAAAGCCCCCGGCCATTGTAGCACCGAGGACTACCGGGGGAGGCGTTCTTGGGGGTCCCGGAGCACGTTCGGGTAGTGGCGGATCTGGGCCTCCCCCCCGCCCGGGGGGAAGACGACGGCGACCACGTCGCCCCGGAGGCGGGAGAGGGAGATTCCCTTCCGGCGGGCGAAGAGGCGCCCCGCCTTCAGCACCCGCCGGCTCTTCCGCTCGTCCACCGCCGCTTCGGGCGGACCGAAGCCTTCCCCGGTCCGGGTCTTCACCTCCACCACCACCAGGAGGTCTCCCCGGAGGGCCATCAGGTCCGCTTCTCCGCCACGGACATGAAAGTTGCGGGCCAGAATCCGGTATCCCCGCCGCTCCAGGTAGCGGGCCGCCGCCGCTTCCCCCCGGCGGGCCACCTCCGCCGGGGCAGAGAGGCCCAGGCGGCGGAAGAGCGCTTTGAGGAGCCCACCCAAGGCCGGCCCCCTCACGGGGACGGGGCGCCGGCCGGCGGGGGACCGGGGGGTTCCGCCCCCCGGGAGACGATCTCCTCGAGGAGCTCCCGCCTCAGCAGAAGGAAGCGGGCCCGCTGGCGGGGGGTCAGGGCCTCCAGGAGGCGCTCCTCTTCGGCCTTGAGGGTCTGCTCCAGCCGGGCCTGCTCCTCCTGGATCCGCTGCACGTCCGCCAGAAGGACCGAATCGGGCGTGGCGGGGTCATCCAGGTGGGCCCGCACCCCCTCCAGCAGGGGACGGAGGGCCTCCCGGTGGGCCGTCCGCGCCTCGTCGAGGGCCTTCAGGGCGTCCATCACCTTCAGAGTCTGGGCGTCGCTGAGGGCGAGGGCCTCCCGCATCCGCTGCACCACGAAGAGCCGGGCCACCTCCCGGCGCTCCCTCCGGGGGGCCGCTCCCGGACCCCTGCCGAAGCGCCCCTGCTGGGCCGAGAGGGGAAGGACAAGGGCCGCCGCCACGAACGCCGTTCCAACGATCTTCCGAAGGTCAGCCATGGGAACCTCCGCCGCCGTTCTCCCCCGTTCCGCTTTCCCCGCCCGCCTCCTCCTGGGTCTCCGCCGCCAGGGACTCGGCGCCGTCCAGGAGGGCCAGGGTCCCGTTGTCCAGGTCCACGTCCCACAGGAGCGCCACCTCTCCCGCCCGCACCGCCGCGGCAGGTGGGGAGGAGGGGAGGAGCCCCAGGCCGGTTCCCAGTCCCGCGCACGCGAGAAGGAGGGCCGCCAGCATTCCCCAGGGGGCGCGGGCCCCCTCTCCGGCCGGCGGGGAGAACCCCCTGCGGGCCCGGAGGAAGGTCTTCTCGGCCCAGAGGTCGTCCCGGGGGGCGGGTGGCGCGGCCCGCCGGAGCTCCTCCTCCAGCCGGCGAAGGTCCTCCCACTCCTGCCGGCAGGAGGGGCAGCGGGCCATGTGGTCCTCCGCCTCTCCATCGGGGAGCCCGGCCAAGGCGCGGGTCAGCCACGTTTCATGGGCCACGGCCTTCCTCCAGTCTCCTCCGGAGGTTCCGGAGGGCGAAAAAGTAGTGGGCCTTGGCCGTTCCTTCGGCGAGGCCCAGAACGGCGGCGATCTCCTTGAAGGAGAGGTCCTCCCAGGTCCGCAGGGCCACCACGGCCCGCTGTTGGGGCGGCAGGGCGGAAAGAAGGCGCCGGAGATGGAGGCTCCGCTCCTCCTGGAGGAGGCGGACCTGGGGGGAGGGGTCGGCCGAGGGGCGGTCGGGCACCTCCCCGGCCTCCTCCCTCCGTGCGGAGGCGGAGGCGAGGTGGTTGAGGGCGAGGTTGTGGGCGATCCGAAAGAGGAAGCTCCGCACCGAGCACTCCCCCCGGAAGCCCCCCAGGCTCTGCACGAGGCGGAGAAAGGCCTCCTGGGCCAGCTCCTCGGCCTCGGCGGGGGAGCGGACCACCGTCTCCAGGTACCGGCGGAGGGAGGGGCCCACCTCCCGGACGAAGTCCCGGAATGCCTGCCCGTCTCCTCGCTGCAAGGGCTCCCGCCATGGGTCACGCTCCTCGGCCATCCGCCGCTCCGTGGAGAGGGACCATTTTGCACCGGGGAAGGTTTAGGGAGGAAGACGGCCACAGCCGGTGTGTCCGATCGGTCACAGGCCGCTGGGGCCCCTGCTGATTTTTCAGGATCTTGGTCCGTGGCACGGGCCTTGCTAAAATCCTCCGGCTAGGAGGTGGGCGTGTACTACCAAAGGACCCTCAAGCAGGCGCTCGGGTGCAGCGGGATCGGGCTGCACTCCGGGAAGAAGGTCGCCCTGCGCCTGCTCCCCGCCCCGGAGGACACGGGGATCGTCTTTCGGAGAACGGACGAGGGTGGCCTGGAGATCCCCGCCCACATCTCCTACCTGCAGCGGGTGGACTTCGCCACGACCCTGGGGGCTTCGGGCCTCCAGATCAAGACCGTGGAGCACCTCCTGGGGGCCTTCTACGGGATGGGGGTGGACAACGCGGTGGTGGAGATCGACGCCCCCGAAATCCCCATCATGGACGGTTCCGCCGCCCCCTTTGTCTACATGATCCGGGAGGCGGGTGTGGTCAACCAAGCCAAGGCCCGGAGGTACTACCGCGTCCTCCGCCCCCTGGAGGTCCAGGAAGCGGACCGCTGGATCCGCATCGCCCCCGACGAAGGCCTTCGGGTCTCCTACACCATTGCCTTCCGCCACCCCCTCTTGAACCACCAGACCCTCACCCTTCCCATCCGGCCCGCCACCTTCGAAGACCAGGTGGCCCCCGCCCGAACCTTCGGCTTCATGAAGGACGTGGAGATGCTTCGGGTGAAGGGGTTGGCCCTGGGCGGGTCGGTGGACAACGCGGTGGTCCTGGGGGAGAGCCGTCCCCTCAACGCCCACCTCCGTTTCCTCAACGAGTTCGTGCGCCACAAGATCCTGGATGTCCTGGGGGACCTCTCCCTCTGCGGGTTCCCCATCAAGGGCCACGTGATGGTCCACAAGGGCGGCCACCGGATGCACACCGAGATGGCGAAGCTCCTCCACGCCTCCCGGGGGATGCACGCCCTGGAGTCCCTGGACGAGGTGACCCCGCCTTCCCGGGTGGCTCCGCCCTTCGCCTGACCTCCTACTCAACTTCCTTCCTCCAACCCTCGAGGGCCTTCTGGCCCTCCCTTTTTTTGGAGGAGAGGGGGGTTCAGGCTTTGGGCTCCGTCCAGCCGCAGGCCTTGTCGGGGCAGGCCTTGAGAACTTGGCCGCCGCGGCGCCGCTCCACGAGCCACTTGGAACCGCAGGCGGGGCAGGGGCCGGCGACGGGCTTGTCGAAGGAAAGGAAGTCGCACTCGGGGTAGCCGGTGCAGCCGTAGAAGGCCTTGCGGCTTTTCCCGAAGCGGCGGGCCAGGGGCTTGCCGCACTTGGGGCAGGGAACCTCGGCTCCTTCCCGCTGGATGAAGCGGCAGGCGGGGTAGTTAGAACAGGCGACGAAGGGGCCGTACCGGCCCTGCTTCCGCACGAGGGGGGAGCCGCACTGGGGGCACTTCTCCGCCAGGACCTCGTCCCGGGCCGCCACCACCGCCCCCGAGCGGTCCCGCCGGAGCTTGAGGGTGGTCTTGCACTCGGGGTACCGGCTGCAGGCCAGGAAGGGACCGAAGCGGCCCGTTCGGACGGCCATGGGAGAGCCGCAGGCGGGGCAGGTCTTGGCATCCTCGGGGACGGCGATCTCCCGGTCCTCCGGCAGGGGCCTCGTGCTCTTGCAGTCGGGGTAGCCGCTGCAGGCCAGGAACCTGCCGAAGCGGCCCATCTTGAGGACCATGGGTCTTCCGCAGACCTCGCACACCTCGTCGGTGGGCTGGCCCTCCCGGCGGAGGTCCACCATCCCCGCCTCGGCGGCCCGCAACTCCTTCTCGAAACCCTTCCAGAAGGACCGGAGGAGGGAGAGGCGGTCTTCCTTGCCCTGTTCCACCCGGTCCAGCTCCTCCTCCATGCGGGCGGTGTAGCCCACGTCGAAGAGGGCGGGGAAGTGCCGAACCAGGATGCCGCTCACCAGCCGGCCCAGGTCGGTGGGGCGGAGGAAGGCCTTTTCCTTGACCACGTACTCCCGGTCCTGAATGGTGGAGATGATGGCGGCGTAGGTGGAGGGGCGCCCGATCCCGTTCTCTTCCAGGGCCTTCACCAGCGAGGCCTCGGTGTACCTGGGGGGGGGCTCGGTGAACCTCTGTTCCGGGCGGATCTCCAGGGGAGTCAGGACCTCGCCCTCCCCGAGGGCCGGCAGGGCCCCCCGTTCCTCCTCCTCCTCCAGCTCGTACACGGCGAGAAAGCCCTGGAAGCGGCAGACGGCCCCGCTGGCCGAGAAGCGGGCGGGGCCGCAGTCCACCGCCACCTTGGTGGCGTCGAAGAGGGCATCGCTCATCTGGCTGGCCACGAAGCGCCGCCAGATGAGCCGGTAAAGGGCGTACTCGTCCCGTCCGAGGAAGGCCTTGACCGCCTCCGGGGTCCGGGTGACGTCGGTGGGGCGGATGGCCTCGTGGGCGTCCTGGGCGGCCTTGGCGGGGGCGAAGAGCCGGGGCTTGGGCGGCAGGTAGCCCTCGCCGTAGGCTTCCTGGATGTACCGGCGGGCGGCCTCCACCGCCTGGGGGGAGAGGCGGGTGGAGTCGGTCCGCATGTAGGTGATGAGGCCCACCGTCTCCCCGTCCTGGAGGTCCACCCCTTCGTAGAGGCGCTGGGCCACCGACATGGTCTTCTTCACGGGGAATTTGAGCAGGCGGGCGGCCTCCTGCTGGAGCTTGCTGGTGATGAAGGGAGGGGGGGGAGAACGTTTCTGGACCTTCTTTTCCACCGCCGCGACGGTCCACGGGGGGCCGGCGGGTGCCCGAGATCCCCCCTCCAGCACCACCGTGCCCTCTTCGGGCTTCCACGGACGGCCCAGGAGGGCACCGAGGACCCGGGCGGCCTGCCCGGCGTCCTGGAGTTCGGCCTTCTTCCCCTCCCACTGGGTCAACTTGGCCTCGAAGGGGCTTCCCTTGGCCCCCTGGAGGCGGGCGGTGACCGTCCAGTACTCTTGGGGGCGGAAGGCCTCGATCTCCTCCTCCCGCTCGCAGACCATCCGAAGGGCCACCGTCTGGACCCGGCCGGCGGAGAGGCCCTTCTTCACCTTGTCCCACAGGAGGGGGGAGATCCGGTACCCCACCAGCCGGTCGATGACCCGCCGGGCGAGCTGGGCGTTGACCTTCCGGGGGTCCACCTCCCGGGGCGACTCCAGGGCCTCCCGGACGGCCTCCTTGGTGATCTCGTGGAAGAGGATCCTTTGGACCTTCTTCTCCTGGTCCTTGAGGATCTCCTGGAGGTGGTAACAGATGGCTTCCCCCTCACGGTCGGGGTCCGCCGCCAACAGGACCGACGAGGCCTTGGCGGCCGCCGCCCGGATCTCCTGGACCACGGTCTTCTTCTTGGGGAGGAGGACGAAGGTGGGGCGGAAGTCCTTCTCCACGTCCACGGCCAGCTTGTTCGGGGGCAGGTCCCGTACGTGGCCCATGGAGGCCTTCACCACGTAGCCCTTCCCCAGGTACTTCTGGATGGACCGGGCCTTGGCGGGGGATTCGACGATCAGCAGGGTGTTGGCCATCAGGTGCGCTCCGTGGGCATGCGCTTGGCGGCGTAGCGCATGCCGGGCAATTCTATACAGAAGCCCCCCATTTGCAACTCGAGGAGCCTCGGGAGGAGGTCGCCGGGGGAAAGTCCCGATCCGGCGCAGAGTTCGTCCACCGTCGAGGGGGCGTCGGGGCGGAGGAGGGAGAGGATCCGCCGGGCCTCCGGGGAGAGTGGG
This sequence comes from Acidobacteriota bacterium, assembly GCA_049968315.1. Lineage (GTDB taxonomy): Bacteria > Acidobacteriota > UBA4820 > UBA4820 > DSQY01 > JBFLVU01. Next base: position 63,017 of record JBMFRA010000004.1, read on the forward strand.
GGACCGGGGGAATAGTCCCGGCGGGAAGATGTTTCACGTTTCAAAAGGTTTCGGGCCTCCTCCGGGAGCTCCTCGAGGATGTCCGAGACCTGCAACACCAGCTTCGCGCCCTTCTGAATCAGAAGATTCGGGCCGATCCCCGTCCGGGAGGTCACGTTGTGGGGGACGGCGAAGACCTCCCGGCCCGTTTCAAGTGCGAAACGCGCAGTGACCAGGGAGCCCGACCGTTCGGTGGCCTCCACCACCACCACCCCGAAGGAGAGGCCGGCGAGGATTCGGTTCCGCTGGGGGAAGTTCCGAGGGAGGGGCGGGGTCCCCGGCGGGAACTCGGTGAGAACGAGGCCTCCGGCCTTCAGAATGGCCTCGAGGAGCGGTTCGTTCTCCGGGGGGTAGCAGAGGTCCAGGCCGGTCCCCAGCACCGCCGCCGCCCGGCCCGGAACGGCCAGGGAGCCTTCGTGGGCCGCCGCGTCGATGCCGCGGGCCAGGCCGCTCACCACCGTACAGCCCGACCGGACCAGATCCCCCGCCAGGGTGCGGGCCACGTTCTGGCCGTAGACCGTGGAGAGGCGGGAACCCACCACCGCCACCGGGGGAAGCCCGAGGGGGGCGAGGTCGCCGCGGAGGTAGAGGGCGGGAGGAGGATCGGGCAGGTGGCGGAGGCGGGCGGGGTAGGCGGGGTCCTCCCAGGAGAGGATGCGGCCTCCCCGGGCCTCCAGGTCCCGGTCCGCCGCTTCGGCCGCCTCCCAGTCCAATCTGGCAAAGGCCTTGCATAAGACGGGGGGAAGGCCACGGGGGGCTTCCCCCCCGCGCAACCTTTCCAGGAGGTCCCGATGGCCCAGCAGCGAAGCCCGAACCACCGTGGAAACGGACCCGAGGCGGCTCAGGGCGCTGTACAGGTACCGGGCCTCCATAAAGCCTCCCACCGAAGGAGGCCAGCCTATACCACACCGCCGGGGTTCCCGGCAACGCCGGGCCCCTCCCTCAGCTCCGCTCCGCCCCGCCGGCCCTCCGGCGCACTCACAAGGGGAACCGCCATGGTATCGCGCGCCTACTTCGAGCAGACCGCCCTCGTCCACCTGGACTTCCTGTACGGCCTCGCCCTCAAGATGACGCGGAACGAGGACGACGCCCAGGACCTGGTCCAGGAGACTTTCCTGCGGGCCTACCGCTTCTTCGACAAGTACGAGCCGGGGACCAACTGCAAGGCCTGGCTCTACCGGATCCTCAAGAACACCTTCATCAACAACTACCGCCGCGTGCACCGGCGCCCCCGGGAGGTGGATTTCGACGCCATCGAAGAGATCCACGAGCAGGACCTCACCCCCCAGGGCTCCCCCCACCCCAACCCCGAGGAGAGCCTCCTCAACTCCATCCTGCGGGACGACGTGCGGAGGGCCTTCTTGGGGCTTCCCCGGACCTACCGGGAGGCCCTCGCCCTCTCCCTGCTGGGAGGGCTCTCCTACAAGGAGATCGCCGGCCTCGTGGGGTGCCCCATTGGGACGGTCATGTCCAGGATCCACCGGGCCCGCAAGCTGATGCAGAAGCAGCTCGCCGTCCACGAGGTCCATCCGACCGCTCCGGAGCTTCCGGGCGCCCTGGCGGGGGCCGTCTGATCGCGGAATAGCGGTCCCGCCCTCTACGTTACCCTCCCAGAGCCCGTGAAGGGGCCAGGAGCCCTGCGGGCGCTGGAGAGGGGGCCGGGGTGGACTGCCGACGAAGCCGCGTACTCATTCCCCGGTTCCTGGACGGGCGGCTTTCCGCCGCCGCGTCGGAGGAGTTCCGGGAGCACATCGCCTCCTGTCTCCCATGCCGGCGGGCCTTGAAGAACCACCGGCTTCTCCGGGAAGCGGTGGCCGAGAGCGTGAAGGAGTCCCCCCGGGCTCCCGAGGCCCTTCGGAGCGCCATCCGCCTCTGCATGGAGTGCATGGACCACCCCGGCCGGGTGGCCTGTCCCCGTCTCCGCTATCGCCTGAGGCTTGCCGAACCGCCCGCCGGCGAGTAGAATACCCCGCTGCGGAAAGGAGCGCCCCGTTCATGCTTCCCACGAAAAAAGTCCTCACGGTCCTCGCCGGCCTCTGGGTCCTTCTCGCCCTGGCGGTCCCGGCCGCCGGCGGTAACGCCGTCGGGCAGACGGCCGACAACTTCACCCTGCCGCTGGTGGAGGGGGGGAAGACGGTGAAGCTCTCCGACTTCCGGGGAAAGCCGGCGGTGGTGGTCTTCTGGGCCACCTGGTGCCCCCCTTGCCGACGGGAGATCCCCGACCTGAAGGAACTCCACAGGCAGTACGGCCCCAAGGGGGTGGCCCTGCTCGCCGTGGCCGTGGACTTCCGGGAGAGCCGGGAGGACGTGGCCCGGTTCCGCAAAGACTACGACCTTCCCTACACGGTGCTCTGGGACGCCGACAACACCGTCTCCAGCGCCTACGCCGTGGAGGGGATCCCCACCATCCTCCTCGTGGATCCCGAGGGGGTGATCCGGTACCGGGCCCACGCCCTGGACGAGACCTTCCTCGCCCTCCTGAAGAACTACCTCCCCAAGTCCTGAGCCCCTTCGCCCCGGAGGAGCTCGCCCGCCCAATCCCCGTCCCGGAAACGAAACGCCAGGGTCCCCCGCCCTTCCCGCCGGAAGAGGAGGGCCCCCGTCTCCCGGGTGGTGAAGAGGGCGGCCCCCCCGCGGCGGTAACGGGCCTCTACCGCCGGGGCGGGGTGGCCGAAGCGCTCCCGGGGTCCGGCGCTGAAGACCACCCGACGGGGGGAGACGGCGGCGACGAAGGCCTCGGAGCTGGAGGTCCGGGAGCCGTGGTGGGGAGCGAGGAGGACGTCCACGGGGCCGGGGGGCCCCCGGCGGAGGAGCTCCTCCTCGGCCCGTGAAGAGATGTCTCCGGTGAAGAGGACCCTCGGACCGGTCCCCACCGCCCGGAGAACCAGGGAGCGGTCGTTCTCATCCCGGGAGTCCCAGCGGGCGGGGGGGTGGAGGACCTCCAGCCGCCAAGGCCCCGACCTCGCCCGCTCCCCGGCGGCCAGGGGGACGAGGGCCGCCCCCGTAAGGCGGCACCGGGCGGCGATGCGGGCCGGAAGGCCCTCCCCCGGGGGATCGGCGGCGGGGTAGGCGATGAACCCCACCGGCAGGTCCAGCAGGAGTTCGGGAAGGGCGCCGGCGTGGTCGGCGTCCCAGTGGGTGAGCACAACCCCCCGAAGGCGCTTCACCCCCGCCTCCGCCAGGAAGGGCTCGACGACGGTCCGGGCCGTGAGGGCCCCCGAAGGGGAGGGGGAACCGGCGTCCACCAGGAGGGCCTCCTCTCCGCCGAGGAGCACCTGGCAGGAGGCCTGCCCCACGTCCAAGACCACCAGGGACGGGACGGGAGGCTTGCGGAAGGGGTGGGGGGCGGCGAGGGCTCCGGTGACGGCGAAGCCCAGGAGGATCCAGCCGGCCCGGCGGGATTTTCCCCTCCGGGCCAGGAGCAGGAGGGCCAGGAGGTGAAGGCCCGTCCAGAAGGGGGAGACCTTCGGGACGAAGAGGGTGGCGGAGGGGAGGGAGCCCAGGTTCTCCGGCAACCAGAGGAAGGCCCTGGCCAGAAGCGCCAGGCCCCCCCGGAGGAGGGGGCCCAGGAGGGGGACGAAGGCCAGGCCGGCGAGGTAGGGGAGGCCCAGGGCCAGAATCCCGAGAAGGGGGAGGGAGGCCAAGGGGGTGGCGAGCCAGGCCAGGGGGGAGACCCGGTGGAAGAGGGAGACGACCAAGGGGAAGGTGGCAATCTGGGCGCAGAAGCCGGCCCAGAGGAGCCGGACCAGCCCCTGGCCGGCCCCCCGGGGAATCCATCTGTCGGGCAGGGCCTCCCAGAGGGCGACGATTCCGAAGGTGGCGGCGAAGGTGAGCAGAAAGCCGGCATCGAAGACCCAGGCCGGATTCCACCCCAAGAGAGCGGCGGCGGCGAAGCACCAGGCCCCCAGGGCCCCCTGGGGGCGGGCCAGGAGGCGGGAGAGGAGAAAGAGGCCCGCCATGAAGAGCGCCCGCAGGAGGGAGGGGGAGGAGAGGGCCAGGAGGCCGAAGAGCAGGAGGAGCAGGAGCCCTCCCAGGTCCCGCCGACGGGGGGGAAGGCCAGTGGCGTGGGCGGCGGCGGCGAAGAGCAGGAGCAGGAGCCCCACGTGCTGGCCCGAGAGGGCCACCAGGTGGTAGAGGCCGGATCGCCCCAGGCTCTCCTGCTGGTCGTCGGGGAGGAGGCCCCGCTCCCCCAGGAGAACCGCCAGGAGGACACCGGCCTCCTCGGGCCGGGCCTCCAGAAGCTTCTTCTCCAGCGCCCTGCGGTAACGGGCGATCAGGGAGAGGGGCGGCGGGGCGAAGGTCTGGAAAAGGGCCTCGCTCCGCGCCGTGGCCGTCAAGGCCACCCTCTGGCGCAGGAGGCGCTCTTCCCGGTCCCCCTGGCCGGGGTTGGTGGCCCGCCGGGGCGGCCGGAGGAGGAGGCTTCCCTCGAAAGGGGATCCCTCCACCGGTGGAGGTAGTGGCAGGAAGGCTTCGGCCCGGGCGGCGGCCTCCCGCTCTTCGCCGTTCCAGTCGACCCGTTGGATCTCCAGGAGTGCCCGGCACCCGCCGGTCCAGGGCTCCGCCCTCAGGACCCTTCCCCGGGCCCAGAGGAAGGCCGTCCCCCCCGCCTCTTGGACCCACGCGGCGAGGGGAGGAGGAGGGGGGGGAGCCCGAAGGGTTCCAAGGGACACCCCCAAAAGGGCCGCCAGGACCGGGAGAAGGGGGAGCTCCCGGACGCGGCGCGCCAGAGGCCACAGGGCGAGGACCGGGACCCCCCACAGGGGGGAGGCCTCCACGGAGGTGGAGAGGGCGGCCCCCGCCGCGAAGGCGAGCCATAGAAAGCCCCGGCCGCCGTCCCGCCCCTGCACCCCGTCTCCTCCGGCGAAAAGGCCTCCCCCGGCGGGGGAGGCCTCCATGACCTTCCAGGGGCCCTCTCCTTACCGGGCGGGCGCCTCCATTTTAGCGATCTTTTTCTTTTGACCCTGGAGGTAGGCGTCGCCGGGGTTCTTGGCCAGGGCCCGCTCGATGGCGCCCAGCGCCTCCGCCTTCTTGCCCATCTTGAAGTAGACCTCCGCCAGGGTGTCGAGGATGTCCGGATCCTCCCCGCTGAGGGCAACGGCCTTCTGGGCGGCCTCGGCGGCCCGCTCCAACTCCACCCCCTGCTCGGCGCAGTGCCAGGCGTAGTCGTTGAGGAAGTGGGGGTCCTCCCCCCGGGAGGGCAGGAGGTCGTGGTAGAGGCCCAGCATGGCCGCGAGGGCCTTCTCTCTCTCTTCGGGGGAGGCGGCCTTCTTCGCCGTCCGCCGGTAGTGGGCCGAGAGGGTGGCGAAGGCCTCCTCCGAGAGCCCCTTGTCCGAACCCGTCACCAGGGTGCGGAGGAGGGCCTCCCCCCGGGGCGGGTCCTCACGGAGCAGGGCCTCCCCCTCCACCAGCCCGAGGGAGGCGAGAAGGGCGGCGTCCTTCTCCGGCTTGGCCACCTCCCGGGTCTTCCGGACCCAGGCCAGGGCCTCCCGGCTTTCCCCCCGCCCGAGGTACTTTTCGGCGATCTCCTTGGCGAGGGCGGGCTCCGGGGACGGGGCGGCCCGGGCGAGGAGGTCGTCCAGCGTGTCCACCCCGTAGAGGTAGGCCAGCAGGGTTCGCATCCAGGCGCTCCGGTTCTCGTACCCCAGGATGCGGTCGATCTCCTTCCCTTCGGGGGTCAACAGGACGGTGGTGGGGATGCCGCGGAGGTGAAAGGCTTGGGAGAGTTCCTTGCCTTCTTGGGTGTCGGTGTTCAGGCGGTAGAGGACCGCTGCCTGGGAAAGCTTTTCGACCATGGGGGGCGTCAGGACTTCACGGTCCAGTTTTTGGCAGCCCCCTCACCAGTCGGCGTAGAACTTGAGGACCACCACCGTCCCCCGCTCCTTGGCCGCGGCCTTGGCTTCCTCCAGGGTTCCCTGGAACCACCCCGAGGGGCCGGCGAGGAGGGCGAGGGGGGTGGCCAGGAGAAACGCGGCCACGAACTTTCGCATGGGCACCTCCGTCAGAGCGAAAATCTTACCATAGGAGGGAGCTTTCCCGGGGGTCAGCCGCTCTCGGCCGGTCTCCCTGGAGGGCTTCCGGGCAGGCGCAGGCGGAAGGCGGCTCCGCCGAGGGTGGAGGAAACGGCCTCAAGGGTCCCGCCGTGCTCCCTGGCGATCTTGCGGGCCAGGGCGAGGCCGAGGCCCGTCCCCCCGGCCTTCTGGCTGGAGAAGGGGGTGAAGAGGGCCTCGGGGTCCCCGGGGGGGAGGCCGGGCCCGTCATCCTCCACGGTGATCTCCACCCAGGGGGGGGCCGGCCGGGCCGAGAGGCGGATGCGCCCGCCGCCCCGCTCCTCCAGGGCTTCGGCGGCGTTTCGCAGGAGGTTGCGGAGCGCCCGGGAAAGGGCGTCGGGGTCGGCTTCCACCCTGATCCCCGGCGGGATCTCCATCTCGAGGGAAAGGCCCGCACCTGCCCGGCGCACGAGGTCCCCCTCCCGCTCCAGGAGGGTCCGGAGGTCCACCGCTTCCTTCACCAGGGGCACGGGACGGGAGTACTCCAGAAGGCCCCGGACCACCTGCTCGACCCGGCCCGCCTCCTCCTTCAGAGAGCGGAAGTGGGCGTCCTCCTCCAGGCCGGGGTGGTCCTCGGAGAGGAGCCGCAGGTGGGCCAAGAGGGCCCCCAGGGAGTTGCGGACCTCGTGGGCCACCCCGGCGGCCACCTCGCCAAGCCGGCTCAGGGTCTCTTTCTCCCGGAGCTCCTTCCGGAGCTGGACCACCGCCGTCTGGTCCCTCAGGAGCAGGAGATGCCCTCTCCGCTGGTGGAGCAGGTTGAAGAGGGGGATGCCGGCGGCCTGCAGGACCACTCCCGGGGCGCCGGGGAGTTCCTCCCGCAGGCACAGGCTTCGGGTGGCGCGGGCCTCCTCCAGGAGCTCGAGGATCTCGGGCCGCTGGGCGAGGAGGGCCTCCTGGCTGTCCCCCAACCGGGGGATCTCGGGAAGGCCCAACAGGGCACGGGCCTTGCCGTTGACCCCCCGGAGGCGCCCCTCCTCGTCGAAGCGGAGGTACCCCGCGTCGAGGTTGGCGCTGAGGGCCTCCGCCAGGCTCTCCACCTCCTCCAGGCGGGCCCGTTCCCGGCCGTGGAGCTCCTCCAGTTCGGCGGTGCGGCGCCGCAGCTCCTCGATGGTCTTGCGGAAGAGCTCCACGGCGGCACCGGCGGCGGGGCCCTCCGCCTTCGGCCGCAGGAGGGCGCCGGCGTCCACCAGGCTCTCCTCCATCTGCCGGTAGGTCCAGAGGAGCTCCCGGGCGAAGCCGGCCATGAGGAGCAGGAGGACCGCCAGGGCCGTGAGGAGCAGGGAGAGGGCCGCGGTGTACCGTCGGCGGGCCCCCTCCAGCGCGGGGGCGTCGAAGGCCACCACCAGAAGGCGGCCGTCCTCCAGGGAGCCGAGGTAGTAGACCTTTCCCCCTTCGAAGACGGCGGCGTCCTGCCCCGGAGCCGGGGCACGGAGGGGCGGCGGAACGAATCCCGGGTCGGCCCAGAGGGGGCGGCTCCCCAGCAGAAAGGCGGCCCCCCGGGGAAGCAGAGCCCGGTCCTTCGGGGGTGCCGGGGGAAGGAGGCGGGGAGAGAGGGGCCCCAGGGAAGGGTCCGCCGGGATGGAGGCGGCCCGGGCGGCGCACCGCCGGCCCACGGCGAAGGCCTCCCCCTCGGCGCTTCGCCGTTCCCGGGCCAGGTTCCGGGAGAAGGCGACGAGGAGCAGCACCCCCCCGGCGGCCAGGGCGGCGCAGACCAGGAGGAGCGTCCAGGCGGTGGCCGGCCGGAGGCGGGGCCGCTTCATGGGGCCCCCGGAAAGAAGGTGCCGAGGTACCAGGCCCAGAGGGCCGGCCCGAAGAAGAGGGAAACCAGCGCGGCGGCGCTGAGGAAGGTGCCGAAGGGAAGGGGGGTCCGGCGGTCCTTTCCCGTGGCGTAGAGGTAGAGGCCCCCCACCACCGTCCCGGAGAAGGCCCCCAACAGCAGGGTGAGGACCAGCCCCTTCCAGCCGAGGAAGGCCCCCGCCATGGCCAGGAGCTTGACGTCCCCCCACCCCATGGCCTCGATGCCGAAGAGGGCGTAGGCGCCGATGAGGAGGGCGGGAAGGGCCGCCCCCAGGACCGCCCCGGTGAGGGAGGCGAGGGGCGTGGTCCAGGGGACCAAGAAGGAAGCGCCGAGCCCCAGCAGAATGCCGGGGTAGGTGAGGCGGTCGGGAAGGAGCTGGTGTTCGAGGTCGATGAGCCCCAGGACCAGCAGAAGGAAGGAGAAGAGCGCCGCCACCCCGGCGGCGGGGGTGGGGCCGAAGGCCAAGGCCGAAGCGGCGAAGAGGCCCCCCGTGGCCCCCTCCACCAGCGGGTAGCGGGGGGAGATGCGTGCCCGGCAGAAGGCACAGCGTCCCCCGAGGGCCAGGTAGGAGAGGAGGGGGACGTTGTGGTACCAGCGGAGGGGCGTGCCGCAGGCCGGGCAGTGGGAGGCGGGCAGGACCACCGACTGGCGCCGGGGCAGGCGGTGGATGAGGACGTTCCCGAAGGAACCCCAGACGAGGCCCAGGAGGAAGGCGGCCGCCGCGGTCACCATTGGCCGTACTTGCCCTTGTAGTGGAAAGGCTTGGAGCAGGACACCTTCCCCGTGGCGGGGTCGTAGAGGTACGGGTCTCCGTCGGGGTCGGAGGGGAGGGCCGGGAGGTACCCCGCCCGGACCAGGTCCAGAAGGCGGGGCGGAAGGGTGCCCCGCTCCTCCCGGTAGCGGGCCACCGCCCCCTCCAGGCGCCGGAGGTCGATCTTGATGTGGAGGTCGAAAAGGTTCCGCTCGGCGGCCATGCGGTAGAAGCGCCCGCGGAAGGAGTCGTCGCCCTCGAACTGGTCCCGGATGCGGAGCCAGAAGGCCCGGGAGGCCTCGTAGTCCCCCCGGTACTTGTAGGCGTTGGCCAGCATGTCCTGGACCAGCGCGTCGCCGGGATTCCGGTCGTGGGCGATCTGGAAGTACCGCGCCGCCCGGTCGTAGTCCCGGGCCTGGAAGAAGGCGTAGGTGCCGGCGTCCCAGGCCAGGAGCCAGTTCTGGGGGTTGGCGGAGAGGCCCTTGTCCGCCAGCCGGTACAGCTCCTCCCACCCCTGGTCCAGGGAGAGGAAAAGGAACCCGAAGATGTAGGCCTCGTAGAAGCGGGGGTCCAGGTCGGTCAGGACGTCGAAGGTGTGGAAGAGGTAGGCCGTCCGGACGTCCTTTCCGTACCGGTCGAAGTACTGGACCCCCCAGAGAAAGATCAGGTCCGCCCAGAGGTTCCGCTGGCCCAGGCTGGCCACCTTGAGGTAGGCGCTCTGGGGGATGTAGTAGGAGCGGAACTCCGAAGGGTACGAGGCCCGGATCTCGGAGAGGCCGGTGTGGAGGCTTCCCACCGCCGACGCCAGGGCCAGCAGGAGGAGGATCGCGGCCAACCGCCTCATACCAGATCCCTGCGCTCGAAGGAGAGGACCGACGCCAGGAGGAGGAGTCCCACGAGGAGGAGGGTGTAGGCGACGGCCTTGGGGTAGAAGCCGGGGGCCACGGGGATGTCGTGGGCCACCAGGTTGTTGATGCTGAGGAGGTTCAGGTCGGGCAGGAGGTGGTAGAGGGCCAGGATCACCTTCCGGGCCAGGGGCGATTCCACCGCGGGAAGGAGCAGTTCCGGAAGGGCCGAGCTGGTGTGGCCGATGACGTAGAAGGCGGCGGTGCAGAGGGCGCTGACCACCGGCGAGGCCACCGAAGAGAAGAAGACCGCCACCGCCGTCAGGACCATCAGCTCCAGGTAGATGCAAGCCGCCGCCGCCAGGATCCGGGGAGTGAACCCCTCCACGAAGAAGAGGACCGCCGCGAGGACCGCCACCATGGCGGCAAGGTTCACCAGGAGGACCAACAGGAGCCCCAGGTACCTTCCCAGGATGAAGCGGGTTCGGGAGACGGGCTTGGAGAGGATGTTGTAGATGGTCTTCCTCTCCACCTCCTGGTAGACGAGGCCGATCCCCACGAAGATGGCCGTCAGGGCCGAGAAGTAGGCAATGGTCGAGAGGCCCACGTCCAGGACCATCTTCCGGATGACCCCCGCCGCCAGGAACCCCAGGACGTAGGAGAAGACGAGGAGGGAGACGGCGAAGGCCAGGAGGATGTAGAAGACCCGGCTCCGCACCGACTCGCGGAAGGTGTTCTTCGCGATGGCCCAGACCTGGACGGGGAAGAGGCCGGGCATGGAACGGCGGCTCATGGCGCCTCCTCCTTGGGGAGCTCGGCGAGGAAGAGGTCCTCCAGGGAGAACTTCTGGGGGGCGACGGCCCGGATGCGGGCCCCCTGGGCCCGAGCCCCGTCCAGGAGGCTCTGGAGGGCCTCCTCCCGCTCCACCCGGAGCAGCACCTGGCTCCCCTGGCGGGCCAGCAGCGCCGCCTCCGCCGGGGGGCAAAACTCCTCCGGAGCCTTGAGGGTCACGTCCCAGAAGCGGACCTCGCTGCCCAGCAGGGCGTCGAGGGGGCCCTCCCGGACCACCCTGCCCGCCATGAGAATGGCCACGGCGTCGCAGATGGCCTCGGCGTCGGCCAGGATGTGGGAAGAGAAGAAGACGGTCTTTCCCTGGGCCTTGAGGTCGAGGATGAGGTCCCGGATCTCCCGGCGGCCCACGGGGTCCAGGCCGCTCACGGGCTCGTCGAGGATCACGAGGTCGGGGTCGTTGAGGAGGGCCTGGGCCAGCCCGATGCGCTGGAGCATGCCCTTGCTGTACTTCCGGAGCTGGAGCCCGCCCTTGCCCTCCAGTCCCACCAAGGAGAGGAGGGTTCGGCTGCGCTCCTCCAGCGCCCGGCGTTCGAGGCCGAAGAGGCGCCCCAGGAAGGAGAGGAGCTCCTGCCCCGTGAGGTAGTCGTAGAAGTACGGCGCCTCGGGAAGGAAGCCCAGGCGGGCCCGGACCTGGGGGTCGCCCAGCGGCCTCCCCAGCAGGGAGACGGTGCCGCCGTCGGGGAAGAGGAGGCCCGTCAGGATCTTGAGGGTGGTGGTCTTTCCGGCGCCGTTGGGCCCCAAGAAGCCGTAGATCACCCCGGGGGGCACCGTGAGGTCCACCCCCCGCAGCACCGGGTGGCGGCCGATGGAGAGGTGCCCCTTGAAAGACTTGCGGAGGTCCCGGACCGCGATGGCCGTTTCCATGGCGTTCCTCCCCCTCGTTCCAGGAGCAGGGTACCGGAAAGGGTGCGGGGCGGCAAGACGGGTCCCCGGCCGGGGTACAATGGAGGTCCCCCACCGGGGAGGAGGCCCCGCCATGCCGGATTTCGTCGATCTGAGGTCGGACACGGTCACCAGGCCCACGCCGGAGATGCGGAGGGCCATGGCGGAAGCGGAGGTGGGCGACGACGTCTACGGCGAGGACCCCACCGTCAACCGCCTGCAGGAGCGAGCCGCCCGGCTCATGGGCAAGGAGGCGGCGCTCTTCTTCCCCTCGGGCACCATGGCCAACCAGACCGCCGTGAAGGTCCACACCCAGCCGGGCCAGGAGGTGATCTGCGAGGAGAGCTGCCACGTCTACAACGTGGAGATGGCCATGATGGCGGCCTTTTCCGGCGTTCTGGCCCGCCCGGTGAAGGGGGAGCGGGGCCACCTCACCCCCGAAGGGGTGGAAGCGGCGGTCCGGCCCAAGAGCTACTACCTGGCGCAGACGGGGCTGGTGGTGGCGGAGAACACCGCCAACCTGGCGGGCGGAACCGCCTGTACCCCCGCCCAGGCCGCCGCCCTCGCCGGGGCGGCCCGGCGGCACGGCCTGCCCCTGCACCTCGACGGTGCGCGGATCTTCAACGCCGCCGTAGCCCTCGGCGTCCCCGCCGCGGAGCTGGCGGCCCCCTTCGATTCGGTGATGTTCTGCATCTCCAAGGGGCTGGGTGCGCCCGCAGGCTCCCTCCTGTGCGGCAGTGCCGCCTTCGTGGAGCGGGCCCGCCGGGTGCGGAAGATGCTGGGGGGCGGCATGCGCCAGGCGGGCGTCCTGGCGGCGGCGGGGCTGGTGGCCCTGGAGACCATGGTGGACCGGCTCGCCGAAGACCACCGCCGCGCCCGGCTTCTGGCGGAACGGCTCGCCGAGACGGGGCGCTTCGAGGTGGACCCCTCCGCCGTGCAGACCAACATCGTCGTCACGGCGGTGCGGCCGCCCCTAACGGCCCCCAGGGTGGGAGAGGTCCTCAAGGCGCGCGGCGTCCTCTGCCACGTCCTCGACGACCGGAGCCTCCGTTTCGTGACCCACTTCGACGTCGGGGACGGGGGGCTGGCCCGGGCCCTCGAGGCCCTGGGCGGGTCCTGGGACTGACCCGGGGGGCCACCACGGGGGCGGTCAACCCTCCAGCATGAGGGACCGTTCCAGCTCGGCGGGGTTGCTGCAGGCGGACTTGGCCACTTCGAGGTCGATCCGGCCGGCCTTCACCAGCTCGAAGATGTGCTGGTCGAAGGTCTGCATCCCGTAGACGTCGTGGCCCTTGGACATGTGAGCGGGGATCTCGCCGGTCTTCTCCGGGTCCCGGATGCACTCCTGGATGGTCCTCGTAACCCTCAGAATCTCCACCGCCGGTACCCGTCCCAGGACGGTCTTCTGCGGGAGGAGGCGGAGACAGACGATGGCCATGAGGGCGTCGGAGAGCCGCTTCCGAACGGAAGCCTCCTGCTCGGGCGGGAAGAAACCCACCATCCGGTTGATGGTCTTCACCGAATCGGTGGTGTGGAGGGAGGCCAGCACCAGGTGGCCCGTCTCGGCGGCCTTGAGGGCCGTCTCCGCCGTCTCGCCGTCCCGCATCTCCCCGATGAGGATCACGTCGGGGTCCTGGCGCAGGACCGATTGGAGGGCCTTGGCGTAGGAGGGGGTGTCGGAGCCCAGCTCCCGTTGGCTGATGACGGAGAGCTTGTGGCGGAAGAGGAACTCGATGGGGTCCTCGATGGTCACCACGTGGGCCCGCCGCGTCTGGTTGATGTACTCGATCATGGCGGCCAGGGTGGTGGACTTGCCGTTGCCGGTGGCACCGGAAACGAGGACCAGGCCCCTCCTCAGGTTGGCGATCTGTTCCAGGACGGGGGGGAGGTTCAGCTCGGCGAAGGAGAGGATCGTGGCGGGGATGACGCGGAGGACGATGGAGAGGGTGCCCCGCTGGCGGAAGATGTTGACGCGGAAGCGGCCCTGCCCCTCGAGACCGTAGGAGACGTCCAACTCCGAGATGTTTCCGATCTTGTCGCCGAAAAAGGTGTGGGAGAGGATCTCCCGCGCCACCGCCTCCGTCTCCTCCGGCTCCAGGGGGTGGTACTTCACCTCCAGAAGCTCGCCGTTGACCCGGAGGAGGGGCGGGTAGCCGACCTGGAGGTGGATGTCCGAGGCGTTCTTCTGGATGGCGCTGACGAGGAGCTTGTGGAAGATCGTCACGTCCATCGGCGCCTCCTTGGGGACAATCTAGCATTTCCAGGGGGCCGAGGCAAAGGTGCCCTGGCGCCGGGGCCCCGCCCCGTGGTATAAAGCCCTTCGATGCCGACAGGAGCCCGCCCATGACCGTCCCCGTCCTCGACCTTCGCCGCCAGTACGCCGCCCTGGAGACCGAAATCCAGGAGGCCCTCCGGGAGATCTTCGCCTCCGGCCAGTACATCCTCGGCAAGCACGGAAAGGCGCTGGAGGAGGAGGCGGCGCGGTACCTCGGCGCCGGCCACGCCGTGGGGGTGGCGTCGGGCACCGACGCCCTCCTCCTGGGGCTCCGCGCCCTGGGGCTCCGGCTCGGCGAAGGGGTCGTCACCACCCCCTTCACCTTCTTCGCCACCGGAGGCGCCGTCCACAACGCCGGCGGCCGTCCCTTCTTCGTGGACATCGACCCCCAGACCTTCAACCTCTCCCCCCTCGCCCTCCGCCGCTTCCTGGAGGAGGAGTGCCGGCGTGGGGAGGGAGGCCGGCCGGTCCACCGGGCCACGGGGGTCCCCATCCGGGTTCTCCTGCCGGTCCACCTCTACGGGCTCTGCTGCGACATGGACGCCCTCGGCGCCCTGGCCCGGGAGTGGAACCTTCTCGTCCTGGAAGACGCCTGCCAGGCTTTCGGCGCCTCCTACGGGGGGCGGAAGGCGGGGGCCCTGGGCGACGGCGCCGCCTTCTCCTTCTTCCCCACCAAGAACCTCGGCGGAGCGGGGGACGGCGGCCTGTTCACCTGCGAGAACGAGGAACTGGCCGGCCGGGTGCGGATGCTGCGGGTGCACGGGGGGAAGACCCGGTACGTCCACGAGACCGTGGGCTACAACTCCCGCCTCGACGAGGTCCAGGCGGCGGTGCTCCGGATCAAGCTCAAGAGGCTCGACGGATGGAACGCGGCCCGGGCCGAGGTGGCCCGCCGCTACGGGGAGGCCCTCGGTGCCATCCCCGGCGTCACCGTTCCCACCGTGCCAGAGGGCTCCGTCCACATCTTCCACCAGTACGTCGTGCGGGTTCCCCGGAGGGACGAACTCAAGGCGTACCTGGACGCCAAGGGCATCGGCTCCATGGTCTACTACCCCATCCCCCTGCACCTGCAGGAGTGTTTCCGCTTCCTGGGGTACCGGGAGGGGGACATGCCCGAATCGGAGCGGGCGGCCCGGGAGGTGCTGGCCCTTCCGGTCTTCGCCGAGCTTCGGGAAGACGAGATTCTCGAGGTGGCCGGCGCCATCGGCGACTTTCTCGCCGGCCGCGCCTAGATGCTTGCCGACCTGAAGAGCGCCCGGCGGGTCTGGGCCGTGCTTTCGGTCAAGCCGAGGAAGGAAGAGGCCGCCCAGGTGTTCTTCGCCGGGGAGGGCTTCGAGGCCTACGCCCCCCGGTTCCGGTCCAACCGGAGCGGGGCACGGGAGCGGCCCCTCTTTCCCGGGTACCTCTTCGTGCGGCTCTCGCCGGCGGCGGAACTGGCCCGGGTGCGGTACTTTCCCATGGTGCAACGCCCCCTCCTCTTCGGAGGCCTCCTGGCGGCGGTGGAGGAGGAGCTGGTGGCCCACTGGCGCACCCGGGAAGGGGGGCGGGGCTACCTGACCCCCGAGCCGCTGCCGGCCTTTTCGGTGGGCCAGCGGGTCCGCTTCCGGCAAGGGGCCTTCGTGGGGCTCCAGGGGGTGGTGCTGGAGAACCTCCCCTCCCGGGAACGGGTGCGGGTGCTGTTGGAGTACCTCGAGCAGGCGATCCCGCTGGAAGTGGACCGGGACGCGCTCGTTTGACGTTTCAGGTTGCAACCTTGCAAGTACGGAGTGTGCCGATTGAGAAATGGCAAATTCTGGTAATAATGGTATGGACCAGCTCCTCGTAGCGGCGATCCTGGCCGGGGGCTCGGGGACGCGCCTCTGGCCCCTCAGCACCCCTTCGCGCCCCAAGCCCTTCGTGCCGTTGGGTCCCCTGGGGAGCCTCTACGGGGCCACGGTGGAGAGGGCCCGGCGCCTCGGCGCCCGGACCGTCCACGCCGTCGGCGCCGAGTCCCTCCGCCGCCTCTGCCGGGCCCGCGGCGTCACCTTTCTGCCCGAACCCGCCCCCCGCAACACGGCCCCCGCCGTGGCCCTGGCCGCCGTCCAGGCCTGGAAGGAGGCGGGTCCCGGCGCCTTGCTCCTCGTTCTGCCCGCCGACCACGCCATCGGTGACGGGGAGGCCTTCGCACGGACGGTTGGCGCCCTCGCCGGCCTCTGCCGCCGGGAAGAGGTTCTGGGGGTGATGGCCGTTCAGCCGGACGGCCCCAGCACCGCCTACGGATACGTGGTGCCGGGCCAGCGGCTGGGAGAGGGCTACCGCGTCCTGCGGTTCGTGGAGAAGCCCTCCCGGGACAGGGCGCAGGAACTTCTCCGGGAGGGGGCCGGATGGAACTCCGGCATGTTTCTCTTCCCCGTGGCCCTTCTCCGGGAGGAGATGGGGCGCCACTGCCCCGGCTTCTGGGCGGCGGCGGAGGCCTGGCTGGAGAGGGGGGATCCCGGACCGTACCTCGGCCTCCCCGCCATCTCGGTGGACTACGCCCTCATGGAGAAGACCGGCTGCGCCGCGGGCATCCCCGCCCGCTTCCCGTGGAGCGACGTGGGGACCTTTTCCGCCCTCCACGCCCTTCTGCCCAAGGACCGGGAAGGGAACGCCGGCTGGGGACCGGTCCGCCGGGAGGATTGCCGGGGGTGCCTGCTCATCTCCCACAAGCCCGCGCTCTTCCGGGGCCTTCGGGAGACGGCGGTGGTGGAGAGCCCGGCGGGGGCCCTGGCGGTGCCCCTTGCGGAGGCGGCGGAGATCCGCTCGGGCGTGGAAGCGCTGGCGGCCAAAGCATAGCGGGGCTGCGGCCCCGGGGAGGAAGCCATGAAGGGTGTCGTCCTGGCGGGAGGAACCGGTTCCCGCCTCTTTCCCCTCACCAAGGTGACCAACAAGCACCTCCTGCCGGTGGGCCGGAAGCCCATGATCTACTACCCCATCGAAAAACTGCTGGAGGTGGGGATCCACCACATCCTCATCGTCACGGGCACCGAGCACATGGGCGCCGTGGTGAACCTGCTGGGCTCCGGCAAGGACTTCGGCTGCGCCTTTACCTACAAGGTGCAGGACGAGGCGGGGGGCATCGCCCAGGCCCTCTCGCTGGCGGAGAACTTCTCCGGCGGCAGCCCCCTCACCGTCATCCTGGGGGACAACCTCTTCGAGGACAGCCTCCAGGACCTGACCCGTCACTTCCTCGAGGAGCAGGGGGGGCGGGGGGCCCGCATCGCCCTCAAGGAGGTCCCCGACCCCCACCGCTTCGGCGTGGCGACGCTGCAGGGCGACCGGGTGGTGAAGATCGTGGAGAAGCCGAGCCAGCCGGAGAGCCGGTGGGCGGTGACGGGGGTCTACGTGTACGACGCCGAGGTCTTCGACGTGATCCGGACCCTGAAACCCAGCGCCCGGGGGGAGCTGGAGATCACCGACGTCAACAACGCCTACATCGCCAAGGGAAGCCTCGGCTACGAATTTCTGAAGGGATGGTGGACCGACGCCGGGACCTTCGACAGCCTGGCCCACGCCAACACCCTCCTGGCGGGAGAGAAGCCATGATCCACGACGTGAAGGTGAAGCGCCTCAAGGTCATCCCCGACGACCGCGGCCGGCTGATGGAGATGCTCCGGGCCGACGACGACCTCTTCGAAGGCTTCGGCCAGGTCTACCTTTCCACCACCTACCCCGGCGTGGTGAAGGCCTGGCACTACCACAAACTTCAAAAGGACAACTTCGTCTGCGTGAAGGGGATGGTGAAGCTGGTCTTGGCGGACACCCGGGAGGGCTCCCCGACGAAGGGCCAGATCGACGAGTTCGTCATCGGCGAGCACAACCCTCTCCTGGTGCAGGTTCCCATCGGCGTCTACCACGGGTGGAAGTGCCTGGGCACCGAGGAGGCCTACGTGGTCAACGTGCCGACGAAGACCTACAACTACGCCGAGCCCGACGAGTACCGCCTCGACCCCCACCACAACGGCGTCATCGCCTACGATTGGGCCACCAAGGATCGGTAGGAAAAAAGGGGGCACCTCCGGCGGAGTGCGGCGACCGGTCCCAGGCCCGCGACGCCTCCGCCCATCCCCTGCTTTTTCTTTCCCTAGTCCCCTAGTCCCTTAGTCCCCTAATCCCCTAGTCCCCGAGTCCCGTACTCCCGATTCCCCCGCCTCCGAGGTCCCCTCCATGAGACTCCTCCTCCTGGGTGCCCGCGGCATGTTCGGGAGGGACGCCGTCCCCTGGTTCCAGCAGGCGGGGTACACCGTCGCCGGCGGCGACCTTCCCGAAGTGGACATCACCTCTCCGCCTTCGGTGGCCCGGTTCCTCGACGCCCACCCCTGCGAGGTGGTGCTCAACGCCGCCGCCTTCACCGACGTGGACGGCGCCGAATCCCGCCGGGAGGAGGCCTTCCGCGTGAACGCCGAGGGCGCCAGGGTGGCGGCCGAGGCCTGCGCCGCCCGGGGCCTCCTTCTGGTCCACCTCTCCACCGACTACGTCTTCCCCGGCGACCGGCCCGAGGGCTACCTCCCCGGGGACCGCCCCGGCCCCGCCGCCAACGCCTACGGCGAGAGCAAGCTCGCCGGGGAGGAGGCGATCCGGGCCGTCCTGCCTCCCGGCCGGTTCCTCATCTGCCGGACCCAGTGGCTTTACGGCCGCCACGGGCGGAACTTCGTGGAGACGATCCTCGCCCTGGCCCGCCAGCGGGAGAGCCTCTCGGTGGTGGACGATCAGTGGGGGGTCCCCACCTGGACCCTTTCGCTGGCTCCGCAGATTTCCGGGCTCCTTCGGCGGGGCGTGCGCGGGTACGCCCACGCCGTGGGGGGTGGAGGGCCCGTCACTTGGCACCGTTTCGCGCAGGAGATCGTCCGCCTCGCGGGCCTCTCCTGCACGGTGAAACCCTGCCGTACGGAGGAGGTCCCCCGGCCCGCCCCCCGTCCCCGCCACGCGTGGCTTCGGCCCGACCCCTCCCTCCCCCCTCCCCAACCGTGGAACCTGGACCTGGCCCGTTACCTGGGGG
>JBMFRA010000005.1:0-80023 GCA_049968315.1 Acidobacteriota bacterium
AGGACCGTCCCGCCTTCTCTTGCGGGCGGATGGCCGGAGGATTTTGGACAGGTGTAGGACCAGTTCCCTGAGGCGTCCGCCGCCACGGTCACCGGGCTCCCGCTCCCGTCCAGGTACAGGAGGACCGTGGCGTTGGGCTCGGCCGTTCCCAGAAAGTCTGGCGTGGTATCGGTGGTTGTGGATCCGTCCGCCGGGGTCGCGATGACCGGGGGGCTGGGGAGGAGCCGGTCCAGCACCGTCGTCACCGTGTTGGAGTCCCCCGTGAAGGGGGTGGTCCCCACCTTCCACGAGGCGTTGGCGGTGAAGTCGTAGGAGCCGTCGGAGGGAAGCTCCACCTCCACCGTGAGGTCGCCGGAAGCCCCCTCGCCGAGGAGGCCCAGGGACCAGGTGACCACCCCGCCGGAGAAGGTCCCGCCGCCGGAGGCGGAGACGAAGGTGACACCGGCGGGCAGGGGGAGGCTGAGGGTGGTGTCCTGGGCCCAGCCGCCGGAGACGTCGTAGTGCAACGTGTAGGTGACACGCGGGGAGGTCGTGGTGGCTGGGCCGGAGAGGGAGAGTGCCACGGTGGAGACCGCCTCCGAGCTGCAGGGCGCCTCGAAGAGGCCGTTGAGGAAGTAGCGGGTCCCCAGGCTTCTGGGGTTGGAAGAAATGGGGACCGCCACGCCGTACTGGTGGCCGCCGAGGTAGGAGATCTTCCCGTTGGCGGGGTTCCCGTCCAGGTGGTCGGTGATCCACACGTCCGTCGTCCCCACGGCGGCCCCGGCCTTTTTCACCATGACGGCGATGGTGGAGTGGTAGGCGGAGCCGCTCTTCAAGGCGAAGGCGGGCATGGAGCCCCCCTGGGTCCCGAAGGTGCCGTGGGCCTGGGCGAAGGGCCGGGCGCTGTTGAGGTAGTCCACGGAGCCCGGTTTGCTCGCCGTGACGAGGCCCCCGGTGGTCAGGAAGGGACCGGCGGTGGAGAGGCTCTCGAACCAGTTCACCGCCTCGCACTCGAAGAAGGCGTGGACGTCCCGCCCCGTGAGGAAGGCCCGGATCTCCGCCGCCACCTCGTTGGCCACGGCGGTGTTGGTGGGGGCGTAGTGCATGGACATGATCTGGCAGACCACGGGGTTGCCGTTGGCGTCCAGGAGGGCCCCGTCGGGGGTGACCCCGAGGGTTCCGGCGATGGCGCTCTCGCTCAGGCAATTGGGGGAAGGACACTGGGCCGGCGTCGGGCCGTTGGCCCTGGGCCAGGAACGGCCGTCGGACATGGGGATGGAGGCGGCGTTCAGGTAGCTGAAGGCGATGACTTCGTTCCCGTCCAGGAAGACGGCCAGGGTGGGAGCGGCGTAGAGACGGCGGTTGACGGGAGCCGTGAAGGGCGCCTCCGCCCGGTGGACGGCCACCGCCGGGTTGGCGGCGATCCAGGCCTGGACGATGGGCAGGGCGGCGTCGTAGTAAGCCCCGTCCACCACGAAGGGTCCCCCCCGGTAGCTGGCCGCAAAGACCGACCCGCCGAAGCCGCTGGCGGTCACCGTGCGGACCTGGGGGGCGGTGAAGTCCGCGTCCCCGTAGTTCTTGGGGTCTTGGATGGCCCAGTCCACGGGGATGTTGTTCTGGAGGAGCCGGTAGACGAGGCCGTAGGCCTTGAAGATCCCGCTGTCCAGGTAGGTGGTGTCCATGGGGACGACGAGGCTGTTGATGCCGTAGGCCTGGGTCTGCGCCTGTGCCGGCACCGGATGGGTGAGGGCCAGGGAAAGGGCCGCAGCGAGGGTGAGGGTGGCCACCAAACGGGTCTTCATGGAAACGCTCCTTGTCTCTCCACTCTCGGTGCCCTTCTGGGGCGTGGCAAGAACCTTTTACATTCAGGCAAAGGCGATGCCATTGGTAACGCCAAGGGAAACAAAGGATTTCTCGGGAAGACGGCCCAACAAGTGAACCTGCTCGGTTACGCCTGTGCCACCCGCCGTTTCACACGGCCGGTTCCCACGCCGCTCCTCCGGCCGGGGCCCCCTCCCTGCCGTAGTCGCGGCGGACCTCCTCCTGAAGCGCCGCAAGGCCCCCCCCGGCGATGGCCTCGCGGATCCTGGCGAGAAGCCCGAGGTAGAAGGTCAGGTTGTGGAGGGAGTGGAGCACCAGCCCCGTGGGGTCGTTGTGGCGGAAGAGGTGGTGCAGGTAGGCCCGGGAGAGGTGTCGGCAGGCCCAGCAGGGGCAGGCGGGGTCCAGGGGCGAGGGGTCCCGGGCGAAGGCGGCGTTCTTGATGGCCAGGGGGCCCTGGGAGGTGAAGAGGCTCCCGTTCCGGGCGTTGCGGGTGGGGAGGACGCAGTCGAACAAGTCGTAGCCCCAAGAGACCGCTTCCACAAGATCTAGTGGGGTCCCCACCCCCATGAGGTAGCGGGGCCGGTCCTTGGGCAAGAGGCCGGCGGTGTAGGCCGCCACCTCCCGGAAGGCCTCCTTCTTTTCGCCGACGGAGAAGCCCCCCGCGGCGTACCCGGGGAAATCCAGGGCCGCCAGGTCCCGGGCCGACCGCTCCCGGAGGTCCCGGTAGGTCCCCCCCTGGACGATGCCGAAGAGGGCGGTGGAGGGGGCCGCCGCCTCCCGGCACCGGGCCGCCCAGCGCGAGGTTCGCGAGACAGCCGCCGCCGTCTCCTCCCAGGTGGCCCCGCCGGGGACCAGAACGTCGAGGACCATGGCGACGTCCACCCCCAGCTCCTCCTGGACGGCCACCGCCCGCTCGGGGCTGAGGAAGAGGGGGGAGCCGTCCACCGGAGAGCGGAAGGCGACCCCCTCCTCCGAGACCTCCCGGAGGGAGGCCAGGGAAAAGACCTGGAAGCCCCCCGAATCGGTGAGAATGGGGCCTTCCCACCCCATGAAGCGGTGGAGCCCCCCCAGCTCCTGGATGAGGCCGCTCCCCGGCCGGAGGGCCAGGTGGAAGGTGTTGCAGAGGACGATCGCGGCCCCCGCCTCCTTGAGAAGAAAGGGCGGCAGGCCCTTGACGGAGGCCCGGGTCCCCACCGGCATGAAGGCGGGGGTCTCCACCGTGCCGTGGGGGGTGTGGAGAAGCCCCGTCCGCCCCCCCTCCGGCCCTTCCCGAAGCACCTCGAAGCGGACCACCGTTCCCTCCCTCCCCTCCAGGATAGCAGGGGCCGGGGCGGCGGCCTACCCCAAGCCTCCCTATCAGAAAACTTGACAACCTTTCGCTCAAGAATTATCTTATCTCCTGGCTCAAAGAGAGCCAAAGGAAACGTACGAAGGAGGACAGCGTCCATGGCCAAGATCATCGGCATCGACCTCGGCACCACCAACTCCGTGGTGGCCGTCATGGAAGGCGGGCAGCCCGTCGTCATCCCCAACCAGGAGGGAGACCGGACCACTCCGTCGGTGGTGGCCTTCACCGACAAGGGGGAGATCCTCGTCGGGAAGGTGGCCAAGCGCCAGGCCATCACCAACCCCCTGAACACGATCTTTTCCATCAAGCGCTTCATGGGCCGCAAGTACAGCGAGGTCCAGGAGGAGATCAAGACCGTCCCCTACAAGGTGGTCCCCGCCGACAACGGCGACGCCTGGGTGGAGGTCCGGGGGAAGAAGTACTCCCCGCCGGAGATCTCCGCCATGATCCTCCGCAAGCTCAAGGAGGCCGCCGAGGCCTACCTCGGGGAGAAGGTCACCCAGGCGGTCATCACCGTCCCGGCCTACTTCAACGACAGCCAGCGGCAGGCCACCAAGGACGCCGGGCGCATCGCCGGCCTGGAGGTCCTGCGCATCATCAACGAGCCGACGGCGGCGGCCCTCGCCTACGGCCTGGACAAGAAGAAGGAGGAAACCATCGCCGTCTACGACTTCGGCGGCGGAACCTTCGACATCTCCGTCCTGGAGGTGGGGGAGGGCGTCATCGAGGTGAAGTCCACCAACGGCGACACCCACCTGGGCGGCGACGACGTGGACAAGATCCTCATCGACTGGGTGGTGGACACCTTCCGCAAGGACACGGGGATCGACCTCTCCAGGGACCCCATGGCCCTCCAGCGGCTCAAGGAGGCCTGCGAGCGGGCCAAGTGCGAGCTCTCCCAGACCCTGGAGACGGAGATCAACCTGCCCTTCATCACCGCCGACGCTTCGGGCCCCAAGCACCTCCAGCTCAAGGTCACAAGGGCCCAGCTCGAGAACCTGGCGGCCCCGGTCTTCCAGAGGACCATGGAGCCCTGCAAGGCGGCCCTGGCCGACGCCCGGCTCAGCCCCATGCAGATCCACGAGGCGGTCCTGGTGGGCGGCTCCACCCGCATCCCCAAGATCCAGCAGATGGTCCAGGACTTCTTCGGAAAGGAGCCCCACAAGGGGGTGAACCCCGACGAGGTGGTGGCCGTGGGCGCCGCCATCCAGGCGGGCGTGCTGGGCGGGGACGTGAAGGACATCCTCCTCTTGGACGTGACGCCCCTCACCCTCGGCGTGGAGACCCTGGGCGGTGTGGCCACGGCCCTCATCCCGCGCAACACCACCATCCCGGCCAAACGGAAGGAGGTCTTCACCACCGCCGCGGACAACCAGACGGAGGTGGAGATCGTGGTCTTCCAGGGCGAGCGGCCCATGGCCAGGGACAACAAGCTCCTGGGGACCTTCAAGCTCATGGGGATCCCCCCGGCCCCCCGGGGTGTGCCCCAGATCGAGGTGACCTTCGACATCGACGCCAACGGCATCCTCCACGTGTCGGCCAAGGACCTGGCCACGGGGAAGGAGCAGAGCATCACCATCACCGCCTCCTCGGGCCTCACCAAGGACGAGATCGACAAGATGGTGAAGGAGGCCGAAGCCCACAAGGCCGAGGACATGGCCCGGAAGGAAGAGATCGAACTCAAGAACCAGGCCGACCAGATCCTCTACAGCACCGAGAAGCTCCTCCAGGAGAACGCCGGAAAGATTCCGCCCGCCGAGGAATCCCAGGTCCGGGCCGCCCTGGAGGAACTCCGGAAGGCCAAGGACGCGGGCGGAAAGGAGGCCATCCGGAAGGCCATCGACGCCCTCAACCAGGCCAACCACAAGATGGCGGAGGTCCTCTACGCCACGGCCAAGGGCCCGGCGGCGGGCGCCGGCCCCGGCCCGGCCTCCGGGGGGGCTTCCTCCGGCGGAAACGGCGCTTCCAAGGGCTCCGGTTCGGGCGAGGTCATCGACGCCGAGTTCGAGGATGTGAAATAATCGGGGCGTCCCAGCGGCGTTCGGGCGGGGAGGTGAACCATGCCGTCCAAGGGTGATCCCCTGAGGGAACTGCTCAACCTGCAGCGGCGGATGAACCGGCTCTTCGAGGACCTCATCCAGCCGGATAGGGCCTCCTCGCCTCTCCAGGACTTCACCTGGATCCCACCCGCCGACGTCTACGAAGAGGGCGGGCGCTACGTGGTGGAGGTGGAGCTCCCGGGGGTGCCTCTGGAGGACGTGGAGGTGACCGCCGAGGGCCACCTCCTCCGCGTGCAAGGGGAACGCAAGCCCGGCCCCTCGGCGGAGGACGGGTGCATCCACCGGATGGAGCGCTACTTCGGACCCTTCCTGCGGGAGTTCTCCTTCCCGGAAGAGATCGACACCGCGGCGGTGGAGGCCTCGCTGGAACACGGCCTCCTCACCATCGTCCTGGCCCGAAAGCGGCCCCGCCGGTCCATCGCCGTGAAGTGAGCAAGGGAGGGGAGCCGTGGCCGCCCGCAACCTCTACGAGGTCCTGGAGCTCCCCCGAGGGGCCTCCGTCGCGGAGGTGAAGAAGGCCTACAAGCGCCTGGCCCGCAAGTACCACCCCGACCTCAACCCCGGCGACCGGGCGGCGGAGGAGCGCTTCAAGGAGATCTCCGAGGCCTACGCCATCCTCTCCAACCCCGAGAAGAAGAAGCGGTACGACGCCACCGGTTCGGTGGGGAGCGAGGGACCCTCCCGGGGACCCCGGGTGGACTTCACCGGCTTCGACTTCGACGCCCCCCCCGCCGGAGGCTTCGAAGACCTGCTGGAGGCCTTCCTCCACACGGCCCGCAGCCGGGAGCGGCAGGGTCCCCAGGCGGGGGAGGACCTGGTCTTCCCCCTCACCCTCACCCTGGAAGAGGCCTACACCGGAAAGAAGGCCAGGATCGCCGTCCGGCACACCGTCCCCTGTCCGGCCTGCGGCGGGGAGGGCCGGTCCGCCCCCCGCCGCAACGCCCCCTGTCCCCGTTGCGGGGGCACGGGGAAGGTGGGGCTCCACCGCGGCCCCTTTTCCTTCTCCCAGACCTGCCCCACCTGTTCCGGCACGGGCCGGGACCCCGGGAGCCCCTGCCCTTCCTGCGGCGGGAGCGGCGTCTCGGAGACCACCGAGACGGTGGACGTCTCCATCCCCCCGGGGGTGGACACCCTCTCCCGGGTCCGGGTCAAGGGCAAGGGCCAGGCCGGCCGGAACGGCGGCCCCCCCGGCGACCTCTACATCGAGACCCACATCCTCGACCACCCCGTCTTCCGGCGTGAAGGGCCCAATCTCCACGTGAAGGTGCCCATCACCGTCTGGGAAGCGGTCCTGGGCGGCCGCGTGGAGGTTCCGACCCTCTCGGGGGGCGCCCGCCTCAAGGTCCCCCCGGGCACCTCCTCCGGGCAGGTCTTCCGGCTGAAGGAGCGGGGGATGCCCTCCCTGCGCGGGGGGGCCCCGGGCGACCTGCTGGTGGAGGTGACGGTGGTGGCTCCGCCGGTGGTGGACGAACGGAGCAAGGAGCTCATGCGGGAGTTCGCACGCCTCAACCCCGAGAACCCCCGCTCCTTCCACACGGCCACGAAGGTGTGACGATGGCGCGAAGGTCTCCCCGGAACGAAGGGAAGAAGTACTACATGATTTCGGCGGTGGCCCAGCGTTACGACGTGCACCCCCAGACCCTCCGCCTCTACGAGCGGGACGGCCTCCTCAAGCCCTCCCGCACCGAGGGCAACACCCGCCTGTACACCGACGAGGACCTCGAGCGGCTCGAAATCATCCTGAACCTCACCCGCAACCTCGGCGTGAATCTCGCAGGGGTTGAAATTGTTCTCAACATGCGGGAGAAAATGGGACGGATGCAGGAGGAGATGAACCAGTTCCTGGAGTTCTTCCTGGAGCAGCTCGGCCGCCGGGGCGTGACGCGGGAGGAGGTGCGGCAGCAGGCCCTCGCCCGGATCCCACCGCGTTCCCTCCAGGCCTTTCTGGCCCATCTGGAGGGGGGTGGGGATGGCGAGGAATAGCGGCATCTCGAGCGACGAATCGGTCCTTCTCAAGCGCTACCTGAAGGAGATCTCCCGCTTCCCCCTCCTCACCCCCGAGGAGGAACGGGAGCTGGGGCGCCGGATCCAGCAGGGGGACAAGGAGGCCCTCCAGAAGCTGGTGGAATCGAACCTCCGCTTCGTGGTCTCCTTTTCGAAGAAGTACCGGGGCTGGGGCCTCTCCTTCCAGGACCTGATCAACGAGGGGAACATCGGGCTCATCGAGGCCGCCAAGCGCTTCGACCCCAACAAGGGGGTGAAGTTCATCACCTACGCCGTCTGGTGGATCCGGCAGGCCATCATCCACGCCCTCTCGGAGCAGGGCGGGCCCTTCCGGATCCCCCAGAAGCAGGCCAACTTCCTCTACAACATCCACAAGACCATCGCCGCCATGACCCCCATCCTCGAACGGCCGCCGACGGTGGGGGAGGTGGCCGAGGAGATGAACGTCCCCCGGGAGAACGTGGAGGCCCTCATGCAGGCCGAGCACGAGGACCTCCCCCTGGAGTCCACCGGCGAGGAGGATTCGGACTTCCAGCTCCTGGACAAGATCGAGCAGGTGACCATGCCCCCCGTGGACCAGAACCTCATGGACGAGGCCTTCCGGAAGATCCTCAAGGGGATGCTCGCCGAACTCGACGAGAAGGAACGGCTGGTCCTCACCCTGCGGTACGGCCTCGACGGGACCGAAGCCCACACCCTCAAGGAGGTGGGGGACCGGTTGGGCCTCTCCCGGGAGCGGATCCGGCAGATCGAGACCCAGGCCCTCACCAAGCTCAAGCGTAGCAAGAAGTGCCGCCAGCTCATGGGAACCCTCAACTGACCTCTCCAGGAGTCGCCACCCCATGAAAAGCCGTTCTTTTCTTCTCTTCGTCCTGCTCGCCGCCCTGCTGCCGCCCGTGCGCTCCCCCTGGGCCCAGCTCCCCCCGGAGGAGCGGGCCCAGGTCCTCCTGCGCCAGGGTTCGGCGCTCCTGGACGAGGGGCGCCCCGACGCCGCCGAACCCCTCCTGCGCCAGGCCTCCCTCCTGATCCCCAAGAACGCCCTGCCGCTGGGGTACCTGGGCCATGCCCTCATGGCCCAGCGGAAGTACCGGGAGGCGGAGGAGGTCTTCCGGGAGGCCCTTCGCCTGGACGACGAGAGCCCCGCCCTGGGCCTCAAGCGGCGGCGGGAGGCGGTGGACGGCCTGGGCCTGGCCCTCGCCTTCCAGCAGGATTTCGCCGGGGCGGAGGCCCTCTACCGGAAGGCGCTGGCCGAGGACGGGGCCTACCCCCCCTACGCCTACAACTTCGCCTGCGTCTTGGCCCTGGGGGGGCATCCGGCGGAGGCCCTGGAGGCCCTGGTGAGGGCGCTGGACCTGGCCTCCGCCTCCCGCTTCTCCCTCCCCGACCCCGCCCTGGACGACGACCTCAAGGGGCTCCGGCCCTGGGCCCGCTTCCAGGCGGCCCTCATCATGAACCTTCCCCCCCAGCCCGACGACGGGCCCTCGGGGGCCCTCGTCCGGCAGGGGGCCGCCCTCCTGGCCCGGGGCCGGTACGCCGAGGCGGCGGAGCGGGAGCGGCAGGCGGCCTCGGCGGACCCCTCCGATGGCCGGGCCTGGTTCTTCCTGGGGGGCGCCCTCCAGGAATCGGGGGGTCCGGAGGCGGGGGAGGCCTACGGAAAGGCCTGCGAAGCCGACGAAAAACGGCCGAGGCTCTCCACCCCCGCCCGTTTCACCGCCGCCCTGGAGGCGGGGCTCTACCTCTCCTCCCACGGAAGGAGAGAGGAGGCGGCCGCCCTGCTCCGCAAGGCCCGGGAGGCGGACCCCCAGCACCCCTGGCCTCCCTACGCCCTGGCCCGCCTTTCGGCCGCCGCGGGAAAGGGGGACGAGGCGCGGGAGTACCTCCGAAAGGCCCTGGACCTCCGCCGGAACCTCCCCCCCGGCCAGCGCCCCCTTCCCGACCCCGTAGAAGATCCGGCCTTTTCCCCCTGGAAGGAGGACCCCGCCTGGAAGGACCTCCTGCCGAAGGCCGCCTCTTCCGCGGCGCCCGCGGCCCCCCCGCCCGAGACCCGGCCCGTTCCTTGACAGGGCGGGGCCGGCCGGCTCAAAATAGGCCCGTCCCTGGAGGCCAGACGCCATGCGACGTCTTTTTTTTCTCCTCGCCTTCGGCCTTTCGGTGGCCGCCGCCGCCCAGGGCGGGCGGCCGGCCGTCAAGGTCGTCGCGGCGGGGGACGGGGCCTCCCTCTGGCTCCCCGGCGAGACGACCCCCCTGGGCGAGGCGGTGGCGTCGGAGCTGACCCGCAGGTTCCTCGACCTCTGGAAAGAGACCTTCGGCCTTCTTCCTCCCCTTCCCGACCCGCTGGAGGTCCCCCGTTCGCCCGACCTGAAGGAGAGCCTCTTCGACGCCCTCTGGCGGGCCTCCGCCCCGGCCCTCCCGCCCGCCGAAGCCCCCGCCGCCCGGGCGGCCTTCCGGACCGCTCTCCTGGGAGACCCTTCGGCACTCTTGGACGGGATGGCGCAGGTTTCGGCAGAACCCCAGCTCCGGGAGTTGCCCGATCCCTTGCTGTACCTCTTCCTCTGGGACTGGGCGGCGGAACGGGATTTCCTGGCCGAGGCCCTGCCCCCCGGCCGGGATAGGGCCCGCCTCACAAGGGCCCTTCACCGGCGGGGCGTCCCTTACGGACTCTTCCTCGAGAAGGCGGCGGCGTGGTTTTTCGCCCGTGCCGCGGAGGCCGGGTTCCTTCCGCCGGCCTCCTCGGAGCTCCCCGCCGTCTGGCTCCTGGACCGTGACCTTCCCCCCGGGGCCTTCGAGGCCTGGACCTTCTCCCTCGGCGAGGGTTCCCCGGCGGTGGCCCTCTCCACCGGCGGCCCCTCCGGCTCCCTCCGGATCTTCCTCCTTGCCCGGGACCCCGAGGGCCGCCTCCTCCAAGAAGGATGGGGCCTCCCCGCCGCCTCCTCCTTCCCGCTCCTTCCCGCGGCCCGCACGGTCACGGTCCTTCTCTGGAACGCAGGCCCCGAGCCCTCCGGTTCGGGGCTGGCCCTCACCCTCTGGAAGTCCGCCTCCCCGCCCTTCGCCGTCAAGGAGGTGGAGCGGGGGGCGGAGGCGCTGGACCTGCTCCTGGACGAGGGGCCCGGCGTGCTGGACTACCGCCTCGCCCTGCCGGGGGACGAAGCCGCCTCCCCGCCGGCCTTCCCCTCCGAAGGGCCCGGTCTCCACCGGTACCGCGTGGCCGGCGGCGGGGCTCTGGAGGGCCGGCCGGGGCTCCGCCTGGTCTGCCGGACCCGCCTGGGGGGACGCTACGAGGTCCCCCTTCCCGATTCGGGAGACGGCCCGCCATGATGGTCCGCCTGACCTCCGCCGACCTGCACGGCATCGACGCCGTGGCGGTGGAGGTGGAGGTGGACGTCCAGCCGGGGCTCCCCGCCTACGTGACCGTCGGCCTTCCCGACGCGGCGGTCCGGGAGAGCCGCGAACGGGTCCGGGGGGCCATTCTCAACTCCGGCTTCTCCTACCCCCAGGAGCAGGTCACCGTGAACCTCGCCCCGGCGGACGTCCGGAAGGAGGGCTCCCAGCTCGACCTGCCCATCGCCCTGGCCCTCCTGGAGGCCACGGGCCACATCCCCCGCCACAACCCCGCCGCGGAGATGGTGGTGGCGGGAGAACTGGCCCTCAACGGGGCGCTGAGGCCCGTCCGCGGCATCCTCTCCATGGCCCTGCTCGCCCGCAGCCGTTCCCGGGCCCTCCTATGCCCCGCCGCCAATGGGGCCGAGGCCTCGGTGGTGGAGGGGTGCCGGGTCTTCGCCCTGAAGAACCTGGCCGAGGCCGTGCGGTTCCTCCGCGGCGAAGCGGCGGTGGAGCCCCTGCCCCACCGGACCTACGAGGAGGCCCTCCAGGATCCGGCGTTGCCGGTGGACCTCCTGGAGGTCCGGGGCCAGGCCCACGTCAAGCGGGCCCTGGAGGTGGCCGCCGCCGGAGGCCACAACCTCCTTCTGGTGGGGCCCCCGGGGGCCGGCAAGTCCATGCTGGCCAAGCGCCTCCCCACCATCCTCCCCCCCATGTCCTTCGAAGAGGCGCTGGAGACCACGCGGATCCACTCCGCCGCCGGCGAGGCGCCCCCCGCCGGAGGGCTCGTCACCGTCCGCCCCTTTCGCGCCCCCCACCACACCATCTCCTACGCCGGCATGATCGGCGGGGGATCCACCATCCGCCCCGGGGAGATCAGCCTGGCCCACAACGGCGTCCTCTTCCTGGACGAGCTCACGGAGTTCAAGCGGGACGTCCTCGAGAGCCTTCGCCAGCCCCTGGAGGACCGGTCCATCTCCGTGGCCCGGGTGAAGGACAAGCTCACCTTCCCCGCCGCCTTCATGCTGGTGGCCGCCTCCAACCCCTGCCCCTGCGGCTTTCTGGGAGATCCCACCCGCCGGTGCCGGTGCACCCCCCTGCAGGTCCGCCGCTACCTCTCCCGGCTCTCGGGCCCGCTCCTGGACCGAATCGACATCCAGGTGGAGGTGACGGCCATGGCCCCCGCCGAACTCCGGGCCGCCCCCACCGGCGAGCCTTCCCAGGCGGTGCGGCGCCGCGTCACCGAGGCGCGCCGCCGCCAGTGGGAGCGCTTCCGGGGACAGAAGGTCCACGCCAACGCCCAGATGAGCGAGCGGATGGTCGAGCGGCACACCGCCCTCGACGGGGAGGGGGAGGCCTTTCTGCTCAAGGCGCTGAACGCCTTGGGGCTCACCGCCCGGGGCCACCACCGGATCCTCAAAGTGGCGCGGACCATCGCCGACCTGGAGGGGGCCGAGAGGGTGAACGCCCGGCACCTGGCGGAGGCCGTCCAGTACCGGACCCTCGACCGGAAGCTCTACGGGGAGGCCTGACGGAGCCTCAGGCCCCCCCGCCGATGCGCAGGCGCCAGGTGAGGCGCCCCAGGAACTCGTTGAGGGGGTTGTCCCGGGAGAGGAAGGGGAGGGGGGGCTTCCTCCGGATGCCGATGGTCCGGTAGAAGTCCAGCAGGCGCTGGCGGTGGGGGGAACGGTACTTCAGGCCCCGGTGGATGGTCCGGACGCACTGGTACCGGTCGTCGTTGGCCATGTAGGCCTTGGCCAAGTTGAGGTAGCAGAGGGGCTCGTCGGGGTCCTGCCGCACCGCCTGCTGGCAGAGGTCCAGCCCCTCGGA
Source organism: Acidobacteriota bacterium (assembly GCA_049968315.1). Classification (GTDB taxonomy): domain Bacteria; phylum Acidobacteriota; class UBA4820; order UBA4820; family DSQY01; genus JBFLVU01. The sequence goes on from JBMFRA010000005.1 coordinate 12,361, forward strand.
GGGCGGGGCGCCGGCGCAGGCCCGAAGCATCCCCACGAACGAGAGGGCCAGGGCCGAATCGGGGTGGGCCTCCAGGTAACCCTCGAAAACCGTCTGGGCGTCAAAGGTGAGCCCGCGATCCAGGAGTTCGATCCCTTCCTTCAGCCGAGGCGGAAGGTCCACCATCTCTAGGTCAGCCATGAACCTCTCCCCGTGGCGGCGGGGGCGGCCGCCCCCGTGAGGGCCCTTTCCTACCACAACCTCTCCCCGCCCTCAAGGCCACCCCGGGGCCTGCCGGGGGCCTGGGTTGTAAGTGAGAGTTTATCAAGCCCTTTCTTCGCTTCGCCTTGACAAGCAGGAGGGTGGCATGTATGGTATTTCCGTGAGTGAGCATACACATTCTCCCCAAGGGGGCGCCCCATGGAACTGATCGTCGAGGAGAGCAAGCGGGACACCAAACTGCCGGAAATCCTGCGGGCGGCGCTGGAACTGTTCACCGAGAAGGGGATCCACGCCACCACCACCAAGGACATCGCCCGCCGGGCGGGGGTCAGCGAGGGGGCCCTCTACCGCCACTTCCAGAGCAAGCAGGAGCTGGCGGAGGACCTGTACCTCACCCACCTCTCCTACTTCACGGCCCAGCTGGACCGGTCGGTCCTGGTGGCCCCCACCCTCAGGGACCGCATCCACGCCCTGGTGGAGGGGTGCTTCCGCTTCTTCGACGAGGACCGCACCCTCTTCACCTACTTGATCCTCTCGGAACACAACGAGCTGGGCCGGACCAGCCGCAAGGTCCGCCACATCCGCCACCTGGTGCGGGACATCCTCCAGGACGGCCAGAAGAGCGGCGAAGTCCGGCAGGGAAACCTGGAGATCTTGGGAGCGGCGGTCATCGGCATCATGATCCGCGTGGCCATCTTCCGGATCTACGGCCTGCTCCAGGGGGACCTTCGGAACTACACCTCCGAGGTGGCCGACGTCTGCCTCCGGGTGGTGGCCGCCGGCTGACCTCCCCTTCCCCCGGGGTCCGTGGTATCCTCCCCTTTAACGGGAAGTCCTTGCCGCCAGCGGCCGGGGCGGTGGATCCGCCCCCGGGGAGGAGCCCATGGACCCACGCCAGAAACTGGAGAGTCTCGCCGGCCGGGGAGAGCCTTCCAAGGCCCTCCTGGAGGAAGGTGTGGAGGTGCTGGCCCGGGCCGCCGCCGAGGCCGTCGGCGTCAAGGCCGAGGAGGTGGCCATCCTCCTGCTCACCAGCACCGGAGCCACCCTGAAGTTCTGCTGGCCACCCGCCCTGAGGCAGAGCGCCGGCGCCATCCCGTCGGACCACAAGACCGCCTTCGCCTCGGAGGTGCTTCGGACCCTCAAGGGCAAGGTGGACAACCGCCTTTCGGAGAGCAAGCACCTGCGTTTCTTCGAGAACGTGAAGGGGATGGAGACCAGCGGCCTTCCCATCCAGAAGATGCTGGCCCTCCCCCTGGTGCACGGCGGAAAGCCCGTGGGGGTCCTGGAGGTCTCCCGCAAGGGAAAGAGCCCCGAAGAGGCCGGCCCCAACTTCACCCAGGAGGAGGCCCAGAAGCTGGTGGCCCTGTGCCGGGCCCTCCTGCCGCCGCTACTGGCCCTCCGGCCCGACCCCTTCCTCTGAGGAGGCCCGCCGTGGCCCCCTCCCTTCCCACCGGCCCGGACCTCTGGCTGGGGGACCGTCCCGTGTCCATCCTCGTCCGGGGCCGCTCCATGGAACCCTTTCTCCGGGAGGGCGACCGGGTGGAGGCGGTGGCCGTTCCCCCCGGAGGGCTAAAGCCGGGGGACCTTGTGGTCTTTGAGAAGGGAGGGGAGGCCACCGTCCACCGCCTCCTGGCCGTCCGGGGCGGCCTCTTCCTCGAGAAGGGGGACGGTCAGGCCACGGGAACCTGGCTCCCCTGGCCCCGGACCGTCGGGCGCGTGGTGGCCCTCTGGCGGGAGGGGCGGTGGGTGGACCTCCACCTCCCGCCCTGGCCCCGGCGGATGGCCTTCCTCGGCCGCCTCCACCGGTGGCGGCACGGCGCCGGGAGGCTTTCCGCCCGCCTTCCCGGTACCCTCCTGCCCCGCCTCGCCCTCGGTCTCCTCCGGCGCCTTCCCCTGCCCCGCTGGGCCGGCGGGAGGGACCGGTGGTAGGGTGAGGCCATGGCATCCTTCCCCCGCCGCCGCAAGGCCTCCCGCCGCACCCCGACCCGCCCCTCCCGCCGCCCCCCCGTGGAGGTGGCGGTGGAATCGTACGCCTGGGGGGGAAAGGCGGTGGGGAGGCACGAGGGGAAGGTGGTCTTCGTCTCCCCCGCCGTGCCCGGAGACAAGGTCCTCGTGCGCCTCGAAAAGGCCAAGTCCAGTTACGCCGAGGGGCGGGTGGAAGCCCTTCTCTCCCCTTCGCCCCGCCGGGTGGAGCCCCGGTGCAAGTTCTTCGGCCACTGCGGGGGGTGCCAGTGGCTGGCCGCCGCCTACGACCTCCAGGTGGAACAGAAGGAAGCGCTGGTGCGCCAGGTCCTGAGGGGCCACCTGCACGGCGCCGAGGTCCTTCCCCTGGTCCCCGCCCAGCCCGACCGGGGCTACCGCCACCGCGGGGACTTCCACGTCCGGCCGTCGGGTTCTTCCCTCCTCACGGGCTTTTTCATGGAGGGCTCCCACCGGGTCGTCAACCTGGACACCTGTCCCCTCTTCGGTCGGGACTTCAACCTTCGCTACGGAGCCCTACGGGCCGCCCTCCAGCGGGAGCCGGCGGCCCGGGCCCTTACGAGCTTCACCCTCCTCGCCGGGGAGGAGGAGGAGCGCTTCGCCCTCCACCTTCGCCTCCGGGAGGGGGAGGGGGAGTGCCAGGCCCGGGCCCTGGAGGAGGCCGCCCTCTCCGCGGGCTTGGGGAACCTCCTGGCCACCTCCGGCTTCGGCGAGGAAGCGGTTCTCCTGCTCCGCGGGGACCCCGCCGTGACGTACGCCGTGGATGCCGGCGAGCGGCGCCTCCTTCTTCGGGCCTCGGTGCGCGCCTTCACCCAGGCCCACTTCGCCCTCAACCGGATCCTCGTCCAGACCGCCCTGGAATGGCTGGCCCCTTCCCGGGGGGACCGGGTGCTGGACCTCTACGCCGGAATCGGAAACTTCACCTTCCCCCTGGCCCTGGCGGCGGGGGAGGTCTGGGCGGTGGAATCGTCCCGGCCGGCGGTGGAGGACGCCCGGGAAAACGCCCGCCGCCTGGGGATCCCCAACGTGCGGCACCTGGAGGGGGACGCCGCCCGGTGGGGGGAACGGTTGGCGGCCGTCAGCGAGCGGTTCGGCGCCGCCCTTCTGGACCCTCCCCGCACCGGAGCGTGGGAGGTCCTGCCCTTCCTCATCCGCCTGGCCCCGCCGCGCCTCCTGTACGTCTCCTGCAGCCTCCCCTCCCTGGAGCGGGACCTCGTCCTCCTGGAGAGCGGCGGGTACCGGGTACGGCGGATCCAGCCCTTCGACCTCTTCCCCCAGACCTACGGGGTCGAAACCCTCGTCCTGCTGGAACGGTAGGCTCCGGACCCCCGTTCCGGTTGACACGAGGGCCCCACCTGGGTAGAATGGGGTTCTGGGCGGGAATAGCTCAGCTGGCAGAGCACAACCTTGCCAAGGTTGGGGTCGCGGGTTCGAATCCCGTTTCCCGCTCCATCTTCTTCCCCTTCGCCTCTCTTTTCCACCCACCCCCCTTGCCCCCGTGGCGGTCCGAAGAAGGCCAGAAATAGGTGGCTGTCCCTATTTTAGAGTTATTGCTTAATTAGCAGAATTAGGCTTGCAGGGGTCCGGCGCCGGGGAGGGGCAGTGCCGGGGGAGGCGTGGCGGAAAAGGGCGAAGAGGGGGCTTTTGGCACACGGCGGGCCTAGGGGGTTCGGTCCCGTTGACCTTAACCGAAGAAATGGTTACACTTACAGCCTTCGCTGCGAAGAATGCCGGATCCGGCAGCCGCACGCCAATGGAGGACATTTCCAATGAAACCCCAGAACGTGCTCATCATGGGCGCCGCAGGCAGAGACTTCCACAATTTCAACGTCTTCTTCCGGGGCAACCCCGCCTACCGGGTGGTGGCCTTCACCGCCACGCAGATCCCCGACATCGCCGGGCGGAAGTACCCCGCCGAGCTCGCCGGCAAGGAGTACCCCAAGGGGATTCCCATCTACGACGAGAAGGACCTTCCGGAGATCGTCCGGAAGGAGAAGGTGAACCTGGTGGTCTTCGCCTATTCGGACGTCTCCCACGAGACGGTCATGCACAAGGCCTCCATCGCCATCGCCGCCGGCGCCGACTTCATGATGATGGGCGCCGACCACACCATGCTGGAATCGAGCAAGCCGGTGGTCTCCATCTGCGCCGTGAGGACCGGGTGCGGCAAGAGCCAGACCACCCGCCGGGTCTGCGAAATCCTCAAGTCCATGGGCAAGAAGGTGGTGGCCGTCCGCCACCCCATGCCCTACGGGGACCTCGCCGCCCAGAAGGTCCAGCGCTTCGCCACCTTGAAGGACCTGGACAAGCACCAGTGCACCATCGAAGAGCGGGAGGAGTACGAACCCCACATCCAGCGGGGGGTGGTGGTCTACGCCGGCGTGGACTACGAGGCCATCCTCCGGCAGGCGGAGAAGGAAGCCGACGTGGTGGTCTGGGACGGCGGGAACAACGACCTGCCCTTCTTCCGCCCCGACCTGGAAATCGTGGTGGTGGACCCCCACCGCCCGGGCCACGAGCTGGCCTACCACCCCGGCGAGGCCAACCTCCGCCGCGCCCACGTGGTGGTGATCAACAAGATCGACACCGCCGACGGCGACGACGTGGACGAGGTGCGCTTCAACGTCGCCACCGCGAACCCGAAGGCCATGGTCATCGACGCCGCCTCGCCCCTCTCGGTGAGCGATCCTTCGGCCATCGCCGGGAAGCGGGTCCTCGTGGTGGAGGACGGTCCCACCCTCACCCACGGGGAGATGCAGTACGGCGCCGGCGTCATGGCGGCCCGCAAGTTCGGCGCGGCCGAGCTGGTGGACCCCCGCCCATTCGCCGTCAAGTCCATCCAGGCCACCTACGAAAAGTACCCCGATATCGGCATCCTGCTCCCGGCCATGGGGTACGGCGCCAAGCAGGTCAAGGACCTGGAGACCACCATCAACCGCACCGACTGCGACCTGGTGATCATCGCCACCCCCATCGACCTCGGCCGCATCGTGAAGATCAACAAGCCTTCGGTGCGGGTGATGTACGACCTCCAGGAGATCGGCCAACCCACCCTGGAGGAGCCCCTCCGCCGCCTCTTCCGGAAGTAGGCCATGGGCGGCAAGCGAGGCCTTGTGGCCTTTGGGGGCAACGCCCTCATCAAGGCCGGCGAGAAGGGCACCCTGGAGGAGCAGCTGGCCAACGCCGACGAGGCGGCCCGCCAGCTGATCCCCCTCTTCCACCGGTACGACCGGGTGGTCCTCGTCCACGGCAACGGCCCCCAGGTGGGGCAGAACCTGATCCGGCAGGAGGAGGCGGTGACCAAGGTCCCGCCCCTCCCGCTGGACGTCTGCGTGGCCGAGACCCAGGGCAGCATGGGGTACATCCTGGAAAAGGCCCTCAGCAACGAGCTGGAGCGCCGGGGGATCCGGCGGGACCTCCTCTCGGTCCTCACCCAGATCGAGGTGGACGCCGAGGACCCGGCCTTCCGAAACCCCACCAAGCCCATCGGCCCCTTCTACACCGCCTACCGGGCCAAGCACCTGATGGAGGTGGAGCGGTGGGCCATGGTGGAGGACAGCGGCCGCGGCTACCGGAAGGTGGTCCCCTCCCCGAAGCCCAAGCGGGTTCTCGGAATCGGGGCTCTGAGGTCCCTCTACGAGACGGGGGCCATCCTCATCGCCGGAGGCGGCGGGGGAATCCCGGTGGTCCGGGAGTTGGACGGAACCCACCGGGGGGTGGAGGCGGTCATCGACAAGGACCGCACCTCGGTCCTGTTGGCCTGCGAACTCCAGGTGGACGAGATGGTCATCGTCACCTCCGTCCCCTGCCTCTACATCCACTACGGAAAGAAAGAACAGAAGGCCCTTTCGGACGTGGGGCTCGAAGAACTCCTGAAGTACCAGAAGGAGGGGCACTTCCCCCCCGGCTCCATGGGCCCCAAGATCGAGGCGGCCGTCCAGTTCCTGGTCCGGCGGGGGGGATCGGTGATCCTCACCGACGCCGCACACCTCAACGACGCGGTCCAGGGCCGGGCCGGCACGCGGATCCACCATACCCGGCCCGAGCCGGCCCCGGCGGAGGTCCTTCCGCGAAGGGCCCGGAACGGCCGCAGCGGATGAACGAACCGGGGGCCTCCGGCCCCCTTTGGGCCCCGGCACGCCCGGGAGGGCGGCCGCCGGGGCGGCGGAGCGAACCATGATCGGCAAAGACTTCATCTCCCTCCACGATTTGAGCGTAGAGAACGTCCAGGCCCTCTTCGACCTCGCCCTGCGCATGAAGGCCAATCCCGAGAAGTACGAAGGGGCCCTTTCGGGAATGACCATGGCCATGATCTTCGAGAAGCCCTCCCTGCGGACCCGCGTCTCCTTCGAGACGGGAATGACCCAGTTGGGAGGCCACGCCATCTACCTCGGCCCCTCCGACATCTCCCTGGGGAAGCGGGAATCGGTCCCCGACGTGGCCCGGACCCTCGACCGCATGGTGGACGTCATCATGGCCCGAACCTTCTCCCACGACTCCATCCTCCAGCTGGCGGAGTACGCCGAGGTGCCGGTGATCAACGGCCTTTCGGACCTCCTGCACCCCTGCCAGGCCCTGGCCGACTACCTCACCGTCCTGGAAAAGAAGGGGACGCTGAAGGGGCTCACCCTGGCCTTCGTGGGGGACGGCAACAACGTGGCCCACTCCCTCCTCTTCGGCGGGGCGAAGACCGGGGTGAACGTCCGCATCGTCTGCCCCGAGGGCTTCGACCCCAAGCCCGAGGTGGTGGAGCAGGCGCGGGAGGACGCCCGGGAGACGGGGGCGGAAATCGTCGTCACCCACGACCTCGGCGCCGGGGTCTCCGGGGCCGACGTGGTCTACACCGACGTCTGGGCCTCCATGGGCCAGGAGGCGGAGGCGGAGGCCCGGAAGGCGGTCTTCCGGCCCTTCCAGGTCAACGCCGCCCTCATGGCCAAGGCCAAGGAGGACGCGATCTTCATGCACTGCCTGCCGGCCCACCGGGGGGACGAGGTCACCGACGAGGTCATCGACTCCTGGCAGTCGGTGGTCTTCGACGAGGCCGAAAACCGCCTGCACGCCCAGAAGGCGGTGATCTACAGCCTGCTGGTGGACGAAGAGCTCCTCTAGGGTGGCACGGTTTTTGATGGCCCTGCCGTCTTGATTTCCCGGGCGGGACGCCCCATCCTGGGACCGACGCCCAAGGAGGGAGCCATGGAGATTTCCAAGGAACGGAAGAAGGCCATCGAAGCGGCCGTCCAGCAGATCGAGCGGCAGTTCGGCAAGGGCTCCATCATGAGCCTCGGGGAGCGGGGGGCCAAGGTGAAGGTCCCCGCCGTCCCCACGGGCAGTCTCAGCCTGGACCTGGCCCTGGGCATCGGGGGCCTTCCCCGGGGCCGCGTCATCGAGATCTACGGCCCGGAGGCCTCGGGAAAGACGACCCTCGCCCTCCAGGTGGTGGCCGAGATCCACCGCCAGGGTGGAATGGCGGCCTTCGTGGACGCCGAGCACGCCCTGGACCCCGACTACGCCGCCCGCATCGGCGTCAACGTGGACAACCTCCTCATCAGCCAGCCCGATACCGGCGAGCAGGCGCTGGAGATCGCCGAGGCCCTCGTCCGTTCCGGCGCCATCGACGTCATCGTGGTGGATTCGGTGGCGGCCCTCGTCCCCAAGGCCGAGCTGGAGGGGGAGATGGGGGACTCCCACGTGGGGCTCCAGGCCCGTCTCATGTCCCAGGCCCTCCGGAAGCTCACGGGGATCGTCAGCAAGTCCAACTCCATGATCATCTTCATCAACCAGCTCCGGGAGAAGATCGGCGTCATGTTCGGGAACCCCGAGACCACCACCGGGGGCCGGGCCCTCAAGTTCTACGCCTCCGTCCGCCTGGACATCCGGAAGATCGCCAACATCCAGGCGGCCAGCGGGGAGGTGATCGGAGGCCGCGTCCGCGTCAAGGTGGCCAAGAACAAACTGGCGGCCCCCTTCAAGCAGGCGGAGTTCGACATCCTCTACGGGGTGGGCATCTCCAAGGCCGGCGACATCCTGGACCTTGGGGTGGAGCACAAGGTGGTGGACAAGTCCGGCACCTGGTACGCCTACGGCGACGTCCGGCTGGGGCAGGGCAAGGAGAACGCCCGCCAGTACCTGGTGGAAAACCCCGCCCTGATGGACGAGATCGAGGGGAAGATCCGGGCCAAGGTGGGGATCGCCCCCGACGCCACACCGGCGAAGGCCGAGTAGACAAGGGCCCTTTCCCTCCGGGCGGTCGGAGCCCCGATTCCAAGGCCCGGCGGGAGCCCCCGTTTCCGGGACCGGCGGTCTCGACCCCCTTCTCCAACGAGGAGAGGCGCCATGGACAGGACGAAGAGCCAGGAACTGCTGAACCGGGCCCTGAGGCGGATCCCCGGCGGGGTCAACTCCCCCGTGCGCGCCTTCCGGTCGGTGGGGGGCCAACCGGTCTTCATCCGGCGGGCCCGGGGCGCCTACCTCTGGGACGAGGACGGCAACCGCTACATCGACTACGTGGGCTCCTGGGGGCCCATGATCCTGGGCCACGACCACCCCGAGGTGCGGGAGGCCCTCGCCCGGGCCCTCGAAGACGGAACCTCCTTCGGCGCCCCGACCCGTCTCGAGGTGGAGATGGCCGAGTTCCTCTGCGACCGCCTTCCCCACCTGGAGATGGTTCGCATGGTCAACTCGGGGACCGAGGCCACCATGTCGGCCATCCGCCTGGCCCGGGGGGCCACGGGGAGGGACAAGATCGTCAAGGTCTCCTGTTGCTACCACGGCCACGGCGATTCGCTGCTCGTCGAGGCGGGGAGCGGGGCCCTCACCTTCGGGACCCCCAGCAGCCCCGGCGTCCCCCGGGACCTCGCGGCCCTGACCCTGGTGATTCCCTTCAACGACGCCGGTGCCCTCGAGCGGGTCCTCGACGCCAACCGGGGAGAGGTGGCCTGCTTCATCCTGGAACCCCTTCCGGGGAACGTGGGCACCCTCCTCCCCAAGCCCGGGTACCTGGAGGCGGTCCGGCGGATCACCCAGGACCACGGTGTTCTCCTCATTTTCGACGAGGTGATGAGCGGCTTCCGGGTGGCCTTCGGGGGCATGGTGGAGGCCAGCGGGGTCGTGCCGGACCTCGTGACCTACGGGAAGATCATCGGCGGAGGCCTGCCGGTGGGGGCCTACGGGGGACGGCGGGACCTCATGGCCCGCATCTCCCCCGAGGGCCCCGTCTACCAGGCGGGGACCCTCTCCGGAAACCCCCTGGCCATGACGGCGGGCTTGACCCTGCTGCGGATCCTCGACCGGGACCGCACCGCGATCTACCCCCGCCTGGACGCCCTCACGGAACGCCTGGGACGGGGCCTTCTCAACGCCGCGGCGGAGGCGGGAATCCCCCTCACCGTCAACCGCATGGGCTCCATGTTCACCGCCTTCTTCCACGGCGGGCCCGTGGACGACGACGCCTCGGCCCGGAAGGCCGACGCCGCCCGCTTCGCCGCCTTCTTCCGGGCCATGCTGGAGCGGGGCGTCTACCTCGCCCCCAGCGCCTTCGAAACGGGCTTCGTCAGCTCCGCCCACACCGAAGCGGACATCGACGCCACCGTGGCCGCCGCCCGGGAGGCCCTGGCCGCCCGCTGACCCCCACCGGGCCGGGGGGCCACCCCCCGCCCCCCCAACTTCGCCGGGCCGGTTAAGGACCGTCCCGCCGAGGAGGTTCCCTCCATGACCGGTTCCGGATTCAAGCCCCTTCGCATCGGTCCCCTCACCGCTCCCCTCCCCATCATCCAGGGGGGGATGGGCGTGGGGATCTCCCTCTCTTCCCTGGCCGCAGCGGTGGCGGAGGAGGGGGGCATTGGAACCATCGCGGCGGTGGGCATCGGCATGTCGGAGCCCGACGTCTACTCGAACTTCGTGGAGGCCAACGTCCGGGCCCTGAAGCGGGAGATCCGCAAGGCCCGGGAGAAGACCCGGGGGATCCTGGCGGTGAACGTCATGGTGGCCATGACCAACTTCGCCGAGATGGTGGCGGCCGCCGTGGAAGAGAAGATCGACCTCATCCTCGCGGGGGCCGGGCTTCCCCTGGACCTGCCGCGGTACCTCGGGGAAGGGGCTCAGACCCGCCTGGCCCCCATCGTCTCCTCCGGCCGCGCCGCCGCCCTCCTCTGCAAGCGGTGGCTGGAGCGGTTCCACACCGTTCCCGATGCCCTCGTCGTGGAGGGCCCCCTGGCCGGAGGGCACCTGGGATTCAAGCCCGAAGACCTCTCCCTTCCCCGGAATGCCCTGGAGGCCCTGGTTCCGGAGGTGGTGGAGGCGGTGAAGCCCTTCGAAGACCGGACGGGCCGGCCCATCCCCGTCGTCGCCGCCGGGGGGATCTACACCGGCGCCGACATCCTCGCCTTCGAGCGCCTAGGCGCCGCCGGCGTCCAGATGGCCACCCGCTTCGTCACCACCTACGAGTGCGACGCCTCCCCCGCCTTCAAGCAGGCCTACCTGGACGCCGGCCCCAATGACCTGCGCATCATCAAGAGCCCCGTGGGACTCCCCGGCCGCGCCATCGGGAACGCCTTTCTGGATGCGGTGGAGGCCGGAGAAAAGGCCCCCTTCCGCTGCCCCTACCACTGCATCTCCACCTGCGACCACACCAAAGCGCCCTACTGCATCGCCCTGGCCCTGGTGAACGCGCAGCGGGGAAACCTCAAGAGCGGCTTCGCCTTCGCCGGAGCCAACGCCCACCGGGCCCAGGCCATCCTCTCGGTGAAGCAGACGGTGGAAGCCCTCCGGCGGGAGTACCTGGAGGCCGCCGGCTGAGGCCCCTTAGGGGCCCAGGAGTCCCTCCCGGGAAAAGGAAAAGTAGCCGTTCCCCCCCAGGATGAGGTGGTCCAGGACCCGCACGTCGACCTCCTGAAGGAGCGCCTTCAGCCGTTCGGTGAGTCGCAGGTCGTCGGGACTGGGCGAGAGGTGACCGCTGGGGTGGTTGTGGGCCAAGATCACCGCCGCCGCGTTCTCTCGGAGGGCCGCCTTGAGCACCTCCCGGGGGTGGACCTGGCTCTGGGCCACCGAACCCCGGAAGAGCTCCCGGTAGGCCAAGACCCCGTGTTTCTGGTTGAGGAAGAGGACGGCGAAGACCTCCTGGGGGAGGTCTCTGAGGCGGGGCTTCAGGAACCGGTAGGCTTCCTCCGCTCCGGTGAGGACCCCCGCCTCCCGGACCTCCTCTTCGGAAAAGCGGCGGGCCAGCTCCAGGGCGGCCGATAGCTGGGCGGCCCTGGCGGGCCCCAGCCCCAACATCCCCTGGAGCTCCCGGGGCTCCAGGGCGCCCACCGCCCGAAGGGAACCGGCACCGGCGAGGAGGTCCCGCGCCAAGTCCAGGGCGCTTCGGCCCCGCCGGCCGGTTCGGAAGAGGATGGCCAGCAGTTCGGCGGTGCTGAGGGATTGGGGACCCCGAAGCAGAAGGCGTTCCCGGGGCCGCTCCTCCGGGGGCAAGTCCTTGATGCCGAGAAAATCGCCCATGGTTCACCTCCGCCCGCCTCCCGGCAAGGCCCCTGCCCGCCCCCCGAGGCCCTTCCCGTGGACCCGCCCCGGGCAACGACGGAACGATGTCTCCGTTTTTCAATGGGTTACCCAAGTCCCGCCGGCGGGTCCGGAAGCCGAGGCGGCGTCAAAGGGAATTGACGTCCCAAGCTTCTCCAACGGAAGGCCTTTCCTCCGGCCGCGGCCCTTCCTTTACGGGAGAGGGGCTTCCCCCCGGGGGCGGCGAAGAAGAACTTCCTTTCGATTTCAGCCCGTTTCGCCTCCGGTGCCCCCTGGCACGCCTCCTGCGCTCCCCCGGGCGAACCGGCGGGACGGTCCCCCGGAAGGATAGGAAACGCAAGGAGGCGACGATGCGGAACGGAATGAAGCGGTTGGTCTCCACCCTGGCTCTCGCGGTGATGGCGGGTTCCCTGGCCCTCGGGTCCCTGGCCGCCGCCGCCCAGACTCCCGAAAAGGACGGAAAGGCCCAGGTCTCCGCCCCGGCCAAGGCCCCCAAGGCCACCGTCCGGAAGACCAAGGCCCTCCCCGCGGAGAAGGTCAACCTCAACACCGCCACGGCGGAGCAGCTCTCGGCCCTCCCGCGGATCGGCCCCAAGGTGGCCCAGCGGATGGTGGAGTACCGGACGGCCCACAAGGCCTTCAAGAGCGTGGAGGAGATCCGGAACGTCAAGGGCGTCGGCCCCAAGGTCCTGGAGGGGATCCGGCCCCACGTGACCCTGTAGGGCTGGGAGAGGGATGGCAGGGGCGGCCTGAGGGCCGCCCCTCCCCTTTGGGGGAAAGGAGGACACCATGGATCTTCGGAACCGGCGAGGAGAACGGGGCGCCAGCCTGCTGGAGGGCTCGCTGGCGGCCCTGATGGTCGGGATGGCGGTGGTGACGGGCGCCGGAGCGGCGGGGCGCCTTCAGGACCAGGCGGCCTCTCGGGCCCTCGCCCAGCAGGTGAAGGCCCTGGCTTCCGAGGCGGCCTTCCGGGCCGTCGCCGAGAGGACCCACGTCGGCCTCGTCTTCCGGGAGGGGGCGGAAGGGGTCTGGGCCCGCCTCTACCGGGACGAAGACGGGGACGGCGTGAGCGCCGAGGACATCCGCCGGGGTGTGGACCGGCCCCTGGCCCGCCCCCTCTTGCTCCGGGAAGCGGGGGCCCGGACCGCCATCCCGGAGGCGGTCACGGTGGACCCCGCCGGCCGCCCCCTCTCCCCCGGGGACCCGGTCCGTTTCGGCCGGGGCGAGACCCTCAGCTTCGGCCCCTTGGGGACCGCCACCCCCGGAACCCTCTACCTCGCCTCCCGGGACGGGAAAGAGGTCTACGCCTTCCGGACCGCCGGGTTGGACGGCCGGGTACGGGTCTACCGGTGGTTCCGGGGAAGGTGGTCAGGAGAAGGCCGGTAGGGCCCTCACTTCTTGCTGAGTTCGATGAGGACCTGCTTGGCGCAGGCCTTCAGCGTGTCGAAGACGCCGATCCCCTTCAGCGCCACGGCCTCGAAGACCGGCTCGTCCTTGTACTTGAGCTGGCGGAGCATCTCCTCCACGGGAACGGCGGTGGGGAGGTCCCGCTTGTTCAGCTGGAGGACGTAGGGAATGGTTCTCAAGTCGAAGCCGTGCTCCTGCAGGTTGGACTCCAAGTTCCGGATGGACTCCACGTTGGCATCCATCCGCGCCTCCTGGGAATCGGCCACGAAGACCACCCCGTCCACCCCCTTGAGGATGAGCTTTCGGGAGGCGTCGTAGAAGACCTGTCCGGGGACGGTGTAGAGGTGGAAACGGGTCTTGAAGCCGCGGATGGTCCCCAGGTCCAGTGGAAGGAAGTCGAAGAAAAGGGTCCGGTCGGTCTCGGTGGCCAGGGAGATGAGCTTGCCCTTGGCCTGGGGGTTGGTCTTCTCGTAGATGTACTGCAGGTTGGTGGTCTTTCCGCAGAGCCCCGGGCCGTAGTAGACGATCTTGCAGTTGATCTCGCGGGATGCGTAATTGATGAAGGACATGGCCCCGGGTCTCCCGTCTCTCTATTCGTTGAAGAGGGCGTCGATGTCGGCGTCGGTGATCTCCGCGAAGGGAGAGTCCAGCGCCGCGGCACCGGTGGCCCGCTCCCGTTCGGTCTTTTCCATGATCTGCTGAAAGACCCGGCTCAGTTCTTCGCTGCTCCGCTTGACCCGAAGGCGGACGAGCCCCAGGGATGAGCGTTCGTCGAAGATCACCACCAGGATCACCTTCCCCGACACGATGGAGATGTGGATGTTCTCCTTCTCCCCCTCGTGGAAGAGGACGGCGAACTCCTTCTCCCCGATGAGCTTGGCCAGCCCGTCGGTGGCGGCCACGTTGCCGGCGGTGAGGGAGGCGAGGGAGGTGGTGTCCAGCCGCTCCACGTCGCCGGTGGCGGCGATCTGCTGGCCGTTCTTGTCCACCAGGAAGACCACGTTGGCGTTGGCGTCGACCCTCAGCTTGGAGATGACGTCCTTGATCTTCTGGAACTCCTCCTCATACATGATGAGGTCTGAGGCGCCCATCCGGTCCTCCCCTTCCCGCGTTCCTATAACACAAGGCGGCCCCGTTGCGCAACAAACCCTGCCCCTTAGCCGCCGGAAAAGTCCTTCCTCCCGGAAAAGGCCCGGGCGAGGGTCTGGGGGTCCACGTACTGCAGGTCGGCCCCCACGGGGAGGCCGTAGGCGATCCGGGTCAGCCGGGCCACCCGGGTTCCCAGGTGGGCGGCGAGGAAGGCGGCGGTGGCCTCCCCCTCGCTGGTGGGGGGGGTGGCCAGGATCACCTCCTCCACGCCCCCTTCGGAAAGGAGCCCGTCCAGGGCGGAAAGACCCAAGTCGTCGGGACCCACCCCCTTGAGGGGGGAGAGGAGCCCGTGCAGGACGAAATAGCGCCCCCGGTAGTCCCCCGTCTCCTCCACCAGGTAGAGGTCCGCCGCCGTCTCCACGATGCAGAGGACCTTGGCGTCCCGCCGGGGGTCCCGGCAGAAGGGGCACTCCTCCTCCGAACCCTTGTACACGCGGCAGGAGGGGCACCGTTCGACCTGGGAAGCGACCTCCTCCAGGGCGGCGGCCAGCTCCCGCGCTCCGGCGGCACCGGAGGCCAGGAGGTGGAAGAGGATCCGCTGGGCGGACTTGGGGCCCACTCCCGGCAGCTTCCGGAGAACCTCCAGGCACCGGCGCATGGGTCCGGGATAACGGTTCACCGCCGCCCCTCAGATTCCGGGTAGGCCCAGCCCCGCTCCCAGCCCGCCGAGGCGGCTCTGGAGCTCCTCGTCCACCCGCGTGCCGGCGGCGTTGACGGCGGCGGCCACGAGGTCCTCCAGCATCTCCTTCTCGGAGGGGGCCAGGAGGGAGGGGTCGATCCGCACGGATAGGACGGACTTCTGGCCGTTCATCCGAACGGTGACCATGCCTCCTCCCGAGGAGGCCTCCACCGAGAGCGCCTCCATCTCCTGCTGGACCTTTTCCTGCATCTTCTGGGCCTGCTTGAGGAGCTTATTCAGGTTCGGCATCGTCTCCTCCGGGGGCGGGAGGTTCGGGGGAAAGGGGACGGACGTCCACCACCTGGCCGCCCATCCTCCGTACGATCTTCTCCACGGCGGGACCGTACCGGGGGGATTCGGCCCTTGGGGCACGGGGCTCGGGGTCCTCCTCCCGGCTCTCCACCGCCACGGGACCGGGATAGCCGGCCTCCCGGGCGGCCTCCCGAAGACTACGCAGGGACTCCTCCGAGGCCAGGAGGGCCTGGGCGGCCCTGGCCCCCTCGGGCAGGGCGAGGTGGAGGACCCCGTCGGGGTCCAGGGAAACGGAGGCGGCCTCCAGGAAGCTTCCGGCCAGAGGCAGTTTGGAGGAAGCCCGCCGGCGGAATTCCTGGACCCGGGGGTCGCTGCCCGCCAGGGAGGCGGCCTCCCCCTCCTCCATGCGCTTGAAGGGAATGAGGCCGGTGAAGCGGAATCCGCCTTCCTCGCCTCCCGACGGGGCCTTGGGGAGGCCCCCCCCGGGCGTCTGGAGGATGGCGGCGGGCGGCCGCTGGGAAAGGAGGAGTTCCAGGGGCAGGATCCGGGGAAGGTGGGCGGCCTTCACCAGCTGGAGTTCCACCAGGGCTTCGGGGTCCGGGGAGCCGGCCAGCCGCTGGCGGGTGGAGGCCACCAGGTCGGAGAGCCGGAGGAGGTCCTCCAGGGAGGCCCCGGCGGCGATCTTCAGGAGGCGGGGGGGAACCTCTCCCGGCTCGGCCTCCAGGCGAACCCGCACCGCCCGCCGCACCACCCGGTCGAAGTCCTCCAGGAAGCGCCCCAGGTCCTGTCCCCGCTCCCTGAGCTGGTCCACGAAGGCCACGGCGCCGGCGGCGTCGCCGGCGAGGACCGCCTCCAGGAGGGCGAAGAGGGCCTCCCGGCCCACCACCCCCAGCACCTCGGAGGTCTCCGCCTCGGTGAGGGGCCCGTCGGCGTAGGCCAGAAGGCGGTCCAGGAGGGTGAGGCTGTCCCGCACCGACCCGTCCCCCGCCCGGGCCACCAGCTCCAAGGCCTGGGGCTCGGCCTCGATGGCCGCCCGGGTGCAGAGCTCCTTGAGGAACCGCAGGATCCGGTTCTCCGGGACCCTGCGGAACTGGAAGTGCTGGGCCCGGCTGTGGATCGTCTCGGGGATCTTGTGGGGTTCGGTGGTGGCCAGGATGAAGACCACGTGGGGCGGGGGCTCCTCCAGGGTCTTGAGGAGGGCGTTGAAGGCCGCCGTGGAGAGCATGTGCACTTCGTCGATGATGAAGACCTTGAAGCGGTCCCGGGCGGGCATGTACCGCGCCACCTGCATGAGGTCCCGGGCCTCCTCCGCCTTGGTGTGGGTGGCGCCGTCGATCTCCAGGACGTCCAGGCTACCCCCCCGGGCGATCTCCTCGCAGGAGGGACAGGCGTTGCAGGGCTCGGGGGTGGGGGCGGAGAAGGCGTGGCAGTTGAGGCCCTTGCTGAAGATCCGGGCCGCCGTGGTCTTTCCGACACCGCGGATCCCGGAGAAGATGTAGGCAGGGTGGACCTTGCCCGAGGAGAGGGCGTTCTTCAGGGTCCGGACCACCGCCTCCTGGCCCACCATCTCCTCGAAGGTACGCGGCCGGTACCGCCGTGCCAGCGCCTGGTGCGAGCCGGTCTGCTCCATGGTCCCCTCGGAGGCCCCTTTCAGGCCCGGCCAGAGTGCCCCAAAATGGTATGGGGTTCAAGCGACCTGCGGCACACGGGCGGACTGCTTACCGTTGCTCCCTTCCGGGCCTGGCGGGGTTCGCAGGGCTCGTTGCACAGGGCTCGAACCCCACAAGGGTGGGCCGAAACCCGTACCGCTTCCAGTATACCCCCGTCTTCCCCGGAAGGGTAGCCGCCCGGGGAAGCCATCACCGCTTCAGGCACCGGAGAAAGAGCCGGAGTACCGCCGGGAGGGCCTTCACCCGCTGCCACGGACCGCCGGCCAAGAGGGGGAGGAGGGCCGAGAGCCCCCGGTACACCGTCCCGTCGTGGGGGTGCCACCAGGGAGCCCGGGGCAGGACCGACAGGAGGTCGTCCACCACCACCTGGGGCTGGGTCATCTCGGCAAACCCCTCGGCGCCGTGGGTCCGTCCCAGCCCCGACTCCTTGAAGCCGCCCCAGGGGGTCTCGGGCAGGCCGTGGCTCATGAGGTGGTCGTTCACCGTGACCACCCCCGCCTGGAGCCGAAGGGCCAGGGCCCGGGCCCGGCGCCGGTTTCGGGACCACACGGAGGCGGTCAGGCCGTAGGTGGAGTCGTTGGCCAGGGACACCGCCTCCTCCATGTCCCGGACCTTCATCACCCCCACCACCGGCCCGAAGGTCTCCTCCCGCATGACCCGCATGGTGTGGTCCACCTGGGTGAGGACCACCATGGGGTGGAAGAGGCCGGGGGTCCCCTGGGGTGCGGGGGCACAGGCGGCGACGCGGGCTCCCCGGGCCACCGCCTCCTCCACCTGGGCCTTCACCGTCTCCAACTGGCGGGCGGTGGTCATGGCCCCCACGTCGCAGGTTTCCCCCCCGTCCCCGCCCACCCTCAGGGCCTGGACCCGGGAGGCCAGTTTCTCCACGAAGGCGTCGTAGACCTTCTCGTGGACGTAGATGCGCTCCACGCCGCCACAGGATTGGCCGCAGTTCTGGAAGCCCGCCCAGACGGCGCCGGCAGCGGCCCGGTCCAGGTCGGCGTCCTCGCAGACCAGCATGGGGTCGTTTCCCCCCAGTTCCAGGCAGAGGGGGGTGAGGGTCCGGGCCGCCAGGGCCATGAGCTCCTTGCCCACCGAGGTGGAGCCGGTGAAGAAGAGCTTGTCCACCCCCGCCGCCAGGAAAGCGGGGCCCGCCTCCCGGCCCGGAAGGTTGACGAAGGCGAAGAGGCCCGGGGGGAGCTCCGCCTCCTCGAAGCAGGCGAAGAGGCGCCGGCCCACCAGCTGGGTCTCGGAGGCGGTCTTGAGGACCACGCCGTTGCCCGCCAGCAGGGCCATGACCACCTCCGAGAAGGGGATGGCGAAGGGGTAGTTCCAGGGGGAGATGATCCCCACCACCCCCCACGGAACCCTGACCACACGGCTCCGCTTGTAGGCCAAGAGCAGGGTCCCCGGCGCGGGCCGGGTGGGCGCGAGGAAGCGGGGGGCCTTCCGGATGTAGTAGCGCAAGGCCAGGACCGCAGGGAGCACCTCGGTGGCCAGGGCGTCGGTGCGGGTCTTGCCGTTGTCCAGGTGGATGGCTTCGGCGAGGCCTTCGGCTTCGCTGAGGAGGCGGCCCAACACCGGTTTCAGCCGCCGCCCCCTCTCCCGGGCGGAGAGGGCCGCCCAGGAGCGCTGGGCCTTTCGGGCCCTTTCCACCGCCTCCTTTACCGCCGCGGCGTCGTCCAGCGGGGAGTGGCCCAGAAGCTCCCCCGTGGCGGGGTTCACGATGGGCGTGGACCTTCTTTCGAGATTTTCCAAGGCTTGCCCCCCCTTCCGCGGTCGTCAGGATCGAGGCGTTCTCTCGTCCGACCGGATGTGGATCGCCCCGCCGCCCTTCCGTCCCCCCTCCACCCCCAGGGCGGAAAGGAGGCCGGGGGCCGGGCGGTCGAACTCCAGCCCCGCCCGGAACAGGAGGGCCCCTTCGGGGGGGCTTCCCCCTTCCCGCCCGAAAACGCGGCACCGGCGAACCGTCGCCCCCACGGGGATCTCCCCCTGGTCCGTCCGGAAGACCACCTCCACCCGGCTCCGGATGGGGAGGGGAACGGCGACTTCCACCTGCACCCCCCGCGGGCTCAGGTCCAGGACCCGCGCCTTCACGCCCGTCCGCAGGCGGGCCGGGAGCGGCTCTCCGGGGACCACCCTTCGGGCCGAGCGCTGTTCCATGGCCTTCCCCTCCTGGTGAATGTAACCCCCTTTCCCCCAGCCGTCCACGACGTCCTTCCGCAAATGGCCTTCAGGGCCGGGCCCAAAGGCCCCAGCCCTCCCCAGCTTCCGCCGGAGCCTTTCCTTGCGCCGGACCGGAGCCTCTTCTATCCTGTTTCCATGGAATTCCGGCGGAAACTCGGCACACTTCTCCTGGCCCTCGCCGCCGCGGCGGGGGCGGCGGCCTATTTCCTGCGGGTCTCGCCGGAGGTGAACGCCCCCCTGGGGCTGGACCGCTTCGACGAAGGGGCGATCCGGGAGAAGGTGCTGGCCACCTCCCAGCGCCTGCTGGAGACGGCGGACCCTCTGGAAGTCAGGCTTTCCCAGCGCTCGGACACCGAAACCCTCCGGCGAATGCAGGAACTCTTCGGCTTCCGGGCCACCGTCCACTGGACCTCCCAGGAGGTCCCCGTCCAGAGCTGGGTCTACCGGGTCTACGGCCGGCGCACCCTCTCCCTCCGCAACCCCCTGGCTGGACCGCCCCCCCTCCTGGAGGCCGAGGTCTCCAGCTCGGGGCAGATCCTCGCCCTGACCATCCCTCCCCGCAAGGAGGTCTCCCCCCAGCACCTCACGGCGGAGGAGGCCCTGGAAGCCTCCCGCCGGCTCCTGAGGGTTCTCGGCGTGGACGTGGGGGAGCTCACGCTGGTCTCCACCCGCACCGGCGAGGAGGAGAGCCGCCAGACCTTCGACTTCACGTGGAAGCAGCCGGTCCGGGGCCTGCCCGGACTCACCTACCAGTTCACCATCCAGCTCCAGTCGGGGTACCTGACGAGCTTCCACAAGAGGCCGCTCCTCGTGGAAAGCGACGGCGGAGACGTCGTGGCCACCCTCGTGGCGCCGCTCCTCTCGGGGGGCGTCTGGGTCTTCCTGGCCCTCTCCGGCCTCTTCCTCCTGGTCCAGAAGCTCCGGAGGGACGAGGTGGACGTGGGCCACGCCCAGAAGGTGGCCCTGGCGGCAGGCGCCCTCACCCTAGCGCGGTTTCTGACCCTCCCCGCGGGGGGGCCGTTGGAAACGGTCCTCGCCGCCACCCTGCTGGCCCTGCTGGCGGCCCTCTTCTTCGCCCTGGTCTGGGCGGCGGCCGAATCCTTCCTCCGGTCGTCCTTCGGGGAACTCCTGCGGGATTCGGACCTGCTCCTCGGCGGCCACCTGGCGGTCCGGGAGACGGCCCGGAGGCTTCTGGGGGCCGCCGCCCTGGGAACCGCCCTCCTCTGGGTACCGGTGGTCTTCCACGGGTTCGTGTCGGCGGAGGTTCCCACCCGCCTGACCTTCATGCCCTCCACCCTGGACTTTTCCAACCTCCGCTTCCCCGGCGGCCTCCTGGGAAACGCCCTTCTCGGCCCCCTTCCGGGCGCCTTCCTGACGGCCGTTCCCTTTCTGGGCATCCTCTATCCCTTCTTGAAGAGCCGGTTCTCCACCCCCGCCGCGTGGGGCCTCTTCTCCCTCCTCTTCGGTATCGCCAGCGCCCCCCTCTCTCCCTACGGACCCCCCGCCGCCGCTGGCATCGCGGGCCTCCTCGCCGGAGCCGTCCTCTTTTTCTCCATGGAGCGCACGGGCCTGGTGGGCGCCCTCTTGACCCTCCTCCTGCCCCAGGCCCTCTCCAACACCGCCCTCCTCCTCACCTCCCGGCTCCCCTCGGTCCTCCTCCAGGGGTGGACCGCCCTCGGCCTCCTCGCCGCGGCGGCATTGGGGCTCTTCTACGCGGCGGTCTTCGGCCGCCCGGCTTCGGCCCTCCGAAGCTACGAACCCGACTACCTCGCCCGGTTGCGGGAACGGGAGCGCTTCGCCCGGGAGCTGGAAATCGCCAAGGGGCTGCAGGAGCGCTTCCTTCCCAAGACCCTCCCCCACATCCCCGGCTTCTCCCTGGCCACCGCCTGCGTCCCCGCCATGGAGGTGGGCGGGGACACCTTCGACTTCCTGCCCCTCCCCGGGGGACGATGGCTCCTCCTGGTGGGGGACATCTCCGGGAAGGGGGTGAAGGCGGCCTTCTACATGACGCTCATCAAGGGGCTCCTGCACGCCCTGGCCCTCGGCGAGGGGGACCACCGGGAGATCCTCCGCCGGCTCAACGCCCTCTTCCGCTCCCAGAGCGAGCCGGGGACCTTCCTGACCCTCTTGGCGGTGATCCTCCATCCCCCCTCCCGGTCGGCCCGGATCGTCTCCGCCGGCCACAACCCTCCCTTTCTCCTCACGGCCACAGGCCCCACCCTCCTCTCCCCCAGGGGGCTGGTCCTCGGGCTGATGGGGGACGAGGCCTTTCTCCGCAGCCTGGAGGAGGTGGAGATCACCATGCGCCCCGGAGAGACCCTTCTCCTCTATACCGACGGCGTCACCGAGGCCATGAACCGGGATTGCGAGGAGTACGGCATGGACCGCCTGCGCCTGTGTCTGGAAAGGGTCCTGGATCTCCCCCCCGCCCGGGTGGTGGAGGCGGTTCTCGAGGACGTGGCACGTTTCCGGGGGGAGGCCCGTCAGGCCGACGACCTAACCCTTCTGGCGGTCTCCTGCCATGGATCGTGAGAACCTCCTCCGGCTGCTGCGGCGGGTGGCCGGAGGGGAGCTGGCCCCCGAGGAGGCCCTCTCCCACCTGAGCCACCTCCCCTTCGAAGACCTCGGCTTCGCCCGCCTGGACCACCACCGGCTCCTGAGGCGCGGTTTCCCCGAGGCCGTCTACGGGGAGGGAAAGACCCCCTCCGAGATCGCCAAGATTCTGGAGGCCTTTTCCCGGCGGAAGGTCCCGGCCCTGGTGACCCGCCTGGAGGCCCGCCGGGCCGCCTTCCTCCGGCGGGCCTTCCCCGCCCTTGCCTACCACCCCCGGGCCCGGCTGGCTTACCTGGGACCCAAACCCGGGACGGGGGAGGGGTTGGTCCTCGTGGTCTCGGGAGGGACCAGCGACGCCGGCGTGGCGGAGGAGGCCTTCTGGACCGCCCGCTACCTGGGGGCCCGGGCCGAGCTCCGCCTCGACGCCGGGGTCGCCGGCCTCCACCGCCTGGCCTCGCTCTCTCCCCTTCTCCTCGAAGCCAGGGTGGTGGTGGCCGTGGCCGGCATGGAAGGGGCCCTGCCGTCGGTGGTGGCCGGCCTCACCGGGGCACCGGTCATCGGCGTCCCCACCTCCGTGGGGTACGGGGTCCAGGACGGCGGCAAGACCCCCCTCTTCGCCATGCTGGCCTCCTGCGTCCCCGGGCTCCTCGTGGTCAACGTGGACGCCGGGTTTTCGGCGGGGTACGCCGCCGCCCTCCTCAACCGGCTGGCGGAGCGGGGAAGCCCCCACGGCCCCCGGCGGCGAAAGAAGAAGCCCTAGCCCGCCCTCCATGGAGACGCGGTCCACCCCCTTTCTTCGCGGCGCCCTCACCGTCCACCAGCCGGTGCGGGGGTTCCGCTTCGGCATCGACTCCGTGGTCCTGGCGGGCTTTTCCTGGGTCCGGGAGGGGGAGAGGGTCCTGGATCTGGGCACCGGCTCCGGCATCCTCCTCCTCCTTCTCGCCGCCTGGCACCACCCGGGGCCCCTCACGGGCCTCGAGCGGGACCCCGGCCTCGCCGAACTGGCCCGGCGGAACTTCCGGGAAAACGGCCTGGGGGACCGGGCGGAGGTCTTGGAGGGCGACCTGAGGCGGGAGGAGGCCATCCCGGAGGCCTCCTTCGACCTCGTCGTCTGCAACCCACCCTACTTCCCTCCCCGGGAGGGAAGGGCCGCCCCGCCGCCGGAACGCGCCGAGGCCCGCCACCAGGTGGCCGCAGGTCCCCGGGAGGTCGCCCGGGCCGCCCGGCGGGCCCTTTCGGCCGGAGGCCGCCTCTGCCTCTGCTTTCCGCGGGAGGCCCTCGCCCCGTGGACCGAGGCCCTGCACGGGGCGGGTCTCTTCCCTCGCCTCCTGCGGGAGGTCCGCCACGGGGAGGGGGACCGCCCCTACCTCCTCCTCCTGCAGGCCGGCACCGTCCCGGCACCGCCCCTCCGCCTTCCCCCGCTCACCCTTCGGGAGCCGGGGGGGGCCTACACGCCGGAGGTGGCGGGGTGGCTGGGCGACGGCCCCCCACGGGGAGCCCGCTTTCTCTGCGACGGGATGGTGGGACGCCTCGCCAAGTACCTGCGCCTGCTGGGGGTGGACGCCGGGTACGCCCGAAAGGCGGAGGACGACTGGCTCCTCGCCGAGGCGCAAAGGACGGGGACGGTGTTGGTCACCCGGGACCGGCCCCTCCTGGAGCGGTGCCGGCGGAAGGGCGTCCCTTCCTTCGACCCCGGCAGCGACGACCCCCGGCGCCAGCTCCAGGCCTTCCGCCGGGCCTTCCCCTCCCTCCCCGGCGCCGGGCCGCCCCGGTGCCTCGCCTGCAACGCCCCGGTGGTGGAGGTGCCGCGGGAGGAGATCCGGGGGCGCGTTCCCCCTTACACCTACCTGACCCACCGCCGTTTCGCAGCCTGCCCCTGCTGTGGCAAACTCACGTGGGAGGGATCGCACCTGGAACGGTTTCGGAGGGAAAACCCTTCCTTGCCCACGGAATGACTTTCCCCCCTCGGAGACCCCCATGAACGACCGCGAACGGCTGAAGGAACTCTTGAAAACACGCTCCCTGAAGATCGGCGACTTTCTGCTGGCCTCGGGGCGGCGCAGCAAGTACTACTTCGACTCCAAGCTGACCACCCTCACGAGCGAGGGGGCCCACCTCACCGCCAAGTGCTTCTTGGAGGTGATCCGCCGGGAAGGGATCCAGGCCCAGGCCATCGGGGGCATGACCCTCGGGGCGGACCCCATCGTCTCCGCCGTGGCGGCCCTCTCCCACGCCGAGGGACCGGCTCTGGACGCCTTCATCGTCCGCAAGGAGGCCAAGGGCCACGGCACCATGCGGTGGATCGAGGGTCCCGTCTCGCCGGGACAAAAGGTCATCATCGTGGACGACGTGGTGACCACCGGCGGCTCCACCCTGAAGGCCATCGAGAAGGCCCAGGAGTTCGGCCTCGAGGTCGTCGCGGTCATGGCCCTTCTGGACCGGGAGGAGGGCGGCACCGAGGCCCTCGCCGCCCGCTTCCCCTTCTTCCCCGTCACGCGGCGCACCGAAATCTTCGGGGAGTGAGGCAGGGGGCGCCCCCTCCCGCCGTGTGAAGTTTGGGGGGCTCAGACCCCCCGGATGACCACCGGGGTCCCCCGGGAGCGGATCCCCGTGGCCTCCGCGGCGGAGGACTCCCGGGCGGCGACTTCCAGCAGCCCGGAGGAACCCACCAGGGCGAAGAGGGGGGCTTCCTGCCCGTAGCCCCCCGACACCACGGGAATCTCCCGCTCCCCCAGCACCGCCGTGAGGGGGCGATCGCCCGCCCTTTCCCGAAGCGCCTGGAGGGTCTGCCGGCGGACGTTGGTGAGGAGGTTCCCGAAGCGGTCCACGGCGCAGACCTCCCCCCGGAGCACCCCGTCCGGCCCGATCTGGTCCACGGGAACCGGCAGTGTCACCGGGTCCTCCACCGCCTCGCCGAAGCGGGAGGAGTCGATTCCCTTGGAGAGCCAACCCGCCACCGGGGCGAAGACGTCCCGGCCGTGGAAGGTCCCGCTGAGGGGACGGCGGAAGTAGTGGTCGGCCGTGATATGGATCACCCGGGAAACGGTGTCGAAGGCGTAGACGAAGGAAAAGATGCCGTTGTCGGGGCCGATGAAGTACCGGTCGTCGGTGATCACCAGGATGGGCCGGCGGTCCCCCCCCACACCGGGATCCACCACGCAGAGGTGGATGGTCCAGGGGGGGAAATCCCGGTAACACCGGTAGAGGGTGTAGGCGGCGTGGAAGACGTCGTGGGGGGGGATTTCGTGGGTGAGGTCCACGATCCGGAAGGCCGGCTGGATGGACCAGAGAACCCCCTTGAGGGAACCCACCCAGGGGTCGCCGCTTCCGAAGTCCGTCAGCAGGGTGACGAGGGGTGCCGCCTCTCCCGCCATGGAAGCCTCTTCATCGAAGGCGCCGCCAGCGGAACCACAGGAAGAGCCCGTAGCCCAGAAGGAGGAGGGCCACGGCCCCGTAGCCGAGGGCCAGGTAGTTCCGGGTGTCGGGAGGGGCCGTTTCGGAGGCCGCCAGAAGGGCCAGGAGGGCGCTCATGCCCACCCCTCCCGCTCGGCCTTCTCCGCCTCCAGGAGTCCCAGGCGTGTCCGGGTGAAGGCCAGGGCCGCGCCCAGGAGGAAGACCGCCGCCAGGGAGACGAGGAAGGTCACGCGCATGGGGGCCTCCAGCACCACCTTCTTGGGGTGGACGATGGACCCCCACCAGGAGATAGCCTTGTGGACGATGGGGACGTCGAAGAAGGCCACGATGGCCAGAACGGCGGCGATCTTGGCGGTGCGGCCCTCCCCTCGGCTGAAGAGGCGGAGGAGGAAGTAGGCGCTGTAGGTCAGCCAGAGGACCAGGAAGGAGGTGAGGCGGGGTTCCCAGACCCACCACTTGCCCCAGGCCGAGCGGCCCCAAACGGGCCCCGTCACCAGGACCGCCGTGATGAAGACCCAGCCCACCTCCGCCGCCCCGTAGGCGAGGTGGTCGTAGAGGGGCTCCTCCTTCCAGAGGTAGAGGACGCTGAAGAGGAAGGCCAGGAAGAGAAGGACATAACAGACGATGGCCGACGGGACGTGGTAGTAGAAGATCTTCT
Source organism: Acidobacteriota bacterium (assembly GCA_049968315.1). Taxonomy (GTDB): domain Bacteria; phylum Acidobacteriota; class UBA4820; order UBA4820; family DSQY01; genus JBFLVU01. The sequence goes on from JBMFRA010000005.1 coordinate 38,024, forward strand.
GCACCGCCCCCATCTGGACCTCCACCGGGGCGTAGAAGAAGACCAGGGCCAGCGCCACGGCGTTGGCCACCCCGGCCAGGACCCAGAGCACCGTACCCGCACGCTTCTCCAAAGGTCACTCCTCCACGGCGTACTCGAAGAGAAAGAGGGAGGCCGTGAAAAAGAGGATATCAAAGAGAAGGACCAGCCTCAACCAGGGGTCGGTCCAGGAAAACCGCGGCGAGAGGGCCCTTTCCGTCAGGGTGGCCGCGGCGATGACCAGGGGGACCATCAGGGGGAAGAGGAGGATGGGGTAGAGGACCACCCCACCCCGGACCTGGGCCAGAAGGGCCGAGAGCAGGGTCCCCACCGCCGCATAGCCGAAGGTGACGGCGAACCACGAACCGACCAGGGCGGGAAGGCCCCTCCCCGGCCGGAAATCCAGAAGGACGAAGGCGAAGAAGAGCAGAAGGGCCTCCAGAACAAGAAGGAACAAGAGGTTCAAGAGGAACTTCCCCGCGTAGATGGCGCTGCGGTCCGTGGGGGAGAGGAGCAGGGCCTGGAGGGTCCCGTTCTCCGTCTCCTTCCGGAAGGATCCGCCCATGAAGAGGCTCCCGGCGAAGAGGATGACCAACCACAGGAGGCCTCCCCCCGTCTCGTTGAGGTTCACCCGGGTGGGGTCCAGGGCGAAGGCGAAGAGGACGAGGGAGAGGAGGGCAAAGAGGAGGGAGGAGGCCACGTTCTCCTTCCGCCGGAGTTCCTCCCGGAAGTCCTTCCCGAAGAGGACCAGGATCACCCGAAGGGAGTTCACGGCGCCCTCCCCTCGCCGGCCACCTCGAAGTACCGGTCCTTCACCGCCTGGACCGTGAGGCCGGCGGCGGGCGATTCCCAGGCGATGCGGCCCCCGGCGAGGATGGCCACCCGGTCGGCGGCCGGCAGGCAGTCCTCCACCTCGTGGGTGATGAGGAGGATGGACCGGCGGCGGTCCTTGAGGGTCACCAGGAGCTCCGTCAGCGTCTTGCTTCCCTCGGGATCCAGCCCGGCGTAGGGTTCGTCGAGGAGGAGGAAGGTGGGATCGGGCAAGAGCACCCGGGCCAGAGCGAGCCGCTGCTGCATCCCCCGCGAGAAGGTGCCGGCGGGCCTCCGCCGGGCATCGAGCAACCCCACCTGGCCCAAGAGCCCCTCCACGCGCCGGTCCAGCTCCTCGACGCCGTAAAGGCGGCCGAAAAACCGGAGGTTCTCCTCGGCGGTCAGATGGCCGTAGAGGAAGGACTGGTGGGAGAGGTAGCCGAGTTCCGAGCGGAGCCGGAGCCGTCCCTTCTCGCCGAGGAGCTCCCCGCGGTAGCGGAGGGTTCCGCGGGAGGGCCGGGCCAGGGTGGAGAGGAGGCGGGTGAGGGTGGTCTTCCCCGCCCCGTTGGGGCCCAGCAGGAGGGTCAGCTCCCCCGGGGACAACTGGAGGTCCAATCCTTTCAGGACGGGCAGGGCACCGAAGCGCTTCCACAGGCCTTGGGCGGTGAGCAGGGGAACGGCATCCATCGCCGGCATTCTAGAGATCGGGGCGGCTAAGGTCAAACGGCCCGTGCTGCTCCCGGTATAATGGCGGCGAAGGAGCCGCCGTGGACCCCCTTGCCACACTTTCCTCCCTGCGCTGCCGACTGGAGGGCTCCCCCCACCTCAGCGCCCTTCCGCCCGGGCCGTGGGCAGAGGTGGAGCAGGCCACCGCCGAGGTTCTCGCCCTCCTTGCCTCCACCGGAACCGCCGAGGAAGCCTTGCTCCGGGAAGCCTTTCGCTACGGGGAGACCTTGGCCCAGCGGGGGGACGAAACGGGGGCCGAGGAGGTCTTCGAAGCCGTGGCCCTGCGGGCGGCAGGGATGCCGGAATTGGAGGGGTACGCCCAGCTCCGCCTGGCCGCCTGCCTGGTGGACGCCGGGGAGGCGGGGGAGGCCGCCGAGTCCCTCCGGCGGGCCGTCCGCCTGGCGAGTCGTTTCCCGGAGGGGCACCCCATCCACGGCACCCTGGCCGCCGTCCAGGGGATGCTGGAGGTGGAACGCCGGCGATGGCCCCAGGCGGTGGAGGCCTTCCGGCGGGCGGCCCTGCGGAGCCGGGGGGACCTCAAGAAGACGGTCTTCTGGGAGGGACGGACCCCCGAGGACCTGGAGGCCTTGCGCTGGACCTTGGCCGCCGACGCCCTCCAGCGGGGGGTCCGGGCGGGGACCCTGGACCCGGCCCGCCTGGGGGAGGCGGAGGAGCTCCTGGACCGCGTCCAGGCCCTCACCGATTCCCTTCCGGCCCGCCTCCACGCCGAGTTCAACCGGATTGAACTCGCGTGGTCCCGGGGAGAACACGCCCCTGCCCTTCGCCTTGCCCAGGGGCTCCAGGGGCTCCTGAGGGACCCCGGTTTTCCCGAAGACTTGGCACGCGCCTACCGTCCCGGCATCCACTGGCTCCTGGCCCTCCTCGCCCTGTCCAAGGACGACGTGGCGACGGCGCTGAACGAGATGGCCGAGGCCTTCGACACCCTCGGCCAAAGGCGCCGTCTCGCCCTGGAGCGCTTCCTCCTCGACGAGTTCGTCAATCTCCTGGCCCGGGTCCACCTGAGGCGGTACGGGGGCTTCCGGGAGCAGGCGGTCTTCGAAAACCTGGACCGGGAAGGGGGGTGGGTCCTGCTCCTGGCCGACGCCGTGGAGGACCGGGACCGGTACCTGCACCGGGGCCACTCCCGAAGGGTGGCGGCCCTGGCCTTGGCTCTCCTGGACGCGGCGCCGAACGGGGGGGAAGCCTCCTCCGCCGCCGGCCTCGGCCTCTCCCCGGCGGTCCTGAAGGGGGCCGCCCTCCTCCACGACGTGGGGAAACTTCGGATAGGGTGGTCCCTCCTGAGGCGCCAACGGCCCCTCCTGGAGCGGCACCGGCGGCGCCTCTCCCGCCACCCCGTGGAAGGCGGCCGGATCCTGGAGACCTTGGGACTCTCATGGACCGGCCGCCTGGTGGAAGAGCACCACGAGCGGTGGGGGGGCAAGGGCTTCCCCCTGGGGGTAGAGGTCCCCTCCGCCCTGGGAGGGCTTCTGGCTCTGGCGGAAGAGCTGGTTTCCCGCTCCTCCCCCACCTGGACCGACCCCGCCCCCCCCGCCCTGCCGGAGGTGGCCGCCGGCCTTCTGGCCTCCCCCTCCTCCGGCTTCCCACCCTTTGCCCTCCAAGCCCTCAGAAGGCTCGCCGCCTCCGACCGGCTCCCCCGCCTGGACGCCCCCGCCTGAACCCTGGAAGTCCGGCCCCGTTCTTGCGCCGAGCCCCGGCTTTTTCTATGATGGGGGTTCGTTCGGGAGGGACCGTGATCGTCGTCCTTCGAGAAAGCGCCGCCGCCTCCGACCGGGAGAGGATCCAGGCCCTCCTGGAGTCCCGGGGGGCCGCCTTCCGGCCTCTGGAGGCCAGAGGCCGGGGCCTCTTCGTCTTGGAAGGGGAGGTTCCCGAGGACCTTTCCCGCTCCCTGGCCTCCCTTCCCGGCGTGGACGGCGTCCTGCCCCTCCGGGAGGGCTTCGTCTTGGCCTCCCGGCGCTACCACTCCGAGGCCACGGTGGTGGAGGCGGGGCCGGCCCGGATAGGAGGCCCCTCGCTGGTGCTGGCGGCGGGCCCCTGCGCCGTGGAGGACCGGGAGGGGCTGGAGGCCGCCGCCGAGGCCGTCCGGAAGGCCGGGGGCAGCCTCCTCCGGGGCGGTTCCTTCAAGCCCCGGACCTCTCCCTACGCCTTTCAGGGGCTGGGGGAGGTGGGGCTCCGCCTCCACCGGGAAACGGCCGACCGCTTCGGCTTGGCCATGGTCAGCGAGGTCCTGGACCGGGCGGACCTCCCCCTGGTCTCCGCCTACGCCGACGTCCTCCAGGTGGGAAGCCGGAACATGCAGAACTTCCCCCTCCTGAAGGCGCTGGGCAAGGTCTCCCGTCCGGTGATCCTCAAGCGGGGGCTGGCGGCGACCCGGGAGGAGTTCCTGCTGGCGGCGGAGTACATCCTGGAGGCGGGCAACCCCCGGGTGGTCCTCTGCGAGCGGGGGGTCCGCTCCTTCGACCCCTCCCTGCGCAACAGCCTGGACCTGGGGTCGGTGGTCCTCCTCAAGGAGATGACCCACCTGCCCGTTCTGGTGGACCCCTCCCACGCCTCGGGGGACCGGCGGCTGGTGGTCCCCCTGGCCCGGGCGGCGGTGGCCGCCGGCGCCGACGGCCTCCTGGTGGAGGTCCACCCCCGCCCCGGGCGGGCCCTCTCCGACGGCCCCCAGGCCCTCCTTCCCGAGGACCTCCTCTCCCTCTCCCGGGATCTGGAGGTCCTGGCCCCCCTGACGGGACGGACCTTCCGGAGGGCGCCGTGATCCGCTTCACCAACACCCTCACCCGGCGGCTGGAGCCCTTCGAGCCCCTGGAGCCCGGCTTCGTCAAGATGTACACCTGCGGCCCCACCGTCTACGACGTGGCCCACATCGGCAACTTCCGCACCTTCTGCGCCGAGGACCTCCTCAAGCGCTTCCTCCTCTGGGAGGGCTTCCGGGTCCTCCACGTCAAGAACCTCACCGACATCGACGACAAGACCATCGCCCGGGCCAACGCCGAAGGGGTCCCCCTCAAGGTCCTCACCGACCGGTACGCCGCCCTCTTCTTCGAGGACATGGCGACCCTCCGGTGCCTCCCCGCCGACGTCTATCCCAGGGCCACCGAGCACATTCCCGAGATGCTGGAGATGGTGGCGGCCCTGGAGCGGAACGGACACACCTACGTCCGGGAGGGTTCGGTCTACTTCCGGGTCGCCAGCCTCCCCGAATACGGCTGCCTCTGCACGGTGGACCTTTCGGGAAACCTGGACGGGGCCAGGGTGGACAGCGATTCCTACGACAAGGAATCGGCCCGGGACTTCGTCCTCTGGAAGGCCGCCAAGCCCGGAGAACCCTTCTGGGAAAGCCCCTGGGGCCCCGGACGCCCCGGCTGGCACCTCGAATGCTCGGCCATGAGCCGGAAGTACCTCGGGGAGGTCTTCGACATCCACTCCGGCGGCGTGGACCTCGTCTTTCCGCACCACGAGAACGAGATCGCCCAGAGCCGGGGCGCTTCGGGGAAGGCCCCGGTGCGCTACTGGCTCCACGTGGAGCACCTTCTCGTCAACGGCGAGAAGATGAGCAAGTCCCTCGGCAACTTCTTCACGCTGCGGGACCTTCTGGAGCGGGGGGCCGACCCCATGGCCCTCCGGTACCTCCTCCTCTCCGTCCCCTACCGGCGGTCCCTGAACTTCACCTTCGAGGGGCTGGACGCCGCCAAGTCGGCCCTCGGGCGGATCCGGGACTTCGCCCGCCGCCTCGGCGAGGAACGGCCCGCCGGCGGGGACTCCCCCGGGGGCGAGAGCCCCCTCGCCGCCCACCGCCGCCGCTTCCGGGAAGCCCTGGAGGACGACCTCAACACCGCCGTGGCCCTCTCGGCCCTCTTCGACGGCGTGCGGGCCGCCAACGCCGCCCTCGACCGGAAGGAGCTGGATCGGGACGGCTTCGAGGCGGCGCGGGGCCTTCTCCAGGACTTCGAGGCGGTCTTCGGCATCCCCGCCGAGGAAAAGGTCCTCCTGGACGCCGAGGTGGAGGCGCTCATCCAGAGGCGCCAAGAGGCCCGAAAGGCCCGGGACTTCGCCGAGGCCGACCGGATCCGGGACCTCCTCAAGGCCCGGGGCATCCTCCTGGAGGACACACCCCAGGGGGTCCGCTGGAAGCGGGCCTAAGCGGCTGGGCCTTCTTGATTGGGGGGCCCCGAGGCGGGTACAGTGAAAGTCTGCGACGGGAAGGAGACCCCCATGGCCGGCACCCTGCTGCTCCATGAGATCAAGAAAGTCCTCAAGGCCTACGCCACCAACGCCAAACCCGAATCCCACTTCTCCCTCCGGGACCTCCTCAAGGAGATGGACCGGACGGAGGCGCTGAAGGAGCTGGGGTGCAACAACGACTGTCCCGCCTGCGCCCTGGGCAACCCCGCCGCCGAGCCCTGGGAGAACCACTGCCGGATCTACGCCTTCCTCGAAAAGGCCGAGGACGAGGACCCGGGGAGGAAGCGGGGCAACGCCGCCCTCCAGCGGGAGGCCCGGGCCCTGCTCGAAAGCCTGGAATCCCGGGGAAGCTGAAGGCGCAGGTCTTTCCGCCGTTCCCGTGCCGAAGGCCGCCGGCGGGCTGCCTTCCCGCTTTGGGGAGAGAACCCATGAGAGTGATTCCCGTGCTGGTGGCGGTGGCCCTCCTCGCCTCGGAACCGGTCTTTCCCGCCGGGACCCCGGCGGCGTCCAAGGCGGAGAAGGAAGACCCCGGCAAGCCCTTTGCCGGGCTCACCTTGAGGTGCCTGGGCCCCGCGGTGGCTTCGGGGCGCATCGCCGACATCGCCGTGGACCCGGAGCGACCGGCCCGCATCTTCGTGGCGGCGGCCTCGGGAGGGGTCTGGGCCACGGAGAACGGGGGGACCACCTGGACACCCCTCTTCGACAAGGAGGGCTCCTACTCCATCGGGTGCCTGGCCCTGGACCCCAAGAACCCCTTCCGCCTCTGGGTCGGGACCGGCGAGAACAACAGCCAGCGCAGCGTGGGGTACGGAGACGGCCTCTACCTCTCGGAGGACGGGGGAAAGTCCTTCCGGAACACGGGGCTTCCGAAGTCCGAACACATCGCCAAAATCCTCATCGATCCCCGGGATTCCAAGGTGGTCTACGTCGCGGCCCAGGGCCCGCTGTGGGCCCCCGGCGGGGACCGGGGCCTCTTCAAGACCACCGACGGGGGGAAGACCTGGAAGGCGGTCCTCTCCATCTCCGAGAACACCGGCGTCACCGACGTGGTGATGGACCCCCGGGATCCCGATGTCCTCCTGGCCGCCGCCTACCAGAGGCGGCGACACGTCTGGGGCCTGATTGACGGTGGGCCCGAGGGGGCCCTCTACAAGAGCACCGACGGGGGGGAGACCTGGCGAAAGGTCACCCGGGGCCTCCCCAAGGTGGACCTGGGGCGCATCGGCCTCGCCATCTCCCCCGCCGATCCCGACGTCGTCTACGCCATCGTCGAGGCCCAGGGGGAGGAGGGCGGCTTCTTCCGCTCCACCGACCGGGGGGAGACCTGGGAGCGGCGGAGCCCCACCACCACCTCCTCCGGCCAGTACTACAACGAGATCTTTGCCGACCCCCAGGACCGGGACCGGGTCTACCTCATGGACACGTGGATGAAGGTCACCGAAGACGGCGGCCTGACCTTCCGCAAGGTGGGGGAGCGTTTCAAACACGTGGACAACCACGCCCTCTGGATCGACCCCCGGGACCCCCGCCACCTCCTGGCGGGGTGCGACGGAGGTCTCTACGAGACCTACGACCGGGGAGGGACCTGGCGCTTCTTCGCCAACCTGCCCATCACCCAATTCTACCGGGTGACCCCCGACAACGCCCTGCCCTTTTACCGCGTCTACGGGGGCACCCAGGACAACAACACCCTCGGGGGCCCCTCCCGGACCGCGACGACCCACGGCATCACCAACGCCGACTGGTGGGTCACCGTGGGAGGCGACGGCTTCAAGACCCAGGTGGATCCCGGCAACCCGGACCTCGTCTACTCCCAGTCCCAGTACGGCGGCCTGGTGCGCTACGACCGGAAGACCGGCGAGATCCTGGACATCCAGCCCCAGCCCGCCCCGGAGGAGGAACCCTACCGCTTCAACTGGGACTCTCCGCTGATCGTGAGCGCCCACGACCCCGCCCGCCTCTACTTCGCCTGCCAGAAGGTCCTCCGCTCCGATGACCGGGGGCTCTCCTGGCGCCCGGTGAGCGGGGACCTCAGCCGCCGCATCGACCGGCGGACTCTGCCCATGATGGGAAAGGTCTGGAGCGTGGACGCCGTGGCCCGCAACGACAGCACGTCCTTTTACGGAAACGTCGTGGCCCTGGCCGAATCGCCCCTGGCGGAGGGGACCCTCTACGCCGGCACCGACGACGGGCTCGTTCAGGTCACCGAGGACGGCGGCGCCACCTGGCGCCGTGTGGAACACTTTCCGGGCGTCCCCGAGTCGGCGGCGGTGAGCGACCTCGAAGCTTCCCGGCACGACCCCGCCGGGGTCTACGTTGCCTTTGACAACCACAGGCAGGGCGACTTTCGGCCCTACCTCCTCCGAAGCACCGACGGGGGCCGCTCCTGGACCTCCATCGCCGGCGACCTGCCGGGGCGGGGAACGGTCTACACCGTGGCCGAGGACCACCGCCTTCCCGGGCTCCTCTTCGCCGGGACGGAATTCGGCCTCTTCTTCACGAGGGACGGCGGCGGGCACTGGATCCCGCTGAAGGGCGGCCTGCCCACCATCGCCGTCCGGGACCTGGAGATCCAGCGGCGGGAGGACGACCTCGTGGTGGCCACCTTCGGGCGGGGCATCTACATCTTGGACGACTACTCGCCCCTCCGGGAGGCCACCCCCGAGGTCCTCGCCGAGGCGGGCCACCTCTACCCCGTGAAGACCGCCAGGCTCTACGTGCCCTCCTCCCCCCTGGGGCTGCCGGAGAAGGCCAGCCAGGGCGACGCCTTCTATTCCGCCGACAACCCCCCCTTCGGGGCCGTCTTCACCTACAGCCTCAAGGAGGAGCTCCGGTCCCTCAAGAAGAAGCGGCAGGAGGAGGAGGAGCGGCTCAGCGCCGCCGGAAAGCCCATCCCTTTCCCTTCCTGGGAGGCCCTTAGGGAGGAGGACCGGGAGGAGCCGCCGGCGGTTCTCCTCAGGGTGACCGACGGGGAGGGGAGGCCGGTGCGAACCCTCGAAGGCCCCTTGACCGAAGGTTTCCACCGGGTGGCCTGGGACCTCCGGCTGCCCCCCGCCGATCCCCCGAGCCTGGAGGAGGCCAAGGACGACAACCCCTGGGATCCCAAGCCCATGGGTCCCCTCGCCGCCCCCGGCACCTACCGGGTCCAGCTCTTCTCCCGGCTCCGGGGCGTGACGGCGCCCCTCTCCCCGCCCCGAACCTTCGAGGTGGAGCCCCTCTGGGCGGCAGGGCTTCCCGAGGAAGAAGCGCGGGGTGTCCGGGAGTTCGCCCGAAGGACCCAGCGCCTCCAGCGGGCGGTCCTGGGGTCCCGGGCCTACCTCGCCGAGGCCGACCGCCACGTCCAGCTCCTGCTCAAGGCCGTAGACGCCACCCCGGCGGCCCCTCCGGAGGCCGCCGCCGAGGGGCGGAGGCTCAGGGCGCGCCTTCAGGAACTCCGCGTCCGGCTTCTGGGGGACGAGACCGTCCGCCGCAGGAACGAGCCCGACGCCCCCTCGATCCTCGAACGGGTCCAGCAGGTGGTCTACGGAACGTGGGGAACCACCCAGCGGCCCGGGGGCTCCCACCGCGCCTCGGTGGAGGCGGCGGCGGCGGCCTTCGGCGGCTTCCTGAAGGACCTTCGGGCTTGGGCGGGAGACCTCTCTGCCTTCGAGGCGCGCATGGAGCGCCTGGGAGCCCCCTGGACGCCGGGGCGCGTCCCGGACCTGGAGGAGCCCTGAGGGAGGCGGCTAGAAGACGCCGTGCTCCGTAAGGATCCGGAGGCCGATGGCGAGCAGAACGAGGCCCCCGGCCCCTTCGGCCCAGCGGCCCAGCCGCAAGGCCCCGCCCGCCAGTCGCCCCAGGTGGAGCCCCGCCACGGTGAAGGCGGCGCAGACCCCCCCGATGACCGCCGCAGGCCAGAGGATGGAGACCTGGAGCAGGGAGAGGCTGAGGCCCACCGCCAGCGCGTCCACGCTGGTGGCCACGGAGAGGACCACCAAGGAAAAGCCCTGCGTGGGGTCGCTCCCCGCCGTCTCCCCCCCTCCCGCCACCGCCCCCCAAACCATCCGGCCCCCGATGAAGGCCAGGAGGCCGAAGGCCAGCCAGTGGTCCCAGCGCTGGAGAAGGGACGCCACCGTGTGCCCCGCCCACCAGCCCAGCACCGGCATCAGCGCCTGAAAGAGGCCGAAGTGGAAAGCCAGCCGGAAGGTGTGACGGCCCGTCACCCGGCCCAGGGAAAACCCTGAAGCCACAGCCACAGCGAAGGCGTCCATGGCGAGGGCCGCGGCGAGGGCCAGGAGGGTCGCGGCATTCACGGAGTGCGGGCCGCCTGGAGAGGCTCCCGCCGAAGGGCGCGCCGCCCCCAGACCAGGGCGGCGGAGAGGGCGAGGCCGGCGAGGAGCAACAGCAGGGCCGCGGCGGCACGCTCGTGGCTCTTCAGCTCTCCCAGGAGGAGGACCAGCACACGCCCGATCCCGTGGCCGAAGGAGATCCAGAGGAGGCTCCAGAGGAGGACCGCCGGGACCTCCCGGGCGACGAAGCGGGGATAGGGGAGGGGCCGGCTCCCCAGGTAGACCATGAAGGGGCTCCTCGTTCCGTAGAGGAAACGGACCAGGAAGAAGGCGGCCCACCCCTCCCCGTGGCGCTCGGCGCGGCGCAGGGCCGGCCGCTCCAGGAACCGCCTCACGACGGGCCGGCCGGAGAGGAACCGGCCGGCGGCGTAGAAGGCGTTGTCCACGGAAAAGGCGCCCAGAAAAGCCACCGGCAGGAGAGCCCAGAAGGAGAGGAGGCGCTGGTGGGCGAGGAAGCCGGAGAGGACGAGGACCGTTTCGCCCTCCACCCACATCCCCACGAAGACCGCCAGGAGCCCGTACCGGGCCACAAAGGCTTCCACCGAACCCTCCCGCGGGGGGTATCCTACCAGAGGCCGCCGGAGCCGCCAAGGAGCGGCCCGCCCCCTTTGCGCCGCGGGCGATCTTCTGGGAGACTGCGGGGAGGAGGCTCCCATGCAGACCGCCCTTTGGCTCAAGGCCGCTTTCGTCCTTTCCGTCGCCCTTTACGCCGCCGTGGCGGTCCTGGTGGCGGGGGCCCCGGCGTGGGACCGCCCGGCCCTCCCCGAGGGTTCCCCCCTCCTCGTGCCTGCGGCCGTCCTCTCTGCCCTGTCCCTCCTCCTCTGGGCGGGGGGGTGGCGGTTGGGGCGCCTCCGGGAAGCGTGGGGGCCCTTCCGGGGCGGCCCCCGGCCCTGGCCCCTGCAGCGCTTCATCCTGGCGGCGGCCCTGGTGGAGGGGGGTGCCCTGCTGGGGCTGGTTCTGGCCCTACTCCTCCGGGACTCGCGGTACGGCCTCGCCCACGCCTTCGTTTCCGCCCTTCTCCTCCTCTTCCTTCCGGGAGAACGAAGGGAGACCTGACGCGCGGCGCGCCCCGGGGTTGGGAAGGGCAGCGGAAACGGCTATACTCTCCTCGATGGGCGACACGGCGAGGGCGCAGGGCTGGTTTCTGGAGGGACGCCTCGGAGGGGGCAAGGCCCTGCGGGTCTCCATCCGGGAGTGGCCCTTCCTCGTGGGCCGCCGCGCCCTCTGCCATCTGCGCCTGGAGTCCCGCAGCGTCTCCCGCGTCCATGCCGAGCTCTTCCACCGGGGCGGCGAGGTCTTCCTCCGGGACCTCCAGAGCACCAACGGAACCTTCCTCAACGGCCTCCGCCTCACGGAAATGGAGGAGCCCCTCCGCCCGGGAGACCTCATCCGTTTCGGCGACCTCGAGTTCCGCCTGGACCGGGAGGGGAGCGAGGAGGTGGAAGAGACCAGCTCCTCCCTGGAGCTCTTCCCCCCCGACCGGTACGTGGAGAGCGTGGCGGCCCAGTTCCGGGAAATGCTGGAGCGGCGGGAGGTGGAACCCCTCTTCCAGCCCATCGTGGACCTCGCCACCGGGAAGATCCACGGCTACGAGGTCTTCGGCCGGGGGACCGCCGCCGCCCTCCCCGTGGAACCGGAGTCCCTCTTCTCCATCGCCCAGGTGCTGGGGCTGGAAGCCGACCTGAGCCGCCTCTTCTGGGAGGAAGGCCTCCGCCGGGGCCGCCTCCTCCCCGGATCCCCCACCCTCTTCATCAACGTCCACCCCTCGGAGACCGGCCACCCCGCCTTCCTGGAGGCCATCCGCGCCGCCCGGGAAGAGCAGCCCACCCTCGCCCTCACCGTGGAGGTGAGCGAAAAGGCCGTCACCGACCCCGAATCCATGCGGCGCCTCAAGGAGGAGCTGCTGGCCCTGGACGTCTTGCTGGCCTACGACGACTTCGGGGCCGGCCAGGCGCGCCTCTTGGAGCTCATCGAAGTCCCCCCCCACTACCTGAAGTTCGACGCGAGCCTCGTCCGCCACCTTCCGGACAAGCCCCGGCGGTACGGCAAGTTTCTGGAGGTCCTGGTCCGGATCACCCGGGACCTCGGTATCGCCTCCCTGGCGGAGGGGGTGGAGACGGCGGAAGAGCTGGAGGCCTGCCGGGCCCTGGGCTTCCGGTACGCCCAGGGCTTCCACCTGGGACGGCCGGCGCGGGTGGCCTGAAGGGCCCCCGGCGGGGGGATCGACCGTGGGGACGGGTTTCCTCCAGAGCGTTGCGTCCGGAGGCCCCCTCCTGATGGAGGGGGCGGTGGTGGAACGCCTGCGCCGCGGCGGCGTGGCCCTTCACCCTGAGGCCGCCCACGCCGGCCTGGTCCTCCGCCCAGAGGGCCGCCGGGCGCTGGAAGGGATCTACCGGGGGTACCTCCGCCCCGCCCGGGAGGCCTCCCTTCCCCTCGTCCTCCTCACCCCCACCTGGCGCGCCAACCCCGAGCGCCTCGCCGCGGCGGGCCTTCCCTTCCGCGAGGTCCAGGAGGCCAGCGTCTCCCTCCTGCGCGGCCTCCTCTCCCCTCGGGACCGGGTCTTCGTACTGGGGCTCATGGGAAGCCGCGGGGACGCCTACCGCCCGGCGGAGGCCCTGGGGACCTCCCAGGCGGAACGCTTCCACGCCCCCCAGGCCGAAGCCCTGGCCGCCGCCGGCGTGGACGGCTTTCAGGCGGCCACCCAGTGCGCCTTTTCGGAGGCGCTGGGGCTCTCGCGGGCCATGGGCCGCACGGGCCTCCCCTACCTGGTGAGCTGGATCGTCCGGCCTTCGGGGCACCTGCTGGACGGAACCCCCCTCCACGAGGCGGTGGCCCGGCTCGACGGGGAGGCCCATCCCCCGCCCCTCCTCCACATGCTCAACTGCGTCCACCCCACCGTCGCCCTCTCGGCGGTGGAGCATGCGCTGGAGCGTTCTCCCTCCCTCCTTTCCCGACTCTCGGGCCTCCAGGCCAATACCTCGCCCCTCCCCCCCGAAGTGCTGGACGGCCGGGAAACCCTGGAGGAGGAAAGCCCCGAAGCCTTCGCCGCCGGGCTTCTCCTGCTCCGCACCCGCTTCGGCTTCCGGCTTCTCGGCGGTTGCTGCGGTTCCGACGACCGCCACATCCGGGCCCTGGCCCAGGCCCTCTCGGGGAGGCACTGAAATGGAAGGGCTGGCCCTCCTCTTGTACCTGGCCATCAATATCCCCCTCTCCCTGGGCCTTCTGCTGCTCGTCTGGTTCTCCGACCGGTACGAGCGGGAGCCCCTTTGGGCGGTTTTTCTCAGTGCCTGCTGGGGAGCCCTTCCGGCGGTCCTCCTCTCCTGCCTGCTGGAATCGGCGGCGGGGCCGGCCCTCACCGCCCTCTGGGGCCCCCGGGAAGGGGCCTTTCTCTCCGCCGTCCTCCTGGCCCCTCCGGTGGAGGAGGCGGCCAAGGCCGCGGCGTTGGTCCTGGTGGTCCTGCTGTACGCACGGGAGTTCGACGACGTCCTCGACGGCCTGGTTTACGGGGCCGCCGTGGGGGTGGGCTTCTCCTTCGTCGAGGACTTCTTCTACTTCGCCGGGGCCCTCCACGAGGGCGGCGCCGGGCTGGGGGCGGTGGTCTTCACCCTGCGCAACTTCGGCTTCATGCTGAACCACTCCCTCTTCACCGCCCTCACGGGCATCGGCTTCGGGCTGGCCCGGGTGAACGCCCGGAACCCTTTGGCCCTCCTCTTTTTCCCCCCCATGGGTTTCGCCGCCGCCGTCGGCTTCCATTTCCTCCACAACTTCTTCTCTTCGCTGGCCGCCCCCGGTGTGGTGGTGGCCCTTCTGATCCATTGGGCGGGAGGCCTTGGACTGGCCGCCCTCTTCCCCCTCCTGTGGGCCGCGGAGCGGAGGTGGATCCTCTCCCGCCTCCAAAGCGAGGTGGCGGAAGGGCGCATCCCCCGCTCCGCCCTGGCGTGCCTTCCCTTCAGCGGCCTCCGCGGAAGGGCCTTCCCGCCTTCCGCGGTCTCCGCCGTCCGCCGGGACCTCGTGGAGCTGGCCTTCGGCAGGAGGCGAAAGGAAGAGGGGTGGGGCGGGGACGGAGAGGAGGCCCTGGAAGCCCTGCGCTCCAGGATCCGCCGCCTTTCAGGCGAAGGGGTGGACAGCCCTACGGAGAAGCCGGCCGCTCCTCCAGAATCCCCGCCGGGTCCTCGGGATAGGGAGCGAGGACCCTGACCCCCTCCGCCGCCACGACGTAGGTGTCTTCCACCCGCACCCCCAAGCCGCCGAAGGCGGGCCCCAGCGGGGAACCTTCGGGAATGTAGATGCCCGGCTCCAGCGTCACCACCATGTTCTCCCGGAGGAGGGGAGCGGGGACGTCGTGGACGTTAAGGCCCACCGTGTGGCCCACGCCGTGGATGAAATAGGGGCCGAAACCGGCCCGGGAGATGACCTCCCGGGCGGCGCGGTCCGCCTCCCGCAGCGGGACGCCGGGCCGGGCGGCGGCCTCGGCGGCGTGCTTGGCCTTCAAGACCGTTTCGAAGAGGGTCCGCATGGCGGGGGTCACGGGTCCCACCGGGTAGGTCCGGGTCCGGTCGGCGGCGTACCCTTCCACGGTGCATCCGATGTCCAGGACCAGAAAGCCCTTCTCCAGCGGGCCCCGGTTGGCATCGTAGTGGGGCAGGACGGCGTGGGTTCCCCCCGCCACCAGCGGGGGGAAGGCCAGCCCCGAAGCCCCTTCCCACCGGAAGGTCTCCAGCACCGCTTCCTCCACCTCCTCCTCCCGCCCCCCGGGGCGAATCCGGGGGAGGGCGGCGGCGAAGGCCTTGGCGGTGATCTCCGCCGCTCGCTCCATGCGGGAGATCTCGGGGGGTTCCTTCACCGCCCGCATCCGGTGGACCTCCCGGAGGGGCGACGACGAACCCAGCGGCAGGGCGAGGCGCCCCAGCGCTCCGGGCCGGGGGAGGAGAAGGGCCGGGGCGAGGGGGCGGCCCCAGAGGTAGGCCCCGTCCTCGGGAGCGAGAAGAAGGGTTCCTTTCGAAAAGGCGCCGCTCTTCCCCAGGCGCTCCAGGCGCCGGCTACCCTCGGCGGAGGAAGGTGAGGGGGCGGGCAGGAGAAGGAGCAACAGCAGGACCCCCGCCGCCAGCGCCCCCGCCGTTCCGGCCAGGGCCCCCCTCCACTCCCGGAAGAGGCGGCGCCGCCGGTCGGGGGGCGCTTCGATCCAGGCCGGAGGGAAGGGTGTCAACCAGAGGATCAGGAGGAGGTTCCAGAGCAGGGCGGCGGCGAAGAGGATCGAGCCGGCCCGCACGTCGCGGACACCGGGAAGGGCGAAGGCCACCGAGAGGGTTCCCAGGCCGGCGGCGGCGGCCGCCACGGCGCATCGGGGGAAGAGGGCCCCCGCCAAGGCTCCGGCGGCCAGAAGGGCCAAGAAGGGCACCGGTCTGGGCCAGAGGGCGCCCCCGTGGAGGACCCAGGCGGCGTAGAGGGCCGGAGGAACCCAGAAGGCCAGGAGCGCTCCCCCGAGGCGGGGCAGGAAGAGGAAAGGGAGGAGAAGGAGGGCGGCAAAGGCCAGGGAGAGGGCCAGCGCCAGCAGGTAGGAGTCTTCTGCCGCCAGGGCGTAGCCGAGGGGAAGCCCCACCGCCAGGAATAGGACCGAGGCGGTGAACCGGGGCAGCCGGGCCCCCGCCGCCAGCAGGAGGATGCCGAGGAGAGAGGCCGCCACGCGGAGGAGGGAAGCCGCCAAGGTGGGCTCCGCCGGAACCCCCACCGTCCACCCCCGGGTTCCGGCCGCCGTGGCGAGGGAAAGAGAGGGGACCAGCAGGATCGCCAGGGCCGCGGCCCGCCCCCTCACCGGACCGTCTCCAGGAAAGCGTCCAGCAGGGCGTCGAACTCCTCCGGCCGGTCCATCATGAGCCAATGGCTCACCCCCTCCACAACCTTGGCATGGAGGCCGGGAACGACGTTCTGGAGGCTGTGGGGAAGGGTGTTCTGGGGGGTCACCACGGCCATCCGAGGTCCCTCGTAAGCCTGAAGGGCCGCCGCCGGGTCGAAGTGGGTGGCGGCGACGATGGCCGCCTCCACCACCGGCCGCGGCGTGGCGGCAAAGCGGGCCATAACCCGCTCCCGGACCTCCGGCGGAGCGGGAGCCAGCATCTCCGAGAGCCAGGAGGGCCAGAAGGTGTCGTAGCTCTCCTCCCCGAAGCCCTCCAGCCAGGACTCCAGGGGGCCGCGGGGAAGGCGGTTCAGGGCCCCGATGGAGTCCACGAAGAAGAGCCCCGCCGCCTCTTCGGGGTAGCGCTCCGCGAAGGCGGCGATCACCGCCCCGCCCAGGCTGTGGCCCACCAGCACCGCCCTCGGGATCCCCAGCGCCCCCATGGCCGCGTGGACGTCCTCCGCCAAATCCTGCGGAGCGTAGGCCAGGGGGTCGGCAGAGGGAGAGGAGCGTCCGTGGCCCCTGAGGTCCAGGGCCACCGCCCTCCGGGTCCTCCGGAGGTGGTCCAGTTGCGCCCTCCAAACCTCGTGGTCCCCTCCCAGGCCGTGGACGAAGACCACCGGAAGCCCCCCCGTTCCCCCGTCGTCCACCCAAAGGGGACCGGCGGGCCCCTCCACAAAAAAGAGGCGGGGGGCCCCAGCGGCCGCGGCGGCCTCCGGTCCTTGAGCCGGCCGTGACGTGGCGCACCCGGCGGCGGCGAGGAGGACGAGCAAGATCGCCGCTCTCCCGGGGCACCTTCCGCTCCTTCCGAAACGAACGCCCATGTGGCCCACCTCCTCCCCACAAGGTACACCCAGCCCGCCCCCCGCCGAAGGGACCCGCTGCCCCTTCCTTCCCGGGTGCCCCTTCAGGTATAGTGTACGCAAGGCGCGGAGAGATGGCCGAGAGGTCGAAGGCGCCTGACTCGAAATCAGGTTTACGGGAAACCGTAACGGGGGTTCGAATCCCTCTCTCTCCGCCAAAAGGCCGGCCCGCAAAGGATTCCCGCATAGGTCACGGTTGTTTGGCTTTCGCCCGGAGCAAAGCGGAGGGTGAAAGTCCGGCCGGAGGACCGGGCCTTGGGCGAGGAAAGCGGGGCGACCGCACCGGAGGCGCACTTCGGTACGTCGAAGATGCGGGCGCCGAATCCTGAAAAGGCCCAGGCCATCGCCCCCGCGTGCCCATCGAAGGCCTCTTTTCCGCCGTGCCTCTGGCGAACCCATCCTCCACCGCCCCGGGGGGAAAGGGCAGGGGGGGAAAAGGGAGGCCGGCCCCTGCGGGCCGGCCTCGGCTCCAAGCCCCGGTCTCCTCCGGCCTTCAGGGGCCCGTGAGGTCGGAGCCCTGGGGGCGGGCCTTGTTGGGGTAGGGTGGCGGCGGGGGGGGAAGGTCCGGCTGGCTCGCGGCCATCTCCAAAAGGTACGCAAGGGCGGCGTCGAGCTGGGCATCCTTGCCCTGAAGGACCTCTCCTGGAAGGTTCTGGACCTCCACGTGGGGGTCCACCCCCCGTCCTTCGATGAGCCAGCGCCGGTCCAGCCCGTAGAGGCCGTACTGCGGCGGCGTCACCGTCCCCCCGTCCACCAGGTCCTCGTGGGGCTCGATGCCGAAGGAGCCGCCCCAGGTCCGCACGCCGAAGATCCGGGCCAGCCCCTTGATCTTGATGGCTTCGGAGAAAAGCTCGCCGTCGCTCCCCGTGTCCTCGTTCACCAAGAGGGCGTAGGGACCGGCGAAGGCCGCCTCGGGGTTGAGAGAGGGCTTTCCCTCCCGGGGTTGGCTGGCGGACCAGACCTTGCGTTCCAGGTGGTCGATGACCATCCCGCTGGCAAAGCCGCCGCCGTTGTAGCGGGCATCGATGAGCAAGGCCTTCCGACCCAGTTGGGGGTAGAAGTAGCGGGCGAACTCCACCAGGCCGTCTTCCATCATGTCGGGCAGGTGGACGTAGCCCACCGTCCCTTTGGAGACGCGGTCCACGTAGGCTCGGTTTCGTTCCACCCATTCGCGGTACCGAAGGGGCTGCTCGCTTCGCAGGGCCTTGACCGCAATCGAGCGGGCCCCCTGCAGGGAGGGCCGGTCGTTGACGGAGAGGACCACCGTCTGGCCGGCGCGGTTCTCGAGAAAGCGGTAGACGTTGTCCGAGGAGCGAACCTCCTCGCCATTCACCGCCAGGAGGTAGTCCCCCTCCCGGACGGGGAGGCCGGGGGCGGCCAGGGGCGACTGGGTCTCCTCGCTCCAAGGCCAGGAGGGGAGAATGTGGACGATGCGGGGGTAGGGGCCGGAGTAGTCGAAGTCGCACCCCAGGAGCCCCGTGGCGACCCGCCGAGGCCCGTCGCCCAGGTCGCCGCCGTAGACGTAGGTGTGTCCGGTGTTGAGCTCGGCGATCATCTCGCCGATGAGGTAGTTGAGGTCGCTCCGGTTTCCGCAGTCGGGGAGGAAGGCCCGGTACCGCTGGCCGACCCCCTTCCAGTCCACGCCGTGGAGGTTGGGGTCGTAGAACCAATCCCGTTCGATGCGCCAGGCCTCGTCGAAGATCTGGCCGAACTCTTGGAGGCGGTCCAGGCGGATCTTCACGGCGGAGAGGTCCACCGCCTTCCCCTTGTCCTTTCCCCCCACGTCGAGGACGGTGAAGGTTCCGCCCGAACGGACGACCAGCTTCTTGCCGTCGGCGGAGAGGTGGTAGTTCTCCACGCCCTCCCGGACCGACTCGGCCTTCTTCTCCTCCAGGTCGTAGGCGAAGAGGGTGAGCCCGTCGGTGTTCCGGTCGGTGACGGTCTGGTACTTGAGAAACTCGGGCTTTTCCTTTACGAGGTAGAGAAAACCCTTTTCGGTGGCCTCCAGGCGGAAGGCGTTGGCGGGCTGCACGCCGGGCACGGGAAGGATGCGGCCCGAAATCCCCTCCACGTCAATGGAGGGGCCCGCCGCCCCTTTGGCCTTGGCCGCCACCGGTTCCTTCTCCGGCACGGCCTCATCCTGGGGGGCAAAGGGCGAGGGCATTCCGGCCTTCAGGAGGACCACCTTGGGGGTGGCCATGTCCAGGAAGACGTGGTCCTGGCCCACGGTCCCCATGACGGGGTGGAAGGCGTCGTGGGAGAGGAAGTAGAGGTAGCGCCCCTTGGGGTCGAAGGAGGGGCTCCAGGCGTTCACGAAGCCGTCGGTCACCGCCGTGGAGCGGCCTTGGTCCAGGGAGTAGAGAAAGACCGCCTCGTGGGTGTTCTCCAGCTTCTTGGTGTAGGCGATCCACCGGGAGTCGGGGGAAAAGGCGTAATCCTGGATCCCCCAGCGGTCCCAGCCGTCGTCGTACTCCCCCTGGTCCACCACCGTGGTCTTTCCGGTGGAGACCTCCACCAGGTTCAGGCGCATGAACTTGTCGGCGAAGAGGAGCCAGCGGGAGTCGGGAGACCAGACGGGGGCCAGGCGGTAGCCCTGGCCTCCAGAAGTGAGGCTTCGGGCGGGCTTCTCCCCTCGGGGATCGGCCAGGATGAGTTCCTCCTCGCCGCTCCGGTCCGAGAGGAAGGCCACGAACTTGCCGTCGGGAGAATAGACCGGCTCCCGTTCCCGGGAAGCCGAGCCGAAGGAGAGGGTGTAGGGGCGGCCCTTGTCCTTGTCCACGGGGATGGAGAGCACCTCCCCGCGGAACTCCATCAGGAGGCGGCTCCCGTCGGGGCTGAGGCCGAAGCGGCCCGTCCCGGCCTTGACGTCCACCCACTCCTCCCGGACGGGAACCCGGTCGCTGGGGATGCGGATGTCCAGGGCCCGGACCTGCTCGGTGGCGAGGTCCAACAGGTGCAACCGCTCCCCGTACTGGAAGACGAGGACCCCCGGCCCCTGGGAGGGGTACTTCACGTCCATGTCGGTGTAGTGGGTGAGGGCGCGAACGGTTCCGGTGCGGAGGTCGTACCGGAAGAGGTTGACGGTCCCCGCCTCCCGGTCGGAGGCGAAGTAGATGGCTTCCCCCTGCCACATGGGGTAGTTGTCGATCCCCTTCCAGGGGGCGATCACCCGAAAATCCCCCTTATCCAGGGAGCCCATCCAGATCTCCTGGGCGTCCCCGCCCTGGTGGCGCTTCCAGGTGGCGTTCTCCGTGGAGAGCCGGCAGTAGGCCAGGCTCTTGCCGTCGGGGGAGAGGCTGGCGAGCCCCGCCCGGTCCACCGGAACCTTCACCTCGGGGCCCCCGGAGACCGAAACGGTGTAGAGCTGTTCCCCCCGGAAGGGGTACTCCCTTCGGGAGCGGAAGAGAATGG
Organism: Acidobacteriota bacterium; assembly: GCA_049968315.1. Taxonomy (GTDB): domain Bacteria; phylum Acidobacteriota; class UBA4820; order UBA4820; family DSQY01; genus JBFLVU01. The sequence goes on from JBMFRA010000005.1 coordinate 58,276, forward strand.
ATTTCCCGTCGGGGGTCCAGTCCACCACCACGTCCGCCGCCGGGTGGTAGGTGAGCCGCTTGGGCACCCCCCCCGATGCATCCATGACGTAGACGTCGGTCCCTCCGTCGTACTGGCCGGTGAAGGCGATCTTCGTCCCGTCGGGGCTGAATTTGGCGTAGCGCTCCGCTCCGTCGTCCCGGGTGAGCCGGACGGCCTCCCCGCCGGAGAGGGGGGCGATCCACAGGTCGTCCTCGTAGGTGAAGACCACTTTGTCGCCGTGAACGTCCGCCAGACGCATGAGGTGGGTGGCGCTCCCCTCCGCCCGGGCGGAAAGGGCCAGCAGGACGGTCAGGAGCGCCAGGGTACAGGTCGTCTTTCGCATGGAATCCTCCCCGAAGAGTGGGCCGCGGGGAAGAGAGAGCCGTTTCTTCCCCCCGTCTCACGTTCCTACGACTTTTTCCGCCCCGCGGTTTCTTCCCCCGGCGCCTTCCAAAGCCAGGCCGCCGCCAGGCAGGGCAGGACCACCGGAAGAAAGGCGAGGAAGAAGGGGCCGGCGTAGGCCCCCGGCCGGAGGGCCAGGGCCAGGGAGGCCGCCGTCCCCCCCAGGAGGGCCGTGGGGGCCGCCGCCCGGTCATGGAAGAACGACAGGGCGAGGGCCAGGAGGAGGCCCCCCGCCGCCCCTCCCACGGCCACGAGGTCCGCCGGGGGGCAGGGGGGTACGAAGGGCGCCCGCAGGCCCTTCCGGAAGATCCAGATCCCCCACCCCAAGAGCGCCGCCCCCGCCAGGAACCTTCCGCCGTTCTTCACGTCCCCTCCCGGAGGCCCAGTCTACCCCAGGGGCCCTTCCCCGGAGGAGGGGGAACCGCTTGCCGCCTCTGGGGGCCGAAGGTACAGTGGGACGGGCCCCCTCCGGGAAGGCGGGGCCCCTGGGTGGCGTTACCCCGGTCCGGGGGAAAGGAGCGCAGATGGACCAGAAGACGTGGAAACCCCGGCGGGACTCCATCGGGGTGCGGGTGGGCCCCCTCCAGGTGGGGGGCGGGGCTCCGGTGGTGGTCCAGTCCATGGCCAACACCGACACGGCGGACGCCGCCGCCACCGCTGCCCAGTGTGCCGACCTCGCCCGGGCGGGCTCCGAGATGGTGCGGATCACCGTCAACACCCCCGAGGCCGCCGGGGCGGTCCCGGAGATCCGAAAGCGCCTTCGGGACGCCGGGATCGAGGCCCCCCTCATCGGCGACTTCCACTACAACGGCCACATCCTTCTCACCCAGTTCCCCGCCTGCGCCGAAGCCTTGGACAAGTACCGCATCAACCCGGGGAACGTGGGCCAGGGAAGGCGGAGGGACGAGCAGTTCGCCACCATCTGCAAGGTGGCCGCCGACCGGGGAAAGGCCGTCCGGATCGGGGTGAACGCCGGGTCCCTCAACCCCGAGCTGGTCCTCAAGAAGATGCAGGAGAACGCCCAGGGGAACCTGGGGAAGAGCTCCGAGGAGGTCCTGGCGGAGTGCATGGTCCTCTCGGCGCTGGAATCCACGGAACTGGCCGTCCGGTCGGGCCTCGGGGAGGACCGGATCGTCCTCTCCTGCAAGACCAGCCGGCCCTCGGAGCTGGTGGCCCTCTACCGGGACCTCGCCGGAAGGAGCCGCCAGCCCCTTCACCTCGGCCTCACGGAGGCGGGGATGGGCCTCAAGGGCCTCGTCTGGTCCGTCTCCCCCATGGCGGTCCTCCTGGCGGAGGGCATCGGCGACACCATCCGCATCTCCTTGACCCCCCGCCCCGGCGGCGACCGGCGGGAGGAGGTCTACGCCTGCCTGGAGCTCCTCCAGGCCCTGGGCCTGCGGCGTTTCGCACCCTCCATCACGTCGTGCCCCGGGTGCGGGCGGACCACCTCCACCACCTTCCAGCGCCTCGCCCAGCGGGTGGACGCCTTTCTCAAGGAGCGGCTTCCCGACTGGCGGCGGCGCTACCCCGGCGTGGAGAACCTCACCGTGGCCGTCATGGGCTGCGTGGTCAACGGCCCCGGCGAATCCAAGGCCGCCGACGTCGGCATCAGCCTTCCCGGTACCGGCGAGGCCCCCAAGTGCCCCGTCTACGTGGACGGAAAACCCTTCACCACCCTCCAGGGAACCTACGACGAGCTGGCCCAGGGCTTCGAGGAGATTCTCGAAGGCTACGTGGCCCAGCGGTGGGGCGCCTAGTTCCTGGGACTCCTCCTCCCCGAAACGAGGGCCGGCCCAGGGGGCCGGCCGGGTGGGGTGGGAGGGAGGGATGGGAACGCGAAGGGTTACCGGACCCGCGGCCGGGGCGGCGACTTCCGCGGCGCCTCGGTGGCGGGAACCAGCACCGGGGCCCCCACGAACTCCGTCTCCGTGGGGCCGGCGGATCCGATGCCCGGCTTCCCGCCGTCGAAGACCAACGAGAGGGCCACGTAGATCTTGAGTCCGGGGGCGGCGGGGAGCTGCACCACCGCACGGCCGGGGTCGCCACCGGTCTGCTGGAAATCCACGAAGGAGGCCAGCATCCAGTCGGCCGTCCGGAAGGAATCGGGGGCATCCTTGGCCTGCATGTAGCGCACGGCGATGCCGGTGAGCAGGGGGGAGGCGGGCCGGCTGTCGTAGAAGCCGTAGAGGTCGGAGAGCCCGCCCCAGGCCAGGCCCACGGTGACCACATCGGAGCTGGCGGGCGAGGGGAGCAGGGACACCGCGGGGACGGGGATGGCTTTGGGGGTCATGGTGTTGGGCCCCAGCGCCCCGTCGCCGTTGGTAATGGCGTCGAAGTCCCAGGACTCGTAGTAGGGGCGGAAGTCGGTGCTGGCGAGCAGGTACTGGCCGGCCCCGTCGTTGGCGATGGAGTAGAGGAAGAGGGTCCGCCGGTCGGCGGGCGGGCAGGCGGGGATGCCGCCGACCCAGCTCCAGTCGCTCCAGATGTAGTAGCTGTCCTGCCCCCAGGGGAAGGCCTGCCAGGTGCTGGGAAGGCTACCCGAATGGAAGGTCTTGGAGAGCCCTTCCATCCAGAACTTGGTGACGATGGTCCCCGTGCCGCTTCCATCGTCCAGCGTCCCGCGAACCTCGAGCTGGCCGCCGCTGATGGCGTTGATCACGCCGTAGTTGAGGTTGCACTGAGCCCAGGGGGGGACGGCCAGAACCAGCGCCGCCAGCGCCAGGGCGAAGGTCCCGAGCAAGGTCAGATTCCGTTTCATGGCCGAACCCTCCTTTTCACACTCGCCCTCCTCTTTGCAGGGTTGGTGCCAGGGGGGTCCTGGCTGGGGAGAAAAAAGGCAAACTATATTTCTTATGAATGCTATTTCATTCACCCTCCAGGCCTTGGGGGGACCCCCGAGAATCTCATATCTGAGAAGGCCGGAGGATCAGGATTGAGATCGAGGAGCACCGCCGGGGAAGCCTGCCGGCGGGTCCAGCCGCCGATCTGGTAGAATCGCCGCGCGGGAGAAGACGGTGCTGAAGGACGTCCGGGTCCACGGTTCCATCACCGACACCATCGACTTCTACGCCACGCTGGCGGGAAGCCGCCTCCTGGCGGCGCCCTTCTACGAACTCCGGGAGACCCCGGAGGGGCGGGAGGCCTCCTTTTTCCTGGCGGGGATGTACTTCAAGCTCGACGGGCGGGGGATCGCCTTTTCGGGGACGGGGGGGGCCGTCTCCGAGTACATGTTCGGCTCCCCCATGCCGCTGAAGGACCTGGGGCAAAAAGAGGTGAAGAACCGCCTGGTCTTCTTCGGCACCTTCCCGGCGGAGGGGGGCGGCCTTCGCTTCACCTCCCAGGTTTCGGGCTTCCAGAGCTACGAAAACCTCTTCCTCGACGGCAACGCCCTGGCCAACACCTTCTTTCTCGTGAAGGTTCCCTGGCCCTACTCCGTGCGGAGGACCCAGGAGCTCCTCCTCAAGACCCTGGGGCGGGTCCTCAAGCGGAGCGACCGCCCCGCCGCCTTGGACGACGCGGGGCTTCTCTCGGAGATCCTGAAGGAACTTGCGGAACCCGACGCCACCCTCCTCCTCCTTCGCCTGGTGAACCGCTTCCACCAGCGCTTCTACGACTTCGTACGGGGGTACTACCGCCGGGAGCGGGATTGGGGCGAGAGCCAGGAGCGCTTCGTCGCCCCCCTGGCGGAGGAGCTGGGGATCCCCGAGTACCAGCGGCGCCGCATCGCCGTGGACATCCTCTACAAGGACGAGGCCAACCGCTCCATCGTGGACGAGTACAAGGACGTCCTGCTTCGCCTCCTGGAGACGGGAGGAGACCCCTCCGCCGCCGCCCGCCTCAACTCCCTCAGGAACCTGGCCACGCGGCACGGTCTGCCCCGGAGCCTCTTCGACACCCTCGACGGGCTCATTCCCGCCGTCCCGGCCGCCCGGACCTTAGAGCCCGACTACCTCCGAAAGACCCGGGAGATCTTCGAGGGCCTCTTCCTCTCCAGCCGACCTCCCCACGAGGTCGTGGGCCCCCGGGAGATCGCCCGGCTCCTCGCCTGCAAGCAGGAGGCCATCGAACACCGGGACAACGGCTTCGAGCAGGTGCTCCTGGACACGGGGAGGGTCCTGGACGAGCGCATGGCCGAGACGGGCGATACGGCGGCCTTCGAGGTCTTCTCCGAGGTCATCACCTACTTCGACCGCTTGGACAACGCCACGGCGGTGGTGTCGGAGCTGGCCTTCATGGAGCACGCCACCGTCACCGAGGGCAAGGTGCGGTCGGTCCTGGGAAACCGGCGGGAACTGGAATCGGTGGAGCCGGGCCTCTTCCACCGCCTGGTGGTGGCGCCGGTGCTGGAAAACCCCTACATCCTCCGCCTCGGCCGCCAGAAGGTGGCGGCCTTGGAAGAGGGACTCCGGGCGGTGGAGCAGGGGGAGAAGAGCCTGCAGGAGGTCACCGCCGACCTGGAGGCCCTGGTCCGCCGGGAAGCGGCCGAACGGTTCCTCTTCGAGCGGATCCGCTCCCGGCTGCGGCAGTTTTACTTCGACCTCCAGAACCCCGTCCACGTCCGGCTTCTCCAGCGGGACGTGGAGGGGGAACTGCGCCAGCGGGAGGGATGGCAGGGGCCGGTACCGGAGGGGGCCTTCGCCTCGGCCCTGGAGGACGTCAAGCGCGAAGGCGACTACCTCACCAACGTCCTCCCTCGGATCCTGGAGACGGGGGACGGGAGCCTCCGGGAGGAGTTCCTCCGCCAATCGGGGCTCGACCGCTTCCGGCTGGAGGAGCTGGAGCGGGAGTACCGGGAGGCCCACGGCCTCGCCGAACCTCCGGCGACCCCCTGGAGCGGCCTGGAAAGCTGACCTTCCCCCCTAGCGGCCGTACGTCCCCATCCACTCCGCCTCTCCGAGGACGTGGCCCTTCATGGCTTCGAGGAGCTGGGCTTTGGTCGCCCGGGGCGGCAGTGCCACCGGCCCGTCGAGGGCGTAGAGGCGGAAGAAGTACCGGTGGGGCTTCCCCGGCGGCGGGCAGGGCCCCCCGTAGCCGGTTCTCTTCCAGGAGTTCAGGCCGTGGAGGCTCCCGTCGGGGAGCCGCTCCCCGGAGGAAATCCCCTCCGGAAGGCCCGTCCGGTCGGGGGGAATGTTGTAGAGGACCCAGTGGTCCCACGTCCCCACGGGGGCGTCGGGGTCGTCGCAGACCAGCGCCAGGGCGCGGGTACCCGCGGGAAGGCCCGACCAGGAGAGGGGGGGGGAGCGGTCCTCCCCGTCGCAGGTGTGGACTCGGGGAATGGGAGAACCCATCCCGAAGGCCGGGGAGGTCAGGACGAACCCCGAGGCCTTCTGGGCGGCGAGGGCCAGGGTCCAGAGGAGAGAAACGGAAAGGAGAAAGACCAACGGGCGCACGGCGGCACCTCCTCCGGAGAAGGTTCCGGGCGGGAGGCTCAGGGCGCCTGGGGGCTTCCCCCCGGAGTCTCCGGCAGCAGCGGCTCCATCCAGCGTACCAGATCGGCGGGAGCCTTGAAACCGGTGAAGCGCCCCCGCTCCTCCCCGGAGGGCGAGAGGAGGATCACCGTGGGCAGCCCCTTCACCCCGAACCTCCGCTGGAGGGCGGCGTCCTCCTCCGTGTTCCGGGTCATGTCCAGCCGCACGGCCACCACCCGGCGAAGGAGGGCCTCCACGGCGGGGTCGGGCCAGGCCTTCTTCTCCAGCTCCACGCACGCCACGCACCAGTCGGCCCGGAAGTCCAGGAGGACGGGGAGGCCCCGGGCGGCTCCTTCCCGGAGGCCCTCCGGAAGGCTCGTCCGCCATCCTCTTTCCGCGTGGGAAACGGTGGCGGGGGCCGGGGGCAGAAGGGGGAGGACCGCCAGGAGGCCCGCCGCCGAGAGGAGGAGGCCCAGGACCCGGGCCGCCGGAAGCAGGAAGTGCCGGTGGGCGCCGAAGAGGAGGAAGCCGGCGACGAAGCCCAGGGCGAGACCGGCGGCCAGCAGGAAGGCGGGACGGGGCAGGTACACCCCGCCGAAGTAGAAGGCGGCGGCCAGGACCAGGGCGCCGAAGAAGACCCGGACGCCGTCCATCCACCCGCCGGAGCGGGGGAGGCTCGCCAGGGCCCCCGAGAAGGTGCCGAGCACGAGGAAGAGGACCCCCAGGCCGAGGGCGAAGGCGAAGAGGTAGAGGAACCCCAGGAGGGCCGACCCGGTGGAGGCCACCACCACCAGGATGGCCAGGATCAGCGGCCCGATGCAGGGGCTGGCCACAAGCCCCGAGAGGGCGCCGATGAGGAAGGCCCCGGCGTAGCCGCCGGTGGCGCTCTTCTGTTTGGTCCTCTCGATGCGGTTGGTGAAGGCCGCCGGCGTCTTGAACTCGAAGAGGTTGAAGAGGGAGAGGGCCAGGAGGAAGAAGACCGCCGCCAGCGGTACGCCCACCCACGGGGTCTGGGTGAGGGATCCGAGGGTACGGCCCGCCCGTGCGGAGAAGGCCCCCAGGGTGGCGTAGACCAGGCTGAGCCCCAGAACGAAGGCGAGGGAGAGGGTGAAGCCCCGCCACCGGCCCTTCCCCTCGCTGCGGGATCCGATGTAGGCCACGGTGATGGGGATCACCGGGTAGACGCAGGGGGTCAGGCTGGAGAGGAGGCCGAAGACAAAGGCGATCAGGAGGGCCAGGGGGACGTTCTCCCGGGCGGCGCGCCCGAAGCGGTCGGCGGCGGAGGATGCCCCGCCCTCCGGGGCGGCCGGCGCCGGCGGCGGGGGGGGAGCCTGCGCCTCTTCCACGGGGGGTGGCGAAGGGGGAGCGGCCTCCTGTGCCGTCGGCGGCCCCGGAGCGGGGGCGGGGGGCGGCGCCGGCTCCGCCGCCGCCTTCACCGGGAGGGAGAAGGCCACCCGGTCGCGGCTGGGCAGAAAACAGACCTTCTCCCCGAAGTCCTGGCACCCCTGCCAGGCAACGACCACTTCCCCGACCAAGGGGCCCTTAAAGTCCCGGGGCAACCGAACGGGAACCGCCACCGCCACCTTCCCCCGAAGGACCTCCAACCCCTCCTCCCGTTCCCCCTGCGGGTAGAGGGGGACCCCGAAGAGACCGGGCCGGTTCCCGGAGACGGTGACCCGAAGGTCCTTGCCGCCGAAGAGGTGGTAGCCGGTGGGGATCTCGAGGGTCACCACCAGACGCCCTTCCCCCGGAGCAAGAAGGGGGGAGGGCTGGGCCGAGACGGCGGTGCGGAGTTCGGGAGGGGAGGGGGCCTCCTCCCGGGGGCCGATGGCCCACAGCCCGGCCGAAAGGAGGAGGAGAGCTAGGAGAATGAAAAGGCGCGCAGGCAGGCGAGAGGTCATGGTGCTCCTCCGGAAGTGGCCTCCAGCGCCTCTTCCTGAAAGAGGCCCAGAAGGCGGTCGGTGATCATGCCCGGTTCTCCGCGGCCCACGGGACGGCCGTCCACCTCCACCACGGGGACCACCTCCTTGAGGGTCGAGGCGAGGAACACCTCGTCGGCCTCGTAGATTTCCTCGACCCCCACCGGCCGCTCCTCCACGGGGACGCCGGCCCGGGGGGCCAGGCGGAGGAGGCTCTCCCGCGTCACCCCGTCCAGGATCCCCGAGGGAAGGTCGGGGGTGACCAGGACCTTCCTTTTGACCAGGAAGACGTTGCTGCTGGCCCCCTCGGCCAGGAAGCCCGCGGCGTTCCGAAGGAGGGCCTCGAAGGCCCCCCGCGCCTCCGCCTCCCTCTTGGCGATCCACAGGTCGGCATTCGCGCAGAACTTCACCGCGGGGACAAAGCCGCCGGGGTTCCAGCGGGGCCTCGAGGAGAGGATGCACCGCACCCCCCGCTCGTAGGTGGCGGCCACGTGGGGTGGAAGGGGGCCCGCCAGGGCCGTCCAGCGAACCGTTCCGCGGGGTGTGCCGAAGGGGGCGGGCGGCCCTTCGCCGGAGCTCACGGTGATCCGAAGGTAGGACTCCTCCGGCGCCCGGAGGGCCGCCAGGCGCCGAAGGGCCCCTTCCATCTCCGCCAGGGGGAGGACCCCCATGCCGGTGCAGGCCGCTCCCCGGGCCAGCCGGGCCAGGTGGCGGGAGAGGGCGAAGGGCCGGGCGTGGTAGGTACGCAGGGTTTCGTAGAGGGCCGCACCGTACAGGTATCCGTGGTCCAGGCCGGAGACGCGGCCTTCCGGCGCAGGCCGGATCTCGCCGTCCCCGCTCCATACGAACCACCAGCCCTCCGCCATGGCGACCTCCGGGCGGGGAATTATACCCCACCGGCGGAGGCGGGCCCCCCGGGGGTGGAACGGCGGAGGCCCAGGCGCTTCATCTTGGCGAAGAGTCCCTGGCGGGTCAGGCCCAGCAGGCGGGCCGCCTCCGTGGGGTGCCCCCCGGCCTCCTCCAGGGCCTGGGCGATGGCCCGCGCCTCCGCCTCCCGGACGGCCCGGGCGAGCCGGCCAGAGTCGGCGGGGGCGGTCGCGGCTCCGAAGGAGGCGGGAAGGTGGCGGGGAAGGAGAAGGGCCTCTCCCCGGGAGGCCACCAGCAAAGCCCGTGCGGTGTTCTGGAGTTCCCGGACGTTTCCAGGCCAGGGGTAGGCCCCCAGCCGCTGGAGGAGGTCGGGGTGGACCCGGGGCACCGGAAGGCCTTCGGAGGCCGCCGCCCGCTCCAGGAAGTGGCTGAGGAGGAGCGGGATGTCCTCGGGCCGCCGGCGCAGGGGGGGTACCTCCAGGCGGATGACGTTGAGGCGGTGGAAGAGGTCCCTCCGGAAGAGCCCCCCCTCGGCGGCGGCGGCCAGGTCGCGGTTGGTGGCGGCGACGATCCGGGCGTCGCTTTCCCGGGGGCGGACCTCCCCCAGGGGAAGAAACGAGCCGTCCTGGAGAAACCGGAGGAGGGAGGCCTGGACCTCCAACGGCAGCTCCCCCACCTCGTCCAGGAAGAGGGTGCTCTCCCGGGCCGCCTCCACGAGCCCCGGCTGGTCCCGCTCCGCGCCGGTGAAGGCCCCCCGCCGGTGGCCGAAGAGGAGGCTGGCGGCCAGCGTGGGGGAGAGGTTGGCGCAGTTGGCGGGGACCCAGGGCCTCTTCGCCCGGGGCGAGAGGAGGTGCAGGGCCTGGGCGCAGACCTCCTTGCCGGTCCCCGGCTCCCCCGTCACCAGGACGGGGAACCGGAAGGGGGCCGCCCGCACCAGCAGGTCCACCAGCGGGGCCATGGCGGGCGACCGGGTGAGCAGGAGGCCCCGGAGGACGGGGGGAAGGGTGGGCACCGACGAAGGAGGCGGCGGCAGGGTGGGGAGGAGGCGGATCCAGAGGCCCAGAAGGGTCTCGGCCTCCGCCGGAAGGTAGCGGCCGGCGGGGAACCAGACCCCCACCCACCGACCCATGCCGTCCACGGCTCCTACCCGTGTCCCCTCGGCGGTTCGCTCGATCCCCGGCCGCCCCCGCCCTTCCAGAAGGGCCCGGCGCCCGGCGGCGGTCCCGTCTCCGGCGAAGCGAACCCCGCCGGTGCCGCTCTCCAGGCAGACCGTGGCGCCGAGGTGGCGGGCCAACAGCTCCAGGGCCTCCCCATCCCCCCGCCGGGCCGCCTCCAGCACGGAGAGGTCCGAGGAGCAGGGGGGGGCCGGCGCCGCCTCCACGACCCCTCCCGGCGGCTCCAGCAGGGGCAGGAGGTCCCGTTCGGGGCCCCGCACGTCGTTTTCCACCAGGAACCTCCGGTACCGCTCCCGGTCCCCCTCCTCCAGGAAGGGGAAGGCCCCCCGGCGGGCCAGGTGGCGGAGGGCCCGCAGGGCCAGGTACGGGCTTTCCAGTTCTCGGGCGGCCTCCAGAGCCCGGCGGAGGGCCTCCTCGGGGGCCCCGCTCCGCGGCGCTTCGTGCAGGTACCAGAAGGCCCGCCCCAAGGGGGTCGCCTCGGCGAGGAGCCGCTCCCGCTCGGCGGGTGAAGCCGCCCCCCGGGGGCCGAGAAGGGCCGCCTCGAAGAGGCGGTCGTCGGCCTCGAGGGAGGGCCAGGGGGTGGTGGAAAGCCTCCTCAGGACGCTTCGGAGGGCCCCCTGGCCCCCCGTTTCCACGAGGAGGTCGGCCTTGAGGACCAGCAGTTCGTGCAGAACCTGGGGCTCCTCCACGCGGGCCGCCAGCGCGAGGCCGCGTTCCACCGCCTCCAGGGCCTCGGGAAACCGCCCCATCTGCTCCAGGGCGAGTCCCGTGTAGAAGGCGTCGGTGGCGGCGTAGAGGGGGTTTTTCGCCGAGAGGTCCTCCCGAAGCGCCGCCTGGAAGACCGGCAAGGCCCGCCGGGGCAGGCCCCTCTCCAGCATGACGATGGCCCCGTTGAAGCGGGCAGCCTGGGCCACGGCGGAAAGACCCAGGGCGAGGGCTCCCTCCTCGGCCGCCCGGTAGGCGCCCTCCGCCTCTTGGGACCGCCCGGAACGCCTCAGGAGGTTGCCCAGGTCGCAGAGGATCCCCGTCTCCAGCCCCCGCCGCTGCCCCTGCCGGGAGAGCCCCAGCGCCGCCTGCAGGTCCTCCAGGGCCCCGGAGAGGTCCCCCAGGAGCTGGCGCAGGAGCCCCCGGCGGTGGTGGAGAACCGCCAGGGCGAAGGGGCCGCTTCCGGAGCCCATCCGGCCGAAGGCCTGGTCCAGGGCCCGTACGGCTCCCTCCGTGTCCATGGACCGCAGGCAGATGGTGGCCAGGTTGGCCAGGAGCAGCAGGGGAACGTCCCCTCCCGCCTCCTCCCTTTCCTCCCGTTCCAAGGCCTTCCGGGCCTCCTCCGCCCTTCCGGCGAGCCAGAGGGCCACGGCCCGCTGGATCGCCAGGAGCGCCCGCACGGGGGGAGAAAAGGTTTCCTCCTTGCCTTCGGTCTCCAAGAGGACCTGGGCGAGGGAGCCGTAGTCGTGGAGGGCGCCGAAGGCCCGGGCCCGCCCCAGGGGAAGGAGCCCCGGCGCCACCGCCCCGGGAGGCACCGACCTCCAGAGGGTCAGTGCCAGGGAGGGCTGCCCGGCCGAGAGGAAGGCCTGGCCCTCCCAGAAGCGGGCCGCCTCCTCCCGGCCCCCGGCCAGAAGGCGCTTCGCCCGGCGGAGGAGGTGGGAGGGCGTCCGCCGGTCCATCTCTTCGGGGCGGGGCTCCGCCTCCTCGGCGGCGGGAAGGACCGTTTCCAGCGGAGGAAAGAGGGGGGCACCCGCCCGGGGCGGCGGGGTCCCCTCCCGTTCCAGGACCTCGAGGAGGGGCTGCCACCCCGCCCCGAGGCAGGCGGCGGCGTGGTCCCGGTACCACGCCTCCCCCACGGGGGGGAGCCAGAGGAGCCGGACGCCAAGGGGAGAGGATCGGCCGGGACCATGGAAGAGAACGCCGGCGACCGTCTTGCGGGCGGTGCGGGCGGCGCCGTGCAGGACCTTCCGGCTCGCCGCATCCAACCGTTCCGCACCGTCCAGCCACCACCCCTCCTCCTCCCGCCGGCCCAGGAGGGCGGCGAGGTCCTCCTCCAGGCGCTTCCCCTCCGACCCGAGGCGCTCCCCCATCCACCGCCTCGCCGCCTCCTCCGATCCCAGGCAGAGGGCGAGAAGCGGTTCCAGAGCCGCCAGGGGATAGGGGGCAATCCCCTGGAGGGAGACGGCGCGAAGCGGCCCCTCCCCGCCGGAGGGCAGGAGGGCCTCCGCCCGGAGGGCCTCTCCCTCCCAGCCGCCCTGCGCCGGGTAGAGGTGGAGTCCCGGCCTTCGGCGCAACCCCGCCCCGTCCGCCAAGACCCCGTAGGACCAGCGGGGCGGGGGCAGGGCCTCCAGGGACGAGGCGATGTCCAGGAGGCCCAGGAGAAGGCTCCGGCAGGGGAACTCTCCCCCTCCGCCCTCCCCACACCGGCCGGCGAAGGCCCGCCACGCCTCCCTCCGGCGCAGGTTCCTGGGCAGGGGCGGCGCCGCCCCCCTCGGCGTCCCCCGGGGGGAGAGGAGGCGAAGGACGAGGGCGCCGAAGGTCCGGGCCGGCGCTTCCTCGGGCGCGCCCGCTTCGGCGGCGGCGGGAAGGGGGAGGCCATCCCTGCCCACCCCCCAGAAGCGGAGTCCCGGCCGGAAGGGCCACCCCTCCGCCTCCAGGAACGCCAGGGCGGAGAAGAGGCCCACGGCGAAGCGTGCCGTCTCCCGTTCACCGGCGAGGTTCTGGGGGGAGAGGACCTCCCCCGCCCTCCCGGGCGGAAGCCCCGGGTGGAGCAGGATGGGCCCTTCCCGGTTGGCTTCCCCTGGGCTTTTCGGGTCCCGCACCCCTTCCCCCTTTGGCGCTGGCCTCCCGGTGTACCACAGCCGCCCTTCTCCCTCAATCCCCCGTCTCCCCCAAACCGTTGCACCCTTTGCCCCCGCTTGATAAGATGGTCTGGGAGGGCGGCCGGTTGGAATTTTCCCGCAAAGATCCCCTCAACGAGCTCGTCGCCCTGCGGGCCTCCCTCTTCGACGCCAACACGCGCCTTCCGGCCTACGGCGCCTGCTTCGAACGGCTGAAGACCATGGCCGAGGACCGCTTCCTCGGCGTGGTGCTCCTGCAGATCTCCGACCTGGAGCGGCTGGAGTCGGTCTTCGGTTTCGAGCGGTACGAGAGCGTGCTGAAGCAGGCGGCCTTCCACATCCAGGACCTCAACGAACGGGAGTTCGGCGGCCGGCTCCTGGTCTGCCAGCGGGGGATCTTCGACGACCAGTTCTGCGTCTTCGCCCCCTACGCCATCCTCTCCGACGGCGCCCTGATGGCCCTGGAGCGTATCGCCCGCCGCCTCTATGGGGCCCTGGAGGGGGAGCTCGCCGTGGCCGACCTGCCCGGCCTCAGCCTCAACATGGGCTACAGCATGCTCCACTACAACCCCTTCCTGCGCTTTGAGCGGCAGGTCCACCGCGCCATCGAGGAAACGGCGGCCCTCGCCCAACGCCAGGAGGAGACGGAGCTCATGCTACACGAGCTGGAACTCCGGCAGATCCTGGCCCGCAAGGCCATCGCTTCGGTCTTCCAGCCCATCGTGCACCTGGAGACCCTGGAGGTCCTGGGGTACGAAGCCCTGGCCCGCGGCCCCTCCGGAACACCCTACGAGTGGCCCGAGGCCCTCTTCACCTTCGCCCGGCAGTCCCGGCTGAGCCGCCAGCTGGACAACCTCTGCAAGTGGGCCGCCCTCTCCGCCGCCGCCGGAAAGCCCAAGGGTACCAAGGTCTTCATCAACACCCTCCCCTCCACCCTGGACGACCCGGACTTCAAAGGGGCGACGGCGCTGGAGTCCCTCGCCCGCCACGGTCTCACCCCCCACGAGGTGGTCTGGGAGCTGACGGAGCGGCACGCCATCGAGGATTACGACGCCTTCCGGGCCCTCATGGAGGAGTACACCGCCCTGGGCTTCGGAGTGGCCCTGGACGACCTGGGCACCGGCTACTCCTCCATCCAGACCATCACCCACGTGCGCCCGGTTTACCTCAAGGTGGACGTGAGCCTCGTCAAGGGCATCCACCAAAACCTCCTGAAGCAGGAGCTCGTGTCCTCCCTCCTCATCCTGGGCCGGAACATCAACGCCCAGCTCATCGCCGAGGGCATCGAGACCCGGGAGGAGTTGGAGACCTTGAGGGCCCTGAAGGTCCCTTACGGCCAGGGTTTCCTCCTGGCCAGGCCCTCCCCCGCCTTCCCCGCCCGGATTGAGCTTCGCTGACCCCATCGCCCCGCCCCTTGACCGGCGAGGCCTTCTGTGGTAGGCTGCAGCTGTACACCCGCTGACAAACGGTTTGTTGGAAGGTCGTACGGAGACAAGGAGTGTAACGTGGTCAACGGAATCGTGAAGTGGTTCGACGAAAAGAAGGGCTACGGGTTCATCACCGTGGACGGCGGGCAGGACGCCTTTGTGCACCACAGCAACATCCTGGGCACGGGCTTCAAGACCCTGGCCGAGGGCCAGCGCGTCACCCTGGAGGTGACCCGCGGCGCCAAGGGACCGCAGGCGGAGCAGGTTTCCGTCGTGCGCGACTGATCTTTTCGGGACCCTACCGAAGGAGGGGCCGCCAGGCCCCTCTTTCCTTTTTCGTACTCCCCGGCGATGATGGGAGGAGAACGGCGGAAAGGAGGCGGCGGCCATGGTCCATCCCGGTGCCTATCGGGGCAACAAGCGGCAGAAGGAGCTGAAACGGCTCCAGAAACAGGAGGAGAAGCGGCAACGCCGCCTCCAGAGGAAGACGGGCGCGCCGGCGGAGGAGGAGCGGCCGGAGGAGCTGGAGACCCCGGCCCCCGAGGGCCTCTCCGGCGAAGAGCGGCCCTGAAAAAAGAGGCCCGCCCCCTGGGCGGGCCGGCGGGGAAGGATCCCTTCCCCCGAACACTCCCCTCCACCCCTCCGCGGGGTGAACCTTACGGCTTCTCGAGAACCTGCAAGCGGCTCTGGTCCAGGAGCCAGACTTCCCGCACCTCGAAGGGCCCCCGGAGTCCGGCCTTCCGAACCATTTCGGGGGCCACCTCGGCCCGCAGGCTGCCCGGTCCCGCCTCCACCCATGCGGCCGTCTCCAGGCGGGCCAGGGGCCGGAGCGCCCCCTTCCCGTCCCTTCCCAGGACGAGGGCGCGCAGGGCGTAGCGCCCCGCCACCGCCGCCTCCACGGGAACCTCCAGGGTGAGCCGGCCCTTCCGGGACACGACGGCCACGGGCCCCGCGCGCCGGGCGGTGGGGATGACATAGGCGAAGGCGGTGTGGACGTTCCGTTCCACCGTCTGGCCGCCGGCCTCCCCCCGAACCCGGAGGTGCAGCTCCCACAGGCCGGGGGTGGCGGCGGGGGGCACCTCCATCGGTAGGGAGATGGAAAGGGAGCCGTCGGGGCGGGGCTTCACAGGGGCGTCGAAGCGGGATCCGTCGGGAGAGGCCACCTGGGCCTCGGCGAAGGTGACCTTCCGGAACTCGCCGGCGTCGGCCAGCCAGCCCTCCGCCGCCAGTGCGCCGCCGTAGAAGACCGTGTCCGAGAGGGTCCGCAGCGAGAGGACCGCCAGCGAGTCCCGGTCGAGGACGTGCAGGAGGTATCGGCCGGCCCCGGTCTCCAGCGCGGGCGCCTCCAGGCGGAAGGCGCCGTAGCCCGCCTCCTCCCGGAGGCGGAAGGCGGTGGACCCCTCGGGGAAGGGCACACCGGCGCGGCGAAGCTGGTCGGCGGTGGCCACATCCCGGAAGGCGGCGGCTCCCGAGAGGCGCTCCCCCCTCGGCGTCTCCACGACGAGAAGGGCGGGGTCCACCGGTCCACCCCCGGGCCCGACGGGGCTCAGGCGAACCACCGCTCCCGGGGCGGTGGTGGTGAAGGGGGCGCCCGCCCGGAGCTCCTCCGCCGTAACGGTGCGCCAGAACTCCCGGCTTTCCGCCACGGCGGGGGCGGGGGCGGCGAGGGCGGGCTCCTCGCCGGCGGGAACGGAGAACACCACGGGATCCCGGTCGAGGCTTCCCGCAAGGGGAACGGCCGCAGCCACGGCGGCCGGAGCCAGCGATGGGGGCGATGCCGCCCGGGAAGGCCCGGGGAGGGCAAGAAGGGCGAGGGAGGCGAACACCACAGCGGCAACGGTCTTCTTCATGGCGGCCTCCTTACAGGTCGTTCCGCAAAATCACGTCCAGGCCGAAGCACTTCCGCCGACTCTGGTTGTGGCAGAGGGGCTCTCCCCCGTTAGTGTACTGCGTGTCGTAGAACCAGACACGGCCGGCACCCGCCTGGCTGGTGCAATCGAGGAAGCCGTCGGAGCAGGAGCTGAGCCAGGCCTGGGTGATCTCCAGGCCGAGGTTGAGGGTGTACCCACCGCAGTAGGAGTCGGGATCCCAGACGGCCGTCTCCACGTCGGTGCCCACCACGTCCCAGAAGCCCTTGGGCAGGGCCGGCCGGCCGGCGGTGCCCAGGAGCCAGTTGGCGTTGTAGTAGGCCATCCAGTCGGTCTGCTGCATCCGCACGGCGTCGTTCTGGTAGCCGAGGAGCCACCCGAGGGACTGTTCGAAGACCGTCCCGTTCATCACCGCGTTGGCCAGCGGCGTCCCCAGGCTGGAGGGCGCCAGGGCGTTGACCCAGCGGATCTTGCTGATGATGGTGGGGTAGCGCCAGTCGTAGGTTGGGTTGGAGAGGATCCACCGCATGACGTTGCCGCCGTTGGAGTGGGTGATCACCACCAGGTCGGTGATCCCCTTGGTGGTGATGAAGGTGTAGAGCTGGTCGGCCAGGCACCCCGCCGCCCCCGAAGCCCACATGTACTGCGTGAAGTCACAGTTCACCACCAGGAACTTGGAGGGGTCGGGCAGCCCCTGGCGGACCGAATCCACCATGGCGGTGGTCCAGTAGTCGGCGTAGGCGTTGGTCTGGCGCCCCGTCCCGTGGACGAAGGCCACACCGGTGACCCCCGCCGAGAGCGGCAGGGCCACCGCCAGCGCCGCCAGCACCCCGAGAAGCCTCTTGATCATGCGGCGACCTCCTTTCCCATCGGAGAGAATGGAGGATTTTGCAAGGTCCGTGCCGAAGGGGGCCGCAAGGGCAACTCCCTGATGCCAAACGTCTTTCTCCGGGAGACGCCGCCCCCGCAGGCGAGAACGGAGTATGCAAACATCACGGCCTAGCGGCGTTCGGATTGTCTTATTATTTGAAAAACAAGGTGTTTTTAGGCGTTCCCTCCGTTCACGGGGGAAACCGGAACGGCGTTCCCGCTTCCGGGCTTGCCTTTCCCCGGGAAGGGTGCCACCGTACCCCTCCGGAGGGCGGTGCCGTGTGCGACTTCTGCCACCAGCACGGGGAGGGGAAGGTCTGGTACCTGCAGGCCCGGAACTACTCCCGCGAGCTGGCATCGGACCCCAAGGTGAAGCGGCGGCTCGAGCACGTCATCCGGACCACCGTGGACGGCGCCCCCGGCTTCGAGCGGAAGATCCGGGCCTTCCAGCGGGCCCCCCGGGTGGTCCGGTGGCTGGTGAACGCCTACACCGCCGCGGACCTCCGGAGGAACCACCACGGCCAGGTCCTGCCCATCGAGGAGGTCCGCCGCCTCTTCTCCGAGGTGGTCACCTCCGTCACCCGGGTCCCCTGCGTCTGCCGGAAGGGGGCCACCGGCCGGGGGGAGGCCTACTGTATGGCCATCACCACCACCCCCGGGACCTGGGACGAGACCTGCCGCCAGGTCCTCTTCCAATCCCTGGAGGCGGGGCGGCTCGACGGAGCGGACCTCAAGGGCGTGGAGACCCTTTCCCCCCGGGAGGCACTGGAGCTCTGCGACCGCTTCGACCGCCAGGGCCTCGTCCATACCGTCTGGACCTTCCGGAGCCCCTTCATCGGCGGCCTGTGCCACTGCGAGGGCAGGAGCTGCGCCGCCCTGCGGTTCCTCTCCGGGGGCCTCGACGTGCTGAGCCCCGCGGAAATGCGGATGGAGGCCGACCCTGACCTCTGCTCGGGGTGCGCCGCGTGCGCGGGGCGGTGTCCCTTCGGCGCCCTCGCCCTGGACGCCGCCCGGGGGGCTGTCTCGGTGGATCCCCGCCGCTGCTTCGGGTGCGGCCTCTGCCGCACCGTCTGCCCCGAAGGGGCCCTCTCCCTGGTTCCGCGGCGGGAGGAAGACCCTCCGGTCCTCCTCCTCTGGCCGGCGTAGGCCCGGTGCTTGGGGCCTACCGCTCCACCTTCCAGACGGTGTCCAGGAGGGTGCCGTCCACCCACTTGACCACGGCCACGGGGGTCCGGCTCCGCCGGGGGGGCTTGGGCGCCCCTCCGCAGAGGGCGTAGACCTCCCTCTGGATGTCGCGGATGTCCCGGATGGGGAGCCCCTTGCCCTTCACCGCCTCCAAGAGGTCCTTGCGCCGGGGATTGACGGCGATTCCCCGCTCGGTGACGACGACGTCGATGAGCTCCCCCGGCCCCGTGAGGGTGGTGACCTCGTCCACGATGACGGGGATGCGGTCGCGCACCGCGGGCACGGCGAGGATGGTGCAGCCGGCGAAGAGGCAATTCTGCCAGCCCCCGATGCCGTGGAGCAGGCGGCCGTCCGAGTGGGTCACCACGTTGGCGTTGAAGTGCACGTCCACCTCGGTGGCTCCCAGCACCACCACGTCCACGAAGGTCCCGAAGAAGCCCTTGCCGTGGTAGTTGTAGCTCGTGAAGGGGCTGGTGGCCACGTGGCGGGGGTTGTCCCGCATGCTTTGAACGGCGTCCAGGTCGAAGGTCTGGCCGTCGAGGATGTAGTCGCACAGCCCTTCGTTCAGCATCTCCACCAGGTACTTGGTGGAGCCGCCGCGGACGAACCGCGCCTTCACCCCCGCCTGCTTCATCATCTCCTTGAGGTAGATGGCGAAGGCCAGGGCCGTCCCCCCCGCACCCGCCTGGAAGGAGAAGCCGTCGCGCAGGATCCCCGCGTCGCGGACGAAGCGGGCCACCAGTTCAGCGAGGAGCAGGCGGTCGGGGCTCTTCGTGATCTCCGTGGTGCCGGAGACGATCTGGCTCGGATCGCCCACCTTGTCCACCACCACCACCGCGTCCACGTTGTTGCCCTGGATCTGCCAGGGGATGGCGGGGAAGGGGACCAGGTGGTCGGTGACCACGATGACTTTGTCGGCGTAGAGCGAGTCGGCCAGCGCGAAGTTCAAGGACCCGCAGGCCGCGGGGCCGTTGACGCCGTTGGCGTTGCCGAAGGGGTCGGCGCAGGGGGCGGCGATGACGGCGATGTCGATGTGGACCTCGCCGTCCTGGATGGCCTGCCAGCGCCCGCCGTGGGACCGCAGGACCCCCAGTCCCCGCATCTTCCCGTCGGTGCAGTAGTCCCCCAGGGGCCCGTTCATGGAGCCCTCGATGTGGTGGACGACGCCCTTCTCCATGTGCCGGATGACGGGCGCGTGGCAGGGGAAGGAGGCGGAGGGGAACCACATCAGGTCCTTGGCCCCCATTCTCGCGGCGGTGTCGAAGAGGAGGTTGGCCACCAGGTCGCCGTTGCGGAAGTGGTGGTGGGTGGAGAGGGTCATGCCGTCCGAGAGGCCGCACAGCTCCAGCGCTTCGGCGAGGGACTTCACCCGCTTGTCGCCGTCGCCGGGGTAGTTGGCCGCGCTGGCGATGGGCGGCGCCGCCCTTCGCCCCTTGGCCACGTACCCCTCCACGCCCTTGAAGGGTACCTGCCTCTTGCCGTTCACCACCGCCGGTACCAGCCGCCCCGCGGCGTTCTTTTTCAAGTCCACCTTCGCCATGGTTCAACCCCTCGATTCACCGCAGAGGCGCTGAGGCGCCGAGAAAGACCCTTTGAGGAAGCGAGGCGCCGCACCGTAGGACTTGGCTTCTGGTCGTCCTTCGCCAATCCGGTGCGCCTGCCCCTCTGGTACCTCCACGCCACACGCCCCTGGGTCGAAAACCTTCCCTCGCCAAGGACCTCGATCCTCCTCCGCGACTCCGCGCCTCAGCGGTCAGACCTTCCTCCAGCCCCTGGGCAGCAGGCCCAGGGCTTCGGCCATCTTGACGGTCCGCAGGGCGCGCTTGACGACGGGAGGGTCGACCATCTTGGAACCGAGAGCGACGACGCCCAGGCCTCTCCTCTCGGCCTCCTCGAAGGCCAGCACCACCCGCTTGGCCTTCTCGACCTCCTCGGCCGTGGGGGCGAAGGCCTCGTGGACCACCGGCACCTGCCGCGGGTGGATGCACCCCTTGCCTTCGAAGCCCAGGGCCTTGGCTTCCAGGCAGGCGGCCCGCAGGCCTTCCATGTCGGTCACGTCGGAAAAGACCGTGTCGATGGGCGTAACGCCCGCGGCGCGGGCGGCGTTGACGACCACGGACCGCGCCCAGAAGGACTCCCGGCCCTCCGGCGTACGCGGGGCGCCAATGTCCGCCGTGTAGTCTTCCAAGCCGATGGTCAGGCCCGCCACGTTGGGGCTCGCCGTGGCGATCTCCAGCGCCCGGAAACACCCCAGGGCGCTCTCGATGATGGGCATGAGCAGGACGGGGGCCCCCAGCCCGGCGGCCTTTCGCGCCCTCTCCGCCCGCTCGTCCACCGCCCGGACCTGCTCCGCCGACTCGGCCTTGGGGATGAGGAGCATGTGGACGTTGTGGGGAACCACGGCGTCCACGTCCCCAAGGCCCCGCTCCCCCTGGTTGATGCGGACCATACGCTCGGAGGCGCCGAAGTCCACCGCCCGGAGGGCGTTGCGGACGAGGATCCGGGCGGCGTCCTTCTCCGGCGGGGCCACCGAGTCCTCCAGGTCGAGGATGACCCCGTCGGGCTCGTGGAGGGCGGCGTTGAGGAAGTACTTGGGCTCGTTGCCGGGAAGGTAGAGGCGGGAGCGGCGGAAGCGCTCGCGGGAGGTGCGCGCCCCGAAACCCGGCCCCGGCTCCGGCAGCGCCTCCCTCCCTTCGCCCAGGCCGGCCCGCTTCACGGCGGCCTCCACCCGGGCCATGAGGACGAAGTCCAGGGCCCCCTGGTCCTCGACGGAGACCTCCCCGTGGCGGAAGCCGAGGGCCTCCAGGGTGCGAAGGACCGTGGCCCGGACGGCCTCCCCGTACATGGCCTCCACCTTGGTGGTGACGGAAACCTTCAGCCCGCCGCGGGTCTTCGGTTCCACCCGCACCCAGCAGTCGCTGCGCACCTTCTCGCCCCGCCGGCCTGCCTCATACGATCCTGTCATCGCCTTCCCCCTAGTCTTCACCGCGGAGACGCGGAGACGCAGAGAAACGGTACCATGAACCCGGCGGAGAGCCCCAGCCCCTCGGCGCCTCAGCGGTTTGCCTTCCCTCTCTGCGCCAGCTTGGCGCGCGCGTATGCCAACAAGCCGCCGGCGTCGCGGATGGCGAGGATCTCCGGCGGCAGGGCCGGAAAGGTGAAGGCCTTCCCGCCGACGGCCACCACCCCCGCGGCCGCATCCACCGCCACCTCGTCCCCCTCCCGCCAGGCCTCCACCGCCTCCGGGCACTCCACGAGCAGCAGCCCCTGGTTGACCGCCGCTCGGAAGAAGATCCGGGCGAAGGACTTGGCCACCACCGCCTGGATCCCCGCCGCTTTGAGACCCAGGGCCGGCTGCTCCCGGCTGGAGCCGCAGCCGAAGTTCTTCCCCGCCAGGATCACATCCCCCGGCCGGACCTTCTTGGCGAACTCCGGGTCCAGGTCCTCCAGAAGGTGCGGAAGGATCTCCTCCGCCTTGCTGCAGGTGTAGGTGTACCTACCCGGGAAGAGCAGGTCCGTGTTGACGTCGTCGCCGTACCGGAAGACGTTCATCTTCTCACTCCGAAGCGCTCTCCTCACCGCTGAGGCGCTGAGACGCAGAGGTGCGTATGGGCTCATCGTCAGGACGGTACTTCAGGACCACGCGGCGCAGGCCAGCGCGCAGGACTTCGGCATGAAAATTCAGCAGCAACCCTCTTGAGACGCCGGCGAGCCGTAGATAGGTCAACATTGCTGTCCAAGATCGTTTTGGGCAACGGTTTTCCGCATGTTGCCCAAGCGA
>JBMFRA010000006.1:0-75959 GCA_049968315.1 Acidobacteriota bacterium
CGGCAAAGGCGAGGTCGAGGCGGAGGCGCCTCCCCTCGGGGGTGGAACGGGAGGGTTGGGAGCAAGCGGCGGGGCGGGAGGACAGGCCTAGGCCCCCGGGTTCTGCTCCAGGAGGTCGGTGATGACCTTCTGGAGGTGGGAAGACTGGATGGGCTTGGAGATGTAAGCGTTGGCCCCCAGGGCCAGGCCACGCTCCCGGTCCTCCTTGGCCCCCTCGGTGGTGATGATCACGATGGGCAGGGTGCGGGTCCGGGGGTCCTGCCTCAGGAGGGAGACGAGCTTGAGGCCGTCCATGACGGGCATGTTGATGTCCGTCAGGATCATGTCCACCTTTTCGGTCTGGAGCTTCTTGAGCGCGTCCACGCCGTCCACGGCCTCCACGATGGTGCACCCCTTGAAGCGCTTGAGGGAAAAGGAGATGAGTTGCCTCATGGTGGGGGAGTCTTCCACGACCAAAAAGCGCAGCCCTTCCATACCCGTTCCCCCTTAGCTCTTGGCCACGGGCGTAGTCAGCAGATCCAGGAAGCCCTGGATGGTGGTGAGTTTCCGCTCCGACTGGGAGTAGAGCTTGCTGGAAAAGATGGCCGTGGCGGCGTGGGCGGCCAGGAGGGAGAAGAGTTCGTAGTCCACGGCGGTGAAGGCGTCCTTCTGGACGAGGAGCTTGCCGATGTTCAGGACGCCGATGACGTTCTCCTTGATCTTCAATGGGATGCAGGCGATGGGGTGGTGGAAGTCCACCCGGTACCCCGCCTCGGCCTGGTTGATGTAGTAGGGCTCTCCGGTCTTGGCCACGGTGCCGACGATCCCCTCGCCGATGCGGACGGAGGGGAAGGCGAAGCCCTCGTCGTAGCCTTCGTGGGCGATGACGCCCAGTTCGTTGGTCTTCTCGTCCAGGAGCATGATGGAGAAGACCTCGGCCCCGATGAGGTTGATGACGATCTCCATGACGATCTGGACCACCTCCTGGAAGTCCAGGGTCGAATGGAGCTGGTAGGAGGCCACGTAGAGGTTGGCCAGGTTGTTGTTCTGCTCCTCCACCTCCACGTACCGCTGGGCGAAGTCCTTGTTCTCCTCCTCCACCCGCTGGTAGAGGGCCTCCAATTCCCGCTTCTCCCGTTCCACCTGCTCGAGGCGCTTTCGGAGGATCTCCAGCTCCGCCTCCAGGCCGCGGCTGTCGCCCGACTGGGACTGGAGGGCCGCCACCTGGTAGCGGAGGCGCTCGTTCTCCTTCAGGAGGTCCTGGATGAACTCCTTCTGCTTGGAGAGCATCTGAAGGAATTCCTGGCTCTTTCGGAACAGCTCGTTGTGGTCGTCGGCCATGGGACCATCCGCCTTCAGCGGGGTTGTACCACAGGGTCCGGGGGAATGCAACGCGGCCCGCCCTACCGTCCCTCCTGGACCGGGTGGAGCCTTCCATCCCACCGCCTCTTCCTTCCCCCTGGCGGGTCTCCTCACAAGGCAGGGCTGTCCAGGAGGGCGTGGCGGTTGACGAGGTCCGCGATGCCGTCGAGGTCGGCCACGTGGTGGGCGGCCCCCGCCTTGATGACCTCCCGGGGCATCCCGAAGATCACGGCGGAGGACTCGCTCTCCGCCACGACGATCCCCCCGGCGGCGTTCACCGCCCGGGCCCCCTCCGTCCCGTCGTCCCCCATGCCGGTGAGGACCGCCACCAGGCAGTTCCGGCCGGCGGCGGCGGCCAGGCTTCGGAAGAGGTGGTTGGCGGACGGCGCGAAGCGGTCCTCGGGCCGGCGGGGACCCGTCCGGATCACCAGGTCCTTCCCCTGGCGCTCCAGGCGGGTCTGCTTGCCGCCGGGAGCCACGTAGACGGTGCGGGCCGAGAGGGTGTCGCCGTCCTCCGCCTCCCTGACGGCCCGCCCCGAGAGGGTGGCCAGCCGTTCGGCGAAGAGCCGCGTGAAGACCGGCGGCATGTGCTGGCAGATGAGGATGGGGGAGAGGAGGTGGGGGGAGAGGCCCAGGAGAACCCGCTGGAGGGCCGGAGGCCCGCCGGTGGAGGCGGCGAGGGCCACGATCTCCGCCCGGCGGCTTCCCTTGGCCTGGGGCGGGGGCTCGGCGGGAGGCCGGGGGGCCTGGGCCTCCACCCGCTGGCGGACCTTGTCCAGCTTGAAGGAGGGGATGGCCAGGATCTTGGAGAGGAGTTCCTCCTCCATGTTCTTGAGGTCGGGCGACGCCGTGCGGGTGGGCTTGACGACGAAATCGGCGGCCCCCAGGTCCAGGGCCTTGAAGACCGACCGGTCCGACTCCCGGGCGGAGACCACGATGACCGGTATGGGGCGGTTGGCCATGACCCAGCGCAGGACGGCAAAGCCGTCCATGTTGGGCATCTCCAGGTCCAGGGTCATGGCGTCGGGCTGGAGCTTGAGGATCTTCTGGAGGGCGTCCTCCCCGTCGAAGGCCCGCCCCACCACCTCCACCTTCCCGGAGGACTCCAGGATCTCGGAGATGACCTTCCGGTTGAAGGAGGAGTCGTCCACCACCAGCACGCGGATCTTCTTCACGGCCCCTCCTTCGTGTAGACGAGGTCGTGGGGCAGGTGGACGAGGCGGAAGCGGTCGGTGACGGAAATCAGGCTCTCCGAGTGGCCCAGCAGGAGAAAGCCGCCCGGCCGCAGCTTCTCGTGGAACTTCTCCATGACCCGCGCCTTGGCCTCCATGTCGAAATAGATAATGACGTTTCGGCAGAAAATCACGTCAAAGGGGGAGAAGAAGGCGTAGCGGTCCATGTCGAAGAGGTTGAAGCGGGAGAACTGGACCTTTTTCCGGATCTCCTCCTTCAGGCGGTACCGGTTGGGGCCCTCGGGATGGAACCACCGGGCCTTGAAGGGGGGGGGCACCCCCCGGAAGGAGCTCTCGGCGTAGATCCCCTCCCGGGCCCGGGCCAGCACGCGGGTGTTGATGTCGGTGCCGAGGATCTCGAAGGCCCCTTCGGTCCAGAGGCCCGCCTCCGTCAGGAGGATGGCCACCGAGTACGGCTCCTCCCCGCTGGAGCAGCCGGCGCTCCAGATGCGCAGGCGCTGGCTAGGCCGGGAGGCCCTCAGGGCGGGCACGATGTCCTTGAGGAAGCACTCGAGCTGGCGCTCCTCTCGCATGAAGTAGGTCTCGTTGGTGGTGATGAGGGCGATGAGGGCGTCCCACTCCTGGGCCCGGTCGGCGTCGTACTGGAGGAAGTGGTAGTAGTCGCGGGGGTGGAGCCCCCCCAGGGCCTCCAGGCGGTTCTGCAGGCGCTTCTCGAAGAAGAAGCGGCTGGAGGGGCCAAAGGAGAGCCCCGTCTGGTCGTGGACCAGCTTGCAGAAGAGCCGGAAGAGTTCGTCGTCGAGGAGGTTGCCCTCCGGCTCCATCCCGTCCCAGAGGCCCATGGTTCAGAGGCCCTCCAAATGCTTGAGGATCTCGATGAGGATCAGCTTGGTCTGGAAGTCCACCGACTGGGCTTCGTGTTCGATGAGCCGCAGGTTTTCCCGGCCGAGGCTGACGAAGAAGGCGAAGGCGGCGTCCTTGAGGACCGGGTCGGTGAGGTAGTTGAGCATGCGGGGCACGGCCTCGACGGCCTTGAGGGAGACGAGGGCCTGGATCACCGCCTGCTTCACGAGGGGGTCCGGGTCCCGCTCCAGCTCCTTGAGCAACGGGGCGAGAAAGCGCCGGTCCTGGGAGGTGCCCATGAGTTCGATGGCCGTTTGGCGGATCTCCCAGTGCGGATCGGCCAGGGCCTCGGTGAGCAGGCGGGCGGCGTCGGGACGGTGGGAGCGGGCCAGGGCCGCCAGGGCCGCCCGGCGGACCTCCAGG
This sequence comes from Acidobacteriota bacterium, assembly GCA_049968315.1. GTDB lineage: Bacteria > Acidobacteriota > UBA4820 > UBA4820 > DSQY01 > JBFLVU01. The sequence continues at coordinate 3,798 of JBMFRA010000006.1, forward strand.
GGGGCGTCGGGGCGCCGGGCCAGCTCCAGAACCCGGGGGAAGAGGGCGCCGCACCCCACCTCCATGAGGCCCTTCAGGGCCCCCAGCTGCACGGGAAGGGCCTCCTGGTCCAGGACCTTGAGGAGGGCCTCCCCCACTTCGGCGTCGGTGCTCTGGGCCAGGTGGGCCGCCGCCTCGGCGCGGACCCAGACGTCGGCGTCGGTGAGGAGGGCCATGAGGGTCTCGCTCTGGCGCGTGAGGAGCTCCCGCCCCAGGGCCGCCACCACCGCCCGCCGGACCTTGGGGTCCGAATCCCCCAGGAGGGGGAGGAGGGTTTCAAAGGCGCCGGCGCCGGCCCGCTCGGCCACCAGGCGGACGACGGTTCTGCGGACCGCCGGCGAGGAGTCCCGGAGCCCCGGTAGGAGGGGGGCGGTCTCCATCCCCGTCCCCTCCGCCAGGAGGAGGTAGCCCGCCACCCGGACGCCCTCCTCCGGGCTTTCCGCCATCTGGCCTCCCAGGGTGGCGATGCGCCCGCGGAGGGAGGGGTTCCGCCGCGCCATGGCCTTCAGGCCCTGGAGGGCCGTCTGGTGGAAGGTGGGGTCTCCCTCCCGGAGGACGGAAACGAGTTCGGCGAGGGCCCGGGGGTCGTCGGACTGCCCCAGGGCCGCCAGGGCCTCCATCCGGATCTGGTCCTCCTCCTCCCGGGCTTGGCCGAGGAGGGGGACCACCGATTCGGGCCCGCCGGTGCGTCCCAGCAGGCGGATCAGAAGCACCCGCTGCTCCTGGGTGGAAGCACGGTGGAGGCGTTGGACCACCGACTGGGTGGCGGCGGTACCGAAGGCGCACGCGGCGGCGTAGGCGTCCTTCTGCAGGTAGACGTTCTCCAACTCGTCCAGGACGTGGTCCAAGAGGGTCAGGTCTCCCAAGGCGCCGGCGACGACGATCATCCCCCGCCGCTCTTCGGTTTTGGCCTCGCCCCAGCTCCGGTCCAGTTCCTCCACCATCTCCAGGGGGAAGTGGTTGCGGACGAGCCTCTGGAGCTCCGCCTGGTGCCGCGGGAGGAGGGGGGCGGGGATGGGGGCGTGGTGGATGCGCCCCAGGCACTCCAGGAGGTCCCCCAGCGGAGCACCGGGCTCGGAGGCCCGCTCCAGGAGGAAGGGAACCACCGAGAGGTCCGCCAGGCGGCCGAAGGACTTGAGGACGGCCTTCCGAAACTTACGCACCTCGTAGAGTTCCATGAGCTTGGCGGTGGCTTCCCGCCCGCCGATGCAGGAGAGGGCGTCGATGAGGTGGAACCAGAGCCAGTCGTCCTCCCGCCGGAAGATGTCGAAGAGGACCGGAAGGCTCCCCGTGTCCCGGAGCTGGCCCAGGCTGGTAATGGCGGCGGAGAGGATGTTCTTGTTCTCGTGGCTGAGGTAGTAGATGAGGTGCGGGGCGCTGGAGCGGGAGGGGATCTCCCCCAGGAGGGTGATGAGGGCCAGCTTGACGTCCAGGTCGTTCTCCACGAGCTGGTCATAGATGGCCGGAAGGGCCGGCGGGCCGATCTTCACCAGGGCCTCGGAGGCGGAGTTGCGCTTGCCGGCGTTGTCGGAGTCGTAGAGGGCCCCGAAGAGAATGGGCAGGGTCTTCTCCATGGGAAAGAGGAGAATCGACTCCACGGCGGCCTTCCGCACCCGCCAGTTGGGGTCCCCCAGAAGGCCGTCCAGGAGGGGCAGCGCCTCCTCCCGGCCCGTCTCTCCCAGGGCCAGCGCCGCCTTGCGGCGCGTCTCCACCTCCGGAGAGTGGGCGTCTCGCGCCAGGGCTTCCATCATGGGGAACCTCCCCTCCGAGCCTGCCAGTCCAGGTACTGGGAGACGATGGCGTCCAGCACCTTGGAAGCGCCCGGCCTCCGGGCCTCCAGGTACCGCTTGGCCTCCTGGGCCTCCTGGCGGAACTCCGCCAGGAACCCTTGGAGGTCCTTCACCTTCCGCATTCTCCCGGGATGGTAGACGAGGAGGTCGGCGAAGACCGACCGGGCCAGGCGGTGGGACTCGGCGTCCAGACCCCGGCTCTCCGCCGCCCCCGCCTCCAGAGGCATGTGGAGGTGGTAGGAGATCTTTTTCAAAACCGCCTCGTCGCTGTAGCCCTCTTCGAGGTAGTCGTCGGCGCCGTAAAGGGACTCGGGCCTCCGGTGGTAACGGCGGGAGTTGTGGATGGCCCCCAGGAGAAGGATGGCCCGGGGAGCCGGGCCTTCGGCCCGGAGCCGGGCGATGAGTTCCACCCCCATGAGGCCGGGAAGGTAGGGGTTCACGAGGAGGAGGTCCGGGCGGCGCTGGCGGACCGCTTCGTAGGCCGCCTCTCCGTCTTCCGCCACCGTCAGGGCGAAGCCCTGCCGGTTGAGGAGGTCGATGAGGCCGTTCCGGAAGTCCCGCTGGATGTCGGCCACCACCGCGGTGGCGTGCCGCCCGTTGCCGGCCAGGTCGTGCAGGGCCTCGGGGCTCAGGTTCACCAGGAACTCCCGGGAACAGCCCCGGCAACGGACCCTCAGGAGGCGCGCCTGGCCTTCGGGAACCTTGTACCGCTTGAGGCAGTGGGGGCAGTAGACGTACATGGAGACTCCCGCGTCAGGGGGCGAAGGCCAGGAAGAGGGGCAGGTTCAGGAAGGCCACCGCCCGTCCGCCCCGGTAGAAGACCCCCTCCACGAACTCCTGTCCCACGGGCCGGAAGCCTTCGGGGGGCGGTTCCAGGGTCTGGAGGTCCACCTCCGCCAGGGGTTCGATGCCGTCCACCAGGAGGCCGAAGTGGTCCGCCCCCATGTCCAGGATGACGATCTTTCGCCCTTCCTGGCGTGCGGCCCGCCGGATGCCCAGCCGCGCCGCCACGTCGATCACGTTCACGATCTTCCCCCGGAGGGTGAGGATGCCCACGAAGAAGCCGGGGGCGTTGGGCACGGGGGTCAGGGGCCTCTCCTCGATGATGAGGGCGATGTCGTGGATGGGGATGGCGTACCGCTCCCGGGCCAGCAGGAAGACCAGGAGCTTCTCTCCGCGGCCCGAGGGGGCCTCCCCTTGGGGAGGGGAAGGTGCCGGGGCCCCTTCGCCTTCTGCGGCGGGCGGGGGGAGGGGCTTCTCCTCCGCCTCCCGCTCCGCCCCCTCCGCTTCCGGAGCGGGCGGGGGAAAGGGCGGCTCCGGTGGCGGGGGGGGCGCGGAAGGGGGCGGGGCTTCCCCGGCGGGAGGGTGCTTCTCCGGGGAAGGACGGCGGGCCTTCTTTCGGATCTTCGCCAGGTCCATGCGAGCCCCCAAAGGACGTTTCGATTATACGGAAGAGGGACGGGGGGTGCAATTCGGCGGGCCCTTTGGTTGTTCTTTCGCCTGAGCCAGAGAAAGGACGGACATGGCGCGGGCGGAAGAAGAGGAGAAGACCCCCGAAAGAAACGGCGCCCGGCCCTTTCCTTGGTTCGAGGTGCTGGGGGCCACCTCCCGCGTCCTGGCGGAGGACCTTCGGCTGGAGCGGACGGTTCAGTTCTGGCGTCTTGCCGTGCTCTCCCTTCTTCTCGCCGTACCCGCCGCGGCCATCGCGGTGGAGGGGTGGAGGCCCGAGCACCTCTGGGGGCTGGTGGTCATCCTGGCCAGCATCCTCCTCACCCTCCCCTCCCTCTGGAGCCTCAGGAGCCCCCGCCGCATCGCCCTGGTGCGCTTCGGCGCCACCTTCTTGGATGCCACGTGGGTGACGGCCCTCCTGGCGGTCTACCTCGCCCTGGGCAGGCCCATGATGGCCGTCAACAGCCAGGTGACCTTCCTCGCGTACTTCTTGGTCCTTGGCCTCATCGCCTGCCGCCACGACCTCTCCCTCGCCCTCTTCGGCGCCGCCCTGGTCCTCTGCGAATACCTGGCCCTGGTGGCGGCGGGGGCCTTCCTGTACAACCTCCCCTCCGCCCCCCCCGACCCCGCCTACGGCTCCTTCGGCTGGGCCAACCAGGTGGGACGCCTCATCATCCTGCTCCTGGCGGCGGCCCTCACGGTCCTCGTGGTCCTCAACTCCCGGCGGGTGCGGGAGCACTCCCTGCGGGACGGCCTCACGGGCATCCACAACCGCCGCTACTTCGAGGAGGCCCTGGAGCTGGAGTTCGTCCACAGCGAGGCCCGCGGGGAACCTCTGGTGCTGGTCCTCATGGACGTGGACCACTTCAAGGAGTACAACGACCGGCGCGGGCACCCCTTCGGAGACCGGGTGCTCCTCATGGCCGCCGACTACCTCCTCCGTCACCTGCGGCGAAGCGACGTTCTGGCCCGGTACGGTGGCGACGAGTTCGCTTTTCTCCTGCCCAACACCACCCCCCAAGAGGCCCTGGAGACCCTCTTCCGCCTCCAAGGGAATGCGGAGCGGTGGTTCCACGGGCTCACCACCCCCGGGGAGCCGCCCCTCTCCTTCTCCTTCGGCCTGGCCGAAAGGGGGCCGGGAGACGCGAGCGGCGCCGACCTCCTCGGCCGCGCCGACCGCCACCTCTACCGGAGTAAGGCCGCCGGCGGGGGGATGGTCTGCCTGGAGGGAGGCCGCCTGGTGAAGCGGCCGGCCGCCGCCCACCGCTGAAGCCTGGGCCCCTCCGGTCACCCGGTTAGGCGTCCCTCCGCCAGCGCCCGCTGGAAGGCCTGCCGGGCCAGGGATGCGTGGCGGCGGACGGTGACCTCCCCAATCCCCAGCAGGCGGGCCACCTCCCCGTCGGGAAGGCCCATCACCTCCCGGAGGAGAAAGACCAGCCTCCGGCGGGGGGCAAGCCCCCAGGCCCAGTGGTACAGGCGCCCGGGATCGAAGGGGCGCCCCTCCACCCGGAGTTCCCCCGCCCCTTGGGGCAGCGGCTCCATATCCGGGAGCTTCCGCCTCCGGCGGAGGAAGGTGTAGGCCCTGCGGACGGCGACGGCCTTGAGGAAGGGGTAGGGATCTTCCCCCCGGCGCAGGCGCCCCAGCGACCGGTAGAACCGGAAGAAGGCGTCTTGGAGGATCTCTTCGGTGTCCTCGGCGTTGGGGACCACCTGGAAGACCAGGCGGAAGAGGGGCCGGTAGTAGTGGCGGAGGAGCCGCTCGAAGGCCCCCTCGTCGCCCTCTTGGGCGGCACCGAGCCATTCCTGGGGGCCTTGGGACCCTTCCACCCGCTCCTCCCGCGCCCTTCGGCCCTCCCTCCTACCGCGTGAAGACCACCGTCGTCTCTCCCCCGTCGCCGTTGACGACCCTCAACGCCACCGGCACGCCGGCGGGGAGGGCGGCCTTGAGGGTGGCCCCTCCCTTGAGGACGATCTTGGAGGCGCTCTTCACCGTGGTGTTGGACCAGAGGACCCCCCCCACGTAGACCTGGGCGTCGCTGTGGAAGTTGCCCCCCTGGAGGATGAGGCGGAAGGGCCCCGAGGCCGTCCGGACGGAGGTGACCTGGGGAGGCGCCACGACGGTGACGCTTCCGCTCTGCTGGCAGGAGGCGCCGTCCTTCTCCACCGTGAAGGACCAGGCGTAGGTCCCCGGCACCGCGTAGGTGTGGCGCGGGGACAGGTCAGTGGAGGTCCCGCCGTCGCCGAAGTCCCAGAGGAAGGAGGTGGTACCCCCGCAGTGGTCTTCGGTGTAGGAGGCGGAGAAGACCGCCTCCGAACCGGCGGAGGCCACGGGGGGGGCGGTGGCGGCGCAGCCCAGCGTGCAGGGGGTGGGCAGGGGAAGGGCGGAGGCCGGGTCCGCCGGGCGCCCTTCGAAACCCTCTCCGTCCACGGAAGTGACGGTGAAGAGGTACTCCCGGCCGTTTTCCAGCCCCCCCACCAGGGCGGTGGTCTGGGAGCCGCCGGCCTGGGTGGAGAAGGCCCAGGTGGCCCCGCCGTCCTCCGAGAGGTAGACCCGGAAGGCCGCAACCCCGAAGGCGGGGGGGGCCCAGGTCAGGCGGGCGGCGCCGTCCCGCCCCTCGGCCTGGAGCTGGGACGGGGGATCGGGGGCCGGCAGTCGAAGGCGCAGGGTGGGATCGCCGAGAAGGACGTTGCCCAGGACCGCCCGGGCCAGCGTCGAGGGAAGGGCGAAGCGGCCGGCGTCCACGAGGTCGCCCAACTCCCGGACCTTGTCCCACCCGAAGGCCTCTTGGAGGAAGGCCCGGTTGAAGGTGTCCTCCTCGTCGGGGTAGGCGATGGTGGTGAAGCCCGAGGCCCCGATGGCGCCGCGGTCGGGACGGGCCACCAAGGCCTCCATGAGGGCCAGGGTGTTCACCTCGTCGAAGGCCGAGTTGTAGCAGGAACTGTTGAGGACGAAGGGAAGGGGGGCCTCCCCCGGCGTCATGGGGGGCAGGAGGTCCACGTCGGAATCGCTGCAGGTGCCCCCGCCGCAGTTCCGGGAGGGAAAGGCGGTGAAGACGGCGTAGTTCTTTCCCCAGAAGGCCACGCCGCTGTGGCCGGCGTAGTGGACCAGGGCCGACTGGGGCCAGGCGGAACGGAGGGCCGCGGCGAAAGCGTTGGCGTCGGTTCCGTTGTACGGCGGGTCGTGGAAGTAGAGGTGGAGGTCTGACCAAGGCGGGGCAAAGTAGGCAGCCCGGTAGCCGTCGTTGATGGTCTCGAACTGCTGCTCCCAAGAAGAAGACCAGGTGTCGGCGACGAAGAGCCCCGTCCGGTACCAGCTCCCCCACCGGCCTTGGTCCTCGTAGGCGGCGATCTTGGCGAGGAGCCCTTCCAGCTCCCCGTAGGAGCGGACGGGGAGGCGCCCCGTGGCCATCTCCGGGAATCCGTCGCCGTCCACGTCGGCGAACCAGGCGTCGGAGGGGTACCTCCCCATGTAGGTGAAGTCGGTGAGGTCCTCGAACATCAGGGTGGGGACCCAGTTCTTCAGCGTGGGGTCACCCTTCACGTTCTTGTAGTCGTAAGTGGCGTCGCCCACGAAGAGCACGTAGCGGGGCGCGGGGTTCCAGGAGGCGCGGGCGGCGGTGAGGAAGGACCGGATGGCCGTGGGGTCGAAGAGGCCGGAGGAGAACTGGTCGTAGACCTCCTGGATGTCCACCACCTCCACCGAGAAGCGGCTCCTCCTCCGCTGGAGGTACTCCCCCCAGGCCCCCGCCTCCCCGTTGGGGTGGAAATCGGGGTGGGTGAGGATGAGAAGGTCGGCCCCCAGGGAGGGGGAGGCCAGGTCCCGGGGGGCGGCCGCCTCCAGGGCCGCCGGGGCCTTCGGGGCGGCGGCGGCGTAGAGGCGCCGCTCGGTCCCCCCTTCCGCGGGCCGTTCGAAGGTGGCGGAATCCCCCGAAAAGAGGGCGTTCTCCAGGAGCCTGGGGAGGGCGAGGCCCGTTTCGGGGTCCGTCGCCGTGAGGTCCAGGAGGTAGGGGGCCGCGGGCAGGTTCGTCACGGCGTACCGAGCCTGGCGGTCGGGGACGGTGAAGTCCAGGACCCCCTCGTGGGCCGCAAAGGTTCTCTCGTAGGAGACGTCGAAGAAGTCTGGGATCTGGTAGTCCCCGCTGCCGCTCACCGAGAGGACCAGGGGCACCTCGCCGGCGGGAACGCCGGGGCCAAAGGTCCAAGAGAAGGAGGCGAGGCCTAGGCCGCTATAGGCCGCGGGGTTGGGGCCCGAGGCCGGCGGCTGGCCCGCCAGCGTAGCCGAGAGGGTATGGGCCCCGGAGGAGAGGGCGGCCACCAGGGCCGTGACGGTCACCGGGGGGGCGGCGAGGCCGTAGAGGGGCAGGGTGTAGGTGCGGGGCTGGTTCTTGTAGACCGGCGACCCCATGTACCAGAGGTCCCCGTTGGGGCGGTAGTGGTAGATGTTGAAGAAGAAGTCGTTCCGCTCCACCCGAAGGTGTTCCGTGAAGGAGACTTCCAGGGGGTAGCCCGAGGCGGGGGCGGCGTTGGCCCGCTCCATGCGAAGCCCCGGGAACGACGGGTCCACCCTGAGCCAGTAGACATTCTCGTCGGTGAAATCCCCGCCGTTGAAGAGGGGCCTGGGCGGCAGGCGCAGCTTCTCGCCGAAGAAGAGGAGGGCGTGGGAGGGGCCGAAGGGAACGCCGGCGGGGCCTTCCACCAGGAGGGGGACCTCCTTCCCCCGGCAGAAGAGGTGGATGGCGTCGGGGGAGAGGCCCGTGAGGTCGAAACCGGCGGCGGCGAGGTCCGCGGCGGTGAGGCGGTAGAGGCCGTCCTCCCGGATGCGGATCCGCAGGCCCGGCGGCGGCGGAGCCGGAGCGGGCACCGCCGGGGCCCGGCGGGGAGGGGTGAAGGCGGGGAGCGGCGCCGGGACGGCGAAGAGGGAGGCCCCGGGAACGAAGGCGGGGGGGGCCACCGCCTTTTTTTCTTCCCCGTCCTCCTCCCAGCGGAGCAGAATGCGGGCCGAGGCGAGGAGGAGGAGTTGGCCCTCCCCCCCTCGCTGGAAGGGCCTCACCAGAATTTCCGCGTAGGGCCGCCCCCGAAAGGTCCCCCGGGCGCCCAGAGAGAGGGGCGGGCCGGAGGGAGGCTTGAGGGCCCCCGCCTCCACGGGGCTCCACGCCTCCTCCTCGAAGCAGGCCGAAAGGCCGCGGGCCTCCAAAGGAAGGGGGACCTTGAGGGAGACCACGGGGGCAGGCCGGGAGGGCCCGGGGGCGGTCCACACCGCCACCTCCGCCGGGGAGGGCCTCCAGGAGAGGCGCAGGCTACCCTCGGCGGCCCTCGGCGTGGCGGGGAAGGAAAGAAGGGCGGCGAGGCCCACCAGGGCCGCAACGGTTCTTTTCATGAAGGAAGTATAAAGAAGCGAGCCCCCGCTGGCAACGGGGGCCCGCGGGTGGGGTCCTTCGGCGGGTCAGGAGTGGTACGGCCCAGCGCCGCAGGCGCCGGCACCCTTGCCGCAGGCACCGGCCTTGGCTTCCACCTTCTCCCGGTAGACCACCGCGGGCTTCTCGTAGGGCTTGCGCGTTTCCATCGTCACCGTCCCTTTCACGAGGGTGAACATAGTGTGAAATCCCCTCGCCTGTCAAGGCCGTGTCACTGTCTCGTGCCGGATGAGAACCGGCTTCGCGGGCCCTCCCCGCCGCTCCTCCTCCGCCACCCGGCGCCGGATCCGCGCGATGCGGAGGTACTGGTCCTCCACCTGCAGGGGGTCCCCCGTGCGGAGCTGGGAGAGGCCGGGGCAGGAGAAGCAGAAGGCGTGGTCCTCGGTGCTCCGCCGGATCGCCCCGGGAACGGCGCGGTTGGCCTCCCGAACCTTCTTGAGGAGGGGGGAGGTCTCCCAGATCTCCTTCAGCCGTGCCTTCCGGACGTTGCCCACCGCCTGCTTCCACTGGGTGCACGGCTGGACGTCCCCGTAGGGGGTCACGTGGAACATCCCCGTCCCCACGGTGCAGTTGTACTCCCCGCCCTCCCGCTCGAAGGGGGAGTTGCCGATGTTGAGCCCCTCCCTGCGGTAGAGGGAGGCGATGGCCTCGTCGGAGGCCATGAGCTCCAGGGGGAAGGGGTCGCCGTCGTCGGAGGCGGTGAGGACCGGGTCGAAGTAGACGGGGTAGCCGAAGCGCTGGCCCAGTTCCCGGATCTCCTGGAGCTGGTGCTCCACCAGCCGGGTCACCACCACCTTCAGGTAAACCCGGAGCCCCTGGGCCCGGAGGTACCCCAGGGCCTTCACCTGGCGGTCGAAGGACCCGGCCACCTGGGTGAGGGCCTCGGCCGTTTCGGCGTCGGCGCCGTGGAGGGACATCTCGATGCAGAAGGGGGCCAGTTCCCTGAGCCTCCGCGCCGTCTCCTCGGTGATGGCGACGCCGTTGGTGAAGATCCGCAGGGCGAAGGCGCGCTTCCTCGCCTCCCGGGCCAGGTCCCAAAAGCGCGGGTGGAGGAGAGCCTCCCCCCCCGTGAAGGTCAGGAAGAGGATCCCCATCTCCCGCATCTGGTCCAGAAGGTCTAGGTACTCCTCGAAGGAGAGGGGAGGTCCCGGCGGCGGAGGCGGCGGAGTGCGCCGGGGCTGGTTCTTCCGGGCCACGGGGTTGTAACAGTACCGGCAGGCCAGGTTGCAGGTGTAGGTCAGCTCCAGGGAGGCGCTGTAGGGGTGGGCGGACTCGATGGCCCGGTTGAGGAGGTCCTGGTACGGGGTGAGGGGGGGGCGCCGGGCCAAGAATACCTTCCTACAGCAGGGCGCCGCTCTTCCGGAGATCCTCTAGGAAAACCAGAAGATCCCGGCGGGCTTCCTCCTCGGAAACGGCGAAGGTCCGGGCGATATTTCGCGCCAGCGTCTCCACGTCCTCCTCCTCCAGGTGCTCCCAAATGTACGTCCCCACCTCGTTGAGGACCTGCACCTCCCCCTCGATGTTGAAGACCAGAACCGCCTGGCCCTCGATGACCCGCCAGGAGACCTCGGGGTTACGCCGGTGGACCGTCTGTTCGACCATGAAGGACCTCGCTCTCCAAAAGCGGCCAGAAGCTCGCGCTCTTCGTAAAGTGTAAGTCGAAGACCGGCGTCTGGCCAGTGAGGTCCTCGAGGAGTGGGAGGAGCCGACCCTTCCGGTCCGCCGGGGCGGTGACGAAGGGGCAGGCCGCCGCCAGGCTGGCCACCGCCACCGGCCTCGGAAGGGCCTCCAGCCTGTCCTCGGGAGCCTTCCGCAGGCGGAACAGGCCGGCCACGGGAAAAATTCCGGGGTGCTTCCCTCCCTGGGGAAGGGTTCCGGCGAAGGGGGTGGCGGCGGCGAAAAAGCGGCCCTGCCGTTTCAGGAGGAGCACCAGATCGTCGGAGAGGAGGGGGAGGCCGGGGCTCAACGAGGCCACGGTGGACTTGCCGGCGCCGGAGGGGCCGAAGAAGAGGCAGGCCCGGCCCTCCCGCACCAGGCCGGCGCTGTGGAGGACGAAGCCGCGGTGCTCCAGCGCCAGGTCCGCCACGGTCCAGCGGAGGACGTTCTCCACCGCCTGCAGGAAGGAAGGGGAACCGGGGGGGGCCGAGACCCGCACCACCCCCCTCCGCCCGGCCCGGAAGGCGGCGAAGCCGTGGGAAAGGAGGAGCCGTCCCTCCCCCAGCGGCCGCTCCTCCAGCCGCAGGAAGCGGTCCGGGGCCATCGAAAGGTAGGCCTCCCAGCCGGGGACCACCCGGAAGACCAACGCGGGCTCCTCTTCGGCGAGGAAGGGACGGTACCGCTCCCTCAGCGCCTCCAGGGGTGCCTCCCCCGGAAAGAGAAAGCCTACGGTGAGCCCCGCCACCGAGACCCCCAAGGGATGGGTACAGGCGGGGAGGCCCTCCTCGAAGTGCCGAAGATCCGGAAAACGATCCATGGATGAAACGCGGGGGACGCCGCCGGCGTCCCCCCTTCCCCTTGGCGGTTCCCCAAAACCTCTTCTTCGCCTCAACGGGGCTCCAGTTCTGGGAAGAAGAAGGCCACCTCCCTCCGGGCGTTCTCCTCCGAGTCCGACCCGTGGACGGCGTTGCGCTGGATGTCGGTTCCGAATCGCCCCCGGAGGGTCTCCGGGGGGGCCTTCCCGGAATCGGTGGGCCCCATGACCGCACGGAGCCGCGCCACGGCATCTTCCCCTTGGAGGCAGGCGGCGACGACGGGGCCGGAGGTCATGAAGTCCACCAGCTCCTGGAAGAAGGGCCGCTCGCGGTGGACGGCGTAGAAGGCCTCCGCCTCGCTCCGGGAGAGGCGGTGGAGCCTCAGGGCCACCAGGTCGAAGCCCTCGTCCAGCAGGCGCTGGAGGATGGCCCCCGCCACCCGCTTGGCCATGGCGTCGGGCTTGATCATCACCAGGGTGCGCTGGACCATGCCTCAGGCCCCCGCCGCGGCCGCGTAGGTGCGGGCCGCCTCCTGGCCCGCCCGGATGGCCTTCTTGTTCAGCTCCTCCGTGCCCTTGGGAACCCGCGCCAGGACGGCCTTCTCCAAGGCCTCGGGGGAGACGATGCCCGTCAGTTCGCTGATGAGCCCCAGGGCCACGATGTTGGCCACGAACTCCCGCCCCACCGTCTCCTTGGCCAGCCGGGTGATGGGAGCCTTGACCTGCCGGTACTTGGCGGGGATCTCACCGGGGACCAGGTCCGAATCGGCGATGATGAGGCAGGTCTCGGGGGCTTCCTTGACGTACTTGTCGGCGGCGGCCTCGGTCATGCAGAGGAGCAGGTCCACGTGGGTGGCCTTGGGGTAGTCGATCTCCTCGTCGGAGATGATGACCTCGCTCTTGCTGGCCCCCCCGCGGGATTCGGGCCCGTAGGACTGGCTCTGGCAGGCGTTCTTGCCCTCGAGGATGGCGGCCTCGGCCAGGATGACGCCCCCCAGGACGAGACCCTGTCCCCCCGAGCCCGCGAGCCGGATTTCGAAACGTTTTCCCATGGTTCCGCTCCTCACTTGCCCTGCACGCGGGCGCAGAGTTTGTCGTACTCCTCGCAGAATTCCGGGCGCTGGACCTGGTGGAGGATCCCCACCGGGTACTTGCCCGCCTTCTCCTCCGCCGTCATCTTGTCGGCGAGCTTCACGTTGTAGGTGAGGGCCTTGTAGCGGTCCATCATCTCCGAGGCGTCCCCCCACTTGTTCTGGCGCCCGAAGTACGTGGTGCACTGGGACCAGGCGTCCACCACGGAGAAGCCCTTATTCTGAAGGGCGGCGAGGAGGATCCGGTCCATGGCCACGGCGTCCAGGTCCAGGGCCCGGGCCACAAAGGTGGCCCCAGACCCCTGGGCCAGCGCGCAGACGTCGAAGGGCTGTTCGATGGCCCCGTAGGGGGCGGTGGTGCCCTGGGCGCCGGTGAAGGTGGTGGGGGAGGCCTGGCCGCCGGTCATGCCGTAGATGTTGTTGTTGAAGACCACCAGGGTGATCTCGATGTTGCGTCGGCAGGCGTGGATGAAGTGGTTGCCGCCGATGGCTACGGCGTCGCCGTCGCCAGAGACCACCACCACGTGGAGCTTGGGGTTGGCGAACTTCACGCCGGTGGCGAAGGCCAGGGCCCGCCCGTGGGTGGTGTGGAGGGTGTTGAAGTCCAGGTAGCCCGGCGTCCGGCTGGAGCAGCCGATGCCCGACACCACCACCACGTCGTCCTTGTTCCACTTGAGCTTGTCGATGGCCCGGAGGAGGGACTTCATGATGGTGCCGTGGCCGCAGCCGGGGCACCAGATGTGCGGCATCCGCTCCTTGCGGAGGTACTGGAAGTAGTCCATGGACATGGCTCAGCCTCCCACGATGGCCGACAGGATGCTCGCCGGCGTGATGGGTTCGCCGTTCACGAGGTTGACGCGGGCGATGGGGACGCCCTTGCCCAGGATGCGCTCCACCTCGAGGACGTACTGCCCCAGGTTCATCTCCGGCACCACCACCTTCCGGGCGCTCCGGGCGGCGGCGGCCAGCTCCTCCTCCGGGACGGGGTAGAGGGTCACGGGCCGGAAGAGGCCGGCCTTCACCCCCTTCTCCCGCGCCTCGTTCACCGCACGCTTGGCCGACCGGGCGGTGGAACCGTAGGCCACCACCAGGACCTCCGCGTCCTCGGTGCGGAAGTTCTCGTAGAGGAGGATCTCCTTCTTGTTTCGCTCCACCTTGTCCAGGAGGCGCCGGTGGAGGGACTCCATGTTGGCGGCGGTGAGGGAGGGAAAGCCCGTCTCGTCGTGGTCCAGCCCGGTGACGTGGTACCGGGCCCCTTCGCCGTAATTCATCCACGGGGGAACCAGGTCCTCCCCAGCGGCGTAGGGCTTGAAGGAGACCTGCTCCTGAGGCGACGGCCCCCGGGCCCAGACCTGCTCCACCGACTCGGGGACGGCGAGCTTCTCCCGCATGTGGGCCACGATCTCGTCCATGGCGAGGACCGTTGGGGTCCGCAGGCGCTCGGCGAAGTTGAAGCAGTGGACGGTGCACGCAAAGGCCTCGGGGACCGTGGAGGGGGAGAGGACCACCGCGGGGTGGTCGCCGTGGGTACCCCAGCGGCACTGCTGGACGTCGGACTGGGAAGGCCCCGTGGGGTTTCCGGTGGAGGGCCCGCCCCGCATCACGTTCACGAGGACGATGGGAACCTCCGCCATGGCGGCGTAGCCGAGGTTCTCCTGCATGAGGGAGAAGCCCGGCCCCGAGGTGGCGGTCATGGCCTTGAGCCCCGCCAGGCGCGCCCCGATGATGGCCCCGATGGAGGCGATCTCGTCCTCCATCTGGATGAACTTCCCCCCGATCTTGGGAAGGCGCCCCGACATCTTCTCGGCGATCTCCGAGGAGGGGGAGATGGGGTACCCGGCGAAGAACCGGCACCCGGCGGCCACGGCGCCTTCGGCGCAGGCCTCGTTGCCGGAGAGGAATCTGACGTTCTCCGAAGCCATGGCTGTCCCCCTAGTCCACGAAAATGGCGAAGTCCGGGCAGCGGATCTCGCAGAGCATGCACTTGGTGCAGGCGTCGGCGTCCACCACCTCCACGTGGCGGAAGCCCATGGCCAGGACCTTCTCCGGGCAGTAGTTCACGCAGATGTTGCAGAGGTTCCCCTTGCAGTGGGAGGGAATCACGGTGATGGTGAGGTCCTTCTTCACCTTCCGGCCGTGGCCCGAGACGGCGAACTTGTCCTTCTGGACCTCCTTGAGCCGCGGCGAGCCCACGTCGCGGCCTTCCTGGAGTTCGCCGCTGGTCCGCTGAAGCGTCATCGGCATCTTGTTCTCCCCGGCGGAGCCTTCGTTGCCCCGCCCAAAGCCGTGCGGGGGGCGACGCCCCCCGCCTTTTCGCTACCGTTTGCCCGATAGGGCGCGCACCATGGCCTCGCCGATTTCGGTGGGGCTCTTGACCACCACGGCCCCCGCCTCGGTGAGGGCCTTCATCTTCTCCGCCGCCGTGCCCTTGCCGCCGGCGATGATGGCCCCGGCGTGGCCCATGCGGCGGCCGGGGGGGGCCGTCTGGCCGGCGATGAAGGCCACCACCGGCTTCTTCATGTGGGCCTTGATGTACGCCGCGGCCTCTTCCTCCGAGGTACCGCCGATCTCTCCGATGAGGACGACGCCCTCGGTGGCCGGGTCTTCGTTGAAGAGCTGGAGGGCCTCCACGTGGGAGGTCCCGGGGACGGGGTCCCCCCCGATGCCCACGCAGGTGCTCTCGCCCAGTCCCGTCTCCGTGAGCTGCCACACCGCCTCGTAGGTGAGGGTGCCCGAGCGGGAGATGACCCCCACGCGGCCGGGCTTGTGGATGTACCCGGGCATGATGCCCATCTTGCACTCGCCGGGGGTGATGACGCCGGGGCAGTTGGGGCCGATGAGGCGGGCCCCGGAGTTCCGGATGGCGGCCTTCATGCGGGCCTCGTCCCTGGCGGGGATGCCCTCGGTGATGCAGACGATGACCTTCACGCCGGCGTCGGCGGCCTCCAGGACGGCGTCGGCGGCGAAGGCGGGCGGGACGAAGATGAGGGAGGCATCGGCGCCGGTCTCCTTCACGGCGCCGGATACGGTGTCGAAGATGGGGACCTTCTCCTCCCAGCGGGTGCCGCCCTTGCCCGGCGTGACCCCGGCCACGACCTTCGTTCCATACTCCAGGCACTGGCGGGCGTGGAAGGAGCCTTCCTTGCCGGTGATGCCCTGGACCACGACGCGGGTCTCCTTGTTGACCAGAATGCTCATGGGGCCCCCCTCACTTCACCGAGGCGACGGCCATCTGGGCCGCCTGCTTGAGGTTGTCGGCCACGGCGAACTTGAGGCCGGAGGCCGCCAGCATCGCCTTGCCCTTGTCCACGTTGGTCCCCTGGAGCCGCACCACCACCGGGAGGGAGACGCCGATCTCCTTGGCGGCGGCGATGACACCCTCGGCGATGACGTCGCAACGGACGATCCCGCCGAAGATGTTGATGAGGACCGCCTTCACGTTTTTGTCGCTCAGGAGGATCTTGAAGGCGTTCTTCACCCGCTCGGTGGTGGCCCCGCCGCCCACGTCCAGGAAGTTGGCCGGTTCCCCGCCCTCCAGCTTGATGACGTCCATGGTGGCCATGGCCAGACCGGCGCCGTTCACCATGCAGCCGATGTTCCCATCGAGCCGGATGTAGTTGAGGTCGTACTTGCTCGCCTCGATCTCCAGCGGCTCCTCTTCCGAGAGGTCCCGCATCTCCACGATGTCGGGGTGGCGGAAGAGGGCGTTGTCGTCGAAGTTCATCTTGGCGTCGAGGGCGAGGACGTGGCCGTCCTTGGTGAGGATGAGGGGGTTGATCTCCGTCAGGGTGGCGTCGGTCTCCTCGTGGGCCCTGTAGAGGGCCGTGACGAGCCTGACGCACTCCTTGAAGGCCTCCCCCTTGAAGCCCAGGCCGAAGGCGATCTGGCGGGCGTGGAAGGGCTGGATGCCCACCAGGGGGTCGATCCACGTCTTGAGGATCTTCTCCGGCGTCTCGGCGGCCACCTTCTCGATCTCCACCCCGCCCTCGGTGGAGGACATGACGACGTTCATCTGGCGGGCCCGGTCCAGAACGATGCCCAGGTAGTACTCCTTGGCGATGTCGCTGGCCTCGGTGACGTAGACCTTCTGGACCTCCTTGCCCGCCGGCCCCGTCTGGTGCGTCACCAGGACGTTGCCGAGCATCTTCTTGGCGAACTCCGCGGCCTCGTCGGCGGTCTGGGCCAGCTTGACGCCGCCCTTGAAACCGTCGGTGAAGGTCCCTTTGCCCCGTCCGCCGGCGTGGATCTGGGCCTTGACCACGACGGTTCCGCCAATCTCCTTCGCCGCGGCGTAGGCCTGTTCGGCGGAAAGGGCCACCTTGCCGCGGGGCACGGCCACGCCGTACCGCCCCAGGATCTCCTTGGCTTGATACTCGTGAACTTTCACGGTCGCACCCCTTTCTCAGACCGGATCTTCCCCATGGTCGTCCCCCCAAAAGGGGCCAAAGTATGGCACAGGGGGCCCTCCCTGTCAACGAACGGAAGGCCCCGTCCCGCCACGGGAAAAGGGCGTTGCGGCTGGGGAGCCCCCCCGGCGGCCGTGCTCCGGAGGCGTCCCGCTCTCTCCTCCCAGAGCGGCACCCCGGGCATGGCCGCCGGGGAGCTTCTCCTACTCGACGGAGGGGAGGTACGCCTCCGCCAGGGCCTGGAGGGATTCCCAGATGTGGGAGACGTCGTTGGTGAGAAGAATGAGGTCCCGCTTGTTGCCCAGGATGTCCTTCACGTGGCCCTTGAGCACCGCCTCCTGCCGGAAGCCGATCTTCTCGAAGGCCTTCCGGGCGCCCACCTGCTGGTCGGTGACCTCCGCCACCAGCTTGTCCAGGCCCAGGTTCAGGGCGAGGCCCACCAGGGCCTTGGCCAGGGCCGCCCCCAGCCCCTTCTTCTGGTAGGGGCGGGCCACCACGGCGCGGATCTCCCCCACGTGCCGGGACCACCCGCCCCGCCGGTGGAGGGTGCCGTCGCCGATGACCTCCTCGCCTCGGAGGGCCAGGAGGGGGATCACTTGGTCGAAGTCCAGGTTCTTTACGAAGCGTTGGATGGTCTCCTCCCGGGTGACGTCCTCTTTGAGGAAGAGGCGGTCCTCCTCGGGGAGGCTCCGGAAGAAGGCCAGGAGCCGCGGGCCATCCTCGGCCGTCATGGGGCGGATGGTGACGGGGGTGCCGTCCTTCAGGACCACTTCCTGCGGAAACCCTTCGAGCGCCATGGCTCCCTCCTCGGCGTGGCCGGAGGCTCCCCGGCACCCCCCGGGCGCCGTGCCTCCGCGGAATCGTTGGCCCCATTGTAGCCAGAGGGCCAGCCCGCTGTCCAGGGGCTTTCCCCCGAAGGGAAAAGCGTGGTACACAGGACCCGGGAGGTCCCCCCATGGAGGAAGCCCGGCTTCGCCATAGGCTGGCGGCCCTGCTTCCCCGGCCGGTCTGGCCCCTGGTGGCGGGGCGGGCCGAGGGGAGGCGCACGGAAGGGTGCGTCCTCTTCGCGGACCTGGCCGGCTTCACCGCCCTCACCGAGAGGCTCTCCGCCATCGGCCGGGAGGGCGCCGAGGAACTCACCCGAATCGTCAACCGGTTCTTCGAGGCCCAGATCACCGTGGTCCACCGCGCCGGCGGGGACGTCCTCCGCTTCGGCGGCGACGCCCTTACGGTCTTCTTTGAGAAGGGGGCGCGTCCGGCCCTGGAGGCGGCCCTGGCCATGCAGGCGGCGGCGGGGGCCTTCCACGAGGTGCCCACCCGGGCCGGGACCTTTTCCCTGGCCATGAAGATCGGCGCGGCGGAGGGCTCCGTCCTCTTGGGCTTGGTGGGAGATGAGGAGCGGGGGCGGGACTACTTCGCGGCGGGGAGGGCCCTGGACGACGCCGCGGAGGCGGAGCACCGGGCGGCCCGGGGGGAGGTGGTCCTCTCCCCCGCCCTGGCGGGGAGGGCCCGCTCCCTCGGCTTCGGCCTGGCGGAGGCCGGGGACGGCTTCGCCCGCCTGGAGGGCGGCGCAGGACCCCCGCCGGCCCCGGAGGCCACCCTCTCCCCGGAACCCCCGCCCCTGCTGGCCCTGGAGTCCTTCCTCCCGCCGTGGGCCGTGGAGAAGGCGCGCCTCAACGAGGGGCTGTGGGCCGCCGAACACCGGCGAACCACGGTCCTCTTCCTCTCCTATTCGGGCCTCGACTACGAGAACGACCCGAGGGTCCTGGACAAGGTGAGGGCCGTCTACGGGGAGATCGCCCGGGAGGTTCAGCGCCACGGCGGCTGGGTCAACAAGGTGGACATGGGGGACAAGGGCAGCAAGGCCATCGCCCTCTTCGGGGTCCCCCGGGCCCTGGAGGGGGCGGAGGAGGCGGCCTGCCGGGCGGCCCTCCGGATTCTGGAGAGCGGCGTTCTCCGGGAACTCTTGCCGGTGGTCCGCATCGGCATCGCCTCCGCCCCCCTTTTTGCGGGCTACGTGGGGTGCGAGGAACGGCGGGAGTTCACCGTCATGGGGGACGGGATCAACCTCTCCGCCCGGCTCATGGCCAACGCCCACGCCTGGCGGGTCCTCTGCGACGGAGCCACCCGGGAGAAAGCGGAGGGGCGCCTCGCCTTCCGGACCCTGGACCCCATCTTCGTGAAGGGCAAGCGGGAGAAGGTCCCCATCCACCGTCCCGAGGGAGAGCGGGAGGAGGCGGAGGAGGCGGCCCGGGCCTTCGTCGGGCGGGAGGCCCTGCTGGACGCCCTTTTGCAGAACCTTACCGGGGCGGAGGGCCCGCCGGTCCTGGCCGTCACCGGCCCGCCGGGCGCCGGAAAGAGCGCCCTCCTCCACCGGCTGGGCCTCCGGCTGGAGGAGAGGGGGATCCGCCACTCCACCGTCCCCCTGGCGCCCCACAGCGCCCACGGCTACCTCTCGGCCTTCCGGCCGGTGCTCTTCTCCGCCCTGGGCGTCTCCCGCTCCGCCCCGGGGCCCATCCAGGAGGCGGCCCTGCGGGCGGCCCTCCTCCCCGAAGACCACCCATACCTCCCCCTCTTCGGCCCCGTCCTCTCCTTCGCCTTCCCGGAAACCCCCGAGACGGCGGCCCTTTCCCCCAAAGACCGGAAGGACATCCTCTTCGCCATGGCCCAGCGGATTCTGGAGGGCCTCGCCGCCGGAGGGAGGTACATCCTCTCCCTGGACGGGTTGGAGTGGGCCGACGCCGCTTCCCTGGAGTTCCTAGAGGCCTGGGCGCCCCAGCTTCTGGGCCGCGGCCTGAGGCTGGTCCTCTCCTTCCGGGAGGGGGCTGCCCCCCGGACGGCGGCCCTGGTGCCGGAGGGGGCCCACTTCAAGGTGGAGCCCTTCTCCGCCAAGGAAATCGGGGAGTTTCTGGTGCGTGCCGCCGGCGCCGCGCCGCCCCCCGAGGCTTTTGTCGCCTTCCTGCTCCGGAAGAGCGGCGGGAACCCGAAGTTCCTCGAGCAGATCCTCCGTGTCTTAGAGGAGCAGGGTCTCTTTCGGCCGGGCCCCTCGGGGCTCCTCGAGGTGGACGAGGACCGTCTTGCCGCCGCCCGGTTCCCCGACACCCTGGAGGGGATCCTCCTCTCCCGGGCCGACGGCCTCCCCGAAGGAGAACGGAGGCTCTTGAAGACGGCGGCGGTCCTGGGAACCTCCTTCTCCCTCAACCTCCTGGCCCGCCTCTCGGGGGAAGGTCCGGAGGCGGCGGCGGAGGGGGTCCGCTCCCTGGAGCGGAAGGGCTTCGTCCGGATGGATTCGTGGGGCCAGAGGCCCTACGCCATCTTCGCCGACCCCCTCCTGCGCGACGCCCTCTACGAATCGCTCACCTTCGAGGCCCGGCGGGGGCTGCACCGGCAGGCCGCCCGCTTCCTCGAGGCCGAAAGCGGCACCGACCGGCGCGTTTGGCCGGCCTTGGCCCGCCACTACGAGGCCGCCTCCGAGGCGGAACCGGCCCTTAGGTACCTGGGCCTCTGCGCCGAGGAGGCGCGGGCCCGCTACGACAACACGGCGGCCTTCGACTTCCTCTCGCGCCTGGTGGCCCTCAAGGAGGCCTCCGGAGCCCGTGCCGGGGACGACCCCGCCTACCGCCGCGCCCTTCTTCACCTGGCCGAATCGGCCAAGGAGCTGGGACGCCTCGAAGAGGCCGAAGCCCTGAGCCGCAAAATCCTCGAGAGCGTCTCCGAAGCCTGCGAGGAGACCGTCGTCTCCCTCATGCGCCTGGCGGACATCGAGCGAAGGAGGGGCAACCTGGACCGTTCCCTGGAGCTGGACGAGGAGGCCTTGGCCCGGTCCGCACCCCTCGCCGAACCGGTTTTGGAGAGCAGAATCCTCCTGGATTCAGGGGTTAGCCATGCCATGGCCGGGCGCTTCGGCGAGGCCCTTTCCCGCTTCAAAGAGGCAGCGCACCTGGCGCGAAAAGCCGGTACCCCCACCTGGCAGGTCCTCGCCCTCATGAACCAGGGGTTGTGCCAGCAGTACGGTTCGGCGGATTTGGAGTCCGCTCGCGCCACTCTCGGAAAGGCCTTGCGCCTCGCCCGGAGGTACGCCTTGAGGCCACAGATGGTCAACCTGGCCATCAACCTGGCTCAGGTCCTGGCCGACATGGGCAAATTCGGGAGGGCTCTGGCCTTGGTGGAGGAACCCCTCTCCATTTCCACCCAATTTGGGTACCGTACCATGTCCGCCTTTTTGATCTCCAACCGGGCGCTCTACCGGACCATGACCGGCCAGTGGGATTGGGCCGCGCAAGATGCAGAGCGGGGATACCAGCTCTGCAGGACGCACGGGATGGGCTTCTCCGAGGCGGCCACCCTCCATACCCGCGGGATCCTGCTGGCCGTGGAAGGCGCCTGGAAAGAGAGCGTGGATTGCCAGGTGAAGGCCCTGGAAAAATACTCCCTTCTCAAGAGTGAGCAAGGTGTTCGGGGTGCGGTCAGCGAACTCCTGATGGTGGAGAATGCCCTGGGCCTGAAAAGCGGCCAACTGGGCTGGCAAGCCACCAGCGGAGTGGACCCGCGGGCGCTGTCGGAGGTCCCGGGACAGCACGGGCTGGCCATCCGGGCCCAGCTTCTCCTGCGGCAGCGCCGCTCGGGCGAGGCGTCTCTGGCGGTTGCCTGGCAGAACATGGAGGAGATCCTGCAGGAGGCGTACCGGGCCAAGGTCCAGTGGCTCGTGGCCGAAGTGGGAGAACTCCTCCTGCGGCTTCTGTTGGAGGCTGGGAATGTGGAGGAGGCCTCCGTGGCGGGCCTAGCCGTCTATCCCAAGGTGGTCCCGCAGAAGAGCCCCCTCAAGACCGGTGCCTTCCTCCTCACCTTCGGGGAGTGCCTCCTCGCCACGCAGCGCTGGCAGGCCCTCGGGGGGGTCCTTCGCCGCCTCCAGGCGTACGGAAAGGCCTTCGACCGAGGCCTGCTGGGATTGAGGTACCGGCTCCTGCGGGCCGAGGTTTCCGCGGGCGAAGGGCGGCTTCCATCGGCGCGGTACCACGCCCGGGCCGCCCGAAGGATCGCCGACGCCGTGGAGGCCCTCCAGCGGGACTCCCTCTTCCTGGAGGCCTACCGCAGGCTCCCCGAAATGGCTCGGCTCATGGCCCTGGAGGCCCGGCTGGGCCTCTGAGGCCCCTGGCGGGGCCGCCCGCACGGCCGGGCTCCCTCTGCTATGGTCGTGTATAGGAGGCCGTGCAGTATCCCCCGTCGGGGTTCTCCAGGCGGATGGAGACGGCCTGGCCCTTGGGAAACTTGGCCTTGAGGGCCGATCCACCCTTCAAAACGACGGTGGTGGCGTTCTTGACGGTGGCCTGGGCCCAGGGCTCGGGGTCGCTTCCAAGGTACACCCGGGCCCCCGCCTGGAAATTCTGGCCCAAGAGCTTGATCCGGAAGGGCGCTGCCATCTTGGTGACGGCAGTAATGGCCGGCGGGTCCTTCACGGCGAGGAAGGAGACCTCCGCCGCCTGCCCGGCGTCGTCGTAGGCTCGGGCCACCACCCGGTGGGCTCCGGAGGGGAGGGATGTCGGGTCCAGGCGGAAGGTGAAGGGATGGTGGAGGTCCTCCTTGCTAGCTTGGCCGTCCACGAGGAAGACCACCTTCGCCACCGCCCCATCGTCGGAGGCGGCGGCGGCCACAGCCAGGGGGGCGCTTCCCAGGACCACGTACCCCTCCGTGGGGGCGAGGAAGACTACGGAGGGAGGCGCGTCGGCCTTCACGGTGAAGGCCCCAGGGAGGGTGCGGGGAGCCCCTCCGGGGTTGGCGAGCGTCAGGGTCCGGGGCCCCGGCGCTGCGGCGGGGGCGATGGAGACCCTCAGGGCCAGCAGGTGGGGGGAGAGGAAAGAAACCTCCTGCACGGAGACCCCCTCCCCCAGATTCACGCTGGCTCCGTCGGCAAAGTTGTCCCCGGAGAGTTCCAGGACCATCTGCCGCCCCTGGATGCCCTCGTCGGGGCGGAGGGACCCCAGGCGCGGCCCCGGCGGGGCGGGCTGGCAGTCGAAGGCAGAAGCCGGGTAGGGGGCAGTGGGTACGCCGGCCTCCCAAGAGTCCACGGGGCGCAGCGTCCCCCCTTCGAGAAGCCGGAGGTTCCGGACGGCAAGGGGGCTTCCGAAGGCGGCGCACGGAGCCCCGGAGAGGTCGAAGAGGAGGCCTTGGGTGGCGGAGCCGGGGGAGGTGGCGGTGAAGGCCGTGGAGGCGTGGGCGAGGAAGAAGTCCGAGGCGTCGTAGAGGTCCGCCGAGAGGGTGTAGTCGCCGGCGGCGGGAAGGTCCAGATTCGCCGTGAAGGCCAGGGCCTCGTAGAGGCCGTCGTCGTCGGTGTCCCACCCCTGGTCGGCGAAGGAACCGGTGAAGGCGTGGGCCGGCGGGAGGACGGCCAGAAGGTCCCTGGCGATCCGGGTGACGCCCTGCCCGTCGTAGGTCCCCTGGGCGGTGAAGAGGACGTCGTAGGCCCCCGGGAGGGATGGGGCCACACCGGTTCCGCCGAAGGAGCCGTCCCCCGCCGCCCCGTCCCCGTGCTGGCCGTCGTCGTAGAGGGTCACCGTGTCCAGGAGGGAGCCCCCCGAGAGGACGGCGGCGGTGACCGCCGTGAAGGCCAGGTCCCCCGGGTCACCGGTGAGGTCCAGCCGGTAGTGGACCGCCTCCCCGGGGGCGTACCGGTCTCTCGTCACGTGGGCCTCGATGCCGGCGGGGCTGTTCTCGAAGGAGGTGGCCCGGAAGGTGACGCTCCCCGCGGGAACGGCCACCGAGAGGGTCCAGGTGCCGGGCTCGGGGTTTAGGACCTGGAAGAGGAGGTCGTTTTCGCCGGCGGCGGAGGCGGCGGGGCTTCCGTGGGGATCCAGCAGGGTGAAGGAGGCGGATCCGTCCTGGACGAAGACGGCGAGGGCCATGCCGTCGGTGGCCCCCACGGGAAAGTCGAAAGACTGCGTGGCCAAGGGCCCTCCCGCGAAGGCGCTGAGGGTGCCGCCTTTGGTACCCGTGGAGCGGGCCCCTGTACCCCAAAGGCTGGAGCCCACCGGACTCAGCGGGTTCTCGTCGTCGCCGGCTGGGGCGGAGGGGGAGGCCGCGAGCGGCGTGGGGGAAGGTCCCAAAACCCCCACCCGAGGGAGGATGGTGGCGGCAAGGACGTCGGTGGCGGAGGGGGGCGATCCGAGTTCGGCGTGGTCGTAAGAGAAGATATGGCCCGGGCCGCTGTCGAAGACCACCGAGGCGTACGGGCGGCACCGGGGACCCGAGGGGTCTCCGTCGCCGCAGAGGAGCCTCACGATGGCGAAGGCCGAGAAGAGGGGGACCCTCCCGTCGGACCCCCCCATGCCCCACAGGCCTCGGTCCCCCCCAATGGCATAGACCTTGTCGGTCCAAGGGCCAAAGTTGGGGTAGACCTCGTTAAAGCGCCGGACGATGGCGTCGGTGCCGAGGGGTCCTTCCCCCAGGCCGCCGAAAAAGAAGTCGCTCCCGCTGTTGGGGACGGCCAGGAGGAAGATCTTCTGCAAGGCCCGCATCACGAGATCCTCTCCCAGGCCTCCCCCGGCCAGTACCCGGGCCACCAGGCCCCCCATGTCGTAGGCCACCAGCGTCCAGGGCGGGTAGGGCGAGACGGAGAGGACCTTCCCGGCCCGATCTTCGAGGCCGTGGAGGTCCGCCTCGATTTGGGTGTAGACCTGGCCCGCCCGGAGGTCCCAGGAGACCTCCTGCCCCCACCAGGTGTAGTGGGGGGTGAAGGAGAAGAAGCCTGCGGCCCGCGCCCGGTTGTCCCAGTACTCCCCGGCTCCGGGACCCTCCCCCACCCACTTCCGGTAGCACCCCATCACCCCGTGGAGAAAGACGATGGGGGGCGGGAAGGCGATGTCGGCCTCCACCCCCCCGGACGGGGGGACGGCCACCGGAGAAGCGAGGGCCCGCACCACCTCCTTCTCCAGGTACCCCCCGGGGGGGGCCGGGCAGCCGAAGCCCCGGTACTCCGCGTCGTGGAGGATGAAGTCCTTGTACCGGACCCGGGCCTCCAGGCGGTAAGTGCCGGCGGGTAGGGAGGGAAAAGCGTAGAAGCCGCGGGAGGCGGAGACGGTCTGGGCGGCGCCGGTGGAGACCTCCCGCGCCGTCACCGAGAGGGAGACGATCCCCTCACCGTCCAGGGGGAAGAGATCGTCGCCCTGGATGCCCACGTACCCCCACAGGGACCCCTGGGCGACCACCACCGTCCCCGTCCGGGTGCAGACGGCCTGGCCATAGGAGACGGTGAGGGTCCAGGTGTAGCTCCCCGGTGTGGTGTAGGTGTGGCTGGGGTTCTGCTGGGTGGAGTGGGCCGAGCCGTCCCCGAAGTCCCAGTCGTAGGCGGGCAGGAAGACGTCGATGCCGCAGGAGCCTTGAAGGGCCGCCCCGCCGGTGAAGGAGACCGGTAGGGGGGCCAGGCCGGACGCGGGGGAGGCCGAGGCGGAACAGAGCAGCTCACAGACGCGGATCTCGCCGCTCCGGGTGCAGGTCTCCGAATCGGCGGTGACGGTGAGGGTCCAGGTGTAGGTGCCCCCGGAGAGGTACGTGTGGGTAGGGTTCTTTTCGGTGGAGGTGGTGCCGTCGCCGAAGTCCCAGAAGAAGGAAGGGCTCTGGGAACAGCCGCTGGCCGTGGCGGAGGCGGTGAAGGCGACGGCCTGGGGCGCGATCCCGTTTGAGGGGGCCGCGGAGGCCGAGCAGGACACGGTGCATCCCGGTGGGGCGGTGGAAACCACCGACAGGAAGCCGTCGGAGTCTCCCCCCAGGGTGGTCTGGAAGGCGTTCCCCGTGAGGGGGAAGAGGTTGGAGTAGGTCCCCCCCGCGAGCCCCCACCGCGTCTCCCCCGCCCCCAGGTCCACGCGGCAGAAAAGGGCCTCGGCCCAGTCGTCGCCGTTACCGCCGAAGTAGGTGGTCAGCGTGCGCAGGGGCACTGGCCTGGGGAAGGTCCAGCCGGCCAGCAGGGCGTCCTCGGGGCCTTGGAGGGCCTCGAAGCCCGGAAAGGGGTTCAAGAGGGGCAGGTCGGCGGAGCTGGTGGCCCCGGCCACCACCAGCGAAGGGTCGGAGGAGCCTTCGCACGGGGCGGCGGCGTAAACGAAGTCGTTCCCCGAGCCCCCCAGGAAGGTGGAAAACTCCGCGGTGGTGGCGGTGGGGCCGGCGAAAAAAACCGCCGCCACGGCGTCGTAGCTTCCTCCCAGGGAAGCCTGGGTGGGCTGAACGGTAGGAAAGTCGGGCGACTGGGTGTACCCCGCCACGGCCACGAGGCCGTTGGGGAGGACGGCCAGGGAGGAGAGGCAATCGTAAAGGCCGCCTCCCAGAAAGGTGGCGTAGGTGGGTCCGGGGTACATTCCCACGCTGTACCGCAGGAAAACACCGTCCCCGTTGCCCCGGTAGGTTTCCTGAAAGGCGCCGGGGGTGTAAGGAAAATCGTAGGAGTCGGTTTCGCCGCAGAGGAAGAGGGCCTCGGGGTCGGCTGGGTCGGCTTGGACGGCGCGAAGGGCGTCCTCTCCCGTCCCTCCCACGAAGGTGGAGAAGACAAGCTGGGAGATGCCCGGCAAGGACGGCTCGAGCACGGTGAGAAAGCCGTCGCTGCTACCCCCGAGGTAGTACTGGGGGGCGTTATCGGTCCAAGGAAAATCGGAGGAGCGGGTCTGGCCGGTGACGTAGAGCCGTCCCCAGGGCCCCACGGCCACCCCCCAGCCAGCCTCGTTGTCCCCCCCGCCCAGCCGCGTGGAGTAGGAGAGCGCTCCCCCGGCGGTGAAGCGGGCCACGAAGGCGTCATTCTGGCCTCCCGCCAGCGGGAGGCCGCCCAGCACCGGGAAGTCCGCCGAACCCGTGGTGCCGGCGAGGATCCAGTTCCCCCCGTCGTCGGTGGCCAGGGCCGCCGCCTCGTCGCCGCCGCTCCCCCCCAGGAGGGCCACGAAGTTCAGCGTGCGGGACGGCCCTTGAAAGACGGCGAGGAAGGCATCCTCGAAGCCGTGGAAGGTTCCGCCGCCGGGAAAGTCCGGCGAGTAGGTAAGGCCCGCCACCGCCAGGTTTCCGGCACCGTCCTCGCGCACTCGGGCGGCCATGTCGTACTGGGAGCCACCGAGGTAGGAGGAGTACTCCAGGGTGGGGTCCACCACCAGGGCCTCTCCCTCCCGCCTGCCTTCGATGCAAACGGCAAGGGTGCGGGGAGAGATGGGCACGAAGGAGCCCCGGAGGGTGCGCCGCCCCCCCCGGCCGTCCGCGAAGACCGCCGGCAGGTGAAGGGGAAGGGAACCGGCCTCCGTGTCGAGGACCACCTCTCCGCCTGGGAGCCGACGGAAGGCCACGGGCCGGCCGTCCAGCGACTCCGCCCGAAGCCGAAGCGGTGCGTCTCCAGCACCGGGGGTGAGGTGGAGGTCGAAGCGGAGAGCCCCGTCCAACGGGAAGAACTCCACGTCCACCCCCGGGATGGGCCCCTCCCAGAGAAGCCGGCCGTACCGCGGGATTCCGGTGATCCAGCGGGAAGGATCGCTCCCCCGGTAGAGGTGGACCACGCCAGGCAGGGGGTCCAGGGGCCGGAAGGTGCCGCCGGCGGCCCCCTCCAGGGTGAGGCGGAAGGAGGCGGCGGGCTCTTGCCCGCAGGGCACCTCCCGGCCTGGCCGGTGGCCGGGAGCGGGCGAAGCGAGGAGCACCTCCACCCCTTTGGGGCCAATGCCGAGAAAGGAGCCCGGAGAACGCGCCACAAAGGCGGCGCCGGAGGGCCCTTGGCCCAGGTTGGGTTCGAAGGCGCGCCAGAGGCCCTCCGCCGTCCCCGATGGGGTGCGGACGGGGGTGGCGGCCCAAGCGGCGACGGCCAGCGCGCAACTCACCAAGAACCCGCCCCGCTTCGCCATTGAGAATGCCATGGTTCCCTCCCGCCCAAGACGAGCCTTGGAGTTATACCCTATGGTTCTTAATATAGGATCGAGGGGATGCGCCGTCGAGGGCTCCTCCGCCCCACCTCTCGGGAAGGGATCCCGAAAAGCCCTCTGAAAACAAGGCCCTTTCCAAGAAACGGCCTTGGCTCGATCTGTGACCTTCCTCACAGTCCTCCTGGATCCCAGGAGCACCTTGCCACGGCCCGGGGGCACCGGTATCCTGTCGCCACGCGGGAGGACCCCATGGACCTCGGAAGGCGCCTTTTCAAAGCGGCGTTCCTTTGGCTTTCGCTTCTTCTCCTGGCCTGCGGCGGCTCCCGGGAAACGTCCCCGCCCGCCGCCGCCCCCGGGCGGATCCAACCAACGGGCCAGGCGGCCTTTCTCTCGGCCTACCAAGGAAAGCCTCCGGTGGACGGGGGCACCTTCACCCGGCCTCTCCCCGTGGAACCGGTGACGCTGAACCCCGTGGTGGCCAGCGACCAGGTCTCCTTCCTCGTCTACAAGTGGATCTTCGACCCCTTGATCGACATGGACGAGAAGATGGAGCCCACGGGGGTGCTGGCCCGCTCCTGGGAGGTCTCCCCCGACGGCCGGACCCTGACCTTCCACCTGCGGGAGGGGGTCTTTTGGCACGACGGGAAGCCCTTCACCGCCGAGGACGTCCTCTTCACCTACCGCGCCTGCATGGACCCCACCGTGGATGCCGTCAACAAGCGGCCCACCTTCGCCGAGGTTCAGTCGGTGGAGGCTCCGGACCCGCTCACTGTCGTCGTGAAGTGGAAGGTCCCCTACGCCCCCGGTCTGGCGGCGTGGGTCCTCTACATCCTCCCCAAGCACCTCTACGACTACCCGCCGGGAAAGGGCGCCCAATTCAACACCCACCCCCTGAACGCCCGCCCCGTGGGAACGGGCCCCTTCCGCTTCGTGGAGTGGAGGAGGGGCGAAGCGGTGGTGCTGGAGGCCAACCCTTCCTACTTCCGGGGCCGGCCCCACCTGGACCGGGTCGTCTTCCGGGTCCTTCCCCAGGCCGAGACCCAGCTCGCGGCCTACCGCACGGGGACGCTGGACATGGCGGGCCTCGGCCCCGAGCAATGGGAGGCGGTGAAGAGAGACCCCGGCTTCTGGCGGCGGTCCTCTGTCTTCGAGTATCCCGTGAGGCAGTTCTACTACATCGGCTGGAACTTGGACGGGTCGGTCCCCCTCCTCGCCGACCGCAAGGTCCGCAAGGCCCTGGCCCTGGCCCTGAACCGAAAAGGCGTGGTGGACAGGATCCTGGGTGGCCACGGCGCCCTCCTCTCCGGCCCCTTTTACCCCGACGGGTGGGAGAGCAACCCCTCCGTCCCCCCCCTCCCCTACGACCCCGCCGCCGCGGCGAGGCTTCTCGACGAGGCCGGATGGACGGACCACGACGGGGACGGCCTCCGGGACCGCGGGGGAAAGCCCTGCGCCTTCGAGTGCCTGGTCCCGGCGGAGGTGGAGATGTTCTCGAGGTGGCTGGAGGTCTTCCAGCAGGACCTGCGCAAGGTGGGGGTGGACATGCGGGTCCGGCAGCTGGAGTGGGGGGTCTTTCTGGACCGCACCCACCGCCACCGCTTCGAGGCGTACCTTTCGGGCTGGTCCCTGGGGGACGACCCCGACCCCTTCCAGCTCCTCCACTCCTCCCAGGGAAGGCTGCTCCCCTCGGGGGTGGGGGTGGGCCAGAACGACGGCTCCTACGCCAACGCCGAGGTGGACCGCCTCATCGAGGAGCAGCAGAGGACCTTCGACCGGCAGGCCCGCCAGCGGGCCCTCTGGAGGATTCACGAGATCGTCGCCGAAGACCAGCCCCACGCCTACCTCTTCCTGGGAACCCAGATCACCGCCGTCGGGAACCGCTTCCAGAACGTGAAGGCGAGCCGAGCCGGCTACGGCCTCTTCACCTGGTACCCCTCCCTCCTGGAGTGGTGGGTGCCGAAGGAACTCCAGTAGGGGAGCCCTCGCCATGGCGGTCTACGCCCTGCGGCGGCTCCTGCTGATGGTCCCCACCTTTCTCCTCATCACCGCCGTGGTCTTCGCGGCGGTGAAGCTGGCGCCGGGGAACCCCTTCTCCGCCGCCCGGGCCGCCGGCGAAGGAGCGGTCCGCCAGATGAACCCCGCCGACTACCAGGACCTCCTCCACCGGTACGGCCTGGACCGGCCCTGGTACGTCCAGTACGGCCGGTGGCTCGCGACCTTGGCCTCGGGCTCTCTGGGGGTCTCCTACAGCCAGCGGCGCCCGGTGAGCGAGGTCCTCTTCGGGGAGGCCTTCCCCGGAGGCGGATTCCTGTCGAGCCCCCTGGGGGCGACGCTCCTGCTCAACGTGCTGGCGACGGTGTTGATGCTGGCGGTGGCACTCCCCGTGGGATTCCAGGCCGCGCGGAGGCCCGGCGGGCCTTTCGACCGGCTGGTCTCGGGATTTCTCTACGCCCTCTACTCTCTCCCCAACTTCTGGGTGGCGGTGCTTCTCATCCTGGTGGCGGGCGTCCACTTCCGGCTCCTGCCCTTCATCGGGATGCGCTCGGAAGGCTTCGCCACCCTGGGTTTCTGGGGGAAGGCGGGGGACATCCTGCGCCACGCCGCCCTCCCGGCCCTCTGCCTGGCCTACGGGGGGATGGCCTTCATCGCCCGCTTCACCCGCCGAACCCTGCTGGAAAGCCTGGGAAGCGACTTCGTCCGGGCGGCCCGGGCACGGGGCCTCCCCGAGGGCCGGGTCCTCTGGGGCCACGGCGTGCGGAACGCCCTCCTCCCCATGGTCACCCTCCTCAGCCTTCTCCTTCCAGGGTTGGTCTCCGGTTCGGTCATCGTCGAGAACCTCTTCGCCTGGCCCGGTATGGGCCAGCTTTTCATGAAGGCCGTCTACACTCGGGACTACCCCGTGATCCTCGCCGAGTCGGTCCTGGGCGCGGTGGTGGTCCTGGGCAGCACCCTGCTGGCGGACCTCCTCTACGGCGCGGCGGACCCCCGCGTCCGGCTGGAGTGACCCCCGTGGCCGCCCCCTTCCCCCTCCTCCGCCGCGCCTTTCACCCGCCCGGGGGGCGGAGCTCCGCCGCCGGCCTCCGTTTTCCGGTGACCGTCCTCGGCCTGCTGGCCGCCCTCTCCCTCCTGGCGCCCCTCGTGGCCAACAACAAGCCCCTGGCGGTCCAGCTGGAGGGCCGCCTCCTGTTTCCCGCCTTCCGGGACCTCTTTCCCTTGCCGCTCTTCCTCCGTCCCGACGAGGCGGCCCTGGCGCTGCAAAAAGACCCGCGGTGGTTCGGACCCGGCGGCGGGGGCCGCCAACGGGCCCGTTGGGTCCTCCTGCCTCCCATCCCCTACTCCCCGTACGAGACGAGCCTGGACCGGATCCACGAGCCCCCGAGCCGGAATCACCCCATGGGCTGCGACGACGTAGGCCGGGACGTGGCGGCCCGGATCGTCCACGGCACCAAGGTCAGCCTCCTCACGGGGGTCCTCTCCATGTTCCTGGCCCTCCTCGTCGGCGTCTCCCTCGGCGCCCTGGGAGGCTTCGCCGGCGGTGCCGTGGACCGGCTCTTCGTCTCGCCGGCCATCGAAGTGATGCTCTGTTTTCCCACCTTCTTCTTCATCCTCACCGTCACCGCCGTGACCGACCCCCGGTACCTCAACCTGTGGAGCGTCATCCTCGTCATCGGGCTCACCTCCTGGGCCCCGCTGGCCCGCTTCGCCCGGGCGGAGTTCCTCCGCCTCAGGTCCGCCCCCTTCGTGGAGGCGGCACGGGCCCTGGGTGCGGGCCCCTTCCGGCAGGCCCTCCGCCACATCCTGCCCAACGCCTCGGGCCCCCTGGCGGTGAACGCCGCCTTCGGGGCCGCGGGGGCGGTCCTGGCGGAGGCCGCCCTCTCCTTCCTCGGGGTCGGCATCCAACCCCCCGAGCCCTCCTGGGGCAACGTCATGAGCCTGGTGGTCCGCCACTGGAGCGACTGGTGGCTGGGCCTCTTCCCCGGCGCGGCCCTCTTCCTCACGGTGATGGCGTACAATCGGCTCGGCGAGGCCCTGGAGGGGCGCATGGGACCGGGGGGCCCGGCGCCGGGATAGCCCCCGGCGGAGGACGCGATGGCGGAACGCACCGAGTGGCCGCGGAACCTGATCCTCTGGGCCACCGACCCCCGGATGACCGAGCGGGACGCCGCGGCCTGGTGCCGCGCCTGGGGCGGCGAGGAGGGGGTCTTGAGCCTGAGCGGCCCCGACACCTCCCCCGCCACGCTCCTCCGGGAACTCCGCTCCGTCCCCATGTTTCGGGAGGTCCAGCCGGTGCGCCTCCGCCACGCCGAAGGGGCGGGGGCCGACCTCCTGGCGGCCCTCGACGCCTACCTGGACAGTCCTTCACCCTCGGCGGCGCTCCTCATCGAGGCCTCGGCGGACCTCTCCAAACCTTCGGGCCTCTGGAAGAGCCTTCTCGGGAAGGTACCCTCCCGGGACCTGCGGGTCCGTTCGGTGAAGGCCTACGCCGAGCTCCGGGCGCGGTCGGAGGGCTTCCGCCTCACCCCCGAGGCCCTGGAGGGCCTGGAGGAGTGGTCCCAGGGCGATCCAGCCCTGGCCGCCCGGGCCCTGGACCTCCTCTTCCTCTACAAGGCGGACGAGAAGGTGGTGGACGGCCCCGACCTTCCGGCCCTGCTGGGGGCCGGGGGAACCCCCCGGCAGTGGGACGCGGTGGACGCCTTCGTGCGGGGAGACGTCCGAACCCTCGCCGGGATGCTGGCGGCCATCCGGCGGGACCCCGACGCGGTTCCCCTGGCCTTCCTGGGCATGGTGGCCAAGCAGGTCCGTTCCCTTCTCTACCTTCGTTCCGCCAAGGCCGCCGGCAGAAACCTGCGGGAGGTGGAGCCCCGGGAGCTGGGCTTCGCCCACCCCGCCCCCGTGCGGCGGCTCCTGGAGAACCTGGACCGGTGGCCCGAGGAAAAGATCCGCCGGGCCCTGGGGGTCCTCTACGACCTGGACCTCTGCCTCAAGGGCGGGGTTCGGGACGACTGGGGCCACGTGGAACGCCACCTCCTTCGGATCCTGAAGGAGACGGTGGCGGCTCCGCCCTGAGGCTCAGGGCGGGGGGGCGAGGGCCACCCGCCCTCCGCCTTGCTTTCGGGCGGTCTCCAGGGCGGAGGAGGCGGCGTCGAGCCAGGCCTTCAGGGTCTTCATGGAGGGGTGGGCCATGGCCGCCCCGGCGGTGAAGGTGGTTCGGAGCTTCAGCTCTTCCACCGGCCACTCGATCTGGGAGTACTCCCACAGAAGCCTCTCCAAGAGCTTCACCGCGTCGCCGGGGGTGAGGTGTTCCAGGACGACGGCCAGGAGGTTTTCGCCGTAGCGCCCCATGATGTCGGTCTGCCGCACCTTACGCTGGAGGTACCGCGCCAGCCCCTGGAGGAGGGCCGCCTGGACCCTCGGCGGAGGAAAGGGCAGTGACGGGGGGGGATCCACCTGGACGAGGACCATGGCGTAGGGGACCTGGCGGCGGCTGAAGCGGGAGAGGCAGAGGCGGGCCTGCTGGAGGAAGGGGGTGTGGGCAAGAAGCCCCGTCAGTTCGTCGTGGTCCATCATCTCCTGGAGGGAGCGGTAGCGGATGAGCCTCGACTTGACGGTGGCCAGCAGGTCCTCGGGGGTCACGGGCTTGATGAGGTAGTCGTCGCCCCCGGCCTCGGCGCCCTTGATCTGGGCCTTTCGGCGCCCCTCGGTGGTGAGGAAGACCACAGGCACCGCGGAGAAACCCTCCTCCTGGCGGAGGTACCTCACGAGGTCGTAGCCCGAGACCCCGGGCAAAAGGACGTCCATCAGCACCAGGTCGGGCCGGAAGGCGTGCAACTCCCGCTCGAAGACCATGGGGTCGGTGAGGACCCGCACCTGGTAGCCTCCCTGGGAGAGGGTCCTTTCCAGAAACTCCGCCTGGTGGGGATCGTCCTCCACCGCCAGGATCCGGGCGGCGGAGGCCCGCCTCCGGCCCAGCAGGGCCCGGAACTTGCGGAAGAGGCTTCCGGGGTCCACCGGGGGGGGCAGGAAGCCGTCGGCCCCGCAGGCGATGGCCTCCACCTTGTCGTGGAAGAGTTCGGGGGCGCCCAGGAGGATCACGGGGATGGTTCGTTCCCCTTCGATCTCCCGAAAGCGGCGGACGAAGTCGTAGCCGGAGCCGTCGGGAAGGGAGACGGCCACCGCCGCCATGTCCGGCAGGGAGGCCCGGGCCTTCTCCAGGCCGGCGGCCATGCTCTCCGCCTGTTCCACCTGAAGGCCGCGCTTCGCCATGAACTCCGAGAGGGCGGCGCTCTCCGGGGTGGAAGGGGCCACGAGCAGGAGCAGGGGGACGGCGCGGCTCTGGAACCGGCTGGGGGCCGCCGCCTGGGTATCCATCACCCCCTGGAAGATCACCCGGAGGCGGCGGACGAGGCCCGCGACCTGTTCCAGCTCCTCGTCGGTGGGGGGGCGCTCCGAAAGGAGCACCGTGTAGCACATGTACTCCCCCTCCCCTCCCAAGGCGCTCACCTCCGGGAGGGCGTAGAGGGCCCCCGAGCCCGCGAAGTCGTGGAAGCCGGCCTGGATCTCCTCCAGCGGGCGGCGGGAGGAGCGGTCCGCCTGCAGCGCCGAAAGGAGGCGGTCCATGTCCGCCAGACGCTGGGCGCTGTCCTCCAGATAGCGGCGCCAGGATTCCGTCCGGTCCTCCCGATTCTTGGCCATCCTGCACCCCCGCCCCTTCGCAGGGCAACTATACCCTGCCTTTCCGCTTCTGAAAAGGCGTTTGACAGAAGCCGCTCCCGGTGCTAGCGTTACAAGCTTGGCCGGCCGGGGAAGGCCGGCAGGGAGGATCCCCATGCACCGGTTTTTCCGAACGATGGGCATGGTGGCGCTCGCCGCCTCGCTGGCCCTCGGGGCCGCCGCCCAGTCCAAGGGCTCCAAGGGCAAGGACGAAAAGAGCAAGGAATCCCAGAAGATCGAGGACCTGATCGCCAAGGGGGAGTACCAGAAGGCGGTGGACCTCGCCCAGAAGTTCATCGAGGCGGGGCAGGTGACCGAAGGCCTCTACATCGACCTGGGGGTGGCCCACTACAACCTGAAGAACTACGAGGCCGCCATCCAGGCCTTCGAGAAGGCCGTGGAGCAGAACCCCTTCGGCACCCAGGCCCTCCTCTACGAGGCCACCTGCTACCACGACATGGGCCAGGAGGCGAAGGCCGCCGAGGCCTTCCAGCGGGCCATCGACGTCGATCCCACCAACAACGAGGTCCGCTACAACATCGCCCAGCTCTACGAGAAGAGCAACCGCCCCCAGGACGCCCTGGCCCAGTACCAGGCCATCTACCAGCAGAACCCGGACTACAAGGACGTGGCCTTCGCCGCCGGCATCCTCCTCTTCAACCAGGGGAAGTACGCCGAAGCGGAGCCCTACTTCGAAAAGGCCGCCGCCCTGAGCCCCTCCGACGAGCAGGTGCTCCTGGCCGTGGGCCAGAACCTCCTGAAGGCAGAGCAGTACGCCAAGGCCATCCCGGCCCTCCAGAAGTACCTGGAGGTCACCAAGAACGACACCTACAAGCCCGCCGTGCTGGACCAGGTGGCCATCGCCTACGAGAAGCAAAAGGACTACGAAGGGGCCCTCGCCGCCTACGACCGGATCCTGGGCCTCCGCCCCAACTGGGAGAAGGCCCTCCTCGGCAAGGGAAACGCCCTGGTGAACCTCAAGCGGTACGCCGAAGCCGTCCCCGTCCTCAAGTCCTACCTCGAGGTCTCGAAGAACGAGGAAAAGAAAAAGGCGGTCCAGGACCTCCTCAAGCAGGTGGAGCCCCTGGCCAAGAAGAAGTGACGATTGGCAAACAACGGAACCCCAACGGGGGAGCCCAGGCTCCCCCGTTTTCTTTTCGCCTCCCCCCAAGGCCGCCCTCGTTCCGCTCCCTTGCGTTTTTCTCCCGGCGGGCCTAGCCTGTGGGGCAACCGAAGGAGGGTGCCATGGCCTGGACCTGCGCCTGCGGACAGGAGAACCCGCCGACCTCGAAGTTCTGCGACCGGTGCGGTGCACCGCGGCCCGAAGGGGCCGAGGAGGCAGCCCCGCGGGAGGCCCATCCCGAGAAGGAAGCGGAGGTCCCCGGGCCCCCTCCCCCCGCCGCGCCTCCGCAGGCCCCTCCCGCCGCGCCTCCTCCCGCCTCCCGGCCTGCGGCCGCCCCTCCGCCCCCCCGCAAGGGCTTTCCCGCGGCCCTGGTCCTGGCCCTGGTGGGTGCGGGCTTGGTCTTCTTCTGCCTCGTGGGGGGGATCGTGGCCGCCATCGCCATCCCCAACTTTCTCTCGGCATTGGAGAAGGGAAAGCAGAAGCGGGCCATGGCCGAGATCCAGGCCATCGCCGCCGCCTGCAGCGCCTACGAGGCGGACCACGGCACCTACCCCGCCACGGGCCACGATACCGATTCCTACTACAGCCTGGTGGACGCGGAGGCCCTTCGCTCCCTTCTGGAACCGTCCTACATCCCCAAGCTTCCCGTCCTGGACCCCTGGGGCGCCCCATACAGCTACGGCGTCTCCGCCGACGGGCGGGAGTTCATCCTCCTCTGCGGGGGCTCCGACAAGAAGGTGGTGCTCAACGCCATCCCCACCGACGTGGCGGCGACCCACTGCTTCGAAGACGACATGGTCTTCGAGAACGGGCGGTTCCTCAGGTACCCCGAAGGCGTGCAGAAGAAGTGCCACTGAGGGGGCCGCCCCGGCGGCCGCCCCGCTCCCGTCCGCACCCCGCCGCCACGGCGCGGTCTTGTAGGCGGGGTGAAAACGTCCTACCATTCGTAGGTTCGGGAGGTCTGCGAAGATGGCCTACGAGCCGCTGTCGCTGGAAGAACGGATGCAGAGGAGGTGGGAGGAGGCGGGCGTGGCCCGCACCCCGGAGGTCCCCGGCCGGCGGAACTTCTACTGCCTGGAGATGTTCATGTACCCCTCGGGCCGGATCCACATGGGCCACGTCCGCAACTACACCATCGGGGACGTGGTGGCCCGGTTTCAACGGATGCGCGGGAGGAACGTCCTGCACCCGCCGGGCTTCGACGCCTTCGGCCTGCCGGCGGAGAACGCCGCCATCAAGGGAGGAGTCCACCCCAAGGCCTGGACCGACGCCAACATGGCCGCCATGCGGGACCAGCTCCGCCGCCTGGGCTTCCTCTACGACTGGAACCGGGAGGTGGTCACCTGCGAGCCGGAGTACTACCGCTGGAACCAGTGGTTCTTCCTCCGGATGTTTGAGAAGGGGCTCTGCTACAAGGCCAAGCGGCCCGTCAACTGGTGCCCCTCCTGCGCCACCGTCCTCGCCAACGAGCAGGTGGAAAACGGCACCTGCTGGCGCTGCCACAACCCCGTGGAGATCCGGGAACTGGACCAGTGGTTCCTCAAGCTCACCCACTACGCCGAGGAGCTGCTCCGGAACCTCGACGACCTCTCGGAGTGGCCCCCGGAGGTGGTGGCCATGCAGCGGAACTGGATCGGCCGCTCCGAGGGCGCCCTCGTCGACTTCCCCGTCGCCGGCCAGGGAGGGACCCTCACGGTCTTCACCACCCGCCTGGACACCATCTACGGCGCCACCTACCTCCTGCTGGCCCCCGAGCACCCCGCCGTGGAGGCCATCACCTCCGCGGGCCAGCGGGCGGAGGTGGAGGCCTTCCGGGCGAAGATGCGCTCCCAGAGCACCCACGAGCGGGCCACCACCCGGGACAAGGAGGGGGTCTTCACCGGCGCCTGGGCCCTCAACCCCTTCTCCGGTGAGCGGATCCCCGTTTGGGTGGCCAACTTCGTCCTCATGGACTACGGAACGGGCGCCATCATGAGCGTCCCCGCCCACGACCAACGGGACTTCGAGTTCGCGCGGGCCTACGGCCTCCCCGTCCGCGTCGTGGTCCAAAGCGGAGGCCTCTCCGCCGAGACCTTGGAGGCCGCCTGTGCCGACGACGGGGTCCTGGTGGAGAGCGGGCCCTTCACCGGCCTCCCCAACCGGGAGGCCGCCGTCCGGATGGCGGCCCTGGCCGAGGAGAAGGGTTTCGGCAAGCGGACCGTACAGTACCGCATCAAGGACTGGGGCATCTCCCGCCAGCGCTACTGGGGAACGCCCATCCCCATCGTCTACTGCCCCGCCTGCGGAACGGTCCCCGTCCCCGAAGAGGACCTTCCGGTGCTCCTCCCCAAGGACGTGGCCTTCACCGGCCGCGGCCAGAGCCCCCTGGCCACCCACGGGGCCTTCCTCCAGGTCCCCTGCCCCCGGTGTGGCAAGGAAGCCCGCCGGGAGACGGACACCATGGACACCTTCGTGGACTCCTCCTGGTACTTCCTGAGGTACACGAGCCCCCGGGAAACCTCCGCCCCCTTCGACCGGAGGGCGGTGGAGGCCTGGTGCCCCGTGGACTTCTACATCGGCGGCATCGAACACGCCACCATGCACCTCATCTACTGCCGCTTCTTCACCATGGTCCTGAGGGATCTGGGGCTCCTGCCCTTCGGGGAGCCGGTGAAGCGCCTCATGTGCCAGGGAATGGTCATCAAGGACGGGGCCAAGATGAGCAAGAGCCTCGGGAACCTCGTGGAGCCGGACGAGATGGTGGCCCGGTACGGTGCCGACGCCGTCCGGCTCAACATGCTCTTCGTCTCCCCCCCCTGGGACCGCCTGGACTGGCAGGACAGCGGAGCCGAAGGGGCCTTTCGCTTCCTGGCCCGGGTCCACGGGTTGGTGGAGGAGTGGGCGGAGGACCTCGGGGGCCCGGCGGAGCCCGGTGCAGGCTCCGTGCACCCGCTGCGGCGGAAGGTCCACCAGACGGTGGCCCGTGTGGAGCGGGAACTGGACGGTCGCCTCAAGATCAACACCGCCGTGGCGGCCCTCATGGAGCTGGCCAACGCCCTCCTGGCCTTCGCCGCCACCTACGACCGCAGCCCCGCCCAGCGCTTCGTCTTCCGGGAGGCCCTAGGGGCCCTGGTCCAGATGCTCTCCCCCTTCACGCCCCACCTGGCCGACGCCCTCTGGGAACGCCTCGGCGGAAGGGGGTTCCTGGTGGACGGCCCCTGGCCCGCCTGGGATCCGGCCCTGGCCGCCGAGGAGGAGGTCACCCTGCCGGTCCAGGTGAACGGGCGCCTGAGGGGCCAGGTGACGGTTCCCGCCGGGGCCTCTGCGGAGGAGATCCTCGCGGCGGCGCGGAGCCACGAGAAGGTGCGGCCGCACCTCGAAGGAAGGACGGTAGTCAAGGAGATCGCCGTCCCCGGCAAGGTCGTCAACTTCGTCGTGCGGTGAAAGGAGGCCCCCCGTGCGATTCCTTCGGTCTCGTCTCGGTTCTCCCGCGTTCGGACGGCCGTTTCTCTCCCTCCTGCTCCTGGGGACGGCCCTGGGCTGCGGCTACCGGCTCCTGGGGACGGGCAACCTGCCCGAGGGAATCAGGACGGTGGCCGTCCTCCCCTTCGAACGCCAGGTGCCCGTGGTCCAGCTCGACCAGCGGGTGACGGAGGCGGTGACCCAGGAGATGGCCCGGCGCCTCAAGGTACGGGTCCAATCGGAAAAGGAGGGGGCCGACGCCGTGCTGACCGGAACCATCCGGAGCTTCCACGTGGCTCCCCTCTCCTACGACGAGGCGGGCCGCGCCAACCGGTACCAGGTCTCCCTGGGGGTCAGGGTCCGCCTGGCGGACGCCAAGGGGACGATCCTCTTCGAATCCCAGGCCTTCCGGTTCACCGAAAACTACGCCCGCTCCTCCTCCCCGGCCACCTTCGCCGCCGAGGAGGTGGTGGCCTACGAGCAGGTGGCCCGGGACTTCGCCAGGGCCCTGGTCTCGGCCATGATGGAGGGCGGCCGTGGCCGATGACCGGATCCCCCGCCACGAACAGGGCGGTCCCCCGGGGACGTGGACGGTCTGCACCCTCACCCCCGACGGGCTCCTCAAGGAGGATTTCGCCGCCGGCCTCAAGGTCCACGGCGACCTCATCTACTACGACGAGATCTGGGACTACAACGCCTTCTGCCCCTTCCCCCTCGGGAGGATCCTCGCCCTGGCCGCCGTCACCGCCGCCGCCGTTCTTCTCCCCTTTTGGGGTGCAGGGCCCGTGGCCGCCTACCTCCTCCCCTGGGCCCTTCTCTCCGTGGCGTGGGTCTTCCTGTGGGCAGCCCTGAGGCGCAAGTCGGTCCACCTCTTCGATTTCCAGGGACAGGAGCTGGCCGTCCTCCACGGCGTTCGGGGGGGCTCCCTGGACCGCTTCCTGGAGGCGCTCGTGGAGCAGGTGGCCCGCTCCCGCTACCCCCTCCAGGCCACGCTGGAAGGGCTGGACCTCGGCCGCCTCTCCCTCCGCGCCCGCGGGCGGACCTTCCGGGCCTCCTTCCTCTACGACCGGGTTCTCTTCGAGGAACTGGGGCCGCTGGGCTACGGGCGGCGGGAGTTCTACGCTCTCACCGCGCTGAGGGCCCCCCTCTCCCTGGCCTGGCGCGTTCCCTGGCCCACCCTCTTCCCCGGGATCCTCGCCGCCCTGCTGGCGGTACCGGCGGCCTCGGCGGGACTGGAGAGCCGGGGCTCCGCCGGCCCCTGGGCCTGGGGCCTCCTCGGCGCCTCCCTCCTCTTGTTGCTCCTCTCGGCCCTTCTCCTCACCGTCTCGGTGACGGTGGATACCGGCGGCACCGCCCCCTTCCGCTCGCCGCCGCTCTCCTGGTGGGCCCGGCGGGACCGCCAGCGGATCCTCGCCTTCCTGGCCTCCGTGGTGCGGGCCGCCGACCGGGTGGACCTCCTGGACATGGAGGACTACTGGGAGTACCACCGGGCCAAGCTCGCCCTCCTCAAGGAGGAGGGCTTCCTGGAGGAGTGGCCCTACCGCTCCGCCCTGGTGCGTCTCAGCAGCCAGGAACGGGAGGAAATGGGGGAGTAAGGGCGCCCGCCCGAAGGCGCCTCAGAGGCTCTTGCAGGCCCGGGCCACGGCCCGGATGGCCTGGCCGAAGGGCTTGGCCACGAAGGGGTCGTCGGCCAAGAAGCGGAGGGGCGTCCCCCGCCGTTCCAGCAGGCTCCGAAAGATCTCCATGCTGAGCGCCCTCCGCATGGAGACGCCGGAGAGAAAGGCGGCGGTGCACAGGAGGGAAGGCTCCATCTCGAACTCCCGGGCGGCCTCCTCCAGTTCCTCCCGGTGCCCCAGGATGTACGAGAGCTTCATCTGGGCGTCGGCCAAGGGCAGGTCGCCGCAGGGGACCCCTCCGGCCTCCAGGAGGGTCAGCCCCGTCTCGTAGTCGGCGTCGTAGGGCTCCAGGGGAACCTGGGAGGTCACCGCCACGAACTTCCCGGCGGCGACGGCCTTCTTGAGGGCCGGCAGGACGGAGTGGGGGGAGCCTTTGAGGATGTTGGCGTTGCCCCCCCCGTACCCGCAGAGGATGGCCGCCGACCCGCAGGCCCCGAACTGGGCTTCGTAGTCCCCGGTGGTGAAGAAAGGGTTGGCGAAGACCGGCTTCACCGTGGTATCGAAGCGGGTGTCGGCGGTGGCGACGCCGATCTTCTCGATCTCCAGGGCCACCCTCTCCCAATGCTCGCAGGTGAGGTTGGAGGAGTCGAGGGAGAAGAGGTCGTGGCGGTGCGGGTTGACGAAGAAGCCGGAGAGGGGGTCGTTGAGGTACTTCCAGACGAAGTCCCCCGTGGGTTTGAGGGCACCGAAGGCCGACGCCGAGCGCTGGGACTCGATGGTTCCCCCCGTCCGGATG
Organism: Acidobacteriota bacterium; assembly: GCA_049968315.1. Classification (GTDB taxonomy): domain Bacteria; phylum Acidobacteriota; class UBA4820; order UBA4820; family DSQY01; genus JBFLVU01. The sequence continues at coordinate 45,015 of JBMFRA010000006.1, forward strand.
AGGTGGAGGTCCTGAAGGCGCTGGTCCTCGTAAGGGATGAAGACCCAGTCCTTCCGGGCGGAGGTGATGCCGTCGGGGGTGGCGCTGGCCGCCAGCCGCCCTTCGAAGGCGTCGGTGTCCCACTTGCGGTACTTGGTGAGGCGCCCCGAGAAGACCCGCTGGCCGTTGTTGAAGACCGCGAAGAGGTGGGCGGGCCTCAGCCGGTTGAGGAGGTAGAGGGCCGTCTTGAGGTTTCCCAGGGCGTCGGAGCTGGAAAAGTACCCCTCCAGCGGAACCTGGGATCCGGTCACCGCCACGTTGGCCTTGAGCCCTTTGAGGGCGTACCGGAGGTAGCAGAGGCCCCAGGCCATGGTGTCGGTGCCGTGGGTGACGAGGATCCCCACGTCGTTCCGCACCCGCCCGTACTTCTCCATGCCCTTGGCGATCTTCCATTCCAGCACGTCCAGGCGGTCGCCCCCGAGGATCTCCTCCTTGAAGAGGAAGGCCTCGGGGTCCACGTCCTCCACCTTGAGGTCCTCGGTGACCCGTTCGGAGACGAAGGCCTCTCTGAGGACCCGGGCGTCGTGGATGGCGGTGAGGACGACGACGGGGACCGTGGGGTACCGGCGGCGGATGTGGTAGAGGAGCTCGATGCCCTCCCGCCCGCCGGGGGAGAGTTCCACGTCCAGGACCACGGCGTCGGGGGCCTCCCCGGCGAGGATCTCCACGGCGCCTTCGAAGGAGTCGGTGAAGAGGCACCGCCAGTCGGGGCGGTGCTTCTCGAAGTGGGCCCGGAGGACGGCCTCCATCCCGCCCAGGTCGTCGTCCACGAAGAGGATGGTGAAAGTTCGCGCCATGGCCGCCCCTGGAGAGAGTGTACCACCGCCCGGGTGGAGGGAAAGAGGGGGGCGGCGGCAATCCCCTGCAAGGTGGAGGCCCCCTCGGCCCCGGGATCCAGCCGGCCCCGCCGCCCTCCCCGGTCCCGCCGAAGCCCTCCCGTTCTCATGAAGGCGGGCCGTGGTATGCTAGGAAGGGAGGCGCCATGGCCGCATCGGTCCGCCTGCTGCTGCTCAGCAATTCGACCAACCCCGGGGAACCGTACCTCGGCTGGTCCCTGCCCCACATCCAGAGGTTCCTCGCCGGCGCCGCCCGGCGGGTCCTCTTCGTGCCCTTCGCCGGTGTCCGGATCACCTGGGAGGACTACACCGCCAAGGTCCGGGGTGCCTTCGCCGGCATCGGTGTCGAGGTGGCCGCCACCCACGAGGTGGCGGACCCCGCGGCGGCCCTGGGGCGGGCGGAGGGGCTGGTGGTGGGCGGCGGCAACACCTTCCACCTCCTCCGGCTCCTGCGGGCCTCGGGCCTCCTGGAAGCCGCCAAGAAGGCCGTCGGGGAAGGCATGCCCTACGTGGGCTGGAGTGCCGGCGCCAACGTGGCCTGCCCCACCATCATGACCACCAACGACATGCCCATCGTGGACCCCCTGGGTCTCGACGCCCTGGGCCTCGTCCCCTTCCAGATCAACCCGCACTTCACCGAGGCCGTTCTCCCGGGCCACGGCGGCGAGTCCCGGGAGGAGCGGATCCTGGAGTTCCTGGAGGCCCACCCGGAGGCGGTGGTGGTGGGACTCCGGGAGGGGAGCCTCCTCCGCCGGGAGGGCGGCGAGCTGCGCCTGGAGGGAATCCGCGGTGCCCGCCTCTTCCGCCGGGGATCGGAGGCGGTGGACCTGGCGCCCGGTTCGGTCCTCTCGGGCCTCCTCGCCTGAGCGATGTGTCTCCTGCTCCTCGCCCATCGCCCCCGGCCGGACCTCACCCTGGTCCTGGCGGCCAACCGGGACGAATTCTACGACCGGCCTTCGGCCCCCTCGGCCTGGTGGGAAGACTCCCCAGGCATCCTGGCGGGAAGGGACCTCCGCCAGGGAGGCACCTGGCTGGGGGTCTCCCGGCGGGGGCGCCTCGCCGCCCTCACCAACATCCGGGAGCCCTCCCGCCACGACCCCGCCGCGCCCTCCCGGGGACTCCTGGTGAAGGAATTCCTCCGGTCCCCCCTGGACGCCGGCGCCTTCCTTCGGAAGCTGGACGGATCGCCCTACAACGGCTTCAACCTGTTGGCCTTCGATGGGGAGAACCTGGCGGTGGCCTCCAACCGGGCCGAAGGGGTGCGCCTGTTGGAACCGGGCCTCCACGGCTTCAGCAACGGCCTTCTGGACTCACCCCGGTGGCCCAAGGTGCGGAGGGGGATGGCGGCACTGGGGCGCCTCCTGGAAGCGGCGGACGGCAACCTGGAGGAGGGGCTCCTCGCCGTGCTGGCCGACGGCACGCCGGCTCCCGACGGGGAGCTGCCCCGGACCGGCATCGGGCTGGAGGCGGAGCGGGCCCTCAGCCCCATCTTCACGAGGACCGAAGTTTACGGTACCCGGGCCTCCACCGTGGTCATCCTCCGTGCCGACGGAGGGGTCTCGTGGGTGGAGCGCGCCTACGGCCCTTCGGGGCGGCCGGGGCCGGAAGTGCGGGTTTGCTTTCGAAGGGAGGTCCCTTGAGTACCGGTCACGAAGCAACGGTTTCCCCCGAGGCGGTCCGGCGGGACGGGGAGGCCCTTCCCCTGGCCCGCTGGGAGGGGCCCGTGGTGGTGGTCGCCGAGCCGTCCCGCGTGGGAGAGGCCCTGCGGCTCCTCCGGGGGGAGGCGGTCCTGGGCTTCGACACGGAGACCCGTCCCTCCTTCCGCCGGGGGGAGGTCTACCCCCCGGCCCTGGTCCAGCTGGCGGGCCGGGAGGTGGTGGTCCTCTTCCAATTGGGGCGGGTGGGACTGCCCGACGGCCTCAAGGCCCTCCTCTCCGACCCCGCCGTGGTCAAGGCGGGCGTGGCGGTGGGCCGGGACGTCAAGGAGCTGGTGGAGTTCTCCCCCTTCGAGCCCCAGGGCTTCGTGGAACTGGGGGAGATGGCGGAGGCGGCGGGGCTCAAGGCCCGGGGGCTGCGGGGCCTGGCGGAGGAGGTGCTGGGCCTCAAGGTGGCCAAGGGCCAGCGCACCACCAACTGGGCGAGACACGACCTCAGCCCGGCCCAGGTGGCCTACGCCGCCACCGACGCCTTTCTGGGGCGGGCCCTCTACCTCGAACTCCGGGACCGCCTGTCGCGCCGGGCGCTTCCCGAGGCATAATGAGGCGGGGGCGAGAAGGGGAAGGAGGGCCCCGGGCATGGGAAAGGGGCTTCTGAGGACCAAGCCGCTGGATCGGCTCAAGGCGGAAACGGAGACCGAGGGAAAGCGCCTGAAGAGGGTCCTCGGCCCCCTGGAGCTGACGGCCATCGGCATCGGGTGCATCATCGGGGTGGGGATCTTCGTCCTGCCCGGCGTGGAGGCGGCCCGCCACTCCGGTCCCGGCATCGTCCTTTCCTTCGCCATCGCCGCCATGGCCTGCGCCTGCTCGGCCCTCTGCTACGCCGAGCTGGCGGCCATGATCCCCGTCTCGGGCAGCGCCTACACCTACGGCTACGCCTGCCTGGGGGAGATCCTGGCCTGGATCATCGGTTGGGACCTCATCCTGGAGTATATGGTGGGGGCGAGCCTCGTGGCCATCGGGTGGTCGGCCTACCTCCAGAACCTCCTCAAGGGGATGGGGCTCACCCTGCCCGCCTACCTGGCCTCGGCCCCGGCCTGGAGCCACCTCGCCCAGCCGGAACAGGGGACCTTCGCGCTGGGGGTAGACCTCCCCGCGGCCCTCGTCGTCCTGGCCATCTCCTACCTTCTCTACCGGGGCATCCAGGAGAGCAGCCGGGTGAACTTCGCGGTGGTGGTGGTGAAGATCGCCGTCATCCTGGTCTTCATCGCCCTGGCGGTGTGGCACGTCAAGCCTGCGCTGTGGCACCCCTTCCTGCCCTTCGGCTTCAAGGGCGTCATGACCTCGGCGGCCATCGTCTTCCTGGCCTACATCGGCTTCGACGCCGTCAGCACCACCGCCGAGGAAGCCCGGAACCCCCAGCGGGACATGCCCATCGGCATCCTGGCCTCCCTCGTCATCGCCACCGTCCTCTACATGGCGGTGTCGGCCATCATGACGGGGGTGGTCCCCTACACCCAGCTCGGCGTGGCCGACCCGGTGGCCCTCGTCCTCGATACGCTGAAGATGCCCTGGGCCAGCGCCCTGGTGAGCGTGGGGGCCCTGGCGGGGATCACCAGCGTGCTGCTGGTGCTCCTCATGGGCCAGCCGCGGATCCTCTTCGCCATGTCCCGGGACGGGCTTCTTCCCCGCGCTGTCTCCGCGGTCCACCCCCGCTTCCAGACCCCCTACCGGGCCACGTGGCTCACGGGCCTCGTGGTGGCGCTGAGCGCGGCCCTGACCCCCATCTCGGTGGTGGCGGAGCTCTGCTCCATCGGGACCCTCTTCGCCTTCGTCATCGTCTGCGGGGGGGTCTTGGTCCTCAGGAGGACGCGGCCCGACGAACCCCGGCCCTTCCGCGCCCCGTTGACGCCGCTGTTGCCCGTCGCCGGCATCGCCCTCTGCCTCTACCTCATGGCGAGCCTGCCCCTAGTGACGTGGCTCCGCTTTCTCGTCTGGCTCTGCCTGGGCCTCCTGGTCTACGGTTTCTTCGGGTACCGGAACAGCGCCCTCAACGGCGGCGCCCCGGCCTGAGGGCCGGGCCGGACGGGAAGGTCCCCAACCGCAGGGCCTCCGGTGCCACGCCGGGAGGCTTCAGGGAGCGGCGTTGCGGGCGTTGAGGTAGTCGGCCACCGCCTCGATCTGCCGGTTGGAGAGGCGTCCCTCGAAGGCCGGCATGGTGAGCCCCCGCCCCCGGTGCACGATCCTGATCAGCAGGTCCCGGTGGTCCTCGTAGGGCCAGTTCTTCCGGAGGAGGGCCGGAACCGTCCCCGACCCCTTAAGGTCGGCCCCGTGGCAGACGGCGCAGTTCTCGGCGTAGAGGACGGCACCGTCCAGGGAACCGGCGGGGGCGGGAGCCTTGGAGGACGCCGGTGGGGAGGAGGGTACCGGGGCGGCGGTCTCCCGTCCGGCGAGGGCGGTCCTCCAGAAGAGCAGGGTGAGGGCGGCGGGCAGGACGACGGCGGCGGCCACGGCTAGCCCGCGAAAGACGGAAGCTCTCGGGTGGGCGGTCTCGGTCATTCCATCCTCCAGGGCCGATGATAACACCGGCGGATTCCTCCGCTTCCCACCGGCCCTTCTCAGAGGCCCCCCAGGAAGGGTATTCTGGCCGGGGGGCCAGTCCCCGGGGGTTTTCGAGGAGGCATCCATGGGCAAGATCGTCGAGTGCGTCCCCAACTTCTCCGAAGGCCGGGACGGAGCCGTCATCAAGCAGATCACCGACGCCATCCAGAGCGTCGAGGGCGTCGAGCTGAAGAACGTGGACCCCGGCCCCGACATGAACCGCGTAGTGGTGACCTTCTTCGGACCGCCGGAGGCCGTGGAGGAGGCCGCCTTCCGGGCCATCGCCACCGCGGCGGAGGTCATCGACATGCGTGCCCACCGCGGCAGCCACCCCCGGATGGGCGCCACCGACGTCTGCCCCTTCGTCCCGGTCCACGACGTGACCATGGAGGAGTGCGTCGCCATGGCCCGCCGCTTGGGGGAGCGGGTGGGTAAGGAACTCCGGATTCCCGTGTACCTGTACGAGTACGCCGCCACGCGGCCCGAGCGAAGGAACCTCGCCGAGATCCGGCGCGGGGAGTACGAGGGGCTTCCCAAGAAGCTCAAAGACCCCGCCTGGGCCCCCGACTTCGGCCCCGCCGTCTTCAACCCCAAGTCCGGCGCCACGGTCATCGGCGCCCGGGACTTCCTCATCGCCTACAACATCAACCTCAACTCCCGCGTCAAGGACCACGCCACCGACATCGCCTTCGAACTGCGGGAGAAGGGCCGCTCCGTCCGTACGGGAAACACCGAACCTTTCTACTACATGGGCAAGATCTTGAAGCACGAGCCGGGAAAGTACCCCTGCGGCACCTGCCTCGAGGTCTTCCCCGACCCGGCGGCCCTCTTCTCCCACATCGAGGCCGCCCACGGCTACGACGGGCGGGCCCTCTACCGGCTGAACGACATCGACCCCGACCGCCTCGACGGCCAGTCGGTGAAGAAGCCGGGCCTCTTTCGCGCCTGCAAGGCCATCGGCTGGGAGCTCCCCCAGCACGGCCGCACGCAGATTTCCATCAACCTGACCAACTTCCGCCTGACCCCTCCCCACATCGTCCTGGAAAAGGCCCGGGAGCTGGCGGCCCTGCGGGGGCTCGTGGTCACCGGATCGGAGATCGTGGGCCTCGTTCCGCTGGAGGCCCTCGCCGAGGCCGGCCGGTTCTACCTCTCCCGCCAGGGGCGCTCCACCGGCGTCCCCCTGGACGACCTGTTGGAGACGGCGATCCAGAGCATGGGGCTGAGGGACCTGGGCCCCTTCGACGTGAAGGAGCGGGCCATCGGCTACCCCAAGGTCCCCCCGGAGGAGCTCATCGCCAAGACCACCTTCGAGTTCGTCCACGAGGTCTCCCGGGATTCCCCCGCCCCCGGCGGCGGTTCCGTGGCGGCCCTCTCGGGGGCCCTCGGCGCCGCCCTGGCCTCCATGGTGGCCAACCTCACCGTCGGAAAGGCCGGCTACGAAGAGGCCTTCGCCGAGATGGGGGCGGTGGCGGTGGAGGCGCAGAAGACCAAGGACGCGCTGCTGCTCCAGGTGGACGCCGACACCCGGGCCTTCAACGGGTACATGGAAGCCCTCCGCCTCCCGCGAAACACCGACGCCGAGAAGGCGGCACGCCAGCAGGCCATGCAGGACGGGCTGAAGGAGGCGGTGGCCGTGCCCCTCCTCACGGCGGAGCTTTGCCTCCGGGCCCTGGGCCTCTGCCAGCGGGCCGCCGCCGTGGGGAACCGGAACTCCGTCTCCGACGCGGGGGTCGGCGCCCACATGGCCTTCGCCGGAGTCCTGGGGGCCTGCCTCAACGTCCGCATCAACCTTCCGGGCATCAAGGACGAGGCGTACACCGCCGAGAAGCGCTCCGCCGTCCAGTCGCTGGAGGCCGAGGCCCGCCGCCTTCTCGAGGCCTGCACCGCGGAGGTCCTCGGCAGGATCCGCTAGGGAAGGGGCGGATGCGGGGAGACCGCGCCGGGCCACCCGGCCCGGCTCCCCCCTTCGCCCCCCTCCCCGGCTTCCCTTTCCCCTTCCCTTGCGCTAGCCTACGGCCATGGCGCCGCTGCCCCTCACGTCGCTCCAGAACCCCCTCTGCAAGAGGGTGCGGAAGGCCGCCGAGGGCAAGGACCGGGAGGCCTTCCTGCTGGAAGGGCGCCACCTCCTCACCGAAGCCCTGGCCGCCGAATGGCCCCTCCTCGCCGTCCTCGTCCGCTTGGACCGGTGGCCCGAATGGTCCGCCCGCCTCCTATCGCTGGAGGGCGAGGGAAGGGTCTTCGCCGTCCCCGAAAGGCTGGTGGCGAAGCTGGCCACCCAGCCGGCCAGCGAGGGGCTGCTGGCCCTGGCGGCCCGGAAGGGCTCGCCCTTGCCGGACCTCCCCTCCCCCCGGGGGTACCTCTACCTCGACGCCGTCCAGGACCCGGTGAACGTGGGCATCCTGGTACGCTCGGCCCGGGCCTTCGGCCTGGCCGGTGTCTTCGCCGGCCAGGGGACGGCCGACCCCTTCCGGGGCCAGGCTCTCCACCGGAGCGCCGGCGCCGCCTTCCAGATCCCCGTCTGGCCCATGAAGGCGCAGGAGTTCCTGGCCTGGTCCGGCCAGAAGGGGGTCGCCCTCCTCGCCGCCAACGCCCGGGGCGAACCGCTGCCCAATGCCGCCCGCCCCCAGGGGTCCTTCGCCCTCGTCCTGGGCAACGAGGGCCGCGGCCTCTCCCCCGAACTCCTGGAGCGGTGCGTGCGGCGGGTGGCCATCCCCATGGTCGCCGGGTGGGACTCGCTCAACGTCGCCGTGGCCGGTTCCATCCTCATGGCCCACTTCTCGGGGCTCCGCTTCCCGGCACTGTGATCCCCGTCACACCTTCCGGGCCTAATAGGTGGTATACTCTCTCCGATTGCTGGAGGACGATCCATGAAGAAAATTCTGGTGTGGGCCCTCGCCGCGGCGCTGGCGGTGGGTATGGCGTGCAAGAAGGAATCGAAGGAGGTCTCCAACCAGCTGGCGACGGCCCAGAAGATCGCCAAGCTGGAACAGGACATCGACGCCAAGCAGGAGAAGGTCAACCAGCTCCTCAGGCAGTACGTCCAGGAGGGCGGGCAGGACATCGGCGGCGTGGTGGGCCAGACCCTCACCCCCGAGCAGAAGGCCCTCCTGGAGCAGAAGCTCCGGGATGAAAAGGGCATCGGCTACCGGGACCTCATCAACGACATCCTCGCCCGCCAGAAGGAGGTGGAGGACCTGAAGGTGCAGGTGCAGGAGCTGGAGAAGAAGCTCCCCGCCGCCGTCGTGGTCCAGCGGGGAGACCGCCACTACGACCTGGCCATGAAGTTCCTGACCCAGGAGAAGGGCCTCAGCCCCGCCGCCGCCAAGAAACTAGTGGAACAGGTCAACCTCATGGACGAGCTGGTGCCGGGCTTCAAGGTCTGGAACTTTTACGACAACGGCGTCTTCGGCACCTTCGTCACCCAGGGGGAGGCCTCCGTCAGCCCCTACCGGGTGATCCAGCGGGCGAAGCAGGAGTTGGTCTCCGCCCGGGACACCGCCATTTCCCAGCGGGACGCCCTGGCCAAGGAGAAGACCACCCTCCTCGAACAGGTCTCCGAGCTGGAGAAGAAGCGCGACCAGCTGAACCAGGACGTGGCCATGCTGCAGGCGGAGCGGGCGGACCTCCTCCGCAAGATGCAGGAGCTCAACGACCTCTCGGAGGACTTGAAGGCCCGCCTCAACTCCGTCTTCTACCGGGTGGGGGAGCGGAAGGCCCTCGTGGCCCAGGGGGTCATCCACGACGGGCTCTTCACCAAGGCCCGGATCACCAAGTTCGACGAGGCCTCCTTCCCCAACCACCTGGACCTGCGTTCCGGCGACACCATCAAGTTCACCGCCGAGGAGGCGGGGGTGCCGCTCATCAAGAGCGTCAAGCTGGCCCCCGAGGCCTCCTTCAAGGCCGGGGTGGACTACATGGCCGCCGTCCTCTCCGACGGGAAGGAAGCCCAGGTAAAGCTCCTCAACCCCGACAAGTTCAAGGCCGAGCGGTCCATGGTCGTCGTCGTGAACTAACCCCCCGCCGGGGGAACCCACCGAACGGGGGGGCCGCCCAGCGGCCCCTCGTTCTTTTCGGGGTTGTTTCCGCCCCTTTCCGTCCATGTTTTCTCTTGGTAACACTTTTCCCCCCTTTTTTCGAGCCGGCGGAGACGGAGGTGCCAGGCCTTTCGGGCGTTCCGGGGGGTGCGAACCGGGGTTACTCTCTGCAGGCAAAGGGGTTGGAACTTTTCTACCCCCTCCGGGTTTTTCATTCCCCCCTGTTTTCCAAAATTGGCATCCTTCTTGCTATTGGCCCTTGGGCGGGAGGACCATGAAGGGCGCCGCGTTGGGGCTCTGCCTTCTGGGAGTACTGGAGGCCGCGGCGGCCCGGGGTGAAGTTCCTTCCGCCCCCCCGGAGGTGAAGGCCGTGCCCGGTCCCGTTGCCCCCCTCTCCGAACCCCAGCCGCCCTGCGGCGAGGCCGCCCGGGTCACCGCCATCGTTCCTTCGGCGGACGGCCTGGACCTCCAGGGAGAGGGGCCTTTTCACCCGGCGCCGCTCAGGGCCGAAGGGGTTTCGGAGCGGGGGCTCTCCGGCTTCTCCCGCCTTATCCTGGAGATCGAGAACGCGAGGCCCGAAGGCCTTCCCCCCCGCCTCTTTTGGGAAAGCGGCCCCTTCGCCGAGGCCCGCCTTCGACTTCTGAGGAACCCGTCGGGGTGCCCCCTCCTGCGGGTGGAGCTCCTTCTCCGGGGGGAGGGACCTTGGGAGATTGTCACCGAGCCGAAACAGCTCAAGATCCGCCGCCCAGCCGGTCGGCCCGGCCCTGGGCCGACGGGGGGCGAGTCCCTCCAAGCGGCCCGGTCCTTCCGCTTTTCCCTGGGGGGCGCCCTCTCGGAGCTGGGGGGAGGCGAGGGCCGCCTCCGCTCGGGAAACGTCCAGCTCGCCTACGCCCAGCAGACACGCCTCGGCCTCCTTCGCGCCTTCGCCGCCTCCTACTCCCCCCGCGGCGCGGGCTCGGGAGCCCCCTACGGAGGGGCAGCCCTCTCCGCCATTCCGGCGGGCCCCTTCCTCCTGGGCGCCGCCGCCGGGGACCTCCAGACCACCTTGGGGGGCGGTTCGGGGACCTTCCTCTCCCCCACCACCCTCCTTCTCCGGGGAGGGGCGGTGACCCTTTCCCGGGGGGGAGTGCGTCTGGCGGTCTTCTCCGGGCAGGCGGCCTCCCCCGCCCTCACCCGCCTCCCCGACGCCAGCGGCGTCCTTCCGGAGATCGGCCCCGGCCACCTCCGGGGGGCGGAGGTCTCCTTCGCCGTGGAACCCCTGCGGCTGGAGGTGGCGGCGGGCCTTCTCCAAAACCGCCCCCAAGGTGAAAAGGAATGGCAAAACGCCTTCCTCTCCCTCGCCGTCCATCCAGTCTCCGAAGGCGAAGCCCGCCTTCTCCTGGAAGGCTCCAGCGGCGGCGGCTGGGCGGCCACGGTGGAACCCCGGTTAAGCGGCCCCACCTTCAGCCTCGGCGGCTACTACCGCTACGCGGCAAAGGACTTCCGCCCCCCCCTGGGGACCAGCCTCTTCGCCTCCCTGCGGCACGGCTACAACCTCTACGGTACTTCCCGGCTGGCGGAGGGCCTTACGGCCACCCTCGCCCTGAGCCAGAGCAAGTCCTTCAGCCTCTTTGACCCCGCCGCCGTGGGGACCCTCTCCTCCAACCAGACCGCCTCCCTCGGCTGGGCGGCGGGGAGGGGTTTCACGGCGGGGATCTTCGCCTCCCGAAGCGAGAGTCGGTCCGACCCCGGGGCCGCGGTTCCCACCCGGGCTCGTTCCGAAAACGCCGGCCTCTCCCTCTCCTGGGGAAGGGGATCCTCCTCCGCTTCCCTTCGCCTTTCGCGGGAGAGGGTCCGGGACGACTTCCGCCGAAACCAGGACCTCACGGCCCTCCGGCTCGACGGCGAGGGGCGGCACACCTTCGGCGGCGGGGCCGAAGGCCGCCTCCTTTTCCGGTTTTACGACGGCCAGCGGCCCTCCGGGGAGCGGGTGAACCGGTACTACGAGGCCCGCGCCGAGGGGCGGTGGCGGCTGGGCCCCTCGGGCGCCCTCAGCCTGGACCTGGGTCTCTCGGAGACGCCGCCGGGGCCCGCCCTGGTGCGGGTCCGTCAGGAAAGCGCCGGAGCGGGCCTGGATCTGGGGGCGGGTGGCCTTCGGGGCTCCCTCCGGGTCTCGGCCTTCCGCCAAGAGGTGGAAGGCAGGCGCCCTCGGAACGGGTTCTTGGCCCAGGTGAACCTCGGCGGCCTCTTCCAGCGTGGGGCGCGGCCTCCCGCGGCCCCCGCCGAGGGAAGGGCCCTGCCCCTTCCCTTCGAGGCCCCCGAGGCGGGGACCCTCCGGGTCCTGGCCTTCTGGGACGAAAACGGAAACGGCCTCCGGGAACCCGGCGAGGCTCCCCTGCCCGCCGCCGTTCTCCTCGACGGCCGCCGGAGGCTCCTCTCGGCGGAGGGGGAAGGCCGGTTCGCGCTCCTACCTGGCCGCCACCGGGTGGAGGCGGAGTGGTCGGGCCCCCTGGTGGATGGCTTTCTGCCCCAGGCCTCCCACACGGTGGAGGTGGAGGCGGGCCGGACCTTAGAGGTCACCTTTCCCGTCCGGCCGGCGGGAAGGGTGGAAGGGCGCCTAGCCTTCCAGGGGACCCTCCCCTCCCCCGGCGCCCTGGCCCAGGTTCGGATCACCGCCTCGGCGGGCGGGGTCTTGCGAGAAGCCGTGACCGACGAGCAGGGTTTCTTCTCCTTCGGGCCGTTACCGGAGGGAAAGGCGCGCATCGTCCTCGACGGAACCACGCTGGCGGAAGGCGTGGTGGCCGCCGGGCCCACAGAACAGGAGGTGACCATCGTCCGAAAAGAGACCACCCAAACGGTATTTTCTCTGCGGGCGGCCACGGCCCGCGAACGGATCCTTAAGTGAACCCTCGTTAGAAAGGAGACAAGGCATGCGGAACTTCGTGAAGATCCTGGTACTCTCCACCCTGGTCCTGGCCCTGCCCACGGCCCTTCTGGCGGCGGGCGGCGGCCTCCACGTCGGAGCGAGCCCCCAGCAGAGCACCAGCACCCTCACCGTCACCATCCCCGGCGTCGTGGGGATCGACATCGAGACCGACGTCAAGTGGGACTTCAGCCTCTACCCCGCCCCCAGCCCCACCTCCTGCACCGACGACACCTTCCCGCCCTCGCCGGCCTGCATCGACATCCATTACTACCCCAACGCCGAATCCACCACCGGCGGGCACCCCGGGCCCAACCCCTCCGACAACGCCATCTACATGAGCCTCTTCTGCAACAAGGCCACCGGAACCATTGACATCCAGGCCTCGGTGGGTTCCTGGGACCACGACTCCCCCGGCTTCGACACCACCGCCGTCCAGATCCAGCGGGATTCCAGCAACAACGCCCAAAGTGTGGGCCCCACCGCCTGGACCAACCTCACGTCGAGCCTCCAGAACATCGGGGCCGGCAACCTCAACACCCTGGGCCGCTTCCCCTGGACCCGGGCCGACCAGCTCTTCCGCATCTACCTGCCCTCCGCCGACATCACCTTCAACGAGGGTACCTACACCACCACGGCCACCTTCCAGATCAGCAAGACCTGAGGGTGCGCGGTGGCCGGGCGGTTCACCGCCCGGCCCCGCCCCCTCGCGGGGAGCGCCATGAAACGGTTTGTCTTGGTTCTCCTGATCCTTCCCCTCCTTCTGAGGCCCCTTCCGGCCCCGGCCCGGGGCATCCTGGCCTCCCCGGTCCAGCTCGGCCTCGTGGCCCCTCCCGGCGGCGCGGCCTCCGACGTGGTCAAGGTCTCCTCCTCCAAGGAGGAGAAGAACCGGATCCGGGCCCTCCTCCTGGACTTCACCAAGGACGAGATGGGCCGCCTCCAGGTCCTCCCCGACGGCCAGAACCCCCGTTCCTGCAAGGGCTGGCTCTCGGTGGACCAGGCCGACTTCCTCACGCCGGAGACGGGCTCGGTGGAAGTCCGGGTGACGGCGCACCTCCCACCCGACGCCCGGGGCTCCTACTGGGCCCTGCTGGCGCTGGAGGTGATGCCGCCCCCCCGGACCGAAGGAGGCGGCACCGGCGTCGTCTTCGTCCCCCGGGTGGCCATCCCCGTCATCGTCACCGCCGCGGGAACGGAGGAGCCGTCCCTCCAGGTGGAGGGCTTCCGCGCCGCCTACAACGGCGCCGAGGTCGTCACCGAACTGGCGGTGCGCAACACCGGCAATTCGGCCCTCCTCCTCAAGGGCGCCTTCACCCTCGAGCGGCCCGCGGCGCCGGGGAGCCTCCCGGAGGAGGTGGCTTCCCAGGAGCCCGACCCGGCCACCTCTTACCCGGGAAGCCTCCTCCGGGTTCGGGGAAAGCTGGCCCTCCCCCTGCCCGAGCCAGGGCTCACGGCCCACGCCTACTTCCGGTACGGGCCCTCCCCTGCCCAGGCGGTGGAGGCGGCGTCGGAGGTGGAGGGCTTGCCCTCGGCGCCCCCGGACGGCGGCCGGCTGGCCCCACCGGCCCCCCTCCCCTCCGCCGGCACTCCCCAGGAGAAGACCAAGTGAAACCCCTGCCGGCTTTCCTCCTCTCCCTCCTTCTCCTCATGCCCGCGGCCGCCGAGGGCCGCCGGCCGGCGCGGGGGGGAAGGCCGGCTCCGCCCCCCCCGGCGGCGCCCGTCCTCGACTTCGGAACCGTTGTCCCGGAGGGAGGGGCCGCCTTCGCCTGGGCGGAGGTCTTCACCGGCGCGGAGGGCCCCTTCGAGGTTTCGGTCCAGTGGGAAGGGGAGGCAGAGGCCAACGGCCGCCTGGCGGCGGGGAAGCTGGCCCTCCGGTGCGGGAACGGGCCCTTCCTTCCCCTCCGCCCCGGCCCGCCCCTTCCCCTGGGTACCGTTCTGGCCGCGGGGGGTCTCCTACGTTTGGAAGGCCGGCTGGCCCTTCCCTGGGAGGTCCCTCCGGGTCCCTTCCGGATGGACCTCCGGCTCTCCATCGGAGAAGGGTGGGAGGTTCCGCTGGCGGCCCGGGGCCAGGCGGCGGAGGTTCTGGTCCTGGAGGGAGCCCCGGACCGCTGGATTCCGGAGAGGGATTTGGACCCCAGCCGGGACCGGTCGCTCTCCTTCGGAAGCCAGAGCCTTCGGGTGAGGGCCAACGTCCCCTGGCGCCTCGAAGCCCGCATTCCCGGCGGCGCCGACACCCGCAGCGCCGCCCTCTTCCGGTGGGCCTCCCTCCTCGTCCGCCTGGCGGGCGGCCGGAGCGAGGCCCTCTCCCCGGGCCACCCGTCGGACCTCGGCCGGGGAGGCCCCACGCCGCCCGCCGGCTTTCCGTTGGCCGTGGAGCCGCTCCTCGTCTTCACCGGTCTACCGGAGGAGGGTTCGCTGGACCTTCCCCTCGAACTTCGCCTGGTGAGGGAGGCAAGCCCATGAACGCCCTTCTGCCCCGTGCTGCCCGGCCGTTTGGGGCCGTCCTTCTCCTCTTGGGCCTCTCAGCCCCCGCCCGGGGCCAGTGCCACACCGTGCCGTACACCGGGGGCTCCGCCACCGTCACCCTCTCCTCGGGCTTTGCCGTCTCCGGTTCCTCCCCCTCGGCCATGGACACCCTGGACGGCACGACCTACGACCTCTCCAACGTGGTGGAAACGGCCGACGCCCCTTCGGTGGGCCTGCTGGTTCAGACCTGGGTGGAAAATGGCGTCTCCCCTCAGGGGCCCGTCTTTTACGGGGCCGTCCTTCGGAACCCCACCAACGCCCCCCTCACCGTGACCTCCGGGACCTTTTCCGCCACCGTCCCACCGGGCAGGTTCGACCAGGTCTTTTCCACGGTGGTCCAGCAGGTAGCCCCCGACTCCGGCGCCTTTTCGGTGGTGGATCCCAGGACCCTGCGCTGGACGGGGAGCCTCACGGTACCGCCCCACGAAGCGGCGGAGTTCCTCGTCTTGGTGCGGCTGGTGACGGCCCCCTCCACTTACACCCAGCCCAGCGACATCACCCTGTCTTTTTCGGCTGCCACCGCTTCGGGCAACTATACCGCCAGCACCACCCAGCGCCTGGTGAACTGGTCGGCCTGGGCCGCCGACGTGGTCACGGGCTTTGACCTCTCCGGGACCGCCACCTTCGTGCCCCGGGCCCTCACCCCCGCCGTGGCCGCCGGCCAAGCGGCCTCCTTCTCCGTCCGGCTGCGCCACACCGACGACCAAAACCCCTACAACCTGGACGACATGCGGGCGGGGTGCACCCTCACGGTGACCGTTCCCAAAGGGTGGAGCGGCGTCTCGGTCAGCCGGGACACTGGCTGGTGGAACGCCCCCACCATCGTCCAGCCCACGGCCACCACCGACGGGTCGGTGACGGCCACCACGAGGTCAATCCTTGCCCGGAACCAGAGCACCCCCGCGGGCTCTTTCGTAATCACCGCCACGGCGCCGGGTCCCCTCAGTTCCAACGCCGTCAGCCTCCAACCCTTCACCCTCGCCCTCGCGGGGAGTACCCGCGGGGACACCAAGGCCCTCGTCCGTTCCTCCACCCAGGCGGTGGTCCCGGTGGTGAGCACCGTGGGAGCCTCTTTCCGCTCCCCCGCCTTGAACGTGGGGGGCATCCGGGAACTGGTCTTCACGGCGGTCTTCGGCCTCCAGAGCTTCGCCCTGGCGGAATCGGTGGCGGTGGAGGCCCTCCAGCCCCCCTCCACTTGGGTCTCCCTGGGAACCTTTAAGCCGGGCGCCTCCTTTGCCACCGCCTCCCTCACCGTTCCCGGCAACCAGGTTTCCTCTTACCTGGACGGTGCGGGGCGGATGACGGTCCGCTTCACGACCTCCCCCTCTGGGGCCTGGCACCGGCTGCGGCTAGACTTCCTAGAATGGCGCGTGGAAAAGGGCCTCACCGTGAACAACCAAACGGGTAGCGACGCCAACCCGGGGACGGTGGACCTACCACTCAGGACCATCCAGCGGGCCCTCCAGCTTCTCCAGGGCCAGGGGGCCGTCTACGTGGAGGTGGGCCTCAGCCGGAGCGGAACCCCTTACGCCTCCGGCTCGGCCATCACCTCCTCCTCCCAGAGCGGCACCGCCTCCTGCCGGACCCTCGTCACCGGCGTTCCTTCGGGCGGGCTCCTGCCCCTCGTGATGGGAACCGACCCCACCCAGGACGTGGGCTTCGAGGTGAGTACCCCTCCGGGCTTCCCCACGGTTTCTGACGTCGAGGTCCGGAACCTCGAATTCCAGGGGTGCCTGGTGGGGGTGGCCTTCTCCCAGGTCAACGGGACGACGGTCCAGAACTGCCGGGTGACCCCCCCGGCCCTGGGTTACGGCTTCCTGGTGGACGGCGGCCAGAACTGCTCCGTGGAGGGTTGCCAGGTGGACGCGGCCAACGCCGACGCCTTCTATGGCGTCTTCCTGAACGGCGGCACGGGCCACCGGGTCACCGGCACCCTGGTGCGCCGGATTCCGCGGAGCGAGGGGATCTTCGCCCTGGCCCCCCAAAACCTGGTGCTCGACAGGAACCTCTCGGTCCAGAACTACATGGGCATCCACGTGGAGCAGCCCGCGGGGACGCTGAAACTTTCCAACAACACCCTCGACGCCAACGCCTACCTGGGGCTATACGTGGCCCAGGCTTCCCAGAAGGTCACCTCCCGCAACAACGCCATTACGAACAACGGCGTCGGCTGGGGCACCGACTCGCCGGCCACCGCCGCCCGGGTGGATTCCGACTACGAAGACGCCTTCGGAAACACCTCCGGGTACGCCTTCCACGGAACGGTGAGCCCGGGGGCCCACAGCCTCTCCGCCGCCCCCCTCTACACCCAGACCACCAACCCCGACCTGCCGGACTTCTACCAGCCGGCACCGGGAAGCCCCCTCCGGGAGGCGGGGGCCGACGTCGGCCTTCCCTTCTGCGGAGGCGCCCCGGAGATCGGCGCCGTGGAGGTGTGCCCGTGAAAAGGCTCCTACTCACCCTCTTCCTCGGAGCGCTGGGGGCCGCCGCGATGGCCTTGCCGCCGGTCCTCTCCCAGTCTTTCTCCCCCTGGCCCCCCGCCGGGTGGTCCCTGCCCCCTTCGGCGGCGGGGGAGCGGTGGGAGGGGTCGGAGGGGACCGCCACCGCCAACTACACGGGGGGCGAGGGGACGGCCGCCACCGCCCGGCCCCAGTCGGGCGGGGACCTGGACCTCCGCACCCCGGCCTTCGCCCTTCCCGCCGGGGCTACGGGGGCGGTTCTGCGCTTCCGGGAAGACCTCCTCCTGCGGGAGGGGAGCGCCGACGTGGCGGAGATCGCCCTCTCCACCGACGGCGGCGCCACCTTCCCCCACCTGCTGCGGCGGCGGGAGGGCGGCGGGGCCGGGGGGCGCGGCCCGCTGGAGACCACGGTAGACCTCTCTGCCTGGGCCGGGGAGGCCGCCCTGGTGGTGCGCTTCCGGTACGGGGCGGTGGCTGGTTCGGACCACGGGTGGTGGCAGGTGGACGACGTGCGGGTGGAGGCCCGAAGCTGCCCCTCCACGGCGCTGGTCCTGGAGGGTCCCCCCTACGCCTGCCCCCCGGGGGCGCTCCTCACCGCCGGGGAGGGGTGGAGCTCCTACCGCTGGTTCCGCAACGGGATCCTCCTTCCCGGTGCCACGGGGGAGAGCCTCCTCGCGGGCCTTTCGGGAACCTACACGGTGGAGGGGACCGACGCCGAGGGCTGCGCCGTCCTCTCCGCGCCCTTGGAGGTGACGGTGGAGTCGCCGGCACCCCCCGTCGTCCAGGGTCCCTCCGAGGGGTGCCCCGGCGGTGCGGTGGTCCTTACGGCCTCGGGGACCTCCGGGGGAGGCACCCTCCAATGGTACCGGGACGGCCTCCCCATCCCGGGAGCCACGGGGGACACCCTGGCCGTCCTGGAGGGGGGTACCTTCGAGGCGGTCTTCGCCACCGCCGGGGGCTGCGAGGCCCACTCCGCCCCCCACACCGTCTCCTTCTCGCCGGCCCTCTCCCAACCGCAGGTCCTCACCGCCGCCTGTGACGGGGCTCTCCTCGAGGCCCCCCTGGGGCTTGCCGCCTGGACCTGGACCCGGGACGGCCTTCCCCTCCCCGGCGCCTCCGGCCCCGCGCTGGCGGTGGAAGAATCCGGTGCCTACGCCGTGGCCGGTTGGACGCCCACGGGCTGTGCGCTTCAATCCCCCCCGGCGGAGGTCGTCCTGGCCCCCCGGCCCTCGGTGGCGGTGGAGGCCGAACCCTGCCCCGGCGGGGCCACCCTCCAAGCCCTTGGTGTCCCAGGTCCCGTTCGGTGGGAGGCCGGAGGGCGGGAACTTCCGGCTCCCCCTTCGGCCACCCTTCGCACCACCCTTCCCGGCCTTTATACCGCCCTGGCGGAGACGGCACCGGGGTGCGAACGGCGTTCCCTCCCGGTGGCGGTGGAGATCCCTCCCTGCGCCTCCCGGGAGGTGAGCGGACCAGGAGCCTTCTACCCCCTTACGGTGGAACGCATTTCCCGCAAAGACGGCTCGCCGGCCCTTCGGCTCTCCTTCGAAAAGGCCCCCGGCGCCGTGACCTACGCGCTCTTCTGGGGAACCTTGGGCCAGCCCGGCAGCCACCGGGAACCGGGCCACGCCCTCTGCGGCCTCGTCCCTGAGGACGACGGCTCGGGCCGGCTGGAGGTGACGGTGGAGGACCTTCCCAGCGACGCCTACTTCCTCCTCGCCGCGGACCTGGGCGGGGGCCTTTTGACGGTGGCTGGGCAGGACAGCGGCGGAACCCCCATTCTTCCCGGAAGCTGCGGCCCGTAGCCGTCTCGATTCCGAGAATGAACCCCCACCCTTCTCGTTTTTGAGAAGCCCGCTATCTTACAAAATCTCTATTATCAATAGGTTAGGCCACAGCCGCCACTGGTACGGCCCTTGCTCTCCTTTAGGCGGATGCCTAGGAGGCGGCCATGAAACGCAAAGCGATCTTCGGAATGGCGGCGGGGCTTCTGGCGGCAACGGCCGTTTGGGCCCAGGCCGACTCCAAAACGGGGACCGGCCGCGCCAGTGCTTCGGTGCGCGTGACGGTGTCCATCCCCGGTGTCGTTGCCTTGGAGGTTCCCGACGAGGTCACCTTTGACTTGGCGAAGTACCTGAAGAACGGTTCCCGGGTCTCTCCCGGCGACCCCTGCCCCGACAACGTCTTTCCCCCGCCCCCCGGCTGCACCGGGACGGCGCGCTTCGATCCCACGGAGATCAAGACCGCGGCGCTGGAAGCCCGCGGGCTGGCCGTCCGTCCGGGGGAGAGCCCCCTCTACGTCTTCTCCAACGGCGCCTCGGGGACGCTGGACCTCCAGGCTTCGGTGGAGCCCGCCTGGTCGGGCCCCGGCGATGGTCCGGGCTTTTCCACCACGGCCTTGAGGCTTCGGCCCGCCCCCGGAGCCCCCGAAGGACCGCTGGCGAGCGCGGGACGCCACCTGGCCCAAAGCCCCGAAACCCTGCTCTCCCTGCCGGCCCGGAGCGGGGGCTGGAGGAAGCTGCCGCTGGCCCTGGACCTGGAGATTCCGGGCGCCGGGGCGGTGGCCTTCCAGGAGGGAACTTTCACGACGGTGGTCACCTTCACCGCCGCCCGGGCCTGAGAGGAGAAGGGCGCGGAAAAGGGGGGCGCCCGGCGGCGCCCCCCCTTCTGGGTCTGGACCGGTCCCTCTTCAGCCCTTCAGGACCTCGGCCAGCTTGGCCGCCGCCTCCCCCAGGGCCTCGTCGAGCTTCTCCACCGCCTTGCCCCCGGCCTCGGCGAGGTCGGGCTTGCCGCCGCCTCCCCCGCCGATGATCTTTCCCAGCGGCCGGGCGAGGTCCACGGCCTTCAGCCGGCCGGTGAGGTCCTTCGTCAGGGCCACGGTGAGGGCGGCCTTCTCCTCCAGGCGGTTGCCGATGACGACGACGCCGCTGCCCATCTGCTCCCTCAGGGTGTCGGCGAGGTTCTTCACCTCCGAGGGGGAGAGCCCCTCCACCCGCCGGACGAGGAGCTTGACCCCGGCCACCTCCTGGCTCTCCGCCGGGGCCGAGGAGGCGGAAGCCGCCTCCAGCCGTGCCCGGCTCAGCTCCTTTTCCAGGCGCTTCACCTCCGCCTGGAGCCGCTCCACCGCCTCGGGGAGCTTCTCCTCTGGAAGGTTGAGCCGGATGGCAGCGCCGTGGAGGAGGGCCTGCTGGCGGTTCACGTACTGGAGGGCGGGCAGGTGGGCCACCGCCTCGATCCGGCGTACGCCGGCGGAGACGGAGCGCTCGGCGGTGATCTTGAAGAGGCCGATCCTGCCCGTGTTGGCCACGTGCGTCCCGCCGCAGAGTTCCTTGGAGAAGCCCGGCACCTCCACCACCCGGACGGTGTCGCCGTACTTCTCGCCGAAGAGGGCCATGGCCCCCTGGGCCACGGCCTCCTCCAGGGGCTTCTCCTCCGTGCGCACCGGGGTATCCGAAAGGACCGCCCGGTTCACCCACTCCTCCACCCCCAGGAGCACCTCCGGCTCCACGGCGGCGAAGTGGCTGAAGTCGAACCGGAGGTGGGTCGGGGTCACCAGCGACCCCGCCTGTTTGACGTGGGGGCCCAGGGTCTCCCGGAGGGCGGCGTGGAGGAGGTGGGTGGCGGTGTGGTGGGCCATGGTGGCGGCCCTCGCCTCCCCGTCCACCTCCAGGAGGGCCCGGTCCCCCACGCGGATCCGGCCCGTCTCCACCCGGGCCTTGTGGAGGATCAGCCCCTCCGCCGGCCTCTGGGTGTCCACGACGGCCAGGAGGCCGTTCTCCGATCGGATGCGGCCCCGGTCCCCCACCTGCCCCCCCGATTCGGCGTAGAAGGGCGTGCGGTCAAAGGCCGCCTCCACCTCCTCCCCTTCCCGGGCCTCCTCCACCCGGGCGCCGCCCTTGAGGAGCAGGAGGCACCGTCCTTCCGCCCGGAAGGTCTCGTAGCCCAGGAACCGGCTCCGAATGCCCAGGGACCCCAGCTCCCGCGCCCGCTGGGTGTCGATGCCCCCCTTCCACGACTGGCGGGCCTGCTCCCGCTGCCGGGCCATGCAGGCTTCAAAGCCCGCGAGGTCCAGCGTGAGGCCCCGTTCCCGGGCCACGTCCTCCGCCAGGTCCAAGGGGAATCCGAAGGTGTCGTAGAGGCGGAAGAGGGTCTCGCCGGGGATGGCCCGGTCGTTGGGGGGGGTGAGCTGGGCGGCGGCCTCCAGGAGTTTTCCGAGGCCGAGGTTCAGCGTCGCCTGGAAGGCCTCCTCCTCCCGCCGGAGGACCTTCTCCACCACCGGCCGCTGGTCCACGATCTCGGGGTAGGCCTCCCCCAGGAGGGCCGTGACCTCCCCCACCAGAGAGAAGAGGAAGGGACGGTCCACGCCGAGCATCTTGCCGTGGCGGGCGGCCCTCCGGACGATCTTGCGAAGGACGTACCCCCGCCCTTCGTTGCCGGGGAGGACGCCGTCGGCGATGAGGAAGGTGGCGGCCCGCAGGTGGTCGGCGATGACCCGGAGGGAGACGTCCCCCTCGGGGGAGGCGCCGTAGTCCTTCCCCGAGAGGCGGGAGGCCGCCGCGATCAGCGGCCGGAAGAGGTCGGTGTCGTAGTTGCTGGTCTTTCCCTGGAGGACCGCCGCCAGGCGTTCCAGCCCCATGCCCGTGTCCACGCAGGGGGCGGGAAGGGGCTCCAGCGCCCCCGTCTCGTCCCGGTTGTACTGCATGAAGACGAGGTTCCAGATCTCCAGCCACCGGTCGCACTCGCAGGCGACGCCCAGGCACTTCCGCCCCGCCGCCTCCTCGGCGCAGGGCAGGTGGTCTCCCTGGTGGTAGTGGACCTCCGAGCAGGGCCCGCAGGGGCCCGTGTCCCCCATGGACCAGAAGTTGTCGTGCATGCCCAGCGCGAAGATCCGCCCTTCGGGCAGGTGCTGCTTCCAGAAGCGGAAGGCCTCGTCGTCCCGGGGGATGGCCCCCTCCCCGGCGAAGACGGTGGCCACCATGCGGGCGGGGTCCAGCCGGACCACCTCCGTGAGGAAGGTCCAGGCGTAGGCGATGGCCTCCTCCTTGAAGTAGTCGCCAAAGGAGAAGTTGCCTAGCATCTCGAAGAAGGTGTGGTGCCGCGCCGTCCGGCCCACGTTCTCCAGGTCGTTGTGCTTCCCTCCCGCCCGGACGCACTTCTGGCTGGAGCAGGCCCGGGTGTAGTCGCGCCGCTCCCTGCCCAGAAAGACGTCCTTGAACTGGTTCATCCCCGCGTTGGAGAAGAGAAGGGTGGGGTCCGACGCCGGGATGAGGGAGGAGGAGCGGACCACCCGGTGGCCGTTCTCCTCGAAGTACTTGAGAAACGCCGTTCGGATTTCGTTTCCGGTCATCTGGGCCTCGAGGTCTTCGCCGCGCCTGCCCCACCGGCTTTTCCGGTCAGGGGCCGTCTTCCGTGTCGCCGGGGCCGAACACTTCCCGGAGGAGGGCGGGGGTGAAGCCCCGCCCCCTCAGGAAACGCCAGATTCTGGCCCTTTCCTTTCCATCTGTCAACGTGCGGGGGGAGAGCCCCCGGCTTTCGAGGAGGCGGAGCAGGGCCCGCCGTTCCTCCTCCCGCCCCGCCGCGGGGGCCCGTTCGGGAAGGCCCGCCCTGCCGAGTTTGGCCCGGACCGAGAGCAGCCCCCGCCCCCGCTCCAGCTCGGAACGGGTGAGGGCCTCCACGAAGCGGCCTTCGTCCAGGTCACCCCGGGCCTCCAGCCGGTCGAGGGCCCTCTCCGTCTCCTCCTCGGCGTACCCCCGGGCCAGGAGCTTGCGCCGCAGTTCGCCCCGGGAGTGCTCCCTTTGGGCGAGAAGGCGGAGGGCCGCGCCCTCCGCCCCTTGCTGCCGTCCCCCGCCGCCGGCCATCAGAACTTGGTGAAGGCCGAAGGAAGCTCCGAGGACCCGGGGGCCGCCACCCCCTCCATCTGCTCCTTGGCGATGTCGGAGGTGGACTGGATCCCCTGGATCTTGAGGCGGAATTCGTCGGGGTTGGTGGCCCGGCGGAGGGCCTCCTCCAGCGTGATGAGCCCTTGCTTGTACAGGAAGAAGAGGGACTGGTCGAAGGTCTGCATTCCGTACTGGCTGTAGCCCTGCTCGATGTAGTCCCGGATGAGCTTGGTCTTCTCCTTGTTCTCGATGCAGTCGCGGATGGTGGAGGTGCTGATCATCACCTCCGCGGCGGGAACCCGCCCCTTGCCGTCGGACTTGGGAAGGAGGCGGAGGGAGATGACCGCCCGGAGGATGGCGGCCAGCTGGAGGCGGATCTGCTTCTGCTGGTGGGGAGGGAAGACGGAGATGATGCGGTTCACCGTCTCCGTGGCGTCCAGGGTGTGGAGGGTGGAAAAGACCAGGTGGCCCGTCTCCGCCGCCAGGATCGCCGTCTCGATGGTCTCGTAGTCCCGCATCTCGCCCACGAGGATCACGTCGGGGTCCTCACGGAGGGCGGCCCTCAGGGCGGAGGCGAAGGAGCGGGTGTCCACCCCCACCTCCCGCTGGTTGACGATGGATTTCTTGTCCCGGTGGAGGAACTCGATGGGGTCTTCCACGGTGATGATGTGCTCGGTCCGCGTGGCGTTGATCTGGTCGATCATGGCCGCCAGGGTGGTGGACTTTCCCGAACCGGTGGTTCCCGTGCAGAGGACCAGCCCCCGCTGTTCGGCGGCGATCTTCTCCAGGATGGGGGGTAGCATGAGTTCCCGGATGGTCTTGATCCCGATGGGGATGACGCGGCAGACGATCCCCACCGTTCCCCGCTGCTGGAAGATGTTCACCCGGAAGCGCCCCAGACCCGGCACCGAGTAGGCGATGTCCAGCTCCAGGTTGGCCTTGAACTTCTCCTTCTGCTTGGCGTCCATGATGGAGAAGGCCATGGCGATGGTGTCTTCCTGCATGAGCCGCTTCTGGTCGGCCATGGGGGTCAGGTGGCCGTGGACGCGGATGACGGGGTGGGAGCCGACCTTCAGGTGCAGGTCGCTGGCCCCATGGTCGATGGCCATCTTGAGGAAGTCGTTGATGTGCATCGCGCACTCCTCCACCGCCGGCCTGAGGGCGCCGGTCTCTCTCCCCACGGTGCTGCCCCCCGCCTCCGTCGGCGGGGTGACATCACCTGTAAACCGGAGTCAGCCAGCCGTAGATATCTTCCGCCTTCCCCTGGACGATTTCAAGGTACCGGCTCTGGACCTTCTCGGTCACCGGCCCCCGGCGCCCCAACCCCACGGGGATCTTGTCCACCGAGGCGATGGGGGTGATCTCCGCCGCCGTCCCGGTGAAGAAGATCTCGTCGGCGAGGTACAGCATCTCCCGGGGGACGGCCTGGTGGCGGACCTCCATCTTGAGTTCCTTGGTCAGCAGGGTGAGGACCCCGTCCCGGGTGATGCCGGGCAGGACCGCATGGCCCAGGGAGGGCGTGTAGACGGTGCCGTTCCGGACGAGGAAGATGTTCTCCCCCGACCCCTCCGAGACGTACCCGTTCACGTCCAGGGCGATGCCCTCGGCGAAGCCGCCGATGAGGGCCTCCATCTTGATGAGCTGGCCGTTCATGTAGTTGGCGGCACACTTGGCCATGGCCGGCAGGGAGTTGGGGCTCGGGCGGTTCCAGGAGGAGACGCAGACGTCCACGCCCCGGGCCAGGGCCTCGGGGCCCAGGTAGGCCCCCCAGTCCCAAACGGCCACCGCCGTCTCCACGGGGCAGGGCAGTGGGTTCACCCCCACGTCGCCGTACCCGCGGTAGACCACGGGGCGGATGTAACAGCGCTGCATCTTGTTGCGCCGGATGACCTCCAGGCAGATCTCGCAGTAGTCTTCCAGGGAATAGGGGATCTCCATCCGGTAGACCTTGGCCGAGTGGTACAACCGCTTGATGTGGTCGTGGAGGCGGAGAACCATAGGCCCCTTGGGGGTCTCGTAGCACCGGATCCCCTCGAAGACGCTGCTGCCGTAGTGGATCACGTGGGAGAGGACGTGGATCTTCGCCTCCTCCCACCGCACGAACTCCCCGTTCATCCAGATCCATTCGGTGGGCTTGACAGGCATGGAACCCCCTATCGAACAAGGCCTTCAGTATACCCGCCGCCGGCGGCGCCGGTCAACGCGGAAACGGTCCCCTGGGGGAGATGGCCCAGCCCTGGCCGGCCCCCTCACCCCCCCGGCGGAGGAAGGTCTCCACCCGCTCCGCCACGGTGAAGGCGTTCTGGATGCAGTTGCCGACGCTGACGCCGTACAGGAGGTTTCCCGACACGAAGAGGCCGGGGTGGGCCTCCTCCAGCTGGCGGGCCGCCCGGAGGAAGTCGCCGTGGCCCAGGTTGTACTGGGGAATGGCGGGCCGCCACCGCGCCACCCGGGACAGGACCGGCGAGCCCCGAAGTCCCAGGAGCGGAGCCAGGTCCCGGAGGGTCTCCCTGACCAGCTCCTCCTCCCCGAGGGAGGCCCGCTCGGGGTGGACGGCGCCCCCGGCGAAGGCACTGAGGGCCACGTGGCCTCCGGGCGCCCGGCCCGGGAAGAGCGAACTCGGGAAGAGGCAGCCCAGGACGAAGCGCCGCTCCACCTCCGGCGCCAGGAACCCGAAACCGTCGAGGGGGTGGGCCACCTCCTGGCGCCGAAAGCCCAGGCAGACGAGGGCCACGTCGGCGTAGGGGAGGTCCCGCACCCGCTGGGGGAACTCCCCGCCCAGCGGGGCGAGGACCGCGGAGGCCGCGGCGGCGGGGAGGGCCGAGACCACCGCCCGGGCCTCCATCCGTTCCCCCTCTCCCCCCGGGCGGCAGAAGACCACCGAAAAGGCCTCCCCCTCCCGCCGGACCGAGAGAACGGCGGCGGGGGCGGTGTACCCTTCGCCGAGGGCGAGGGCCAGCCGCCGGGGAAGGGTTTCGAGGCCGTCGCGGAAGGAGAAGAGGCCCCCCTGGGGGGCGGGCCCCTTGCGCCGGGCCAGGGCGCCCCGGATCAGGCTCCCGTGTTCCTGCTCCAGGGCATGGATCTTGGCCACGGCGTGGCGGACCGACAGGGCCTCGGGGTCTCCGGCGTAGACACCGGAAACGAAGGGGGCCACGGCGTAGTCTAAAAGTTCCGGGCCCAGCCGCCGCCGCACGAAGGTGGCGATGGACTCCTCCCTGCCGGGGGGGGCCGGGGGGATGAAGGGCTCCTTGAGGAGCCGCACCTTGGCGCGGAGGGAGAAGAGGGGGGTCGCCAGGAAGCCCAGGGGACCCGCCGGCAGGGCGACGAGGCGGCCGCCCTTGACGACGCAGCGCTTCCGGGCGGCGGGGAAGGCCTCCAGCCGGTCCTGCAGGAGACCCGCTTCCTCACACAGGCGGTCGATCTCCCGGGCGTTGTTGAGGACGGTGTTGGGTCCCAGTTCGAAGAGGAATCCGTCCTTGCGCCAGGTGGTGATGCAGCCCCCCGGTCGCTCGGCGGCCTCCAGGAGCCGGACCGAAAGGCCCCGCTTCTGGAGAAGGAAGGCCGCCGTGAGGCCGCTGATCCCGCCGCCCAGGACCAGGACGTCCAGCCGGTCCGTCATGGGGCGCCCTCCCCCCCGAGGACCCTCCGGACGGCCCCCGCCAGGGCTCCGAGGAAGGCGGGGGCCGTTCCCACGGTGGCGGCCCTTCGAAAGGTGAGGCCCAGTTCCCGGGCGCGGCCGGCGTAGAGGACGTCCAGCTCGTAGAGGGTCTCGCTGTGCTCGTTGACGAAGGCCACCGGGACCGCCACGGCGTGGGCCACCCCCTCCTGGGCCCACCGGGCCAGGACCGCCTCCACGGACGGCTGGAGCCACCGGGCCGGCCCGACCTTGCTCTGCCAGGCCAGTTGGGCCCGCATCCTCCCCTCCCCCGGCCCGTAGAAGGGACCGACGGGGGGATCCTCCAGGGCCAGGCGCCCGCAGGCCAGCCCCGTCCGTTCGCAGAGGGCCGCCACCGTCTCCAGGACCTGGCCGGGGTAGGGGTCCCGCCGGGCCACCGACAGGGGAAGGCCGTGGGCGGAGAAGAGGGCACGGCTCCGGGGCGGCGCCCCCTCCAGGGCCTCCTCGATGCGGGCGGCCATGGCGGCGAGGTACCCCTCCTCCCGGTGGAAGGAGGGGATCTCGAAGACCTCCCCGGCGAAGTGGGCCTCCCGGAGGGCCCGCCGGGCCTCCCGAAAGGCCGAGCCGGTGGTGGTCCCCGACTCCTGGGGGTAGAGGGGGAGGAGGACCAGCCGGGAGGCTCCTGAAGCGGCGACCTCGCGGCAGGTCTCGGCGATGGAGGGCCTCCAGTACCGCATCCCCACGAAGCACCGGAAACCCTCCCCCAGGATCGCCTCCAGCCCCCGGGCCTGGGCCCGCGTCTCCTCCAGGGTGGGGCTGTACCGCCCCATGGCCCCATAGATGGCACGGAGCTTGGGGGCCCGCCGCCGGGCCACGATCCTCGCGAGGAGGGGCCGGAGAAGGGCGGGAATGGGGATGAGGTCCGGATCGAGGAAGATGTTGCGGAGGTAGGGCTCGCAGTCCCCGGGCCCTTCCGGCCCTCCGTAGTTCATCACAAGGACCGCCGTAGGTGTGGTCTTCTTGGGCTCGTGACCAGGCGACTGGGCGACTGGGGGACTAGGTAGGATCGCGCTCATTGCGACAGGTCACCTCAGCTTCTCGGGAGGGTTTCTTAGTCCCCTAGTCCCCTAGTCCCCTAGTCCCCTCTTCACACCGTCCGGCTGAAGCGCTTCTGCTCCCCTTTGCGCAGGTAGGCGTCGAAGGCCATGGCGACGTTGCGGACCAGCAGGCGCCCCAGGGCCGTCACCTCGATCCGGTCGGGCTTGAGGCGGATGAGCCCGTCCTTCTCCATAGGGACGAGATCCGAGAGGGCCTCCTGGAAGGTCTCGTCGAAGGCGATCCCGTACTTCCGTTCGATCTCCGCCTTGACGAGGACGAAGTGGCACATGAGCCTCGTGATCACCTCCCTCCGGAGGAGGTCGTCGGCGGTGAGGCGCACCCCCCGGAAGACGGCGGTTCCCTCCTGGGCCACCCGCCGCTGGTACTCGGCCACCGCCTTGGCGTTCTGGGCGTAGCAGCGTCCCAGGGAACCGACGGAGGTGACCCCGATGCCGTAGAGGTCGCACCCCGCCTTGGTGGTGTACCCCTGGAAGTTGCGGTGGAGGGTGCGTTCCTTCAGCGCCCGGACCAGTTCGTCCTCGGGCCTGGCGAAGTGGTCCATCCCCACGAAGACGTACCCCGCCCCCGTGAAGGTCTCCACGGCGGTCTTGAAGATCTCCAGCTTCTCCTCGGCGGTGGGAAGGGCCTCCCGGTCGATGGCCCGCTGGTGGCGGATCATCTCCGGCAGGTAGGCGAAGTTGAAGGTGGCGATGCGGTCGGGGGCCAGCTCCACGATCCGGTCCAGGGTGTACCGGAAGGAGGCGGCGGTCTGGTGGGGCAGGCCGTAGATGAGGTCCACGTTGATGGAGGCGAAGCCCAGTTCCCGGCAACGGGTGATGACCTCCCGGGTCAGCCCCTCCGGTTGGATGCGGTGGACCGCCTTCTGGACGGCGGGGTCGAAGTCCTGGATCCCCAGGGAGATGCGGTTGAAACCCGCCTCCCGGAAGAGGGCCAGGTGCTCCTCCGTCACCTCCCTCGGGTCGATCTCCACCCCCACCTCCGCCTCGGGGTCCAGGGGAAAACGCTCCACGATCCCCTCCCAGAGGCGCCTCAAGACCGGGGCAGGGATGAAGGTGGGGGTCCCTCCCCCCCAGTGGATCTGGACCACCTTCCGGGAGGGGGCCATCCGGGCCTTCAGGGCGTCCATTTCCAAGAGGAGGTGGTCCACGTAAGGGTTCCCAAGGCCCCGGTCCTTGGTGTAGGTGACGTTGCACCCGCAGAACCAGCAGACCGATTTGCAGAAGGGCAGGTGGAAGTAGAGGGAGAGGGGGGGCGGGGCGGGGGCGGCGTTGGTCTCCTCCACCTCCCGGAGAAACTCCCGGGGGCCGAAGCCTTCGTGGAAGTAGGGCGCCGTGGGGTAGGAGGTGTACCGCGGCCCCGGACGGTCGTACTTGAGGATCATCGCCTTGTCGAAGACGGGGGCTGCCCAACGTTCGGACATGGTTTTCTCTCCCTGCGGAGGCCTCCCGAGGGCCAGGCCGGCTTCAGGGTTCGCTCCGTCCCAGCCGGTGGACGGCCTCGACGAGGGCCCTGGCGTTCTCCACCGGCGTCTCCGGCAGGATCCCGTGGCCCAGGTTAAAGATATGTCCCGAGGAGGGTGCTTCGCCAAGGATCCGCGCCGCCTCCCGCTCGACGGTGGACCGGCTCCCGAAGAGCACCAGGGGGTCCAGGTTCCCCTGGAGGGCCACGGCACCCCGGGTCCGCTGCGCCGCCTCGGCGAGGGAGACCCGCCAGTCCACCGAGATCCCATCAACGCCCGTGGCGGCCATCTCTTCCAGGAAGGGGGCGCAGCCGTTGACGTAGAGGATCACGGGAACACCCAGGGGTTGGAGAGCCTTCACGATCCGCTGGGTGGCGGGGAGGGCCACCTCCCGGTAGAGCCGGCGGGAGAGGACCCCGGCCCAGGTGTCGAAGATCTGGAGGGCCTGGGCCCCTGAAAGGACCTGCGCCCGCAGGTAGGCCACCACCGTCTCGGTGAGGAGGTCGAGGAGTTCCCCGAAGGAGGCGGGGTCCTCGTACATCCAGGCGAGGACGTGGCGGAAGTTCCGGGAGGTCCCCCCCTCCACCGCGTAGGTGGCGAGGGTGAAGGGCGCGCCGGAGAAGCCGATGAGGGGAACGCCGGCAGGCAGGCGTTCCCGCAGGATCCCGATGGCCTCCAGGACGAAGGGGACCTCGGCGGCGGGGTCGGGAACGTGGAGGCGGCGGAGGTCCAGGGGACCTCTCACCGCCTCCAGGCGCGGCCCCTCCCCCTCCCGGAAGGCCAGGGGTACCCCCATGGCCTCCACGGGGATGAGGATGTCGGAGAAGAGGATGGCGGCGTCCACCCCGAGGATCTCCACCGGTTGCAGGGTCACCTCGGCGGCCAGTTCGGGGTTCTTGCAAAGGGCCAGGAAGTCCCCGGCACGCTCCCGGGTGGCCCGGTACTGGGGCAGGTACCTTCCCGCCTGGCGCATGATCCAGACGGGGGTCGTGTCCACCCGTTGCCGCCGCAGGGCGGCCAGAAACCTCGACATCGTCCCGGAGCTCCTTTCCCAGCGCCCACTGGCGCCGCCCGGGAGAGGGTAGTATATTTTGGATAAAAACGGGAGGGCCCCGCCATGAAATGGACGACGATCCTCTGCCCCATCGACTTTTCGGAAGTCTCCCTCTCCGCCCTTCGCCTCGCCACCTCCCTCCGGGAGCTCTTCGACGCCCGCTTGATCCTGGTCTACGTGGTGGAGCCCATCGTGGCCCCCTCGGACTTCACCTTCGGCCCCATGACCTCGGGGGACGTGGAGGAACGGCTCGTGGAGCGCTCCCGCCAATCCCTGGAGGAGGTGGTCGCCTCCCTGGAGGTCCCCCGGGAGAAGGTCCAGGGCCGGGTGGAACACGGCCGGGCCTCCCAGGAGATCGTCCGGGTGGCTACGGAGGAGAAGGCCGACGTCATCGTCATGGGCACCCACGGATATACCGGAATGGCCCACGTCCTCCTGGGCTCCACGGCGGAGCGCGTCCTGCGCCGCGCCCCCTGCCCCGTCCTCACCGTGCGGGCCCAGAACAAGGGGACAACCGGGGGGGGGTGAAATTTGCCTTCGAAGGTGTTATATTAGGGGTACTCGGCGGCTCTCTCCAGAAACACGCCGAGTTTCCCTGGACGGCCGGAAGCCCCCCCATTCCGGCCGTCCGTCTTTTCAGGGACCCTTCTCCTCCCCCGGCGGGGCCTCGCCACCCCCCAGGCCGAAGAGGACCCGGGCGTTCTCCGCGGTGGCGCGGGCCACTTCCCCCGGGGGGAGGCCCCGGTCCCCCGCCAGGAACTCCCCCACC
>JBMFRA010000007.1:0-3514 GCA_049968315.1 Acidobacteriota bacterium
GTGGAAGGGCCATCGCTCAACGGATAAAAGCTACCCCGGGGATAACAGGCTGATCCCGCCCAAGAGTCCATATCGACGGCGGGGTTTGGCACCTCGATGTCGGCTCATCGCATCCTGGGGCTGAAGTCGGTCCCAAGGGTTCGGCTGTTCGCCGATTAAAGCGGTACGTGAGCTGGGTTCAGAACGTCGCGAGACAGTTCGGTCCCTATCTGTCGCGGGCGCAGGAGGCTTGATGGGATCCATCTCTAGTACGAGAGGACCGAGATAGACGGAGCTCTGATGTACCAGCTGTTCCGCCAGGGGCAGCGCTGGGTAGTCACCTCCGGTGGGATAAGCGCTGAAAGCATCTAAGCGCGAAGCCCTCCCAAAGATGAGGCCTCCCTCCCTTACGGGCTGAAGGGTCCTGGTAGACGACCAGGTTGATAGGCGGGAGATGTAAGCGCGGTAACGCGTTCAGTCGACCCGTACTAATCACCCGTGAGGCTTGACCATAACCCTCTCTTCCGGCGTGGCGTGGCGTTACCCGATCACTGATTGATAAAATCACCGGATTTTCCCGGTGGCCATAGCGAGGAGGTCACACCCGTTCCCATTCCGAACACGGAAGTTAAGCTCCTCAGCGCCGATGGTACTGCGTGGGCAACTGCGTGGGAGAGTAGGTCGCCGCCGGGAAGCTACGAAGGAAAGGCCCCTGCCTTGGCGGGGGCCTTTTCGTTTTTCCGGATTCCCGCCGCCGAAATCCTTCAGCGGGTGGTGAGCAGGAGCCTACCCCAAGGTGCCCGGGCGTCCAGCAGGGGCCCCGGGCCCGTGGCGCCCGCCGCCCGGAGGGCCGCCTCCACCAGCGGCAGGACGCCGGGGTCCACGGGGACCCCCGCCAGTTCGAAGAGCCGGGGCCCGGCGAGGGAGGCGGCGGCCAGGGGGAGGGCCACCTGCGTCCGCCGGGGCGGCGCCAGGTCGCGGCGCTCCAAGACCACGTCCAGCCAGAGGGGCCGGCCTCCCGGGCGGAGGACCCGCCTGCGAAGCCGGCTGGCGGAGAAGCGGAGAGGGCCGGCGTCCGTCGTCTTGGTGAAGAGGGCCGCCTCGGCGGCGGAGGGCCGGAGGGACAGGAGGGAACGCACCAGGGGATCCACCGCCAGCCGTCGCTCCCGGCCCTTTTCGGTGCCCAGGGGAACGGTGGCGCCGGTGGGCCCCAGGGAACGCAGGAGCGCCAGGGGTGCCTCCAGCACCGTTTCCCCCGTGGGCTCCCGCACCCGCAGGCGGATGAAGTCCTCCTCCCGAAGCTCGGGAGAGCCCGCCAAGATGGGCGGGAAAAGGAGAAGGAAAGCCAGAAGGGCCGCCCCCCGCTTCACCGGTAGACCTTTCCCTGAGAGACCACCTGTTCCAGGAAGAGCACCTCGCAGGAGCCGTCCCCCGTGTCCTCCCGGGAGAGGCTGGAGTGCCACCAAAAGGATTGGCCGTCTCGTTTGGCGTCCACGTCCACGAGGTACCCCCGGAGCTCGGCGGGCCTGTGGCGCTTGAGCGCCGCCGCGGCCTTTCCCACGTTGGGGGTTGCGGGAATGATGTGGGTGTTGGCGCTGTACCGGGCGATGAAGGCGTTGTCGTAAGGGAAGGAGCCGCCGTAGGCCCACCAGTACCACCTTCCGCTCTGGTCCCAGCGGATCTTGCGGTAGAGGCCCCCCTCCACCAGCGGTCCCCAGGCCAGGGCCACGTCGCAGGGGGAGAGGAGGGCGTTGCGGTCGAACCGGTACCGCTCCACCGACAGGACGATGCCCCGGACGGCATAGGAAGCCCGCGGCGTGATGGTCACGGTCCACCCCCCCTTTTCGATCCGGAAGGGTACGGGGTCGGCGAGGGCCTCCTGGACCGGATCCCGGGAGAGGTCCAGGGGCTCCGACCACCGGCCCGAGGGGGTGGGCCCGCAGGCGGCGAGGAGACCCAGGAGGGCCAGGGACAGGACGGGGGGCTTATAAAGGGTGGCGGGCCTCATGGACGCTCCTCGGGAAGAAAGGCCGAAAGGAAGATCCGGCGGAAGGTGTAGGGCACGGGACCTTCGGGGTAGAGGGCCGAAAGCCGCCGCCCCACCGCCTCGCGAAAGGGCCCCCTCTGGGCCTCGGGGAGGCGGTCGAGGTAGGGAAGGAGGGTCGTTCCCGAGAGCCACTCCAGCAGGGCCCCGGCGTCCTCCAGCGTGTGGAGGTAGACCTTCTCCACCGCCTGCACCGAGACGGCGCCGGCACCGCGGAGGATCGCGGCGTAGTCGCCGGGAGGAAGGACGTGGACGGTCCGGGTGAAGCCGCCGAGCAGGGTCCGGAAGGGCTCTTCCCGGGCCGTCAAGTCTCCCGCCCGGTTGGCGGGGTGGTCGTGGTTGGAGGGGATCTGGACCGCCAGCTGGCCGCCCGGACGCAGCAGGCGCAGCAGGCGGGGAAGCAATACCCCGTGGTCCCTGACCCAGTGCAGGGCGGCGTTGGAGAAGACGAGGTCCCACCGGCCGAAGGGCGCTTCGATGGTGCCCCGGCAGAAATAGAGGCCCCTCCGCCGAAGGCCCTTGGCCCGATCCAGCATCTCGGCGGAGTTGTCCAATCCCAGGACGGTGGCAGCGGGAAGGTGGTCCTTCAGCCGGGCGGTAAGCCTGCCGGTTCCGCAACCGAGGTCCAGCACCTGCAGCCCTGCCCGCACGCGCACCAGGGAGAGCAGATCCCCAAAAGGGGCCTCCCGCTCGGGACCGAAGCGGTGGTACAGGTCGGGATTCCAGGGCACCGGGGCCTCTCCGTCGTAGGCCGCAGGATACGCCACCGCCCCCGCCGGCGCCAGCGGGCCGAAGCTGGAGGCTGGCGGCGGGGGGCTGTACAATGGCGGCGTTCCTGAGGGGGCGACATGGCCCGATCCTTCTATCTGGGAAAGGTCTCCGGAACCGGAGGGCGGCTGGACCTTCCCGCCGACCGCCTGACCACCCACGCCGTCGTCGTGGGCATGACCGGTTCCGGAAAGACGGGGCTCCTCATGGACCTTTTGGAGGAGGCGGCCTTCGCCGGCATCCCGGCGCTGGTCCTCGATCCCAAGGGGGACCTCTCCAACCGCCTCCTGGTCTTCCCCGAGGGGAGGCCCGAGGATTTCGCCCCCTTCACCGGCGAGGCGCGGGCCGCCGAGACCGCCTCCCGGTGGCGGCAGGCGGCGCAGGGGGCGGGGTACGGGGAGGAGGACCTCCGAAGGCTCGAGGCCACCCGGGTCACCCTCTTCACCCCCGGCGCCGAGACCCGGCCCCTGAACGTGCTGGAGCGCTTCGCCCCGCCTCCGCTGGAGGCCGACCGCCCCGGCGCCGCCCTCGCCGCCGTCGCCGCGCTCTTCACCCTCCTCGGTCTCGACGGCGACCCGGCCACCAGCCCCGAGGGTCTTCTGCTCTGCCACCAGCTCTTGGACCTCTGGGCTTCGGGAACCGTTCCCACCCTGGAAGACCTCGTCCGGTCGGTCCTTTCGCCCACCGTCCGCCGCATCGGCGTCCTGGACCTGGACGCCGTCC
>JBMFRA010000007.1:3614-75442 GCA_049968315.1 Acidobacteriota bacterium
CCGTCCCTCCCCCAAGGGGCCTCCGGTAACGGTTTCGGTGCGGGCGGCCTGGCCCCTTCAGGGGGAGACGCTGGAGCAAGACCTCGCCAGCCCACCCCGGGAAGTGGACGAAGGGGGGGAGCCCGCCCCACCCCCCGGCGCCCGCCCCGGGCCCCTTCCACCGTACATGGCCCGGCTGTCGCCCGAGAAGGCCGCCCGGGCCGCCGCCGACGCCCTGGCGGCTTTGCGCCCCCTCGCCTTGCGGCGGGACCCCCTCACGGGAGTGGTGGAGGAGCCGGGGGAAGGGGAGGCCTCCTTCCTTCACCGGGTGGCCGCCGCCCGCCAGGAGGAGGAGGGGAAGGCCCGGGTAAAGGTCCTGCCGCCCCTCCTCAAGGAGCGGGAGCGGTGGAGGTCCCGGCTCCAGGAACTCACCTTGAAGGCCGAGTCCCTGCGGGCGGAGGCCCGGGCCCGGGACGCCGAGACGGCGGTCTCGGCGGGGCTGGGCTTCTTGGGAGGCCTTCTGGGGGGCCGCCGGAGCCTGGGGGGCGCCATCTCCCGAACCCTCTCCAAGAAGCGCATGGCCGACCGGGTGGACGACCGGCTGCGCCTCCTGGAAGCGGAGAGGGCGGAAGCCACGGCCCGCCTCGAGGAGGTGGAGGGGCGGATCCGGCAGGCGGAGGGCTCCCCTCCGCCCCCCCTGCCGCCCTCCTTCGAGACCGTCACCGTGGCGGCACCCAAGAGCGGCGTCACAGTTCTCCGCACGGCCCTGCTCTGGCGGGCAGGGGGGTGACCCGGCGGCCCCTCACCCCTTCAGCACGGCGAGGGGCCGCATGGAGGCCACGACGCGGGCGAGGCACGCCCCCTCCACCACCTCGATGACGGCGTCGATGTCCTTGTAGGCCTGGGGCGCCTCTTCCTTCACCCCGTGGCGGTCCTCGCAGATCAGGGTGATCCCCTCCATGGCCCTGCGGAAATCCTCGTCGGAAATGAGCCCCGGCTGGAGAACCTTGCCGTCGCGGCGGCGGACCTTCCCGGCGGCGGCGGTGCGGCTCATGCGGCGCCCGGCACCGTGGTTGGTGGAGCAGAGGGCCCGCTCGTTCTCGGGGACCCCCGCCAAGAGGTACGAACGGCTCCCCATGGATCCGGGGATGAGGACCGGCTGGCCCGTCCGGGCGAAGGGGGTATGGGCCATCCGGAGGGCGGAGAAGGCGCGGGTGGCGCCCTTCCGGTGGACCCAGAGGTCCCTTCCGCCGTGGCGCTCCAGCTTGGCCATGTTGTGGGGGACGTCGTAGAGGAGCTCCACCTCCGCCCCGGGGTAGTGATGGAGGAGGTTCTTGCGCACCAGCGCCGCCATGACGTGGCGGTTGGCGAAGGCCAGGTTGGCGCCGGCGTGCATGGCGCCGAGGTAGCGCCTGCCTTCGGGGGATTGGACGGGCATGTAGCAGAGCTCCCGGCTGGGGTGGGGTTCGGCGTAGCGGCGGGAGCGCGCCAGGCTCATGTACTCCTCGCCCACCTGGTGGCCGAAGCCGCGGCTGCCCGAGTGGATCATGACCACCAGCTGGCCTTGGAAGAGGCCCCAGGCCGAGGCGGTCTCGCCGTCCACGACGTCCACCACCTCCTGGAGCTCGATGAAGTGGTTGCCGCCCCCCAGGGTTCCCAGCTGGAACTGCCCCCGCTCCAGGGCCCGCTCCGAGAGGGCGGAGGGGTCCCCCGCCATGGAGCCCCCCTCCTCCATGCGGGGCAGCAGGCGCAGGGTTTCCCGCCCGCCGAGGAAGTCCCAGACGGGGTGGTCCCGGCGGCGGATCCCGGCCAGGGCCGGGACCCCGTGGGCGAGGACCTCCAGGAACTCCTGCCGGTCCAGGGGAACGTTCCGCTTCCCCTCCCCCAGGGGGATGTCCCGGCGGATGGAGCGGGCCAGGAGGGCGGGGTCCGCCTCCCGGGCCACGAGGTTCGTCGTGAGGACCCGCATGCCGCAGTTGATGTCGTACCCCACGGCGGCGGGGATCACCACCTCCTCCGTCGCCACCACGCACCCGATGGGGACGCCGAAGCCCACGTGGATGTCCGGCGTGGCCAGGACCTTGGCCACCGTGGGGATGCGGCAGGCGTCTTTCAATTGGCGAAGGGCGGTCTCCTCCGCCGGGATGCGGTCGGAAATGTACAGGGTGGCGGGGACCCGCATGTCCCCCTCCCGCGGCAGGACCCTCTCGTAGCCCATGGCGCCTCCCTTCCCAATGTAGGTCCCTCCCCCCGGGCGAGGCTACCCCCGCCGGAGGCCGGCGGAATCATGACAAAATGGCGCACGATGCTGTGTCAAAATGGCCCAGCTCACCCGCTGACCGGCGGCCCCGAGGGGGGATCTGGCGGATTTTCAGGGATAAAGGTGGGAAGGGCCCATGGCACGGGCCTTGCTATTAAGGGGCCGCTCCGGACCCGGCTCCGGCGCGCGAAGCGAGTGGGAAGAAGTTCTCGAAAGGAGGAAAGCGCATGAAGAAGCTCCTCGCCATTACCGCCCTCCTCGCCGCCACGGCGGTGGCGGCGGCGGCCCAGAGTCCCGAAAACCCCTGGGCCTACCAGTTCCAGCTGGGGTACAACACTTCCACCAAGAACCTCGACAACGGATGGCTCTCGAGAACCGGCTTTTCCTACGGCTTTTCCGACGCGTTCCGCCTCAACGTGGACCTGGGGTACTGGGAGGGGAAGATCAAGCACTCCGGAGAAAAGGACCACCTCTGGACCCTCATGGTCTCGCCGGAGTACGTCTACAAGTTGTCCGATTCGGACCAGGTGTACGGCCTCGTGGGTGTGGGCGCCGTCCGGAACGACTCCAAGACCGTGGCGTGGAACGGCATCCCCACCCGCCTGGAAGGGACCACCAAGCTGGCGGAGCAGGCGGCCGTCGGCTACCGGCACTTCTTCACCAAGGCCTTCGGCCTCACCGCCCAGGCCACCTACACCCACTTCAAACTGTACGGGGAGAACCTCAACCCCGTGGACGCCAGCGTGGGTCTGGTCTACCGCTTCTAAGATCGCGCGCCGCGCCGGGCGGAAGGCGGCGGGGGGGCCCTTCGGGGCCCCCCTTCTCCTTTTTTTTACGGGGCCAACTCCGAGGTGCAGAAGGCGCACCGGGAAGCCCTCAGCGGAACCTTCGAGAGGCAGTGGGGGCACTCCTTCGTGGCGGGGGGCGGAGGCGCCTCGGCCCTCCGGAGCCGGTTCATGGTCCTCACCACCAGGAAGATGGCGAAGGCCACGAGGACGAAATCCACCACCGTTTGCAGGAAGAGCCCGTAGTTCAGCGTGGCGGCGCCGGCCTCCTTGGCGGCCTTCAGGCTGTCGTAGTGCCCGCCCGAGAGGCTGACGTAGAGGTTGGAAAAGTCGGCCTTGCCCAGGAGGAGGCCGATGGGGGGCATGAGCACGTCGGTCACGAAGGAGGAGACGATCTTGCCGAAGGCCCCCCCGATGACCACGCCCACCGCCATGTCCATCACGTTCCCGCGAAGGGCAAATTCCTTGAAATCCCCGAGCATCCAGCTACCTCCCTGAAAAGACCGGCCACCCCATGGTGTAGACTGCGTCCAAATTCCACCACGGAGGCGCGGGTTTGTCCACCCCGTAAGGAGGCCCCCATGGCGAAGAAGACGGCGAGAACCGGGAATGGCCACGGAGAAGGGGCCACCGGGCTCCCTTTCCGGGAGTTCTTCCACACGGAAGCCTTCGGCGGTGTCCTCCTGCTCATCGCCACCCTGACGGCCCTCCTCTGGGCCAACGGGCCCTGGGCCGCTTCCTACCGGGCGGTCTTCTCCTCGCCGGTCACCGTGGGGGCGGGCCCCTTCCTCCTCGTGAAACCCCTTCTCCTCTGGATCAACGACGGGCTCATGGCCGTCTTCTTCTTCGTCGTGGGGTTGGAGATCAAGCGGGAGATCCTGGTGGGGGAACTGGCCTCTCCTTCCAAGGCCCTCCTTCCCATCGCCGGCGCCCTGGGGGGCATGGCGGCCCCCGCGCTCCTCTACGCCGCCCTTGCCAGAAGCGGACCGGAGGCCGCGGGATGGGGGATCCCCATGGCCACGGACATCGCCTTCGCCCTGGGGGTGCTGGCCCTTCTCGGAGACCGGGTTCCCCCTTCGTTGAAGGTCTTCTTGGCGGCTCTGGCCATCGTGGATGACATGGGGGCCGTGCTCGTCATCGCCATTTTCTACAGCCACGGCGTCGCCCTCTCCTACCTGTCGGCGGGGCTGGCCCTGCTCCTGGCCCTGGCCGCCGCCGGGGCCCTGGGTCTTCGAAGGACGTCGTTCTTCCTCGGCACGGGGGTGGTGGTCTGGTTCTGCTTCCTGAAATCGGGTATCCACCCCACCGTGGCGGGCGTCCTTCTGGCCGTGACCATCCCCGCCCGCGTGAAGGCGGAGGGGGGCACCTTCCTCGACCGGGCCCGGAAGAGCCTCGGGAAGTTCGCCTCCGAGACGGGTGGAGGTGCGCTGTTGACGC
The DNA here is from genome assembly GCA_049968315.1 of Acidobacteriota bacterium. Taxonomy (GTDB): domain Bacteria; phylum Acidobacteriota; class UBA4820; order UBA4820; family DSQY01; genus JBFLVU01. The sequence continues at coordinate 8,076 of JBMFRA010000007.1, forward strand.
CGGGCCAGCACGGGGCCCTCCTGGAGCTCCAGGAGGCTGCGGAGGCGGCCTCCTCTCCGCTCCAGCGCTTGGAGCACGCCCTCCACCCCTGGGTCACCTTCGCAATCATGCCCCTCTTCGCACTGGCCAACGCCGGGGTCCGCCTGGACCTCGGGGATCCCTCGGGCCTCTGGGGTCCGGTGACAGCGGGGGCGGCCCTCGGCCTCCTCTTGGGAAAGCCGGTGGGGGTCCTCCTCGGGGCCTACGCAGTGGTTCGACCGGGCCTCTGCGCCATGCCCCAGGGGGCCACGTGGCGGACCCTGGCAGGCGTGGGATGCCTGGCGGGCATTGGATTCACCATGGCCCTCTTCATCGCCGCCCTCGCCTTCGGAGACGGGCCCCTCCTCACCCAGGCCAAGGTGGGGATCCTGGGCGCCTCGACGGTGGCGGGAGCGGCCGGGGCTCTGCTCCTCCGCCGGTCCTAGCGGGGCTCCGAGGCCCAGTCGGTGTGGGGCTGGCGGTTTTCCACCAGGTACTTCCAGAGCAGCCAGCCGTAGCGGCGCTCGGGCACGGCCCGCCTTTCGAAGAAGGGGCGGAGGGCGCCGTTCAACTTCCGGAGGTTGTAGAAGGGAACCCCCGGGAAGTAGTGGTGCTCCAGGTGGTAGGCGGACCACAGGAAGAGAAGGTCCCAGAGCCGGGAAGGGCGCATCCGCGTCCCCCAGCGGGCCGGATCGGAAGGGGAGACCTCGTAGTGCTGGCCCAAGCGGTTGAGCCCGAAGGCCAGCGGAAAGCCGAAGAGGTAGGGCACCAGGTAAAGCCGGAGCAGGAGGCTCCATCCTCCCGCCCTGTACAGAAGTAGGGCGGCGGTGGCGTGGACCGCGACGTTCAAGGTGCGTTCGCCGGCGATCCTCCGCCGAAGGCCCCTGTCGTAGGTGGCCGCCTCCCGCCGCGCCGCTCGGAAGTAGAGGAAGAAGAGCGCGGGGGTGAAGTAGAGGGCCTTGAGCCAGCGGGCGTTGCGCTTTGGGGAGAGGTGGTGGCGCTTGGGGTCCTCGGTGGGGCTGCCCAGTCCGCCGTGGTGGTCGAGGTGCCACCTCTGGAACTGGGAGGGGGAGATCCCCGAGGGGAGGGCGTACAGGAGGGCGAGGAGGCGTGCCGCCCCGGTGCGCCTTCTGGGAAAGACCAGGTGGTGGACCACTTCGTGGAGCAGAACGGTGCTGTCGAAGAAGAGGAGGCCGAGGAGGAGCGAGAGGGGGAACCAGACCGGGAGCGGAAGGGGGAGGGAGAGGACCGCGGCGAGGGCCGCCCCCGAGAGGACCATCGCCAGGACGACGAGCCCATGGCGGAGCGGGGAGAGGCGGTGGAGGTCCCGCAGGAGGTCTCGGTCCAACGCCCGCTGGAGCTCTTCCCGGAGGCCCGCCGTGTGGGCGGCCCAGTGGGAGGGGCCCTTCCCCGCCGCCACGGCGTCACTCCCCCCGGAGATCGGCCAGGAGTTCGCGGCGCAGGGAATCGGGGACCTCCACCTCCGCCCGGGCCGCCGGGTGGTCCACCCCCAGCCGGAGGGGAGCCCCCGCCGCCAGGGCCTCCACGGCGGTGGGGGGAAGGTCGAAGGTCAGGTAGTGGACGGTGCTGGTGTAGTCCTCCCGGCTTCGGCCCTCCTCGCCCCGGGCCTGGATGTGCGCCGTCCCCACCCGGGCGTAGACGGCGTTCTCGATGCCCACGAGCCGGGGCAGGGCCCGCTTGAGACCTTCGAGGTCGGGGATCTCGATGTACAGGGTGGCCTTCCACTGGCCGGGTCCGGGCACCAGCGGGGCATAGGTCCTGAGTTCCTCCAGGATCTGCTCCTCGTCCACCATGCGTTCGGCGCGCATCATCTCTTGGATCTGGTACCAGACGGTCCTCCGGTTTTCGAAGAGCAGGGTGAGGACGGGGTCCAGGGAGATCCTCCGCCGGTCCTTGAGGGCCATGATCTCCGCGCGGACGGCCCTGCGCCGCCGTTCGTACTCGGCGATGTCCAAAATCTCAGAGCGGGAAACCGGTTCCATGGTGTCTCCTTCATTCGATTCCGTAGGCCCGGGCCAGGAGGAGCAGGGGGTGCAACGCTTCCCGGCCGGTACCGTGGGTGATCTGGAGGCCCGAGAGGGGGCATTCGGTGACCAGCGTCCCCCGGGCCTCCTTGGCGCGGCCCAGGAGCTTGCGGCCGACCTTCATGGAGTCGTCGTAGGTTTCCAGCCGGATGCCGTAGGTGCCGTCGTGGCCGGAGCAGGCGTCCAGCACCTTCACGGTGGTCCCCGGCAGGTCCTTGAAGAGGTCCCGGCCCTTGAAGCCCGCCCCCATCTGCTTGAGGTGGCAGGGAAGGTGGTAGGCCACCTCGCCCAGCGGGCGGGGCTCTCCCTTGGGCCAGAGCCCCCGGCTCTTCAAGTCGGCCAGGTAGTCGAAGAGGTCCCGCACCGCCCCGGCCACCGCCTTCGCCTCCTCCCCCGGGACCAGGAGGGGGTACTCGCGGCTAAGGGCCATGGCGCAAGAGGAGACGGGGGCAATGACGGCCAACCCCTGCTGGACGTAAGGAAGGAGCGCCTTCACGTTGCGCCGGGCCTTGGCCGCCGCCGTCTCGAGGTCCCCGATGTCGAAGGAAGGGATGCCGCAGCAGTCCAGACCTTCGGGGAGCAGGACCTCCACGGAGCAGGCGTTGAGAAAACGGACCAGCACTTCCCCCAGCTCGGGGTAGTTGGCGTCCACGAGGCAGGTGGTGAAGAGGACCACGCGCTCCTTGGCTTCGGAGGGCTTGGGGAGCTTCCGGAAGCGGGAGGTGAAGGTCCGGAAGGCCACGGGCGGAAGGGGGGCGTCGGGGTGGATCCGAAGGAGGGGAGCCATGGCCTTCCGGGCCAGCCGGTTCTGGTTGGCGGCGTTGGCCAAGGGGGCCAAGGGCCGGGCCTTTCGGGCCATTCCCGCGGGGTCGGCCAGCATCCGGGCGGCGAGGGAGGCCCCCTTCTCCTTGAAGACCACCGCTTTGTGGCGGAGGGCCAGGTGGGGAAAGTCGAGCCGAAACTCGTGGGGCGGGGTGTAGGGACACTTGGTGTAGCAAAGCTTGCAGTAGAAGCAGGGGGCCATCACCGCCCCCAGGTCGTCGTCGGTGAGCGCCTCGGCGGAGATGTCCCTGGAATCGAGAAGGTCGAAGAGAATGTCGAAGGAGGGGCACAGGCCGGCGCAGAGCCGACACCCGTGGCAGATTTCGAAGATCCTCCTCTCCTCGGCGTAGAGGTCCTTCCGGTCGTAGAAGGCCGGATCCTGCGGATTGAAGACGAATTCGGTGATTCCTCCCAGGTCCTTTCCGCTCATGGTCCACCCCCCTCGCGGCGGTCCGGAAGGCGGCGGAGGGGCCGCCCCCCGGAAGCCGCTGTCCCCTTTACTTGAGGTCGTCGAGGGCCTTCTGGAAGCGCCCGGCGTGGGCCCGTTCGGCCTTGGCCAGCGTCTCGAACCAGTCGGCCACCTCGTCGAAGCCCTCCTCCCGGGCGGTCCGGGCGAAGCCCGGGTACATCTCGGTGTACTCGTAGGTCTCGCCCGCCACGGCGGCGGCGAGGTTCAGCCTGGTGTCGCCGATGGGCTTCCCGGTGGCGGGGTCCCCCACCTCCTTCAGGTAGTCCAGGTGGCCGAAGGCGTGGCCGGTCTCGCCCTCCCCCGTGGAGCGGAAGACCGCCGCCACGTCGGGGTAGCCCTCCACGTCGGCTTCACGGGCGAAGTAGAGGTAGCGGCGGTTGGCCTCCGACTCGCCGGCGAAGGCGGCCTTGAGGTTCTCGAAGGTCTTGGTTCCTTTGAGCTCGGGCATCTTACACCTCCTTGTCCAGAAATGGGTGTCTCACCGCGGCGCACGCCGCGCAGGTCCCACGAACGGTGATTTCCCAGGCCTCGGGGGTGAACCCCTCCGGAAGGGTGAACCGGCACCGGTCTTCCCTCCCCACGGGGACGTCCCAGAGGCGGCCGCACGTTTGGCACACCACATGGTAGTGGGGGGAGCCGTTGGCGTCAAAGCGTTCGGCGCCCCCCTTGAGGCGGACCTTCCGCACGCTACCCTCGGCCACCAGAAGCTCCAGGTTCCGGTAGAGGCTGGAGAGGCTGGCGGCGCCGTAGCGCGATCGGTAACGCCCCCAGAGTTCCGCCGCGCTGGGGTGGTCGTGGCACCCCCGAAGGAGGTCGAGGAGTTGTTGCCGTTGGGGACTGCGCCTCGCCATTGGGAACCTTTCCAAGAATCCTTCCAACAATCCGAGCCTGCTTCTATTCCTTACGCCTCCTCCTTCCCCCCCTTTCGCCTTCCCGTCCTTCCCCGTGGACGTCCCCCACCCCACCCGGCGCCGGCCTTGAGGAACGGCGCCAGGCTCCGTACACTGAACCCATGGGACGTATGCACGCCCTCGCCGCCCTGCTCGCCCTGCTCGCCTTGGCCGGGGCCTGCGCCCGAAGGCCCCCTGAGTCCCTCCCCGCCCCCACCGCCCCGCCGGAGCCCGCCGCACCCCCGGTCCCCGTTCCCGAGGCGATTCCCCCTGTGCCGCAGGGGCCGGCCTTCGTGGAGGTTCCCTGGGAGGAGGCGGGGGGCCTGCCCTTGGACGACCTCGCCTTTGGGGAGTTGGAGCCGGCCCTCCGGCAGAGCCTCGCCTGGCTGGAGCGGCTTCCGGAGGGGCGGCGCCTCGCACTGGGGACGGGCTCCGTCGGGGCCGGCGTGGTGGCCCGGGGCATCCGGGAGCTCCTCGCCATCCTCGCCGAAGCCCCCGCCGGCGGCGAAGCCCGGGCGGCGGCCATCCGCAGCCGCCTCCGCCTGGTGGCCGCCCCCGGGCCCCTCCTGCTCACCGGGTACTACGAGCCGGTCCTGGAGGGGCGGCTCCAGCCCGATGCCCGCTTCCGCTTTCCCCTGTACCGCCGCCCGCCGGACCTGGTGTCCGCCGAGGGAACCCCCGCCTCCGGGGCGGGCGCCGCGGGGCGGGTCTACGGGCGCCTGGAGGAGGGGCGGCTGGTTCCCTACTACACCCGGGAGGAGATCGACGGGGGAGGCGTTCTCAAGAACCGCGGCCTGGAGATCGCGTGGCTCGAGGACCCGGTGGACGTCTTCTTCCTCCAGGTCCAGGGGTCGGGGCGGCTGCGCCTGGAAGACGGGAGGGTGGTGAGGGTCCAGTTCGACGGGAAGAACGGCCACCCCTACACGAGCCTGGGCGCCCACCTGGCCGCGGAGGGCCTCCTTCCCCAGGAGAAGGCCTCCATGCAGGAGATCCGGCGGCTTCTCTCCACTCTCCCCGAAGCGGAACGCCAGCGGCACCTCTCGGTGAACCCCGCCTACACCTTCTTCCGGCTGGAGGAGGGGGAGGCCCCGCTGGGAAGCCTCGGCGTGCCCCTGACGCCGGGGCGGTCCCTGGCGGTGGACGGGTCCGTCTACCCCCAGGGGGCGGTGGGGCTCCTGATTTCCAGCCTTCCGGTGGTGACGCCCGAGGGGCTCCTGGCGGGCTGGGTACCCTTCCGACGCTTCGTGGCCTTCCAGGATGCGGGGGGTGCCATCCTGGGGGCCGGGAGGGCCGACCTCTTCTGCGGGGCGGGGGAGGGGGCGGAGGCGGTGGCGGGGCGGCTGAAGGCCCCCGGGCGCCTGCTGGTCCTATTGCCGAAGGATGCCGATTGGGAGGCCGGCGGCGCGGGTCAGAGACCGGAAGGGGAGGCGGCCTTGAAGTAACGGAGCCGGTCGGCGGTGGGGATGTGGACGATCTGGGCCCCCACCCCGAAGCGGCCGTCGCCGTCCCGCTGGCACCGCACCACCTTGGCCTTGCAACGGACGCGGGTGGTGCCCTCCTCGCCGGGGATGGCCAGGTCCAGGTCCACCGTCTGGCCTGCCACCAGTTCCACCGCCGAGTAGAAGAAGAGGCCCGAACAGCTGAGGTCCTTCCCCGAGAGGGGGACCGGTTCCCCCCGGCCGTCGGCCAGGGTGCCCGAGAAATCCTTGGGGATGCGGAGGTACCCCCGCCGCTCGTAGGAGTAGGGGACGGCGCGGTTCTTTCCCAGGGACTTGGCCTGGTACATGGCCGAATCGGCGTGCTGGATCAGCTCCTCGGCGTCGGCGGCGTCGCTGGGGAAGGCGGCGACCCCCGCGCTCACCGTGAGCACGCCGAAGGGCGAGGGGGCGGGGATCCGCTGCCGTTCCACGGTCTGGACGATCCGGTTGGCCACGGCGAGCCCCCCCATCTTGTCGGTGGAGGGAAGGAGGACGGTGAACTCCTCGCCGCCGTAGCGGCAGGGCAGGTCCATGTCCCGCACACACTCTCCCAGAGTGCGGGCGACGGTTCGGAGGGCCTCGTTTCCGGCCTCGTGGCCCAGCTGGTCGTTGAAAGACTTGAAGTGGTCCACGTCGAGGAAGACGAGGCTCAGGGGGGAGTTGCTCCGGCGGGCGATGCCGAGCTCCCGCGGGAGGACTTCGTTGAGGTACCGGAGGTTGTAGAGGCCCGTGAGCGGGTCCTTCAGGATGCCCTGTTCCGTCTGGCGGTAGATCCGGATGTCGATGACGGCGGGGTTTTGGATCCTGGGAGCCTCGTGGACGAAGTAATCGGCGGCCCCCACCCGGTAGTCCACCGGCCGCCGGAGGGCTTCCCGAAGGGTTTGGGTGTGTTGGAGGATCTGGAGCCAGTGGCCGCGGGCCTCTTCGGCGCCGAGGTCCACGTGGCAGATGAGGTGGAGGAACCGGGCGTAGACCTCCTTGCCGAACCGGCCTTCCAGCTCCCGGAGCCGGGCGTCCACCCCGAAGGGGTCGGGGGCGGATTCCAGGACCAGCGTCAAAAGCTCCTCCTCCTGGGACTTCCAGGCGGCGATCTCCACCATCTCCATCCCTCCCGTGTCGCAGGATCCCCCGTGCACCCCCGCGGAGAACTCCCCCGCGGAGCGAAGCCATCGAATCCTCTTGGGGATAGGCTACACCAACGAAGGCCGGAAGGAAAGGGGAGGCTACCCTTCGGCGGAGAGGCGGAGGCGGCGGATCCGCAACGCCAGGACTCCTCCGGCCAGGAGAAAGAAGAGCACGTCCCGGAGGAAGGCCAGGGCGACCGAGGCGTTGCCCTTGCCGTGGCCGAAGCACCCGCAGTCGATGTCCAGGCCCCGGGCCCACGCCTGGCCCAGGGCGCCGAGGAAGAGGAGGAGGAGCAGGTTCGCCAGGAGAAGCCCCCCCTCGGCGGCGAAGCCGGTGAGGAGGGCCAGAGCGCCCACCGCTTCGATCCAGGGGAGAAGAACCGCCACCACGTTCACGGCGGCGTCCGGCAGGAGGGCGTAGTGGGCCACGTCCTCCGCGAAGCCAGAGGGGTCGAGGATCTTGGGGACGGCGGCGAAGAGGAAGATCGCCGCCAGGCCAAAGCGCCCAAGCCGTTCCAGCCAGGTGGTGGTCCGGAGCCCCATTTCACTCGCCGGATCCCGGTTGGATGGGAAGCTTGGCCCGCATCCAGCCCGGAAGGCCGTCGGCGAAGACGGCGAGGGACGAATCCTTGAAGCCCCGTTCCTGGAGTTTGGAGGCCACCTCTTCCGAGGTGCCGCAGGAGCCGCCGGAGCAGTAAACGATGATGAGGGAGGCCCCGCGGAGGCGCTTGGCCACCTTGGGGAAGGCCGGGTCGAAGGCGTCGGCGGGCAGGTTGAGGGCGCCGGGGATGTGGCCCAGGGCGTACTCTTCCGGCGACCGGGCGTCCACGAGGATCGTCCCCGGCTGGTCCAGGTAGTACCGGACCTCGTCGAGGGTCACCATCCGGATCCCCTTCTGGGCCATCCGGGCCTCCTTGCCCCCCGTGAGGGGAAGGCCCATGGGCGACAGGGTGTTGAAGAGGAGCCCCAGGGCGGCACCCGCCGCCACCAGTCCCACCATCTGCAGAAGGCCTTTGCGCACCATCGCCAACCTCTCCAAAGGACAGCATACCCTCGAAGCGCCCCCCCGACAAGCACCCTCCCTGAAACGTCACCGGGTGCATGTTTCATGCATGTGACGGAAGCGGCGGGCAGGCGAGGCCCGGAAGGGCCTGAATCTGGCATCCCCGTTGCAATCGTGGCGCCGGCCCCGGCGGAAGGGCCCGGAGGTGAACGGTGGGAGAAGGAGCGGCGCTGGACCGGGGAGGGGCCAAGCTGGAGGCGCTGGCCGCCGGCCTCTACTCCCGGGAAGAGCCGGTTCTGTCGGGTCTCGCTCTTCCCGACCCCGGCGGCTGGAGGGAGCGCCTCCCCTTCCTCGTGAAGTACGCCATTCAATCGGGAGACGGTGAGGGGAAGGGGCGGCTCCTCGAGCTTCTTAGGCGAATGGCCGACTCTCCCCTCTACGACGCCGAAGAGGGCGGCTTTTTCGAGGCGAAGGACGACACCCGAAAGGCGCTCTCCACCAACGCCGCCTGGATGCTGGCGGCCCTGCGGCTCCACCTGGTCACCGGGGACCGCCTCTGCCTCGGCCTGGCCCGGGGGATCCTCCGCTTTCTCCATTCCCGCCTGCGGCTCCCCGGAGGGGGCTTCGGCGCCGGGCAGGCACCGGACGGGGCCTACCACCGCCTCAGCGCCCGGGAGCGGGCCCTCGTCGCCCCGCCGGCGGTGGAGCCCTGCGGGGACGGACTTTCCTGCTTCATCGCCGCCCAGGCCTTCGCCAAGGCCGGCGGGGTCCTGGGGGAACCGGCCTACCTGGCCATCGCCCGCAGGTCCCTGGAGGCGGGGGAGGGCGGCGCCCCCCCCGAGGCCCCCCTCCGCTGGTGGGTGGAACGGGGGGCGGCCCGTCTGGCCCTCTACCACGGAGGCCTGGAGGAGGAAGACCTGAAACCGGTCCGGGAGATCGCCGGGCGGATCGCCGCAGCGTCCCTTGGGGGAACGGCCTCCACCCGGGACCGGAGCCGGTGCGCCCGTTTCCTGCTCCTCGCCTCCATCCAGTTTCAGGAGGAGCGGTGGGAGGCCGCCGGCCGGGAGCTGGTGGCCTCCCTGCTCCTCGGGTCCCCGGAGGAGGAGGGAACCCCCGAGGTTCTGGGAAACGCCCTGCTCTCGGTGGTCTATCCCCCGGCGGTCTTCACCGCCGTCACCGACGGCTCCCCCCGCCAAAAGGAGCGCGTCCTGGACGCCCTCCGGCGCTTTCGCACCCCCTACGCCCTCGTGGTCCACCGCCCGCCCTCCGCGGCGGAATCCATGCAAGCCCTCCCGCGCCTCTACGGCCTCTGCGGGGGGGCGACCCGGAGCCTCCTGTAGGGCCGAGACCCTCACCCCCCCGGGGCTTGCGCGGGCCCACGGGTTTGTGGTACAAGGAGGCTTCGGGGACGGCCGGCGAAATGCGCCCGTAGCTCAGCCGGATAGAGCGTCGGCCTTCGAAGCCGCAGGTCCCCCGTTCGAGTCGGGGCGGGCGCGCCAGTTCCCCGCCTCCCCCTCCCCCCGGCCCAATCCGATTCTCCGCCGGCGGGCGGGCGATTCCCGAGGAGAGAAACCGGGCGAAAGTGGCGGAACCGGCAGACGCGCAGGACTTAGGATCCTGTGGGGCAACCCGTGGGGGTTCGAGTCCCCCCTTTCGCACCAGAGACGGGAAGAGTGCCCCTTCCGGGGAAAGGGGGAGGGGCTTCAGGTTCGGATGAGCAAAAGGGGCCCGGGGGGACGGCGGGGTCTCCCGCCGGCGGGTCCAAGGCTAAGGAACCCCCCCCAGTGGGAGCCGAGATGGAGATCACCGAAAAAGCGCGGGAAGGGTGCCAGCGGACCTTCACGGTCACGATGGAATGGGAACGGGTCGCCCCCCACTACGAGGGCGTGGTCAAGGCCGTACGAGGCCAAGCGCGCCTCCCCGGCTTCCGCCCGGGGAAGGCCCCGGCGGCGCTGGTGAAGGCGCGGTTCGCCGCCGAGATCCGGGAAGAGGTTCTGGAACGGATCCTGCCGGAGGCGGCCCAGGAGACCCTCAAACAGTTCTCCCTGGACCCCGTGGTGGAACCGCGGGCGGCGGAGACGCACCTCGAGGAGGGCCAGCCCTTCACCTGCGAGCTGAAGGTCGAGGTGGCGCCGGAGTTCCCGGAGGTGACGGCCTCCGGCCTGGAGATCTCCTCCCCCAAGCCCGAGGTCAAGGAAGAGCAGGTGGAGAAGGTCCTGGCCTCGCTCCGGGAGCGGGCCGCCGTCATGAAGCCGGTGGAGGAGGCCGCCGAGGGGGATTACCTCGTTCTCTCCCAGAAGCGGGCGGGACAGGAGAAGGAGCAGGAGGTCTTCCACCGGGCCCTGCCGCAGAGCGACCATCCGGTGGAGCGGGTCCTGGCGGGGAAGAAGGCCGGCGAGACCTTCCAACTCGAGGTGGAACCGCCGGCCACCGAAGAGGAAAGGAAGAAGGCCCCGCTGGCTCCGGGGAGGTACACCTTCACCGTGACCAAGGTCGTGAGGCGGGAGGTCCCGCCCCTGTCCGACGACTTCGCCAAGGACTTGGGAGCGGAGAGCCTCGAGGCCCTCAGGGCCCGGATCCGGGAAGACCTCACCGCCCAGGTCCAGCGGGAGGTGAAGGGCTTCCAGGAGAACCGCCTGCTGGAGAGCCTGCTGGAAAAGTACCCGGTGCCCCTGCCGCCGACCCTGGTGGAGCGCCAGCTCCGGGAGGACCTGGCGGAGCTGGCGGAGGAGTGGGAGCGGGAAGGCATGGGGGCCATGGTCCAGAAGGTGGATTGGAAGGAGATCGCCGATTCCCGCCGGCCCATCGCCCAGCGGAAGGTCGGGGCCTACTTCCTCCTCCGCCAGATGGCGGACCGGAAGGGGCTGGCGGCCACGGAGGAGGATGTGGACGCCTACTTCACCGAGCTCGCCGCCGGCTCCCGCCTCACGCCCGAGACCCTCAAGGCGCGCTTCGCCAAGGAGGAGCGCCTGGACGAGGTCCGGGACCTCATCGCCCGCAAGAAGGCGCTGGACTTGCTTCTCCGCGAGGCTTCGGTTAGATTGGTGGAAGGGAAGCCTTCTCCCGAGGAGGAAGGGTAGATGCCCCTCATCCCCTTCGTGGTGGAACAGACCAACCGCGGGGAGCGCTCGTACGACATCTATTCGAGGCTCCTCAAGGACCACATCATCTTCGTCGGGGAGCCCATCGACGACCACCTGGCCAACCTGGTGATCGCCCAGCTCCTCTTCCTGGAGGCGGAGGACCCCACCCGGGACATCTGGCTGTACATCAACAGCCCCGGGGGCTACATCACGGCGGGCCTGGCCATCTACGACACCATGCAGTTCGTCAAGCCCGACATCAACACCGTCTGCATCGGGCAGGCCGCCTCCATGGGGGCCCTGCTCCTGGCGGCGGGGACCAAGGGGAAACGCTTCGCCCTGCCCAACGCCACCGTCATGATCCACCAGCCCTTGGGGGGTGCCGAGGGCCAGGCGACGGACGTGGAGATCCGCACCCGCCACCTCCTCGCCACCCGGGAGCGCCTCTACGAGATCCTCGCCCGCCACACGGGGAGGAGCCTGGAGGAGATCCGCCGGGACTGCGAGCGGGACAACTTCATGACCGCCGAGCAGGCGGTGGGTTACGGCCTCGTGGACAAGATCCTGATTCACCACGGGGCGGCGAAATAATTGGCGCGCCGTTTGCATTCCAGCGGGGAGGGGAAGGCCCCCCGGAGGAAGCCCGATGAGCCGATCGTACGGTGACAACGAACTCCGTTGCAGCTTCTGCAACAAGCCCCAGCGGGAGGTGAAGAAGCTCATTGCCGGGCCCAGCGTCTACATCTGCAACGAGTGCGTGGAAACCTGCAACGAGATCCTGGCGGAGGACGTGGAGAAGGAGGAGCGCGGCAAGAGCCCCCTTCCCAAGCCCCGGGAGATCAAGGCCTTCCTCGACGAGTACGTGGTGGGGCAGGAGGCGGCCAAGAAGCGGATCTCCGTGGCGGTCTACAACCACTACCGGCGGACCCAGCCGGCGGCCCGCCGGGGCGACGTCGAAATCCAGAAGTCCAACATCCTGCTCATGGGACCCACGGGCACCGGCAAGACCCTGCTGGCCCAGACGCTGGCGAGGCTGCTCCGCGTCCCCTTCGCCATCGCCGACGCCACCACCCTCACCGAGGCGGGGTACGTGGGAGAGGACGTGGAGAACATCCTCCTCAAGCTCCTCCAGAACGCCGACGGGGACCGGGCGAGGGCCGAGCGGGGCATCGTCTACATCGACGAGATCGACAAGATCGCGAGAAAGGGCGACAACCCCTCCATCACCCGGGACGTCTCGGGGGAAGGGGTCCAGCAGGCCCTCCTCAAGATCCTCGAGGGGACCGTGGCCAACGTGCCGCCCCAGGGCGGGAGAAAACACCCCCACCAGGAGTTCATCCAGATCGACACCACCAACATCCTCTTCATCTGCGGGGGAGCCTTCGTGGGGCTGGAGAAGATCGTGGAGCGGCGCCTCCACAAGTCCTCCATCGGGTACGGGGGGGTCCCCGAGGCGAAGGAGGCCGCCGGCACCGACCGGCTCCTGGCCCAGGTCCAGCCCCAGGACCTCATCAAGTACGGGATGATCCCGGAATTCGTGGGCCGCGTGCCGGTGGTGGCCAGCCTCCAGGAACTGGACCTCAAAGCCCTGATGGTGATCCTCACCGAACCCCGAAACGCCCTGGTGAAGCAGTACGAGAAGATCTTCGAAATGGAGGGGGTCAAGCTGACCTTTACCCAGGAGGCCGTGGAGGAGATCGCCCGGATGGCCATCAGCCGCGGGGTCGGGGCCCGGGGCCTCCGCATCATCATGGAAGACCTCATGCTCGACCTCATGTACGAGATCCCCTCCCAGAAGGCCATCAAAGAGGTGGTCATCACCAAGGACGTGGTTCTCTCCAGCGCCAAGCCCATTATGCTGATGGAAAACGCGGGCTGATGCCCGCCAGAGAAGGAACACCCATGGAATCCCCTTTTCCCCCCTCCCGGGCGGGAGCCCTCTCCCCCGTTTACCCCCTGATCACCCTCCGGGACTTGGTGATCCCGCCCCACTCCGTCCGCCCCTTCGTGGTGGGGCGGCCCTCCTCGGTGGCCTCGGCCACCGCGGCCTTGGAGGGGGACGGGCGCGTCTTTCTCCTTCTCCAGCGGGACCCCCTGAAGGAGGACCCCAAGCCCGACGAGATGTACCGCGTGGGCGTGGTGGCCCACATCCTTCAGTCCCTCTCCCTTCCCAACGGTCACTTCAAGGTGGTGGTGGAGGGGCTCTTCCGGGGGGAGGTGGTGGACTTCCTCTTGGACGGCCCCGTCCACCACGTCTCCGTTCGGCCCCTGCCCGACGGGGAGGCCGGTGCCCGGGCCGAGTCCCTGGCCATGGACCTCCTCAGGCGCCTGGAGGCGGAGAAGGGGAAGACCCCCAACCTCTTCGGGGGCATGCCCCTCTCGGCGCTCAACCCCGAGGACCCGCCCCGCTTCGCCGACCAGATCGTCTCGCTGCTCTCCTGCCCGGCGGAGATGAAGCAGAAGGTGCTGGAGGCCCTCGACGCCGCGGAACGGCTGGCCCTGGTGCGCAAGCTCTTCCTCGCGGAGGTGGCCCAGATCACCCTGGACCAGCAACTCAACCGGGAGGTGGAGAAGCAGATCGAGAAGACCCAGAAGGAGTACTTCCTCAACGAGAAGATGAAGCTCATCCGGAAGGAGCTGGGGCGGGAGGACTCGGCCGGGGAGCTCGAGGAGCTCCGGGAGCGCATCGAGAAGGCCGGCATGCCCGAAGGGGCCAAAGAGCGGGCCCTCTCCGAGCTCAAGCGGCTGGAGGTGATGCCGCCGGTCTCCGCCGAGGCCACCGTCTCCCGTTCCTACATCGAGTGGCTCCTCAGCCTTCCCTGGAGCAAGGAGACCAAGGACCGCCTGGACATCCGGCGGGCGGAGAAGATCCTCGACGAGGACCACTACGGCCTGGAGAAGGTCAAGGAGCGGATCCTTGAGTTTCTTTCGGTCCGCCAGCTCACCAAGGACCCCAAGGGGAGCATCCTCTGCTTCGTGGGGCCCCCGGGGGTGGGCAAGACCAGCGTGGCCCGGTCCATCGCCAGGAGCATGGGGCGGGAGTTCGTCCGCCTCTCCCTGGGCGGTGTCCACGACGAGGCGGAGATCAAGGGCCACCGGAGGACCTACATCGGGGCCTTTCCGGGCCAGATCGTCCAGCTCATCAAGCGGGCCGGAAGCCGCAACCCCCTCTTCCTCCTCGACGAGATCGACAAACTGGGGGCCGACTACCGCGGCGATCCGGCCTCGGCGCTCCTGGAGGTCCTGGACCCGGAGCAGAACCACGCCTTCCTCGACCACTACATTGACGTGCCCTTCGACCTGAGCCGGGTCTTCTTCCTCACCACCGCCAACGTGACCCATTCCATCCCGCCGGCCCTCCTGGACCGGCTGGAGGTCATCCCCTTCTCGGGGTACACCCTCCCGGAGAAGCGGGCCATCGCCCAGGGCTACCTCGTTCCCAAGCAGACGAAGGCCCACGGCCTCCGAAAGGGGGAGGTCACCTTCACCGAGGAGGGTCTCACCTTCCTCATCGACGGCTACACCCGGGAGGCGGGGGTGAGAAACCTGGAGCGGGAGATCGCCTCCCTCTGCCGGAAGGTGGCCCACCGGGTGGTGAAGGAGCGGCGCCGGGCCAAGGAGGTCCTCACCCCCGAGCGCGTGGAGGCCCTTCTGGGCGTACCCCGCTTCAAGGAGCGGAAGATCCTCAAGGAGGACGAGGTCGGCGTGGCGGTGGGCCTGGCCTGGACCCAGGCCGGCGGCGACATCCTCCTCGTGGAGGCCAGCCTCATGCCCGGCAAGGGGAACCTCACCCTGACGGGACAGCTCGGCGACGTGATGCAGGAGAGCGCCCGGGCGGCCTTCTCCTTCATCCGGGGCCAGTCCTCCCGGCTGGAGCTGAAGCCCTCCCTCCACGCGGAGAGCGACGTCCACGTCCACGTTCCCGAAGGGGCCATCCCCAAGGACGGCCCCTCCGCCGGCGTGGCCCTGGCCGCCGCCATGGTCTCGGCCTTCACGGGGATTCCGGTGCGCCACGACGTGGCCATGACCGGCGAGGTGACGCTGCGGGGGAAGGTCCTGCCGGTGGGGGGCCTCAAGGAGAAGATCCTGGCCGCCCGGCAGCACGACCTTTCCGAGGTGGTCCTTCCCGCCGAGAACCGGAAGGACCTGCTGGAGATCCCGGAGGACCTGCGCAAGGGGCTCCGCTTCACCCTCGTCCAGTCGCTGGAGGAGGTCTTTCGGGCGGTCCTGGCCGCCGACCCCTTCCAGAGGCGGGCCGTGCCCATGGTGATGGAGCATCCCGAGGGTGCCCGCCCCGAAAAGGCTCCGTGACGGGTCGCCAAGGCACCTTCGGCAGAAGAAGAGGGGGGAGAGGGTGAAAACGCCGGTGGTGGAGGTGGAGCGGGTCTGCACCGCCCCCTCCCAGCTGCCGCCGAGGAAGGGCCCCGAGGTGGCGGTGGTGGGGCGCTCCAACGTGGGGAAGTCCACGCTGGTCAACGCCCTGCTCAACCGGCCCGGCCTTCTCCGGACCAGCCGGACGCCGGGCCGGACCCAGGCGGTGATCTTCGTGAGGGTGGGGGAGAAGGGGTACGTGGTAGACCTCCCGGGCTACGGGTACGCGAAGGTGCCGGAGAGTGTCCGGAGGTCCTGGGCGGGCCTGGTCAACGGCTACCTGGAGAGCCGCCGCGGCCAGACGGCCCTTCTGTTGGTCGACGTGAGACGGGAACCGGGCGAAGACGAACGACAGCTCATGGAATGGTTCAGGAGGTACGAATGGACCGTACAGGTGGTCCTGACGAAGTCGGACAAACTCCCCAGGGGAAAGAGAACGGCGGCGGAGCGGAACGCGGCGAAGGCGCTCGGGCTGGAAACGGGCAGGGAGCCGCTCCTGTTCTCGGCGGTAACGGGGGAAGGCCTCAAGGCCCTCCGCGCCATCGTGGAAAGGAGCATGGAGCCCCGAACATGAACAAGGGAAAAACGGAAAACCTGGATCTGGCCAAGCTCCACGACATGAACCCGCAGGAGCTGATCAAGCTGGGGAAGGAGTACGAGGTGGAGAACCTCTCCTCCCTCAAGCGGCAGGAGCTGATCTTCCAGATCCTCAAGTCCCAGGCCGAGGCCAACGGCTTCATCTTCGCCGAGGGGGTTCTGGAGATCCTGCAGGACGGCTTCGGCTTCCTGAGGGCCCCGGAGTACAACTACCTGCCCGGCCCCGACGACATCTACGTCAGCCCCTCCCAGATCAAGAAGTTCGGGCTGAGGACGGGGGACACCATCTCGGGACAGGTGCGGCCCCCCAAGGAGGGCGAGAAGTACTTCGCCCTCATCAAGGTGGACGCCATCAACTTCGAGTCCCCCGTCAAGACCCGGGACCGGATGTGGTTCGACGCCCTGACCCCCATCTACCCCAACCGGCGGATTCGGCTGGAGACCACCCGCCAGGCCCTCTCCGGGCGGGTGCTGGACCTGGTGACGCCCATCGGCTTCGGCCAGCGGGGCCTCATCGTGGCGCCTCCCCGGACCGGCAAGACCATGCTCCTGCAGGCCATCGCCCACGCCATCACCGCCAACCACCCCGACGCCTATCTCCTGGTCCTCCTCATCGACGAGCGGCCGGAGGAGGTGACGGACATGCAGCGGTCGGTCAAGGGCGAGGTCCAGGCCTCCACCTTCGACGAGCCCCCCACCCGGCACGTGCAGGTGGCGGAGATGGTGATGGAGAAGGCCAAGCGCCTGGTGGAGCTGGGAAGGGACGTGGTGATCCTCCTCGACTCCATCACCCGCATGGCCCGGGCCTACAACACCGTCACACCCCCCTCGGGGAGGGTCCTCTCCGGCGGCCTCGACGCCAACGCCCTCCAGAAGCCCAAGCGCTTCTTCGGCGCCGCCCGGAACATCGAGGAGGGGGGCTCCCTCACCATCATCGCCACCGCCCTCATCGACACCGGCTCCCGCATGGACGACGTGATCTTCGAAGAATTCAAGGGCACCGGCAACATGGAGATCCACCTCGACCGGAAGCTGGTGGACAAGCGCGTCTTCCCGGCCATCGACATCAACAAGTCCGGCACGCGGAAGGAGGAGCTCCTCACCAGCGAGTTCGAGCTGAACCGCATGTGG
Source organism: Acidobacteriota bacterium (assembly GCA_049968315.1). Taxonomy (GTDB): domain Bacteria; phylum Acidobacteriota; class UBA4820; order UBA4820; family DSQY01; genus JBFLVU01. The sequence continues at coordinate 25,107 of JBMFRA010000007.1, forward strand.
ATCCTCCGGAAGATCCTCAACCCCCTCTCCACCGTGGAGGCCATGGAGCTCCTCATCGGGAAGCTCGGCGAGTTCGAATCCAACGAGGCCTTCCTCAAAGGCCTCTCGGGAGGCTGAGGCCCCGGGGGCGAGGGGCGGGCCCGCCGTCCCTCGCCCTCCACTCCCTTCTGCGCGGGGGAGCCCTCCCGGGTCTGGGTCCGCGCGCGGAGAAAGCGGTTCGGGCACCGCTTCTGGGGTGGCGCCTAAAACCAACGGAAGACCGGGTCCGTGTGGTGCTGGCCGTTCGGCTCCAACGGGCGGGGTAAAGGCCGGTCCTTGGCCCGGCCCATGGAAGAAGCCATAATGGAGGTGGGGAGAGGGGGCCTCCGGGCCCCCGAACCCCGCCTTTCGGGCTTTCGCCCCAGGGGAGGAGAGATCCCATGTTCACTACCCGCTCGGCCCTCGCGTGGACTTTCGGGGCCCTTCTGGCCCTGGCCGCCGCCGCCCAGACCCCGCCGGGTACGGTTCTCAAGGAGCTTCCGCTGGCCCTCAAGACGCCCACGGGCCTCGCCTGGGACGGCGAGAACCTCTGGGTGGCCGACCTCGAGAGCGCCACACTCAGCGCCGTGGACCCGGAGACCGGGCACGTCCGTCGGACCCTGGAAGCTCCCGGTTCCCTGCCCATGGGGCTCGCCTGGGACGGGAGCCGCCTCTGGGTGGTGGACGGGGCCGACAAGACGGCCTACGCCCTCAACCCCGCCACCGGCATCACCGAGCGGGCCCTCCCGCTGGACACGGACAACCCCGAAGGGATTGGCTGGGACGGGAAGGACCTCTGGACGCTGGACGCCCGGGCGGGCCTCCTCGTCCGCCTGGATGAGAGCGACGGAACGACCTTCCGCTCCTTTCCCTGCCCCACCTGCGGCGGCGGCCGGAAGGGCCAGGAGATCGGCCTGGCCTTCGACGGGAGGAGCCTCTTCGTCAGCGACCGGACCACCGACACCATCTACCGGGTGGACCCCGCAAGCGGCGCGGTCCTCGACGACTTCCCCAGCCCCGGGCCTTACCCCGCGGGCTTGGCATGGGACGGCGAGGCGCTCTGGAACGTGGACTTCGAGACCCGGAGCCTCTACCGGCTGGCGGCGCGGCAGTCGGTCCCCTACGTCCGGCGGGATCCGCGGCCGGAGCGGGTGAGCTACACCGAGGCGTGGCGGAACCTCGGCCCGGGTACCGTCACCCGCCTGGAAGTGGTCATGGCCCTTCCCCAGGACCTGCCCAACCAGGCCCTGGCGGGACCGCCGGTCTTCACGCCGCCCCCTCGGGACTTCCCCGTGGACCGCTGGGGCCAGAAGTGCGCCCGGTGGGTCTTCGAGAATGTGAAACCGGGGCAGGAGGTGCGGGCGCGGATGGACGTCCAGGCGGTCCTCTACAAGGTGCGCTGGTTCGTGGACCCCGACAAGGTGGGCCGCCTGGAGGACATTCCCGAAGAGGTCCGGAGGAGCTACACCCAGAACAACTCCAAGCTGGTCCTCGAGGACCCCGTCATCCAGCGGGCGGTGAAGGAGGCCCTGGGGGGGGAGACCAACCCGTACTGGATGGCGTGGAAGATCAACCGCTACATCCAGGAGAAGATGCACTACGAGCTGGCGGGCGGCTGGAACGTGGCGCCCACGGTCCTCTCCCGGGGCTCCGGCTCCTGTTCCGAGTACACCTTCGTCATGCTGGCCCTGTGCCACGCGGCGGGTCTGCCGGCCCGGTACGCCGGCTCCGTGGTGGTCCGGGGAGACGACGCCAGCCGCGACGACGTCTTTCACCGGTGGGTGGAGGTCTACCTGCCCAACTACGGGTGGTTCCCCGTGGACCCCTCGGGAGGCGACAGCCCCGTCCCCGCCGAGTCGGCCGCCATGTTCGGCGGCCTGGACAACCGCTTCCTCATCACCACACTGGGGGCCGGGGACAGCGAACTCCTGGGGTGGGACTACAACAGCGCCGCCTCCTGGCAGGCCCGGGGGCGGGTCAAGCTGCTCCAGGAGAAGGCGGGCCTCTGGAGCCCGGCGGGGAAGAAGCAGGAGCGGCGCCCCGTGGGGGTGGCCGGCGGCCTCACCTGTGAGCCGGGGAGCTGAGGGGGGCCGGGGGGTCAGCGCCCCCGTTTGGCCAGGAGGACGAAGGCCCCCATGGCCAGGAATCCCGCCAGGGTGAAGGCGGCGGCGGTGCCGTAGGCCCAGGCCCTGCCAACGTGGTCCAGAAGCCAGCCGGTGAGGACGCTGGAGGCGAGGTCCCCCACGGCGTTGGCGGTGGCCAGCAGGCCCAGGGCGTAGGTGCGGGCCTCCTCGCCGATCATCCGGGCCGCCGTGGCCTTTTCCACCGTCTCCTCGACGGCGATGTAGACCCCGCTGAGGAGGAAGAGGGGGGGGAGCAGCCAGAGGGTCCCCGGCAGGAAGGCCATCCCCAGGTTGAAGAGGACCCCCAGCCCGTAGCCCAGGAGGAGGGTGAAGCCGGGGGAGGCCCGGTCGGTGAGGGCGCCGGCGGGGAAGGTGGCCAGGCCGCTCACGGCGTTGTGGAAGACGTACAGGAGGACCGGCACCGACAGCAGCAGGCCCCCGCCGGGGGGAAGGCGCCGGGCGGCCTCGAGGATGAGGAAGGTCCGGGAAAAATCCCCCAGGCCGAAGAGGAGGACCGCCCCCAAAAAGAGCCAGTAGGCGGGGGGGAGCGAAGGCCTCGCCGGCCTCTGGCGGAGGGGCCCCTGGGGCGGCCTCTCCCCGACGAGGACCACCACCGAGAGAACCGCCAGCACCCCCGGGATGGTGGTGATGAGGAAGATCGCCGGCAGGTGGAGGGAGAGTCCCAGGAAGAGGGCCGCCAGCAGGGGGCCGGCCACGGCACCGGCCATGTCCCCCGCCCGCTCCAGGCCGTAGGCCTTGCCGTAGGCCGACGGCTCCACCGCCTCGGCCATCAGGGCGTCCCGGAGGGGGCCCCGGAAGCCCCGCCCGATCCAGGCCAGGGTCCTCAGGAGGACGAAGGGGAGGGCGGAGGCGGCGAAGGCGAAGGCGCCCACGCAGAGGGTGGTCACCAGGTAGCCGAGGGCCACCCACCCCTTCCGCCTCTCCATCCGCTGGCCCGCCACCCCGGCCCAGTACTTGGCCGCCGAGGCGAAGACGTCCGAGAGGCCCTCCACCCAGCCGAGGACCGACGCCCCCAACCCCAGCTGTTGCAGGTAGAGGGGCAGGACCGCCGTGGCCATCTCGTGGCTGGAATCGGAAAAAAAGCTCGCCAACGAAAAGCCGAGGACCGTTCGGTTGCGGAACGGGGACGACCTTCCGCCCATGGGGCCTCCTCACCGAACCGGGGGGGAGGGGCAGAGCCCCTCCCCCCGGGCGGTCCTACTCCACCTTGACGATCTTGTCGGTGTCGATCTGGGCCCGCTGCAGGGTTCCGGAGAAGTCCACGTAGATGGCCTTCCACTCGGAGAAGAGGTCGAGGGCCTCCTTGCCCCCTTCCCGGTGGCCGTTGCCCGTCTGCTTCACGCCGCCGAAGGGGAGGTGGTTCTCGGCGCCGATGGTGGGGGCGTTGACGTAGAAGAGGCCCGTGTGCACGTCCCGCATGGCCCTGAAGGCCGCGTTCACGTCCCGGGTGTAGATGGAGCCCGAGAGGCCGTAGAGGCAGTCGTTCTGGAGGGCGATGGCCTCGTCGAGGGTCTTGAAGGGGACCACCGAGAGGACGGGGCCGAAGATCTCCTCCCGGAAGATCCGCATGGAAGGCTTCACATCGGCGAAGACCGTCGGCTCCATGAAGAACCCCTTGTCGTACTTCTTGCCGGTGAGGCGCTTGCCGCCGCAGAGGAGCTTGGCCCCCTCCTTCTTCCCGATGGCGACGTAGTCGAGGTCGGTCTGGAGCTGGTTGGCATCCACGGCGGGGCCCATCTCCGTGGACTCGTCCAGGCCGTTGCCCACCTTGAGGGCCTTGGCCCGCTTCACCAGGGCATCGAGGAACTTCTTGTAGACGCCCCGCTGGACCAGGCACCGGCTGGTGGCGGTGCACCGCTGGCCGGTGGTGCCGAAGGCACCCCAGAGAACGCCGTCCACCGCCAGTTCGAGGTCGGCGTCGTCCATGACGATGACGGCGTTCTTCCCCCCCATTTCCAGCCCGACCCGCTTGAAGTCCTTGGCGCAGGCCAGGTTGATCTGGCGCCCCACCTCCGTGGAGCCGGTGAAGGAGACCAGGGAGACGCCGGGGTGCTCGCAGAGGGGGGTGCCCACCTTTCGGCCGGAGCCGGTGACGTAGTTGATGACGCCCTTGGGGAAGCCCACCTCCTCGGCGCCCTTCACCAGGTTCCAGACGGAGAGGGGGGTCAGGGTGGCGGGCTTGATGACCACCGTGTTGCCGCACACCAGCGCCGGCATCATCTTCCAGGTGGGGATGGCCATGGGGAAGTTCCAGGGGGTGATGAGGGCGCAGACGCCGATGGGCTGGCGGACGGTCATGGCGAACTTGTTGGGCAATTCCGAAGGGGTGGTCTCGCCGTACATCCGGCGCCCCTCGCCGCCCCAGTAGAGCGAGCAGTCGATCCCCTCCTGGACGTCGCCCCGGGTTTCGGCCAGGATCTTGCCCATCTCCCGCGTGGCGTCCCGGGCCAGGCGCTCCTTGTTCTCCTTCAGCCAGAGGCCCAGCTTCATCACCAGCTCGGCGCGCTTGGGGGCCGGGACCAGCCGCCACTTCTCGAAGGCGGCCTTGGCGGCGGCGACAGCGGCCTCGACGTCCCGCTCGTCGCTGTCCTGGAAGTACCCGATGACGTCGTCGGTGTCGGCGGGGTTGACGTTGGGGAAGGTCTTTCCGGTGGCCGAGGCCACCCACTGGCCATCGATGTAGTTTTTGAAGACCGGCGGTTTCTTCGCCATGGCGAGCCTCCATAGGGTATTCGGGGAGGGTCCCCCCCTCGAGAGGGCCATACTACCAGGGGGAAGGACCCCGGGTCAAAGACGGGCGGGGTGGTGGGCCGGCGGGCCGCCTCAGGGGCCGAGGAAGGCGAGGGCCTCGGCGGCCACCGCCTCCAGGACGGCCCCCGCCTCCGAGCGCCAGGAGCGGTGGCAGAGGGGGGTGAGGGGCGTCTCCTCGGGGTTCACCTCCCAGAGGGCCGCACCGTTTCTCGCGGCGATCCGCGCCAGGCTGGCCGCCGGTTCCACCTGGGCGGAGGTCCCCACCACCAGGAAGAGCGCCGAGGATTCGGCGGCGGCCAGCGCCCGGCCGAAGACCCCCTCGGGGAGGACCTCTCCGAACCAGACCACCGCCGGCCGGAGCATGGCCCCGCAGGCGGGACAGTGGGGCGGGAGCTCCGGCAGGGGGACCCGGCGGTCCTCCCGCTCCTCGCCGCACCGGGTGCACCGGACCCTCCAGAGGCTCCCGTGGATCTCCAGGAGGTTCCGGCTTCCGGCCAGGGCGTGGAGGCCGTCCACGTTCTGGGTGGCGAGGGTGAAGCGATCCGGCCCCAGGGCCTCCTCCAGCCGGGCCAGGGCCCGGTGGCCGGCGTTGGGGGAGCAGGCCGCGGCCTGGCGCCGCCGGGCTTCGTAGAACCCCCACACCCGCCGGGGATCCTTGGCGAAGCCCCAGGGGGTGGCCACCTCCTCGATGGGGACCTTCTCCCAGAGCCCGCCCATGCCCCGGAAGGTGGCGATTCCGCTCTCGGCGGAGATCCCGGCGCCCGTCAGAACGGCGAGAGACCGGCCCTCAGCGTCGCCCATACCACACCTCCACGAGTTCCGCCTCCGAAAGGGGGCCCCTCCGTAGCAGCCGCGGCGCTTCACCGGTGGCCTCCACCACCGTGGAGGCCGTACCCCCCGGCGAGGGCCCTCCGTCCACCACCAGCAGGTCCTCCCCGGAGAAGGTGGCGGCCACCTCCTCCGCGGTGAGGGCCTCGGGGCCTCCGCTCCGGTTGGCGCTGGTCACGGCGAGCCACCCCGTGGCCTCCAGGAGGGCCAGGGCCACCCCATGGCGGGGGACCCGAAGGGCCGTGGTGGATAGACCGGGTGCGAACCAGGAGGGAAGGAGGGGGGGCCTCGGCAGGACGAGGGTCAGGGGGCCGGGCCAGAAGCGAAGCGCCAGGCGCCACGCCCCTTCGGGGAAGGAGAAGCCGTACCCCTCGGCCCGGGAGAGGGAGGGGACCAGCACCGGCAGGGCCTTCTCGACGGGCCTTCTCTTCAGGCGGAGGATCCGGTGGGTGCCGGCGGGGTTTTCGAGGGAGGCGGCCAAGCCGTAAACCGTGTCGGTGGGCAGGGCCACCACCCCCCCGCGGGCCAGGTGGGCCAGGGCCAGCTCCAGCCAGCGGGGATCGGAGGCGCCAACGGTCGCCACCCTCCGCCTCCGTCAATCCCGGGGAAGGGCGCGGTCCTTCTCCAGGACCTCCCGCCGCATCCGCTCCCGGGCTTCCCGCAGGGCCTCCCCCAGGGCGGGGCGGGAAAGGGCCAGGATCTGAACCGCCAGTACGGCGGCGTTCTGGGCGCCGTTGACCGCCACCGTCGCCACCGGAAGGCCCGGGGGCATCATCACGGTGGAGAGGAGGGCGTCCTGTCCGTTGAAGGGGCCGGAGGCCAGGGGAATCCCGATGACGGGACGGACGGTTCGGGCCGCCACCGCCCCGGCCAGGTGGGCCGCCATGCCGGCGGCGGCGATGAAGACCTCCACCCCTTCCCGCTCGCATTCTGTGACGAAGGCGGCCGTCTCCTCGGGGGTGCGGTGGGCCGAAAGGATCCTCACCGCGAAGGGGACGGAAAAGGACTTCAAGGCCTTGAGGCAGGGCTCCAGGAGGGGGGCGTCGGAGGCGCTTCCCATCAGCACGGCGACGAGGGGCCTTTCGGTTGCCATGGGCTCTCCTTTCCTAACCCAGTATACGGAAGGGGCTCCGCCGGCCCAAGGGGGACCGCTTGACCCGGGGCCGTTCCTTCGCCATCCTTTCGGGGGAGGCGGACGTGGGACCCGGGGAGGACCACCGCCACTGCCGGGAACTTTTCGAACGGCTCTGCGCCGCGGCGGAGGGGGAGGATCCTCCCTGCGCCGAACTGGCCGCCCACCTCCGCTCCTGCGAGCCCTGCCGGAAGGTCCTGGAGTCGCTGGAGGCCACGCGAAAGACCCTCGCCGCCTACGGCTCCTCGCCGGCCTTCCCGCCGGGAGAGGGCCGGGCGCTCCTGGAGGAGTGCCTCAGGAAGCTCCGGGAGGCGGGCCATTCCGGAGCCTGAAACCGCCCCGGTCCAAGAGGCCGCGGGCCCCGCTGGCCGGCCGTGGCCGCTCCTCCTGCTGCTGGCCGCGCCGCTCCTCCTCTTCCACCTCCTCCTGCCCCTGGTCCAGCCCCTGGGCACCACACCCGCGTCCCTCCTGTTGCCCGCCGCGGCCTTCCTGCTCCCCGCCCTCCTCTGGGGAGCCCGCCGGGGGAGCTGGGGGGCGGTCTTTCCCCTGAAGCCCGTTCCCTTCCAGGTTCTCCTCCGGGCGGCAGCCCTGGCGGCGGGGGCCTCCCTGGCGGCCCTGGCGGCGGCGGCCCTCCTCACCCGGCTCTTCCCCTCATCGGGGCAGGAGGAGGAGGCGCTCCGGCGCCTCATCCAGTCGGTGCCCCCCGGGGAAGCGCTCCTCCTCTTCGCCCTCTGGCCCGCCCTCTGCGAGGAGGCCCTCTTCCGCGGCGCCCTCCTCGACGGGCTTCGGGGCTTTCCGCCGGCCGCCGCCTGCCTCCTCTCCGGCGGGGTCTTCGGCCTCTTCCACGGATCCCTCTTCCGCTTCCTCCCCGTGGCCCTTCTGGGGGCGGCCCTGGCGGCGGTGGTCCTGCGGACGGGGAACTGGGCGCTGGCGGTCCTCTTCCACGCCCTGCACAACGGGGCCATCCTGCTCTCGTCCGCCCCCCCCGGCGCGGGAGAGCCGCCATTCCTGCTCCCCGCCCTCCTGGCGGTGCTCCTCGGGTTCTGGGGGTTGGGTCCTTACCCCCGGAGAAAGATGGGGGGAAAGGGGGAGGCGGTGAAGGAGGAGGGGCCTCCGTCCCTCCCGTCCTAAGGATCGGCGGGGCCTTCGTAGACCCGGTGGAGGCGCGGGGAGAGCCCGGTGAGGATCTCGTAGGGGATGGTGCCGGCCCAGCGGGCCCAGTCCCAGGGGTCCAGCCGGGAAGATCCCTCCCCGCCCCACAGGACCACCTCCTCCCCCTCCGCCACGCCCTCCACGCCGGTGAGGTCCACGGCGCAGAGGTCCATGGAGACCCGCCCCACCAGCGGGCAGCGCCGGCCCCGGACCAGGACCTCCCCCCGGTTCCCGAGGCTCCGCGGCAGGCCGTCGGCGTAGCCCACGGGGAGGATCCCCAGCAGGGTCGGCCTGGGGGTCACGAAGGTCGCCCCGTACCCGACGGGGCTGCCCTCCGGCATCTCCTTGAGCTGGAGAAGCCTCGTCGAGAGGGAGAGGACGGGCCGGAGCCCGGGGTCGGGAACCTCCCCGGAGGGCCGGAGGCCGAAGAGGGTGAGGCCCGGCCGGACCTGCCGGAGGCGCGTGGCGGGGTGGGCCAGGAGGCCCGCCGAATTGGCGAGGTGGACGACGGGGGGCCGGATTCCTTCCTCAGCCAGCCTATGGAGGATGGCGAGAAAGGTCTCCAGCTGGGCGGCGGTCTGGGGGCAGCGGGGGTCGTCGGCGCTGGCGAGGTTGGAGTAGAGGCCCGCCACCCGGATGCGGGGGCACCTTTGAAGCTCCCGGGCGAGGGAAGGGATCTGCTCGGGGCGGAAACCGGCCCGGCCCATCCCCGAATCCACCTTGAGGTGGACCTCCACCTCCTCTCCCAGACCCTCCGCCGCCGCCGCCACCGCCCGGAGAAAGGCCAGGGAGTACACCGAAGGGGTGAGGCGCCACCGGAGGAGATCCTCCGCCTGGTCCGGGTCCACTGGGGCCAGGAGGAGTACCGGGGCGCCGATCCCCGCTTGCCGGAGGGCGATGCCTTCCTCGACGAGGGCGACCCCCAGGGCGTCGGCGCCGCCGCGGAGGACGGCGCGGGAGACGGGGAGGGCCCCGGTACCGTAGGCGTCGGCCTTCACCACCGCCAGGAGGGAACAGCCGGGGGCGGCGGCCTTCAGGGTTTTCACGTTGTGGATCAGCGCGCCGAGGTCCACCCGGAGGACCGTGGGCCTCCGGGACGGAAGGTCTTCTTCAGTCACCGGTTTCCTCCAGCCGCTCTTCCGACGGATCGGCGAACTGGGCACGCTCGGGGAGGTAGACCAGCTCGAAGGCGTCGGTGGGGCCGTTCCGCTGTTTCGCCAGGATGACCTTGGCCCGGTTCCGAAGGTCCTGTTCCTCGTCCCGGGCCACCACCTGCCGGTGCAGGAGAATGACCACGTCGGCGTCCTGCTCCAGCGAACCCGAGTCCCGGAGGTCCGAGAGGACCGGCTCCTTGCCCTCCCCCCGCTTCTCCACCGACCGGGAGAGCTGGGAGAGGGCGATGAGGGGCACCTTCAGGTCCTTGGCCAGGGACTTGAGGGAGCGGGAGATGAGGCTCACCTCCTGGTTTCGGTTCTCCGCCTTCCCCGCCGGCTTGATCAGCTGGAGGTAGTCCACGATCACCAGGTCCAGCTTCTGGGAACTCCTCAGGCGCCGCAGCTTGGAGCCCATCTCCAGCACCGTCTGGGCGGCGGTGTCGTCGATGAAGATCGGCAGGCGGGCCAGCTCTTCGATCTTGAGCCCCGCCTCGGCCAACTGGGCCTTCTGGAGCTTCCCGGCCCGCAGCCTCAGGAGGTTAAAGCCCGTGGCCATGGAGAGGAGGCGGAAGAAGATCTGCTCGGCGCTCATCTCGAGGCTGAAGAAAGCCACGGCCCCGCCGTGGCGGGCCACGTTGAGGGCGATGGAGAGGGCGAAGGCGGTCTTCCCCACCGAAGGCCGGGCGGCCAGGAGAATGAGGTCCGAAGGCTGGAAGCCGGAGGTCATCTCGTCCAGCCGGTGGAAGCGGGTGGCGACGCCGGTGACGTGGGCCTGGTCCTTGGCCAGCTGCTGGAGGCGCCGGGCCCCCTCCACCGCCAGGTCCCGCATGGGCGTCAGGGTGGAGCGGAGGGACTGGTCCCCCAGTTCCAGGATCCGCTGCTCGGCCCGGGCCAGGATCTCCTCCGGCTCCTGGCCCGATCCGTAGGCCTCGGCGATGATCCCGCTGGCCCGCTCGATGAGCTGGCGGAGGAGGGAGCGCCCGCGCACGATCTCGACGTAGTGGGCCAGGGAGGAGAGGCGGGGGATTCCGGTGGCCAGGTCGGAGACGTACTCGGCCCCCCCCGCGGCCTCCAGGAGGCCCCGGGTTTGTAACCATTCGGTAACAGTGACGAGGGTGATGGGGCGGTTGGTCTCCCGGAGGTCGGCGAAGGCACCGTAGATCTTCCGGTGGGACGGGAGGGAGAAGTCGTCGGCCTTGAGGGACTCGTGGGCCTCGTCGAAGAGGCGGTCCTGGACGAGGATGGCGCCCAGCAGGGCCCGCTCGGCCTCCAGGTTGGCCGGCAGATCCTCCTGCTTGAGGAGGTCGGTGACGCGGCGGACCGTTCCGCCGCGCCCGCCCGCGGACGGTTCTTTCATTGCGCCGTTCCTCCCCGGTGGCCTCCCGCCCCAGGAGGGCGGGCAAGCCCCGCCACCATACCACCGCCATGGGCCGCCGGCAAGGCGGGGACCGCCCCCCCTTGCACCGGGAGGGGCGGTGGAATAAAATGGCCCCAAGTGGAAGGGGTAGGGGAAAAATGCACTTGACTTTCGGCTTCTCGTTCGATATGTTAAACAAGAGCATTAACTTTGGGGGCTTTTAGGCGCTTTCGAAAGGGGAAACGAAGGTGTTCTTTGGAAAGAGCAAAAACCTGTTGGGCCTGGACATCGGCTCCTCCGCCGTCAAGATGGTGGAGCTGAAGGATCTGGGTAAGGGGAAAGGCTACCAACTGAAGGCCTTCGGCATCGAACCGCTCCCTCAAGAGGCCATCGTGGGTGGCACCATCATGGACTCCGGCGCCGTCATCGACGCCGTCATGCGCCTGGTGCGCGACAAGGGGGTCAAGAACTTCAACGTGGCCACCTCGGTGGACGGCAACTCGGTGATCGTCAAGCGGATCTCCATGACCGCCATGAGCGACGCCGAGCTCAGGGAGGCCATCCAGTGGGAGGCGGGGCAGTACATCCCCTTCGATATCGAGGAGGTCAAGATCGACCACCAGGTCCTGGAGACCGACCCCGCCACGGGGAACCTGAGCGTCCTCCTGGTGGCGGTCAAGCGGGACCTCATCAGCGAGTACACCTCCATCCTCGGACAGGCGGGGCTGTCGGTCTCGGTCCTCGATCTGGACGTCTTTTCCATCCAGAACGCCTTCGAGGTGAACTACCCCATCCGGGGCGGCGAGGTGACCGCCCTCGTGAACATCGGGGCGGGCACCACCAACATCTGCGTCCTCAAGGGGGACACCCCCCTCTTCTGGCGGGACATCCAGGCCGGGGGCAACAACTACACCGACACCCTCCAGCGGGAGCTGAACCTCACCTTCGACCAGGCGGAGGCCCTCAAGCGGGGCGAGCCGGTCCAAGGGATGCGGCCCGAGCAGGCCACCCCCATCCTCAACGCCATGACCGAGGAGTTCGGGGCGGACCTCAAGAAGTCCCTGGACTTCTTCAAGGTGACCACCGGCGAGTCCACCCTCCACCGGATCATCCTCTCGGGCGGGGGGTGCCAGGTGGCCAACCTGGACCGCTACCTGAGCCAGTTCTTCGGCGTTCCCGTGGAGGTGATGAACCCCTTCCAGAACATCACCGTGGACGAGAGGCAGTTCCCCATGGACACCCTGACCCGCCTGGCTCCCCACTTCGGGGTTGCGGTGGGTCTGGCCTTGCGCAAGATGGGGGATTAAATGATTCGGATCAATCTGCTCCGAGAAGGGCAAGCCAAGAAGGGGGCCGGGGCGCCAAGACCGGCGGCACCGGCGGTCCCCGGAGAGGAAGCGCCCCTCTGGGGGGTCTACGTGACCCTCGTCCTCGTCACGGTGGTGGCGACCCTCGGGTATGGAGGCTGGCTCGTCCTCCAGAACCGGAACATGGCCGCCAAGATCGAGGAACAGAAGATCGAGCTGAAGAAGTACGAGGGGGCCCGGGAGAAGGTCGCCGAACTGGAGAAGCGGAAACAGGAGTACGCCTCCAAGGTGGACCAGATCAAGCAGCTCAAGGACCAGCAGAGCATCCCCGTCAAGCTCATGAACCGCCTGGTGGAGATCCTTCCGGAGGGTGCCTGGTACACCGGCGTCACCCAGGACGACAAAGACAACAAGAGCATGCTCCTCAAGGGGATGGCCAAGAGCATCAAGACCGTCTCCACCCTCTACGACAACGCCGTGGCCACGCCGGAGTTCGCCGAGGTCCGCCTGGGGGAGGTCCAGCAGCAGGGCGGCGCGGAGGAGCTCTACAGCTTCGAGCTCAAGATGCAGTACGTCCCCGCCGGGATCCAGCCCAAGCCCGAGGCCCCCAAGCCCCAGGCGGCGCCGGCCCGGACGAAGAAAAAGGCCGACGATTCGGGCGGGATGGAGTAGGAGGACCCCCATGGAGCAGTTCACCAAACTCCCCAAGTGGGGCCAGCTGGTCGTCACCCTCCTCTTCTGCGGTCTCTTCTTCGGGGCGGCCTGGTTCCTCTTCCTTTCGGACCAGCGGACCACGCTGCAGAGCCGCCGCCAGGAGAGCGAGCAACTGGAGGGGCAGATCCAGCAGGGCCGTGAAGCCCTCCGGCGGGTGGAGGAGCTCAACCGCCAGATCGAGCTCATCGCCCGGGACCTGGAGGTCCTCAAGTCCATCATCCCGGTGGAGCCCGAGACCGGAAAGCTCCTGCGGGTCTTCCAGAGTTACGCCCGGGACCAGAACCTGGGTATCTACCGGATCTCCCCCCAGGACATCGCCAAGCACGAGCTGTACTCCGAGCAGGGGTACGCCTTGGAGGTGGGGGGCGGCTACCACGATCTGGCCCTCTTCTTCGACAAGATCGCCCACATGCGCCGGATCGTGAACATCGCCGGCCTCCAGATGAGCGCGGACCAGCGGAAGGGCGGCACCATCACCGCCAAGTTCCGATCGGTGGTCTACATGCAGAACCCGGAAGCCTTCCAGGGGTTGGAGAAGAAGTCATGAGAAGAGGGGTGGTTTGGACGGGCCTGTGGGGCCTCGCGCTCCTGGCGGCGGTCCCCGCCTTGGCCCAGGACCCGGTGAAGACCCTGCAGAGGGTGGACGCCCAGGTGGGAGCGCCGGCCCCGGCCGCCGCTCCGGCGCCCGCTCCCTCCGGTGTGGCGGGGGGCCCCGAGGACAACATGCTCCTCGAGGGGGAAAGCCTCTATAAACACCGCAACGAACGGGATCCCTTCACCCCCTTGGTTCGCGGCGCCGCCGGCGCGGCGGGGGAGGTGAAGGTGAAGTTCGGTACCACGGGCCTGGCCCGGTTCACCGTCGAATCCTGCGCCCTGGAGGCCATCCTGGACCTCGGCGGCAAGGCGGTGGCCTGGTTCCAGGGGCCCGACGGGAAGCCTTACAAGGCCACCACGGGAGAGCACTTCGCCGACGGCGTCGTTCTGGAGGTGAACTACGCCACCGGAGAGGTGGTCGTCCAGCAGGAGCTGAACGACCCCACGGCCATCAAGCCTTTCCGTAACCTGGTTCTCAAGATCCGGAGCCAAGAAGGGGAGGGACAATGAACAAGCGCACGGCCCTTTTGACGGCGGTTCTTGGTCTTCTGGCCGGAATGGTCGTCCTGGCCGCCGACGCCCCGTCGGCGGAACTGAACGTACTCAGCGACCTGTTCAGCCGGAACCAGGACGGGCAGGTGGTGGTCGGGGTGGTGGGCACCTACCCCATTCTCGATTACACCTACTACGACTACGATCCGGAGACCTTCGTGGTGGACATGGCCGACGTGGACGTCTCCCGGCTTCCCAAGAGCCTGGAGGTCCAGTCCGGCGGCGTGCGGACCGTGAAGGTGCAGGCCATCAGCCAGGGGAAGGGCAGGGCCCTGGCCAAGCTGGAGATCCAGAAGGCCTACCTCTCCAAGTGCCTGGTCTCCACCGAGGGGAACCGCCTGCTGATCAAGGTGGTGGGCGGCCCCGGCGGGCCAGCGGCCCCTGCGGCCCCTTCCTCGGAGGCGGGCACCCTTCGGACCCCGGCGCCGGCCCCGCCCGCGCCGGCGCCTGCGCCCGCGGAGAGCCCCCGGGAGGCCACGCGCCTCTTGGGGGTGGCCGTCTCCGAGGACGGGTCGGCGGTCCTCATCGCCGCCGACGGGACCCCCAAGTTCAAGTACTTCACCATGGGGGGCCCCGCCCGGATCGTGGTGGACCTCTACGGCATCCAGAAGGGGAAGGTCCCCTCGGTGGTTTCCGGCGCCGGTGACGTGGAGAAGGTTCGGGTGGCCCTCCTCCAAAGCCAGCCGCTGGTCACCCGGGTGGTGCTGGACCTCAAGAAGCCCCTGAAGCCGGCGTCGGTGCTGGCGGAGGGGACCCAGCTTCGGGTGGTCCTCAACGAGACGCCTCTGGAGGCCGCCCGGGAACCGGAAGCGCCGGCGGGCACCCCGGAGAAGGCCGCCTCCGCCGAGCAGGCCCAGGCCCTCCCCGCTCCCCCCGAGACCCCGGCCCCCGCGCCGGAGGCGGCGGCGGCCCCCGCCCCCGAGGAGCAGGCCCAGGCTCCCACCGCGCCGAAGGCAGCGGCCTCCCCTGCGGCCCCGGAGACCCTGGACAACGTCAAGGTGGACCTCTCGCCCCTCTCTCCCGGAGGAAGCCGGGAGTTCAAGGGCTACGAGGACCTCTTCGTGGCCGAGGACACCTCCGCCCCGGCGGCGGAGGGCAAGACCCTCGTCGCCGGGGGGGTGCCCCTCTCCTTCAAGGAGAAGACCATCAGCGGCGGCGGGGCCAAGTACACCGGAGAGCCCATCTCCATGAGCCTCAAGGACGCCGACATCAAGGACGTCCTCCGGGTCTTCCACGACATCTCCAAGCTCAACATCGTGGTCCACCCCGCCGTCTCGGGGAAGGTGACGGTGGACTTGGAGAACGTGCCGTGGGACCAAGCCATGGACATCGTCCTTAAGAACAACGGCCTGGACTACGTCTACGAGAACAACGTCATCTGGGTGGCGCAGGCCCAGGAGATCGCCCGGAAGTTCGCCGAGCAGCAGCGGATGCAGAAGGAGAAGCTGCTGGCGGAGGAGCCGGTGACCTTCACCAAACGCCTCTCCTACGCCAAGGCCCAGCGGATGGAGACCATCGCCCAGAAGTTCCTCAGCGAGCGGGGTTCCATCATCATCGACGAGCGGACCAACACCCTCATCATCCAGGAGGTCCCCTCCAAGAAGGCCGGCCTGCTCAAACTCATCGAATCCCTCGACACCGCGACGCCGCAGGTCCTCATCGAGGCCCGGATCGTGGAGTCCAACATCACCTGGACCCAGTCCTTCGGCATCACCTGGAGCGGCAACTGGTACACCGGCATGGACAACGCCGGCAAGGTGATCACCACCCAGGGCGGCACCACCGGCTCCGGCCCCGCCGGCGTCTACTCCCTCCACAACTTCCGCAACCAGACGGGCTTCCCCAACTTCGGGACCGGCGACTTCGCCGTTTCCCTCCCGCCCACCGCCAGCAACGGCTTCATCGACCTCGTCCTCGGCAACGTCACCGGCTCCTTCTTCCTCGACGTTCGCCTGGCGGCCCTGGAGAACACCGGAAGGGCCCGGGTCCTCTCGGCCCCCCGCGTCGTGACCCAGGACAACGAAAAGGCCAGCATCGAGTCGGGCCGGCAGATCCCCATCCGCGTGGCCACCACCGACAAGATCTCCGTGATCTTCGTCAACGCCACGCTGAAGCTGGACGTCACCCCCCAGATCTCCGCCGACGGAAACGTCAACATGACGGTGGACATCACCAACGACTCGGTGGACTTCGCCAACGCCGAGCCGGGCAACCCGCCGCCCATCATCAAGAAGGAGGCCAAGACGGTCCTCAAGGTGCGGGACGGCCAGACGGCGGTCATCGGCGGCGTCTTCGTGACCAACGAGGGCATCTCCCAGAACGGCCTGCCCTTCTTCTCCAAGATCCCCGTCCTCGGCTGGCTGTTCAAGAACCGGTCCAAGACCAAGACCAACGACGAACTCCTGATCTTCCTCACGCCCAAGATCGTCAGGTAGGAGTGCATGAAAAAAAAAAGGTTCCCGCACGGCGCCGTCCTCCTCGTGATCTTCTCCGCCCTGCTCCTCTCGGGGTGCGGGAGCGATAAGAACCTCAACCCCGTCGCCGATCTGATCTACCGAGGGGCGGATCCCTCCACGGCCAACGTGGGGGTGAATCCGCCCCTGACGCATCTCGCCTACTTCCTCTTCGACGTCAAGCTGAGCGACCCCAACCTCTCCATGGTGGGAAGCGACGCCTGGACGGTGGACCGGGTGGAGAAGCACTACGTCCTCGTGAGCGACCCCGGGCGCCACCTCACGGCCCTTCCGGAAGACGAGACACAGAAGCTCAAATCCAAGGTGAGCCCGGGGACTACCGCCCGGGTCGCGGTCAACGTGGTGACCGACACCTACCTCCTGGAGAACGCCCAGGACTTCATCGGCACCTCCGACTCGGCCCGGGTGAAGCTTCGCCTCACCTTCCACGCCCACCGGAACAAAGACGGGGCACCCAAGGTGGTGCAGGCGTCGTACTTCTTCAACATCGGGAACTACTGATGGTCCAGGACCTGGGCGCCCTCGAGCAGGAGGTGCGGCGCGACCCCCGGATGCGCCGCTTCCACGAGCTCGCCCGGGAGTACCAGCGGCTGGGCCGCATGGACGAGGCGGCGGCCCTCTGCGAGAAGGGGCTGGCCCTCAACCCCAACCAGTGGCAGGCCCGGAACCTCTTGGCCCAGATCTACTTGGCCAAGGGCCGCTTCGACGAGGCCCGGGTCCAGGTGGAGAAGGTCCTCCTGGCCCTCCCGGACAACGTCCCGGCCAACCACCTGGCCGCCGACCTTTACTACGCCATGGGGGACCGGGAGCGGGCCCTCCGGCACTACAAGGTGGTGGACCTCTTCGACCCCGGCCGGACCAACGTCGCGGAGCGCCTCAAAGAACTGGAGCAGGTCGAAGGGCCAGAGGCCCCGGCCTCCGAAGCTCCCGCACAGGAGAAGGCCCCCATGGCGGAGGGGCCTGGGCCGGCCCCGACCCCGGAAGAGGTCTTTCCGGCGGAGGGGGAGGCTTCGGAGGTTCTTGCGGCCGAGGCGCCGGAGGCGGACGTCTTTCCCCCATCGGCTCCGGAGGCCCTCCCCGAACCGGCGGCTCTGCCCTCCGCAGGGGAAGTGGTGGCCGAAGCGGCGACGCTCTCCCCACCGGCCGAGGGCGCCGGGGAGCCGCTTCCCGCCGGCGAAGGGGGCGCAGAGGGCGCCAAGCCGGTGGCGGAGGAGGCCTCCTTTCTGGATCTGCTCGACGAGGGGCGGCAGGAGGAGGCCCCCGCCGGCCCTCCGGAGGCAGAGGCAACCCTGCTGGAAGACACCGAGAAGGACGAGACCCTGCTCTCCTCCGACGATACCCAGGAAGCGGTGCTGGAGCTGGAAGGGACTCCGGCGCCGGGGGGGGACGGCGAGGAGTTGGAAGCGCCGGCCCCGGCCTTCAACACCGTCACCCTGGCCCAGCTCTACGAATCCCAGGGGTACCCGGAGAAGGCCGTGGAGGTCTACCAGCGGATCCTCCTGAGGGAGCCGGACAACGCCGAGGTGCGGGAGAAGGTCCGCGCCCTCCTGCGCCGGATGGCGGGAGAGGCCCCGGAGGCCCCGGCGGTCCAAGAGGAAGACGTCCGAAAGGCGCTCCGCAGGAGGCGCATCGAGGTCCTGGAGGGATGGCTCCGCCGTGTGAGGGAGGGCTCCCATGTTTAGCGCCCTGTTCGAGGAACTCCACAGGTCGGTGCCGGGGCTCAAGGCCGTCTCCGTCGTGGGCGACGACGGCATCGAGGTGGACGGAAGGCGTTTCGAGGAGCTCTCCCACGAGGTCCTCAGCGCCGAGATGAACGGCCTCCTCAAGACGCTGAAGCGGCTCCAGGGGGAGATCGCCCTGGGCGCCCCCCGGGACCTCGCCATCCGGACAGAGGCCGAGACGGTCCTTCTCTGCCCCCTCCAGGAGGGGCTGTCGGTGCTCCTGGTGGCGGGGGAGGGGACGCCCACGGGCCTGGCGCGGTACCACGTCCAGCGGCTTGCGCACCGCTTCCTGGAAGCCTTAAGATAACGGTTCGGAGGGAACCCCCATGGGAGTGATCACCAGCAACCAGATCCGGAAGGGCGTCAAACTGCTCATCGACGGCGATGCTTACGAAGTGGTGGACGTGGACCACGTGAAGCCGGGAAAGGGTTCGGCCTTCGCCCGGGCCAGGGTCCGAAACCTCAAGACCGGCCAGGTTCTCGAGAAGACCGTCAAGGCCGGGGACAAGGTGGAGACCGCCGAGACCCAGGAATCGCGGATGCAGTTCCTCTACAAGGAGGGAAACCATTACCACTTCATGGACCAGAACACCTTCGAACAGATCACCATCCCGGAGGAGGTCCTGGGCGACGCCGTAAACTACCTCGCCGAAAACCTGGAGGTGAGCGTCCTCTTGCACGACGGCGAACCCCTGGGGGTGGAACTCCCCAACTTCGTCACCCTCACCATCGTGGACACGGAGCCGGGCTTCAAGGGAGACACCGTCTCCGGAGGAAAGCCCGCCAAGTGCAACACCGGCGCCGTGGTGAACGTCCCCTTCCACCTGAACGTCGGAGACAAGATCGTGGTGGATACGCGGGACGGCAGCTACCGAGAAAAGGTGGGCTAGGGCCGGCCACCGGGAAAGGCGAGAGGCCGGGGAGCGATCCCCGGCCTCTTCTTGCTGCACAGGAAGAAACCTGTATCTAGAAGACCTTCCCGCGAACCGGGACCTCCAGGGGGCCCTTGGAAGTCTCGATGTGGACCTTGCCGTCGAAGTTCCCGACCTTCAGGGGGGGATTCAGTTTCAACTTGATGGAGTAGCGCTGGTTGGGGGTGATGGTCGTCACCTCCGCCGTGAGGTTCTTGAGGGAGGAGGTGACCTCTTTGATTTCCAGCTCCGGCCCCTTCTCGTAGGCCACGGTGACGGTCTTGTTGAGGTTGATGTCGTCGGGGTGGTCGTTGACGTAGGAGGCGTTGAGTCCCGAGTAGGTCACCTGCGGGGGGTAGACCGTCAAGGGGGGGCGGATGGTGCCGAAGAGGTTCAGGCTGAGGCTTTCGGCCTTGGGGTGGGTGGTGGCCAGGAGGAAACGGCCGTTGAGGGGGCCGGGGGCGTGGTCCGCCGGCACCTCCACCTTGAGGGTGGCGGACTTCTTGTCGTCGGCCATCTTGAGGTCCCACTTCAGGGTGGCGTCGTCGGCCTGGACCGACTTCACCTCGAAGGGGGTCCCGTCGGTGGCGGTGATGGTGAAGGTCCGCTCCTGGGCCTCTCCCTGGTAGACGAGGCCCAGCTGCTGGTTCTCCGAGGGCTGGACGTCCACGATGGCCTTGACCGTCGCCTTGATGGCCAGCTGGAAGGAGGCCATCTTGGGGTCGTTGGTGGAGACGTTGACGGTCTTGTGGATGGGGCCGGAGAAGCCGGCGGTGTTCACCTTGGCCGAGACCTTTCCGGACTTGCCCGGCTCGATCTTCGGGTCGTAGCCGGTGGCGGTGCACCCGCAACTCGCCTGGACCCGGAGGAGCTCCAGGATGCCCTTCCCTCTGTTTTCGATGACGAAGGAGTGCTCGATGACGTCGCCCTTGTTCACCGTGCCGGCGTCGAAGACCATCTCGGGCACCACGGCCTCCGGAAGGTCGCCGGTTGCCGTCTGCTCGGCGGGTTTGGCCTCGGGCGGCATGGGGGGGGTCTTGGCCTTCTGACTGTCGGCCTGAGGTGCCTGGGGGGTCGGATCGCCCGGAGCCGCGGGCACCAGCAGGGGAAGGGCCAGGAGGAGAAGGGGAGCGAGGAACCATCGGACCTTCTTGTTCATTCGGAGTACCTCCTCGAAGACGAGGGCAGTCTACTCCTTCGGCCCGCCTCCTTCAAGGGCCGGCGTTTCGGGCGGGGGGGCCGGAACCCCACCCCAGCTTCTCGCGGAGGAGGGCGAAGTGGGACCTTCCCGGGGGGATCACCAGGGGCACCGTGGCCCGGGCCCGGCCGATCCGTACCCGGTCTCCCTTCTCCAGGGGGTGGCCCTGCTGGCCGTCCACCGTCAGGAAGACCGAACCCGACTCCTCCAGGAGGGTGATCTCCACCGAGGACCGGGCGTCCACCAGGAGGGGCCGCATGGTCAGGGTGTGGGGGCAGAGGGGCGTCACCAGGAGGGCGCCGATTCCCGGCGTCACGATGGGGCCTCCCGCCGAAAGGTTGTAGGCGGTGGAGCCGGTGGGGGTGGCGACGATGACGCCGTCTCCCCGCATGGCGGTGAGGAGGTCTCCCCCCACGTCCACCCGGACTTCGATCATGCGGGCCAATGTGGTCTTGGCCACGACGGCGTCGTTGAGTCCGGCGAAGGAGGCCAGGACCTTCCCGTTTCGCGCCAGGCGGACCCGGAGCATCATCCGGCGCTCGACGGGGACGGGCCCCTGGAGGCACGCCAGGACCGACCGCTCCATCTCGGAGGCGCTCACCTCGGTGAGGAAGCCCAGGTTTCCGAGGTTGACCCCCAGGATGGGGGCGGAGCGGGGTGTGGAGTGGCGGGCCACCGACAGCAGGGTGCCGTCCCCTCCCAGGACGACGAGGAGGTCCACCTTGCGGGGCAGCTCGGCCCGGGAGAGCACGGGGAGCGCAGGGCGCTTCGCGAGCCTGGCCGCCTCGCCGTCCAAGGCCACCGAAACGCGGTGGCGCTGGAGCAGCTCCAAGAGGTCCTCCAGGAGCGGCAGGCGGCCCGCGGCCTGGGGTTTGGCCACGATTCCCACGGTACGGACCCTGGCGGTCATGGGGAGGCACCCCCCGCAATCAAGTGGAGAAAGATCTCCGCGTTCCCCTTGGGCCCCTTCACGGGCGACTCCATGGCGGCCCGTGCAGTATAGCCGAGGGCCTCCGCCGCCTCCACCACCGCCCGGACCGTTCCCCAGCGGACGGCGTCGTCCCTCACGACGCCCCCCTTTCCCACCGCCCGGCGCCCCGCCTCGAACTGCGGCTTGACGAGGGCCAGGACGGCGGCGGAGGGGGCGCTCCGGCGGATGGCAGGGAGAAGGAGGCGGAGGGAGATGAAGGAGGCGTCGATGACGACGAGGTCCACCGGTTCCGGGAAAAAGTCCTCCGGCAGGTACCGGGCGTTGACCCCCTCCCGGGAGACCACCCGCGGGTCCTGCCGAAGCCGTTCATGGAGCTGGCCCTTCCCCACGTCCACCGCGTAGACCCGCCGCGCTCCCCGGGCAAGGAGGCAGTCGGTGAAGCCGCCGGTGGAGGCTCCGATGTCGGCGCATACCAGGCCCTCCACCGGCAGGGAGAGGGCATCGAGGGCCCCTTCCAGCTTCAACCCCCCCCGGCTCACGTAGGGGCAGGCCCTTCCCCGGACCTCCAGGGGCGCTCCCTCGTCCACCTTCTGCCCGGCCTTCTCGATCCGCCGCTCCCCCGAAAAGACCTGCCCTGCGAGGATGAGGGCCTGGGCCTTTTCCCGCGAGGGGGCCAGCCCCTTGAGGACCAGGAGGAGGTCGGCCCGCTCGCTCAACGGCTCCGCCCCACCACGAAGCGGGCCAGCTCCCGAAGGTCCTGGCACTCGGGACCGAAGCCGTCCAGGGCCCGCAGGGCGTGGGAGAGGAGGTCCCGGGCGGCCCGCCTCGCCCCATCCAGCCCCCACAGCGCCACGAAGGTGGCCTTCTTCTGGGCGGCGTCCTTTCCGGCGGTCTTCCCCAGGGAGGCGTCGGTGCCCGTGGTGTCGAGGATGTCGTCCACCACCTGGAAGGCGAGGCCCAGGGCCTCCCCGTAGCGTTTCAAGGCCCGCCGCTGGGCGGCGGGGGCCCCGGCCCAGTAGGCCCCGGCCAGGAGGCAGGCCTCGAGGAATCGGCCGGTCTTCATGCGGTGGAGGCGCTCCAGGAGGGGGGCGTCCACCGCCTCCCCCTTTCCCGTGAGGTTGAGGTCCAGGGCCTGCCCACCGGCCATCCCCGCCGTGCCCAGCGCGTAGAGGACCTCCCGGGATACCCGGTTCCGGCGGGCGGCCCACCGCGCCCCCCGGGGTTCGGCGGCCAAGAGGTAGGCCCCCAGGGTCTGGAGGGCGTCCCCGGCGAGGATGGCCGTGGCCTCGCCGAAGACCACGTGGCACGTGGGGCGCCCCCGCCGGAGGGTGTCGTCGTCCATGGCCGGCAGGTCGTCGTGGATGAGGCTGTAGGTGTGGAGAAGTTCCAGGGCGCAGGCGGCCGGAAGGACGGCGGCGGTCTCCCGCCCGCCGCAGGCCTCGTAGGCCGCGAGGGCCAGCACGGGCCGGAGCCGCTTGCCGCCGGCGAGAACGCTGTGGCGCATGGCGGCGTGGAGCTCGGCCGGCTCCACCTCGGGGGAGGGCAGGAGGTGCTCCAGGGTCTCCTCGATGGGGCCCTTCCAGCGGTCGAGGACCGGCGGGCTCATGGCTTCGGTTCGTCCGGGGGCGGTTCCAGGGGGACCTCCGCCGGCGGCTCCCCCTCCAGCAGGCGGGTCACCCGGAGGGAGGCCTCGGCGAGGGACCGCTGGAGCTCCCTGGCGAGGGTGAGGCCCCGTTCGAAGAGAACCAGGCTCTCCTCCAGGGGCAGGCTGCCGTCCTCCAGCCTGCGGACGAGCCCCTCCAGCTCCGCCAGGCGGCTCTCGAAATCCTTCGGGGCGGTCTTTTTGGCCATGGTCACTCCGCCGGGACCACGAAGGCCCCCGAAAAGCCGGCTTTGCGGAGGTCCTGGAGGGCACGGTCGGCGGCGGCCCGGTCCCGGTATCCCGGAACGAGGACCTTGTGGCGTCCACCCTTGGAAACCACGGTGGCTCCGAAGCCGAGGGCCTTGACACGGCCCTGGAGGTCCCGGGCGTTGGCCAGGGTCGCAAAGGCACCCAGCTGGATGGCGAAAGACCCCTTGGCCGGCGGAGGCGCTGGGGCGGGCTGGGCGGAAGGGGGAGGGGCCGTGGGGGGTGCGGCGCGAGGCGGGGAAGCCGGTGCCGGAGGGGCCGGGCTTTCGGGTACGAGGGTCCCGGGGGCCGCCGCAGGGCGCTCCTCGGCGGCGGGAGGGGGGAGGGCCGGCGGGCTTTCGGGCTGGAAGGGCCGGCGCTCCACCTGGGCCTCCGGGACCACCGGCCGACCGGAATTCTCCACCGGTTTGGGCCGGGGGGAGAAGAGCCAGGAGGCGGCTGCCACCAGGAAGGCCAAGGCCAGGGAACCGGCGGCCACCCAGAGGATCTGGCGCCCCGTGATGGGAAAACGTGTGGTCATCTTCACCTCTCCCCTCCCGCCGCGGCGTGGCGCCGCACGTACTCCAGGAGGCGGCCGTGCTCCTCCTTGGAGAGGCGCAGTTGGGCGGCGAGGACCAGGGCGTAGAGGGTCTCCTCCAGGAAGGCCTGGAGCCTCCCCGCCCGCTCCTCCTCGGGAAAACCCCTCAGCTTCCAGAGCACCAGGTCCACGTCCAACTTCCCGAAGCGGCCGAGGTCCGCCTGCCCCTCCGCCAGTTCCGGATGGCTCGCCCCGAGGTCCCTCAAGACCGATTGGAAGATCTCCCCCGCCTCGGGGTGGCCCTCCAGGTGCCGGTGGATATAGGCGTAGAGGTCGTTGTAGCGGTCGAGGAGGGCCTCCATCTCCTCGGGAGAAGCGGGGAGAGGCTCCCGGGAGGCCTCCTCCCGCTCCACGAGGCCCAGGGTCTTGAAGACCCAGAGGAGGCGGTAGGTCTGGAAGGCCGTGAGGTACGAGGCCTCCACGATGGAGGCGACGGCCATGCCGTTGCGGGTGAGGGAGAGCACGTGCTCCTCGTCGGAGGTGAGGTCCAGTTCCGCCACGAAGGGGGGGAGGTCCCGCAGGCGCCTCAGGCGGGTCGCCGGGGGCCCGACGGCGCGGTAGATCTGGCTCCAGGCCTCCACCCGCTGGAGGCCCCGGAAGATGAGCACCGGGATCTCCAGCGAAAGGGTCACCATCTCCAGCGTGGAGAAGGGGGCCAGGTGCAGGCGGTAGGAGCCGTGGCGGACGGTGAGGAGCGAGAAGGCGATGTCGTAGAGGTTCTGCGTGACCCCTTCCACCACCTCCTCGGGCCCCAAGGCCCCCAGGTCCACGAGGATCTGGTGGACGCTGCGCCCGACGTGGGCCGCCTCCTGTGCCGCCAAGTAATGCTGGAGGCTCAACAGGCCCCGGCGGAAGAGTCCCTCCAGGAGGCCGTCGTCGGGGTCGGAGGAGGAGGCGTAGACGACGGTCCCCTCGCTGACGTACAGGGCTCGGTTCACCGCGCCGTCGGAGAGGGTGAGAATGCCCGTCTCCCGCTCCCGGTGAAGGGACATGAGGAGCGTCGGAAGGCTGATGTCGGAGAGGTTTCCGGCGAGGGTGACGTCGGGGCTCATCCCATCCTCAGGGGAAGCGCTTCAGGGGCCGGGCCACCTGGATGTCGTTCTTGGTCTGGCTCTTGATCCGGTACATGGCT
Source organism: Acidobacteriota bacterium (assembly GCA_049968315.1). Classification (GTDB taxonomy): domain Bacteria; phylum Acidobacteriota; class UBA4820; order UBA4820; family DSQY01; genus JBFLVU01. The sequence continues at coordinate 49,663 of JBMFRA010000007.1, forward strand.
TCGTCGGCCCTCTTGATGAGGTCCTCCTTGGTGAGGGCGTGGGCGGGATAGCTGGCCAGGCCGAAGGAACCGGTGATCTCGATCCCTCCCGTCTCCTCCAGGAGGAAGGGGGTTCCGGCGAGGCGCTGCCGGATCCGCTCCGCCACCTCCAGGGCCCCCTCCCAGGTGGTTTCGGGGAGGACGATGCAGAACTCGTCGCCTCCGTACCGCACCACCTTGTCGATGGAGCGGACGGCGTTCATGATGCGGGCCGCCGCCTCCTGAAGGGTGCGGGAACCCATGGCGTGGCCGAAGCGGGTGTTGACCTCCCGGAGCCCGTCGAGGTCCAGGAAAATGAGGCTGAGGGGGTTGTTGTACCGCCGGGCCCGCTCCATCTCCTCCGCCAGGTAGTCCTCGAAGAAGCGCCGGTTGAAGGCGAGGGTGAGGTCGTCCTTGGTGATGAGCTCGTTCATGCGCCGGGCGGTGAGGGCGTTCTTCAGGGCGAAGGAGAAGTCCGGCAGGACCCGCTCCAGCAGGCGGAATCCCTCGGCGTGGAGCAGGGTGGAGGAGAGGTTCTCCTCCTTCACGGTGAGGACGAGGAGGCCGGCGTAGTCGTAGACGAGCTGGAGGGGGAAGAAGGCGGCGGCGCCCACCAGGGCCCCCTCCTCGGGTGCGGCGGGCCGGTCGGAACTCCCGGGGCCGTAGACCTTGAACTTGGGGATCATGTCCCGGACCAGCGCCTCCACCTCGGAGCGGGAGAGGCCGAAGCGGTCGGCGGGGGTCCGGCTCCCCGGAAAGCCCGCCCGGAAGATCCGTTCCACGTAGTGGCCCTTTTCCCCCAGGAGCATGAGGATGCCGTAGTCGGCCTCCAGGTGGTGGAGGAGGGAGTTGAGGATCTCCTCCGCCACCGTCTGGAGTTCGAAGGAGCGGAAGGTCCGGGCGAGGTCCCGGTAGAGGTCCAGCTCCAGCCCGGGCGGAAGGCGCCGGGGGGCCTTCACGGGAGGCTCCCTGGGTCCCGCCCTCGGAACCCCCCGCCCGGCGGGGCCGTACTCCGGACCGTCTCAGCCATGGTTTCTCCCTCCCGCCGCCTCACTCCTTGACGGACTTGAGGAAGCTGCCCAGGAACTCCACCGGTACCGGGAAGACGATGGTGGAGGCGTTCTCCGCGCTGATCTGGGTCAGGGTCTGGAGGTACCGGAGCTGCATGGTGATGGGGTTCTGGGCCATGATCTGGGCGGCGTTGGCCAGGGTCTGGGCCGCCTGGAACTCGCCGTCGGCGTTGATGATCTTGGCCCGCTTCTCCCGCTCGGCCTGCGCCTGGAGGGCCATGGCCCGCTGCATGTCCTGCGGCAGGTCCACCTGCTTGATCTCCACCAGGGAGACCTTGATGCCCCACGGGTCGGTGTGCTGGTCGAGGACGCTCTGCAGTTCCTGGTTCAGCTTCTCCCGCTCGGAGAGGAGGTCGTCGAGCTGGACCTGGCCCAGGATGGAGCGAAGGGTGGTCTGGGCGAGCTGCGAGGTGGCGTAGACGTAGTTCTCCACCTGGAGGACGGCGTTGAGGGGGCTGAAGACGCGGAAGTAGACCACCGCGTTGACCTTCACCGAGACGTTGTCCCGGGTGATGATGTCCTGCGGCGGCACGTCCAGGACGATGGTCCTGAGGGAAATGCGCACGATGGTGTCGAAGGGCTTGAAGACGAAGATGAGCCCGGGCCCCTTGGGTTGGGGGAGGACCCGGCCCAGGCGGAAGATCACGCCCCGCTCGTACTCTCTGAGGATGTTGATGCAGGAGAAGAGCCACCCCAGGACGATGAAGACGACGGCGACGACGGGAAAACTGAGCGGCGGCATCCTACCCTCCCTCGCCCGCAGGGGCGACCTTCAGCACCATGCCGTCCCGGCCCAGGACCTTCACCCGGGTTCCGGCCTCGATGGGCCGGTCCGATACGGCGTTCCAGTATTCGCCGAAGAGAAAGACCTTGCCCGGCGCCGGGGGCCGGATGGCCTCCCGCACCTCTCCCGACATGCCGACGAGGCTCTCCTCTCCGGTGGCGACGGGGTTTCGGTGGGCCTTCACCGCCAGGGCCACGAGGAAGAAGAGGATCGCCGCGAAGGCGAGCACCACCGGCAGGACGAAGAGCAGGGACACGCGCAACTCCGGTACGGGGCTGTTCCGGTAGAGGAGCAGGCTCCCGATCAACAGCGACACCACGCCGCCCGTACCCAAGATACCATAGGAAGCCACCTTCAGCTCCAGGAGGAGGAAGCCGATCCCCAGCAGGATGAGGAGGAGGCCCACGGCGTCGATGGGCAGGAGCTGGGTGGAGAGGGCGAAGAGGAGGATGCAGATTCCCCCCAGGACCCCGGGCAGGATCAGGCCCGGCGCCTTGAATTCCGCGTAGAGGCCGATGACGCCGACGAGGAGGAGAACCAGCGTGAGGTTGGGGTTGGCCAGGGCCGAGAGGAGCCGCTGGCGGAGGGTCGGATCCACCTCCGCGGTGGTGGGGGAGGGGCCCAGCCCGAGCTCCGCCTCCCGGCCGTCGAATCGCCGGAGGGGCCGCCCCGCCAGGGATGTCCAGATCTCCCCCTCGCTGGCGGCCACCAGCTCGATGGCCCCCTGTTGGAGAGCCTCCTTCTCGGTGAGGGAGAGGCTCTCCCTCAGCATCCGCTCGTAGACGGCGCCGTTCCGGCCGCGGTGCTCCGCCAGGGTGCGGGCGTGGGCCGAGAGGTCGTTGAGGATCTTCTCCAGCATGACCTCCTGGTCGGCAGAGGCCGGCCGGGAGGGGGTCTCCTTCTTTTCCGGCTCCCCGGGTTTGGGAGGTGCCGCGGGGAAGTTGAAGGGGAGGGCGCTCACCGGGTGGGCGGAGCCGATGGTGGTTCCCGGCGCCATGGCGATGAAGTCGGCGGCGAGGGCCACCAGGGCGCCCCCCGAGGCGGCCCGGGCGTTGACGGGGCTCACGTAGGCCACCACCGGCAGGGGGGAGAGGAGGATGGCCCGCTGGATCTCCTCCACGGCGCTCACGAAGCCCCCCGGGGTGTCGATGACCAGGAGGACCACCCGGGCCCCGGTCCGGGGGGCCTCCTCCAGGCCCTTCTTCAGGTACTCGGCGGTCACGGCGTGGATGGGACCGTCGAGGCGGAGCCGCACCACGTCGGCCCCGCGGGCCGGCGGGGCCGCGGCGAACAGCAGGCAGGCGAGCGAGAGGGCGCCGAGGACCTTCACCGTTGGAGTCTCTCCTTCCCTGAAGTATCGGTCCGCCCACGGGGCGGTGTCAACGGAGCGGCGGCCCCTCGGGCTCAGGAGCGCCGCCGCCGCTCCAGATCCCACAGCTTGGCGTACTTGAGAAAGACCCCGTAGACCGCCAGGTAGACGGCGATGACCCCGGGGATGCCGTCCAGGAATCCTAGGCGGAAGAGGTACTGCTTGAGAAAGCGGAAGGCGGGGCGCAGGGCCACGTTGGCGAAGCCGGCGTGTTTGCCGTCGGCTAGGTCCTGCTCGGCCCCCCAGGTGGTGTACCGGTCCAGTTTGGCCAGGTACTGCTCCCAGGTGCGGAAGGTGTCGTGCAGGAGACACTCCTTGAGGCGGCCGGCGGAGCGGAAGCCTTGGATCTCCGCGTGGACGCGGCGGTCCTGGTACCGGCACTCCCGGCGGAAGAGGCGGACGACCGAGTCGGTCTGCCAGCCGCCGAAGCGCATGACGCGCCCGAAGAAGAGGTTTCGGCGCCGAACCCAGTAGGCGTCGTGGGCGGGCGGGGAGGAGAGGAGGCGCAGGACCTCCTCCCGGAGCCCGGGGGTGCACCGCTCGTCGGCGTCCATCAGAAAGACCCACGGGTGGGTGGCCCGGGGAATGGCCCAGTTCTTCTGGGCCGCCGAGTAGGCGTATTCGTGGACCTCCACCCGCACCCCCGGCAGGGCGGAGGCGGTCTCGGCGGTGCCGTCGGTGGCGGCGGCGTCCACGACGACGTACACCTCGTCGGCCCAAGAGACCGAGGCCACCGCCTCGGCGATCTGGTGGGCCTCGTTGCCCGCGGGGATGAGGGCCGTCACCCGTTCCCGTTCCACCGCTCGTTCCCTCCCGGCGGCCATCTTACCCCACCGGCGGCCCGGCGGGGATTTCCAGGCGCCCCTGGGGCCAAAAGAGCCCATCTTCCAGGCGTTCCCCCATCCGTCCCCGGAAGCCCGGAAAGAGAACTGCCCTGCCGGCCCGGCATCCCCGGGGCACCACCGCCCCCCCCTCCACCACCAGGGGGCCCGTGACCTCCGCTCCGGGGTGGAGGAGGCCGTCGCGGTGGAGGAGGACCGGGAAGCCGCCGCACCTCACCACCTCGGCCTCCCGGCACCGGGAGGGGAGCTCCGCCCGGGAGAGGGCCGTGAGGGCCGCCCGGAGGAAGGCCCCGGGGGTGCCCAGGTCTTCCCAGGGGCCCTCGGCGGGTACGGCCAGGACCCGGCCCCGGGCGATGGCCGGGGAGAGGACCGTCTCCACGAAGCCGGCGAAGCCCTGGGGTGGAACGGCGGCCAGCGCCCCGGGCCGGGCCGCGTAGGCCCCGGCGAAGTAATGGTCCCCCCTTCCCAGGGCCTGGACCCGCCCCCTTCCGTCCACCTTGAGCGGGGTGAAGGGGGGGCGGAGGGGCCGCACGGCGAGGGCCAGAAGGGCCTCCCCGTCGCCTTCCAGGGCGGCGGCCAGGGCTTTCAGAGGCGGGGACCCGAAGGTGTCGCCGTTGACGACGAAGAAGGGCTCCCCGCGAAGCACTGCGGCCATGGGCGGCAGCAGGCCGGCGGTGCCGCGGATGTCGGGCTCGTAGAACCACCGGAGGCGCAGGGGGCCGCCGTAGGTCCGCCCCGCCTGGAGGACCGTGGAAGGCCGGTGGTGGAGGTTCAGGCAGACCTCTCGAACCCCCGCCCCTTCCAGGGTCTCCAGGATGTGGTGGAGCAGGGGGCGGCCCAGGAAGGGGAGGGCCGGCTTGGCCCACCGTTCGGTCAGGGGGCGGAGGCGGGTTCCCAGGCCGGCGGCGGCCACCACGGCCCTACGGATGGCCATGGCCTTCGGGGAAGACGATGTCGCCGAAGGGGAGGCCCCGCTGCCGGCAGTACTCGCCGTAGAGGTCGGCGTAGGAGCGCCGGATGAAGGCGGCGGCGTTCAGGCCCAACTCCGCCGCCATGGCTTCGATGGCCTCCCCCGGCCCCTCCAGCTCCAGGAAGGAACCGAAGGGCAGGAGGTCCAGGCAGAGGAGCCCGCCCGACGGAGCCCGCATCTCCTCGCGGTACTTCTCGTAGCGGAAGAAGGGCCTCAGGCCGATGCCCGCCAGGATCTCCCGCAGGGCGGCGCCGTCCTCGCACCGCGTCTCCTTCTCCGGCCGGATCTTGAAGCGGTCGTGGTGGACCAGGCGGCCCTTGAAGGTCAGGAGGGAGCCCTCGGGGGTCTCCCGGACCCGGAGGAGGCACCCCTGGACCGAGAGGGGCCGCCCGGGGAAGTCGAAGAGGGTGTTGGCCTCGAAGTGGCGGGGGCGGACGACCTCGTACCCCAGCGCTCGGGCCTTCTCCTCGAAGGGCTCCAGCGCCTCCACGGCGATCTTCACTTCGATTTCCATCGAACCCGTCCTCCCGAACTCTCCGAAAGGGCCCGGAGAAAGCCCTCGAACCGTTCCCATTGGGAGCGGGGCACGGCCACCGCCGCCGTGATCCCCTCCCCGAAGCGGAGGTCCCCCAGCAAGGCCCCCGCCCGCTCCGCCTCCCGCCGCAGGAGCCCCTCCAGGGGGTAGGGCACCTCCACCTCCGCTTCCACCCGGAGGATCCGGGGAGCGAACTCCGTCCCCCGGATGGCGGCCTCCGCCGCCGCCCGAAAGGCCCGGGAGAGACCGCCGGTTCCCAACTTCACCCCCCCGAAGTACCGGACCACCGCCAGGCAGGCGTCCGAGACCCCCGCCGCCTCCAGGGCCCTCGAGATGGGCGCCCCCGCCGTTCCCGAGGGCTCCCCGTCGTCGCTGCACCGGGCCTTTAGTCCCTCCCCCCAGCCGATCCGAAAGGCCCAGGGGACGTGGCGGGCGTCGTGAAACTCCCGGCGGAGGGAAGCGATGAAAGCCGAAGCCTCCTCCGCCTCCCCGGTGGCCTTCAGGAAGGCGAGGAAGCGGGACCCCTTCTCCCTCACCTCCCCCCGGCCCAAGGCCCGGGGGACGAGGTAGGCGTCGGGGTCATCCATGGGCCTTGGCGAGGGCCTCCGAGGCGTCCTTGCAGATCACGAAGAGGGCGGGGAGGCCCAGGAGGTCGAAGACCTTGTAGATCTTCGGCGACATGCCCGCAAGGAGGATGTCTCCACCACGGTCCCTGAGCGGTTGGATCTGGGAGAGGACCACCTCGATGCCGGAGGAGCCGATGTACACCAACTCGGAGAAGTCCACGACGAAGCGGGTGTGCCCCTCGGCGGCGAACTTCGCCAAGGCCTCCCGGAAGAGGCCGTGGTTGTGGGCGTCCAGGAAGCCCTTCAGCCGGAGGAGGATCACCTCCCCGTGCTTCTCGGCGTTCACCTGGAGGTTGGTCATGGTCCGCCTCCCTCCCCATCCTACCACACCCCGCCGCGTCCGCGGGAGGCGGCGAAGGCCTGGGCTTGGACCGCCGTCACCGCCGCCACGTGGGCGATGTCGGAGGCGGTGCAGCCCCGGCTCAGGTCGTTGGCCGCCGCCGCCAGCCCCTGGAGGAGCGGCCCCAGGGCCGTGGCGCCCGCCAGGCGCTCGGTGAGCTTGTAGGCGATGTTCCCGGCGTCGAGGTTGGGGAAGACGAGGACGTTGGCCTGGCCGGCCACGGGGCTCCCCGGTGACTTGGAGGCCCCCACCGCCGGCACGAGGGCGGCGTCGGCCTGGAGCTCGCCGTCGGCCTTGATGGCGGGGGCCTTGGCCCGGAAGGCCTCCAGGGCCCGCCGGACCTTGCGGACGGCTTCGTGCTCCGCGGAGCCTTTGGTGGAGAAGGAGAGGAAGGCCACCTTCGGCTCCCGCCCCACGAGGAGCTCGAAGGAGCGGGCCGAGGAGAGGGCGATGTCGGCCAGTTGCGCGGCGTCGGGGTAGGGCACCAGGCCGCAGTCGGCGTAGACGAAGACCCCCTCTTCCCCGTATTCCCTCCGGGGTGTCACCATCAGGAAAAAGGACGAGACGGTCCGGATGCCCGGCGCCGGCCCGAAGCACCTGAGGTAGGCCCGCACGGTGTCGGCGGTGGTGTGGGTGGCGCCCGCCACCACCCCGTCGGCCCGGCCCAGGGCCACCAGGAGGCAGCCGGCGTAGAGGGGGGTCTGGGCCAGCCTCCGGGCCTCCTCCTCCGAGACCCCCCGGCTCCGGTTCCGCTCCAGGTAGACCCTCGCCGCCTCCGGTGCGAAGCGGGGTTCCGAGGGGTCGAAGAGCTCCACCCCGGAAAGGGAAAGGCCCGCCCTCCCCGCCGCCGCCTCCACCGCCTCCCGGCGGCCCACCAGGATCACCCGGGCGGTTCCGGCGCTCCCCAGGGTCTCGGCGGCTTCCAGGGTCCTTCGGTCCTCCGCCTCCGGCAGCACGATGCGCTGCGGTCTCTTCGCCGCCCGCGCCCGAATTTCCGCGAGAAGGTCCATGGCTCCTCCCCCTCCCCCCCAGCCTACCAGCCCAGGCGGGGGACGGGGAAGGGGCGAAGGGGGCGGCGGGCTTTTCATGGGGGCCAACATAAGGTATTCTAAGGGCTTACAAGGAGCCCCGGATGCTGGAAGAGACGCCTGCCCTCGCCCTGACCTTCGACGACGTGACGCTGGTGCCCGCGCACTCGACGGTCCACCCCCAGCAGGTGGACACGGGAACGTGGCTGACTCCCCAGATCCGCCTCCACATCCCCCTGGTCTCCGCCGCCATGGACACGGTGACGGAGGCGACCCTGGCCATCGCCATCGCCCGCCAGGGCGGCATCGGAATCATCCACAAGAACATGCCCCTGGAGCGGCAGGTGGAGGAGGTGGACCGGGTGAAGCGGTCGGAGGCGGGGATGATCACCAACCCCATCACCATCGGCCCCGATCAACCGGTCTCCGACGCCCTGGACCTCATGCAGAAGTACCGGATCTCCGGGGTCCCCGTGACGACCCCCGAGGGCCGCCTGCTGGGCATCCTCACCAACCGGGACCTCCGCTTCGAGGACCGCACCGACCTGCCGGTCTCCGAGCTCATGACCAAGGAGAACCTGAAGACCGTCCCCGTGGGGACGACCTTGGAGGAGGCCCGGCGGCTCCTCCAGCGGTACAAGATCGAGAAGCTCCTGGTGGTGGACGACCGGTACCACCTCAAGGGCCTCATCACCGTCAAGGACATCCAGAAGAAGATCAAGTTCCCCAACGCCTGCAAGGACGAGATGGGGAGGCTTCGGGTGGGGGCCGCCCTGGGGGTGGGACCCGACGTGGTGGACCGGGCCCGGGCCCTCCTGGAGGTGCACGTGGACGTTCTGGTCCTGGACTCCTCCCACGGCCACGCGCAGGCGGTGCTGGACGCCGCCGCCGCCTTGAAGGAGGCCCTCCCCGAGGCCCAGCTCATCGTGGGGAACGTCGCCACCGCCGAGGGGACGAGGGCCCTCGTCGAGCGGGGCGCCGACGCGGTGAAGGTGGGCATCGGCCCCGGGTCCATCTGCACCACCCGCATCGTGACCGGGGCCGGTGTCCCCCAGGTGACGGCCATTGCCCGCTGCGCCGAAGAGGCCGCCCGGAAAGGGATCCCCGTCATTGCCGACGGCGGCATCCGCTTTTCCGGGGAGATCGTCAAGGCCCTGGCGGCGGGCGCCCACTCGGTGATGATCGGCAGCCTCTTCGCCGGGACCGAAGAGGCTCCCGGGGAGACGATCCTCTACCAGGGCCGGACCTTCAAGGCCTACCGCGGCATGGGCTCCCTCTCGGCCATGAAGGCCGGATCGGCGGACCGGTACTTCCAGGAGGGCCAGGCGCCCCTCTCCAAGCTCGTTCCCGAGGGGATCGAGGGGATGGTCCCCTTCAAGGGGACGTTGGAATTCGTCGTCACCCAGCTGGTGGGGGGGCTCCGGTCGGGCATGGGCCTCACCGGGTGCGCCACCATCGAGGAGCTGCGCACCAAGGCCCGCTTCCTGCGCGTCACCGTGGCGGGGCTCAAGGAGAGCCACGCCCACGACGTCGTCATCACCAAGGAAGCCCCCAACTACATGAAAGACGAGTACTGAGGCCCGCCATGATCCTCGAAGAACACAAGCAGGAATTTCGAAGCCTCCGGGAAAAGGCCATCGACCTTCGGGGTTGTCTTTGACGAAGCCTCGGTGAGGAACCGGCTGGAGGAGGTCCACCGGATCACCGCGGCGCCGGGCTTCTGGGACGACCCGGCCAGGGCTGCCGCCATCCTGAAGGACCAGCGGACCCTGGAGGCCCGGGTGAAGGACATCGAGCGCCTGGACCGCCTGGTGGGGGACCTGGACACCCTCCTGGAGTTCGAGGCCGCTGGGGAGGAGGCGGGGGAGGAGTTCGCCGCCACCCTCGGCGAACTGCGGGGCTTCCTCGGGGAGCTGGAGGTCCGGGCCCTCCTGTCGGGGCCGCTGGATCCCAACAACGCCATCGTCACCATCCACCCCGGCGCCGGGGGAACGGAGAGCCAGGACTGGGCCCTCATGCTGCACCGGATGTACGTCCGTTGGGCGGAGCGCCACGGCTACGAGGTGGAGCTGTGGGATTGGCAGGACGGCGACACGGCGGGCATCAAAGCCTCCACCTTCCTGGTGAAGGGAGATTACGCCTACGGCTACCTCAAGACCGAGAGCGGCGTCCACCGCCTGGTGAGGATCTCGCCCTTCGACGCGGCGGCGAGGCGCCACACCTCCTTCACCTCCGTCTTCGTCTCGCCGGAGGTGAACGAGGAGATCGAGATCGAGATCGCCGACAAGGACGTGCGGGTGGACATCTTCCGCGCCGGGGGCCACGGGGGGCAGAACGTCAACAAAGTCTCCACCGCCGTGCGGATCACCCACTTCCCCACCGGCATCGTGGTGACCTGCCAGAACGAACGGAGCCAGCTCCAGAACCGGGAGACGGCCTGGAAGATTCTCCGCTCCCGGCTCTACCAGCTGGAGCTGGAGAAGCGGAACAAGGAGCGCCAGGCGGTGGAGGACGCCAAGAAGGAGATCGCCTGGGGCAGCCAGATCCGCTCCTACGTCCTCCAGCCCTACCGGCTGGTGAAGGACCACCGGACGGGGACGGAGGTGGGCAACGCCGACGCCGTCCTGGACGGTGACCTGGACCCCTTCATCCAGGCGGCCTTGAAGGCCCGGATCCTGTGAAGAGGCCGCCGGGAGGCGGCAGGGAGGGCTGGATGGAGCAGAGCGCCCTCGAACCCACCCGCAGGTCCCGATACCTCGGCTACTACTTCGCCTTCAAAGGGGGGGAGTGGTTCCTGGGAGGGCTCCTCCTCTTCCTGGCGGCGGTGGAGACGGGCCCCCACGGCGAGATGACCGCCCCCCGGCTCCTGGCCGCCTTCCTCGCCCTCTTCGCCGCGCCGGCGGTGCTCCTGGCCACCCTGGGCCTCCTGGTCCGCATGCGCCACCCCGCCGGGTGGTACCTGGGGGTGGTCTACACCGGTCTGGTGGTGGTCTCCAAGACCGCCCTGGGCATCGGGGAGGGGCCCCTGAGGCTCTGGTACCGCGTGGCGGAGGCCCTGCCCCCCGCCCACGTCTTCGGCCTGCGGGCCTTTGGTCTCTTCACCGCGGTGGTTCTGGCGGTGGACTTCTCCGCCCTCCTCGCCCTCCTCTCCGCCAGGGGGAGGGACTGCTTCCGCATCGGGTGGAAAAAGGGCACCCCTCCTAGAGGGCGCTGGCCCGAAGGCGGCGAGGAGGCCTGACCGCCCCCTCGTCCCCGGCGCCTCAGCTCTCCCAGGCCGCTAGGATGCGCCCGCGCCCGGCCTCCTTGGCCCGGTAGAGGGCGGCGTCGGCGGCGCGGATGAGGTCGTCCACGGTGATGATGGTGGGGGTGAGGGAGGCCACGCCGCCGCTGAGGGTCACGGTGAGCCCCCCCGTCTCGCCGGGGGGCAGGTCCCTCACGGCCTCCCCCAGGCGGCGGGAGATGGAAAGGGCCTTGTCGGCGGCGGTCTGGGGGAAGAGGACGGTGAACTCGTCCCCTCCGTACCGGGCGAACTTGTCGTACTTCCGGAGGTGGCTCTTCACCGCCTGGCAGACGGCCACCAGGACCCGATCCCCCAGCTCGTGGCCCCCGGTGTCGTTGATCTGCTTGAAACGGTCCACGTCGAAGAGGAGGAGGGAGAGTTGGAGGTCCATCCGCCGGCTCCGCTCCAGCTCCTCCAGGGTGAGCTCTAAGAAATGGCGCCGGTTGTGGATTCTTGTGAGGCCGTCGGTGGTGGACAGCTCCAGGAGCAGCTCGTTTTTCTGCTTTAGCTCGTCCTCTAGAAGCTTCCGCTTGAGGTGGGCGGCGGTGCGGGCCAGGAGCTCCCCCGGGTGGAAGGGCTTGACGATGTAGTCCTGCGCCCCGGCGGAGAGGAGGCGCACCTTCTGGTCCACCTCCGTCACGGCCGTCAGGATGAGGACGGGAATGTCTTCCAGATCGGGCTGGGAGGCCCGCATCTGGAGGAACCGAAAACCGTCCATGAGCGGCATGACGAGGTCGCAGAGGACCAGGTCCACCTCTTTCTGGTGGTCGGTGAGGAGGCGCATCCCCTCCAGGCCGTCCCCGGCTTCCAGAAAGGTGGCTCCCGGGTTCTGGGAGCGGAGGGTTTCCCGAATCTCCGCCCGCAGGGCCGGCGAATCGTCCACGATGAGGATGCAGGGACTCCCACCGGCGTTCACCGGATCCTCCCTCCCCGAAGGTTACGAAGCCGCTCCACCGCCTCCCGCCAGGGGAGGGAATCCCGCAGCCTTTCGGCGGTCCTCCGAATTTCCTCTTCCGGCGCCACGGCGATGGCGGCGTCGGCCCCAGCGGCCAGCGCGGCTTCGATCTTGGCTTCCAGGGTTCCCCACTCCTTCAGCGCGCCCATGGAGAGGTCGTCGGTGATGCGAATCCCTTGGAAGCCGAGGCTCCGGAGGGCGGAGTATACCACAGGATTCAAGGAAGTGGGGCGTTCCCCGCCGAAGGCCTCCACGGCGGCGTGGGCCACCATCACCGCCATCGCCTTTCCCCCGAGGCGCCGGTAGGGAAGGAGGTGGGCCTCCCGCTCCGCCGCGGATCCTTCGATGCGGGGCAGTTCGCGGTGGCTGTCCACCCGGGAGCCACCGAGGCCGGGAAAGTGCTTGAGGCAGCCCCAGAGGGAGGCCCGCTGGAGGCCGTCCAGAAAGGCCCCGGCGCAGGCGGTCACCGTTTCGGGGTCTTCGCCGAAGAGGCGCCCTTCCAGGCCCGTCCCCGGCAGGGCCGGCCCCAAGTCCACCACCGGGGCAAAGTCGCCGGAGAAGCCCAGGTCTCTCAAATGTTCGCCCATTTCAAAGGCCAGGGCCTCCGCCCGAAGGGGGTCCCCTCCCAGGTCCTGGGCGCCGGGGTAACGGGCCCCCAGGGCCGCGAGGCGGTTCACGGGCCCCCCCTCCTGGTCGAGGATCCGCTCGGGAGGGGATCCGGGAAGGGCTTCCCGCACGCAGGCGCAGAGCTCCCGAACCTGGGAAGGGGAGAGCAGGTGGCGGGCGAAGAGGAGCACGCCCATGGGCCGGACCTCGCGGAGAAAGGCCTCCACCGCGGGGCCCGGAGCGGCGCCGTCCAGGGTGACGACGAGGGGGGAGGCGGTCACCGCGGCCCCCCCTTTGCCCCGGCGGGAGGGAGCGCCACGTCGTACAGGAGGGGCTCCCGGGCGTCGGTCCAGGCGAGTACGAAGGCCCTCTCGGCGGAGACCGCCGGGGGAAGCCGCAGGTCCCCGGCCGGGCACCGCCAGCTCCACAGGAGCTTGCCGTCGGAGGGCGAGAGGAGGAGAAGGCGGGAGCCCTCGGCCTCCGAGAGGAAGAGCCCCTGCGGGAGGAGGAGGGGCCCCGAAAGCGGCCGGCCCTCCAGCCGGAAGTGCCACACGACCCGGCCCTTCGGGTCGAGGGCCCTGACGAAGTGGTTGGAGGTGGCGAAGACCACGAGGCCCGATGCGGCGGCGGGTGGGGCCATCAGCTCCCCTCCCGCGGCGAAGCGAAAGAGCTTCCGTCCCGAGGCGGCCGAAAGGGCCACCAGGTCCCCCCGGGAGGTGCCGGTGTAGAGGCGGTCCCCGGCGAGGAGGGCGGGCCCCGGTGCACCGGAGGGTGGGGTCCAGGCGAAGACCGGAGTCCCGCCGGCGGCGAGACGCAGGGCCGCCGCTTCCCCGCGGATCCAGTAGCCGCCGTCCCCCAGGGCGTTGCCGTCCCAGGCCTCGAAGGGGAGGGGTACCGGCCGGCCGTCGGGGAGGACGAGCCGATCCTTCAGGAGGATGGCGGGCCTCGGTTCCCCCGGCAGGAGGCGGAGGGCGCCGGCGTACCCCCCGTCCGCCAGCCGGGGAGGGCCGTCCCCCAGGCGCCAGAGGCCCCCCGACCCGTCCAGCGCCCACACCGCCTCTCGGGTGGCCAGGGGGGCCAGGGAGGAGTCCACGGGGGCCGGCGAGCACTGGGGGGCCCCCTCCCCCGCCTTCAGGATCTGGAGGCGGTTTTCGGCGCCGAAGAGGTACAGCGTCTCCCCGGAGAGGACCGGCGGCCAGAGGACCTTGAGGTCCAGGGGCAGGCCCCGCTCTCCCGCCGCCCCGGCCCACAGGGCCAGAAGGCACGCCGAGAAGGCTAGGAGGCGCCTCCGTCCCACCATGGAAATCTCCTCAGGACCGGCTCTGGGGCTCGAGGCTGGCGATGAGGTCCTGGTTGAACAGGATGGCCTTCTTCTCGGTCAGCTCCCGCTTGCGGGCGTCCACGTAGTCGTCCAGAAACTGGGAAGCCGCTTGGCGCCGCTGCTGGCGGGCGTAGTCGTCCTTCGTCTTCTCGAAGGCCGCCAGATCCGCGGGGGTCTTTTCCGTGACGACGAAAACCACGTAGGAGAACTTGGTCTTCACCGGGCCGCCGATTTCCCCCGGACGGGCGGAGAAGAGCGCCTCCATGAGGCCCCCGTCGAAGCCCACGCCGGGGACGCTCCCCTTGCGGTTCACGGGGCCGCTCTTCTGGGCGGAGAAGCCCTTCCGCTTGGCCTCTTCCTCGAGGGAGGCGGCGTCCTTGGCGGCGGCCTTCAGCGCCAGCGCCTCGGAACGGGCCTGCTCGAAGGCCTTCTCGTTCCGGGCCTCCTGCTCCAAATCGGCGCGGACCTCCTCGAAGGTGGCGGGGTGGGGCGGTTCCACCTTGGTCACCTTGAACCTTACGGGGCTGTTCCGCACCTCCAAGAGACCGGACCACTTGCCGACCTCCGCCTTGAAGATCGCCTCCAGGACCTTGGGGTCCCGGCCCAGGGTGCCGGCGGGCTCCTTCTTGGAGAAGGGCCGTTCGATCTTCACCACGTCCACGCCCGCCGCCTTAGCCACCGCCTGGATTTCCGCGTCGCTCTTGGCCTTCTCCAAGTCCTTCCGGGCTTTCTCCAGGAGGGCCTCCGCCTGCTTCTGGTAACCGGGGTCCTTGAGGAGCAGGGTCTGGCGAACCTGGGCCTTCACCTCCTCGAAGGGGCGGGGCTGCCCGCCGATGCCCGTCAACTTCACCACGTGGAAGCCGAAGGGGGTCTCCACGGGGCCGGCGATCTCGCCCACGGCGTGCAGCTGGTCGAAGACCGCCGCCGAGAAGGCCGGGACCATCCGCTCCCGCGGGAAGTACCCCAGGTCGCCCCCCTGCTTGGCGTTGGAGCCGTCCTCGGAGTACTGGGAGGCGAGCTTGGCGAAGTCTTCGCCGGCCTTGGCCCGCCGGGCGATCTCCTCGGCCTTCTTCCGGGCCTCCTCCCGCTTGGCCGGCGGGTCCTGCTCCGAGGCGCGGATGAGGATGTGGCTGGCCCGGCGCTGGCCGGCGGCGGTGCCGAATTCGCCGGCGTGGGCCTCGTAGTAGGCCTTGAGCTGGGCGTCGTCCACCTTGATGGCCTGCCGGATAGCCTGCTCGGTGACCTGGACGTACTCGATGGCCCGCTTCTCCGGGGTTTGGAGGGAGGCCTTCTTCTTTTCGTAGAGGGCGCGGAGCTCGGCCTCGGAGGGGGGCGGAACCGCCGCCAGGAACTTGCCCGAGGGGACGAGGGCCACCAGGGCGTCCACCTTGTCGTTCTCCTCCACGTAGCGGCGCTTGAGCTCGTCCTCGGGGATGACCGTGGTTTCGGTGAGGAAGTCCCGCACCTTCTGGGCCAGGAGGTCGCTGCGGAGGAAATCCTCGAACTCCTGGGCGGAAACCCCCAGGCGCTGGAGGGTCTCGGGGTACTCCCGCTGGGGGTCCTGGAAGCGGTAGAGGCGCTGGATGGTCTCCGCCAGCTCCCGGTCCGAGACCTCGAGGCCGTACTTGCGGGCCAGTTCCGCCAGCAGGAGCTGGTCCACCATCCCGTCGGCCACCCGCTGGGCGGCGCCCCTCAGGAAGTCGTCGCGGAAGTTGTCGCCGAGCATCTGGCGGATCTGCTCGGTATAGAACCGGTACTGCAGGCGGTAGGCCCCGGGGGAGAGGCTCTCCTTTCCCACCTTCACGGCGAAGTCGGGACCGAAGAGGGAGTGGCCCTTCTCGTACTCCAGGCCGCCGCCCCAGAGGGCGAACATGGCGAGGAGGAAGGAGATCACCACGATCCAGAGGAGAATCTTGAGGAATTCCATGTTGCGCATGGTCTTGAGCACGTTCATCGAGCCGCTCCTCCCAAAGGCAAGACCCTCATTCTACTCGGAAAACGGCCTTTTCTCAACCGGCGGGGGCTTCCCGCCGGAGGGGGCTTGCCTCTACACTGGAGAGGGAGGGGCGATGGCGGAAGGACCGGCGCTCATGGTGGTGGCGGGGGAGCACTCGGGGGACCGGCACGCCGCCGCCCTCGTCCGGGCCTTCGCCGCCCGGGGGACGGGCGCCCGCTGGTTCGGGGCCGGCGGGCCCGAGCTGGCCTCCGCCGGCGTGGAGGTCCTCGTTCCCCTGGAGCGCCTGGCGGTGGTGGGGATCGGGGAGGTGGTGGGCCGCCTTCCCGATCTCCTGAGGGAGTTCCGCCGCCTGAAGGAGGCCCTCCGGGAGAGGCGCCCCCGGGCCCTGGTCCTCGTCGACTTCCCCGATTTCAACTTCCGCCTGGCCCGTTTCGCCCGCACCCTCGGCGTGCCGGTGGTGTACTACATCACCCCCCAGGTCTGGGCCTGGCGGAGGGGCCGCACCCGGTTCCTCCGGGACTTCACCGACCTCTGCCTCGTGATCTTTCCCTTCGAGGAGGCCTTCCTCCGGGACCGGGGGGTGCGGGCGCGCTTCGTGGGCCACCCCCTGGCGGGCCAGACGGCCCCCCCTTCCCGCCGGGAGGACTTCCTCACCCGCCACGGCTTTCCCCCGGGGGTTCCCCGGCTGGCCCTCCTGCCGGGGAGCCGCTCCTCGGAGGTGGAGAGGACCCTTCCGGTCCTCAGGGACGCCGCCCGGCTCCTCAAGGCCCGCCGCCCCGGCAGCCTCTTCCTGGTGCCCTGGGCCCCCGGTCTCCCCGAGGCCCTCTGGGAGCGCTGCGGCGGTGCGCCCCTCCAGCGGATCCAGGGAGAGTACCTGGACGTTCTCGGCCACGCCGACGCCGCGGCGGTGGCCTCGGGGACGGCCACCCTGGAGGCGGCCCTCCTGGGGGTCCCCCAGGTCATCGTCTACCGGGTCTCGGCCCTGACCTATCTGCTCGGAAAGACGCTGGTCCGCCTGCCTCGGGTGGGGCTTCCCAACGTGGTCCTGGGCCGGGACGCCGTACCGGAACTCCTCCAGGGGGAGTGTACGGCCCCCCGGGTGGCGGAGGCGCTGGAGGGGATCCTGGTTCGGGGGGAAGGGGCGAGGAAAGAGGCGGAGCGGCTTGCCGGGGAGGTCCAAAAAAAACTGGGCGAAGGCCTCGCCTCCGCCCGAGCCGCGGAAGTCCTGGAAGCGTTTCTGGGGGAAGTCAGACGGCCTTCTGGACCTTGCCGGCCTTGAGGCACTTGGCGCAGACCCGAAGGGTCTTGGTGGTCCCGCCCACGTTGGCCTTGACGGACTGCAGGTTGGGAAGCCAGCGGCGCTTGGTGAGGTTGTGGGCGTGGCTCACGTTGTTGCCCACGGAGGGCTTCTTTCCGCAGATTTCGCAAACTCTCGCCATGGTGGAGCTCCTTCGCGAAAGCGGAATTCTACCAAAAACACGCCGAAGGCGCAAGCACCGGTAAGGAGGCGGACCCATGGACCAAGGCGCGTGGGAACGGGGATGGCGGCGGCTCCAGGAGGTGGACGGGGAACCGGGGATGAAGGCGGTGGAGCGCCTCCGGGCCCTCTCCCCCGACCTGGCCCGGTACGTGGTGGAGTTCGCCTTCGGCGAGGTCTACTCCCGCCCCGGCCTGGACGGGCGGCTGCGGGAGGCGGCGGCCCTGGGAGCCCTCGCCGCCCTCGGCCACGCCCGGCCGCAACTGAAGACCCACGTGGGGGCGGCGGTCCGGGCGGGGATGAGCCGGGAGGAGGTCCTGGAGATCCTCCTCTTCCTCGCCCCCTTCGTCGGCTTTCCCGCAGCCCTCAACGCCACCTTCGCCGCCGCCGAGGTCCTCGCGGAGGCGGAGCGGGAGGGGGGGGCACCCTGACGGGGACCGGGAGCGGTCGCCGGGCGGGGGTTGAAGGAGAACGGCCCCTTCGGAGATAATGGGGCCTCAAGCGCTTGCTCCGGCACTTGCATCGGGAGGTCGGCCATGGTCAAAGCGGTCCTTCGGGATGTGGAGGAGAAACTCAAGGCCACCGTGGAAGCCACCCGCCACGAACTGGCCTCCATCCGGGCGGGAAAGGCCAGCCTGGCCATCCTGGAACCGGTGAAGGTGGACTACTACGGCACCAAGACCCCCCTCAACCAGGTGGCCACCCTCTCCGTTCCCGAGCCCCGGCTCATCGTCATCCAACCGTGGGACCCCAAGCAGATCTCCGTGATCGAAAAGGCCATCCTCGAGGCCAACCTCGGCATGACCCCCTCCAACGACGGCCGGATCATCCGCCTGCCGGTCCCCCAGCTCACCGAGGAGCGCCGCAAGGACCTCTGCAAGAAGGCCCGGGAGGTGGGAGAGAAGGGGAAGGTCGCCGTCCGCCACATCCGCCACGAGGGGCGGGCCGCCCTCGAGAAGAAGGAAAAGGCCAAGGAGATCTCCGAAGACGAGAGGGACAAGGGCTTCGAGGAGATCCAGAAGCTCCACGACCGCGCGGTGGAGGAGATCGCCAAGTCCGTTTCCAAGAAGGAGGCGGACATCCTGGAGGTCTAGTCCTCCCGGCGGGGGGCCGAGGCGGGACGGCGCCGCCGCCCGCCCGCTCCGCCGGCCAGGGGTTCTCGGAAAGGGGGTCGGGGTGGCCGCGTCTCCGAGGGTGGCCGTGGGGGTGCTGGCCGGAGGCATGGGCGTCCGGGTCGGGGGGAACCTCCCCAAGACCTTCCGGGCGGTCCTCGGCAAGCCCCTCATCACCTATTGCCTGAAGACCTTCGACGCCCTTCCGGAGGTACAGGCCCTCCGGGTGGCCGTCCCGCCGGAGTACGGCAGCCTCCTGGAGGAAATCGTGGAGCTGAACCCCGTCCGGTGCTACCGGGGCTGGGTTGCCGGGGGGGCCAGCCGGGCCCGGTCGGCCCTGGCGGTGCTCCGCGCCCTGGAGGCGGACAATCCGGAGGTGGTCCTCCTGCACGACGCCGCCCGGCCCCTCTTCGAGGTGGAGGAGGTTCGGGCCCTGTTGCGGGCGCTGGAGCGAAACGACGGGGCCATCCTGGCCTCCCGCAGCGTGGACACCCTGTGGAAGGTGGACGAAGAGGGCCGCCTCCTGGAGGTGGCCGACCGCCGGTGCCTGGTGCGGGCCCTCACCCCCCAGGCCTTTCCCTACGTCCTCATCCGGGAGGCCTACGAGAAGGGCCTGGCGGAGGGCTTCGAGGGGACCGACGACGCCTCCTACGTTCGGGCCCTGGGTGGCCGTGTGGCCTGGGTCCCCGGGACCAGCAAGAACCTCAAGGTCACCTTCGAGGAGGACTTCGCCCTCCTGGAGGCCCTGCTTCTCAAGGAGCGCCCATGAGAGTCGGCCACGGATGGGACCTCCACCGGCTGGCGGCGGGCCGGCCCCTTCGCCTCGGGGGGCTGACCCTGCCCCACCCCCACGGAACCGTGGGCCACTCCGACGGCGACGCCCTCCTCCACGCCCTCATGGACGCCCTGCTGGGGGCCGCCGGGCTGGGGGACATCGGCCTGCTCTTTCCCGACACCGATCCCCGCTACCAGGGAGCCGACAGCGCCACCCTGCTGGAAGAGGTCCTCCGCCGGGTCCACCGGGCGGGCTACCGGGTGGGGAACGCCGACCTCACGGTGGTCCTGGAGAGGCCCAAGATCGGACCGTACCGGGACACCCTGCGGCAGCGGATCGCCCAGCTCTTGGAGGTCCACCCCTCCCACGTCAACGTCAAGGCCAAGACCTCCGAGGGCCTGGGCGACGTCGGGAAGGGGGAGGCCGTCGCCTGCCACGCCGTCGTCCTCCTCGAGGAGGTCCCCCGGGAGGAGTGAAACGCCGAACGGGCGGCCCCAAGGCCGCCCGCCGGGTCCTTCCTGCATGAGGGGTTACCTGGCGACCTTGACCTCCAGGGCCACCACCGTGCCGTCCTCCAGGGCCTTGCCGGTGACGAAGACCCGCATGCCCGCCTGGAGGTCCGCCGGCGTGAGGACGCGGCGGCCCTTGCGGATGAGGGTGAAGGGGGCCAGGTGCACCGTGGTCAGGGCGCCGTTCTTCTCCAGGGTGAAGCCGGTGACGGCCCCGCCGTCCCCTGTCAGGAGAGACGAGATGGTGCCGGTGGAGGCGAAGTCCACCGCGGCCACGTTGACCACCACCGCGGCGAAGACGCCGTCGCGGGCGATGCCGCCCACCCCCACCGTGGCCCCCTCCTGGAGGAGGAAGGGCTCGCTGGCCCCGGCCAGGGCCGTCGCCAGCTCTTCCACGTCGCCGGCCTTCTGCTGGCCGGGAGGGAGGCCCACCACCCGGGCCTGGCCCACGTGGATGGTGACGGTGTTATCGAGGGTGACGGTGAGGGGCTTGCCGCTGTCGTCCCGGGTGAGGGCGGTGACGACCCCGTGCCAGAAGAAGTGGTTCCCGACGTAGCCGCCGGCCCAGGCGAAGCCGCTGTCTCCGAGGACGGCGTGGCCGTGGAAGGGCATGCCGGGGGCGATGGAGGCCAGGGGGATCTCCGCCAGGGTGCCGTCGGGGAGGACCGTGGCGAAGGCCGCGCCGGGGGCGACGGGGAAGGCCAAGCCCTGCAAGGCGATGGAATCGGCGGTGACGGTTTCCACGTTCCCCGAGAGCCAGGCGGAACTGGGGGGGGTCTGGGCGGTGGCCGCGCCGGCCAGCAGGAAGGTGGCGGCCAAGATGGCGAGGGGCTTTCCGTTCATCTTCGTCCTCCTTGGATGGGGCCCCGCCGCGGGGCTCGCCGGTGAAGACCGGGAGGGCGGGGGGGAGGTTTAGGCCCCGGGGGACCCCGGGGGAAATATAGGCCCTTTTGTGACGGGCATTACGTTTTTTTCGCGAAAGCCCGCCGGGTTGCCCCGGACAGGCTGGTTGGGCTACCATGGCCCCAAACGAGGGGGAGATGGACGAAAAAGCCACGGTGGCCCTCGCCGACGACGACCCCGACACGCTGAAGATCCTGGGGCAAGCCCTCTCCGCCGCCGGGTACCGGGTCCTTTCGGCGCGGAACGGCGCCGAGGCCCTGGAGCTGGTGGAACAGAACGAGGTGGACCTCCTCCTCACCGACCTCATCATGCCGGGGATGGACGGCATGGCCCTCACCCGGGAGGTGAAGCACCGCCACCCCTCGGTGGTGGTCATGCTCATCACCGCCTTCGCCTCCATCGAGACGGCGGTGGAAGCCATGCGGGCGGGGGCCTTCGACTACATCACGAAACCGGTGATCCTCGACGAGCTCCAGGTGAAGGTGGAGAAGGCGCTGGAGCAGTGCCGCATGCGCCAGGAGCTGGGCGACCTCAAGGACCGCCTCTCCCGCACCCAGGCCCCCCCCAACCTTATTGGCGTGAGCGCCCGCATGCGCCAGGTCTTCCAGATGGTGGGCCTGGTGGCGGGGAGGGACGTTCCGGTGGTCCTCACGGGGGAGAGCGGGACCGGCAAGGAGCTGGTGGCCCGAGCCATCCACTCCATGAGCCGGCGGGCCGGGCGCCTCTTCGTGCCCATCAACTGCGGCGCCGTGCCCGAGACCCTCCTGGAGAGCGAGCTCTTCGGCTACGCCAAAGGGGCCTTCACCGGGGCCACCGCCTCCAAGAGGGGGCTCTTCGAGGAGGCCGACGGCGGCACCCTCTTCCTGGACGAGGTGGGGGACGCCCCCCTCTCCATCCAGATGAAGCTCCTGAGGGCCCTTCAGGACGGGGAGATCCGCCGCCTGGGGAGCACCCAGAGCGTCAAGACCGACGTCCGGGTGCTGGTGGCCACCAACAAGAACCTCCAGGCGGAGATTGCCGCCGGCCGGTTTCGCGAAGACCTCTACTACCGGCTCAACGTGGTGAGCATCCACATGCCGCCCCTCAGGGAACGCCGGGAGGATATTCCCCTCCTGGTGGACCACTTCATCCGCCTGCACCGGGAGGCCATCAACCCCGCCGTCCGCGGCCTGACGCCCGAAGCCCAGAACAAGCTCTTGAGGCACGACTGGCCCGGCAACGTGCGGGAGCTGGAGAACACCCTCAAGCGCGCCCTGGTGCTCTGCCGGGGGGAACGGATTGGGGCGCAGGACATCATCCAGGCCGGCGCCGAAGAGCCGGTCCCCGACCTCCTGGCCGGCGAGTCCGCCGGCTACGCCGGGGCCCTCCAGCGCTTCCACCGGAGCTACTTCATGGATCTTCTGGAGCGGCACCGGGGCAACGTGAAGAAGGCGGCGGCGGAGGCGGGCCTCTCCCGCAAGAGCGTCTACGACCACCTCAACCGCCTGGAGATCGATCCCGACGCCTTTCGGGGGCGGCCATGAAGCCCGAAGCGGAACGCCTCCTCTTCGAGCACGACCTCGCCACACCCCTCACCAACCTGCGGGGGGCCCACTACCTCCTGAAGATGTACCTGAAATCCCCCTCTCCTGAGGTAGAGGAGGCCCTGGCGATCCTCGAGTCCAACATTCGGACCGTGGAGCGGATGGCCGGCTGGTACTGGCGGATCCGGGAGCTCCAGGGGGCGCTCCAGGAGACGGAACCCTGGCCCCTGGCCGATGCCGCCGCCTCTCTGCGCCGGACCGCCGAGGCGGAGAGGACGGGGATCGCCCCCCCGGAGGGGGAACCCCGAGGCCTCACGGTGGTTCCCCGGCTTCCCCTGGAGACGGGCCTCCTGGGGGCGGCCCTCACCCTCGCCGCCGCCGCGGGGCGCCCCCCCCGGTGGACCTTCGAGGAGGCCGAAGGGGAGGCCACGGCGGTCTACTCCCTCCAGGGGGATTCGGACCTCCTGGACGCCGGGCGCCTCCTCCGGAAGGTGTACTGGCCCGGCGGCCCGCCGCTGAAGGCCTGGCTCGATCCCGGCCTGCCGTACCTCGCCGCCGTCCTGGAACCCTTCGGCGGCGGCCTGGAGCTGGTCCACGGCCAGGGCCTGTGGAGGCTCCTGGCCCGCATTCCCCTCGCCCCGCCATGAAGACCGTCCTGGTGGTGGAGGACGACGCCCATATTCGAAGGGTGCTCCGGACCCTCCTGGAGAACGAAGGCTATGCCGTGGTGGAGGCGGCCGACGGGATGGAGGGGCTGGCCCGCGCCCTGGAGGCCCCCCCCACCTGCCTCCTCACCGACACCATGATGCCCCGCATGGACGGCCTCACCCTCCTCCAGCACCTCAAGGCGCGGAACCTCGGCGTCCCCGTCTTCGTCGTCTCCGCGGCTTCTTCGCTGCCCCCCGCCGAGGAGCTCCAGGCCCTCGGCGTCCTGCGGGTCTTCGCCAAGCCCTTCGACTTCGACGCCCTCCTCACCGCCATCCGGGAGACCTGCGGCCCGACCTGAGCCCCGGCGTTCCGGACCGAAAGCCGCTGAGGATTCCCGAGAAGCGGCGCTCCGGCCTTGGGCCCGCCGCCGTCCCCTCAGCGCCGGGCCGCCCGGAGAGCCTGGAGGGACAGCCCCGCCTGGGGAAGGAGGCGGTAGAAGAGGTCCACGGGGAAGCCGACGACGTTGTGGAAGGAACCTTCCACGGAGGCGAGAAAGGCGGCGCCCAGGCCCTGGGCGGCGTAGGCCCCGGCCTTGTCCATGGGCTCCCCGGTGGCGACGTACCAGGCGATCTCCTCCTCCGAGAGGGGGTGGAAGGTCACCCGGCTGCGGGAGAGGCCCCGGGCGGGGGAATGGGGGGGGTGGAGGAGGCAGAGGCCCGTGAGGACGGTATGGCTCCTGCCCTGGAGGCGCCGGAGCATTCCCCGGGCCTCCCATTCGCTCCGGGGCTGGCCGAGGACCTCCCCGTCCAGGACCACCACCGTGTCGGCGCCGATGACCAGGGCGCCGGGGGGGGCCTCCTTCAACACCGACTCGGCCTTCTCCGAGGCCAGGCGAACCACCGTCTCTTCGGGGACTTCCCCTGGGAGGGGGGACTCGGGGATCCCGGAGGGAACGACGCGGTGGGGAACGCCCAGAAGGTCCAGCAGGTCCCGGCGGCGGGGACTCCGGGAGGCGAGAATCACCTCGGTCACTTGGAGAACCGCACCACGAGAAAGATGCCGAGGAGGAGCCCCAGCAGGGTCAGGGGGTTCACCGAGAGGGTGATCCCGAAGACCACCTGAAGGACCGAGAGGTCCAGGTGGAGCGGCTCCTTGATGCCGATGGAGACCCCCTTGAAGAAGATCTCGTGGAGGGCGCCCGAAGGGAGGAGGATGCCCACCACCTGCCCCAGGATGGTCCCGATGACGGCCCCCAGGAGGAGGACCAGCACGGCGCCGAACCAACCCAGCTTCACTGGAGCATCCCCTTGGGAGGCTGGACCGGGTCCGCCGAGGGGACGGGGCCGAAGGCCGCCTCGTACCGCTCAAGGTTCTCCGCCAGGGTCCGCACGATCTGCTTCAGCGCGATGGGGTTGGTCAGGAGGCGGGCCTGGATCTTCACCTCCGGCTTCCCGGGAACGATTCGGCCGAAGTCCATCACGAACTCGGCCTGGTTGTGGAAGACCGAGAGGAAGTTCACGTACGTACCCTCGGCGGTCTTCTCGTCCACCTGGATCCGGAGTTCAAAGGGCGGGGTCTTCTTCTTTTCGTCCACGGGGATCCTCCACGGAGGCCGATTGTACGGCTTCTTGAGGGCCGGCGTCAACGAACCCCAGCAGGGCGGCGGGGCTTCCCGGGCGGGTCAGGAGGACGGTGCAGAGGGCCGCCCCCCTGGCCAGGAGCACCTCCAGGCGGTCGCCGGGGGAGAGGGCGGCGGCGTCGGAAACGGGGCGGCCCGCCGGGTCCAGGGCCGCGGCGTAGCCGCGCCCCAGGACCTTCAGGGGGCTCAAGGCGTCGAGAAGCCGGAGGGCGGCCAGGAGACGGTCCCTTTCCCGCTCGAGGCGGCGGGGCAGGGCCGCCCAGAGGCGCTCCCTCGCCGTGTGGAGCCGTTGGCCGAGCCCCTCCAGCCACCGCTTCACGGTGTCGGGGGTGATGGCCCGAAGGGCCAGGGCAAGGCGCTGTTCCACCACCTGGAGCCGCCCCAGCGCCGCCCGCCTCAGGCGTTCCTCCAGGAAGTCCCGCCGCTCCTCCGCCCGCTCCAGGCGGTTGGCCAGGAGGGCCCCCAACTGTTCCGGCCGGCAGGCCTCCAGCCGCCCCGCCAGGGAACGCAGGCGGGCGCCGAGGAGTTGGGGGATCCGCCGCCGCGCCTCGGCGGTCCGCAGGCGGGCCTCCTCGATGCGGGCGGTGAGCAGCTCCGCCGCCGCCGAGGGGGTGGGGGCGCGGAGGTCCGCCGTCAGGTCGCAGAGGACCGTGTCCACCTCGTGGCCCACCGCCGAGACCACCGGGACGGGAAAGGCCGCCACCTCCCGGGCCAAGGCTTCGTCGTTGAAGCCCCAGAGGTCCTCCAGGGAGCCGCCGCCCCGGGTGATGAGGACCACGTCCACGCCGGGAATCCCCTTCAGGCGGGCCAGTGCTCGGCGGATGGACTCGGCGGAAGAGGCCCCCTGGACGAGGGCCGGAGAGACCACCACCTCGAAGAGGGCCCCCCGGCGCTTCAGGATGGCGAGGACGTCGCGGAGGGCTGCCCCCTCCAGGGAGGTGACGACCCCCACCCGCCGCGGAAAGGGGGGGATGGGCCGTTTCCGGGCCGGATCGGTGAGGCCGTCGGCCATCAGGCGCTTCTTGGCCTGCTCCAGGGCCATCTGGAGGGCCCCCAGGCCGTAAGGCTCCAGGAAGGTGGCGTAGAGCTGGAGGTCCCCCGACCCCTCGAAGACGGAGAGCTTGCCCCGGGCCAGGATCACCGCCCCGTTCTCCGGAAGGAAGGGGAGGCGCTGGGCGTGGGTGCGGAAGAGGACGACCTTGAGGACGGCCTTCTCGTCCTTCAGGGAGAAGTAGCAGTGGCCCGACGCGGCCTTTCGGAAGCCCGAGACCTCCCCTTCCACCCACACGTCGGGGAAGGCCGCCTCCAGTTCCGAGGCGAGCAATCCCACCAACTCCCCCACGGCGAAGATGCGCCGTCCGTCCAGTTCCTTCGGCATGGAGCCATTGTACCCCCTGGGGGGTCTTCCCCGCGCCGCAGGCGCCGGTGCGTTACCGGCCCCTCCGGGGGTCGCGGTCCCGGCGGGGCGGGGCGGAGGAGGGGCGGGGGCGGTC